>CAZBMR010000052.1:0-19013 GCA_964492695.1 uncultured Lentimicrobiaceae bacterium
TTGTACTTTCCCTTGATGGAGCGCACTATAGAACGAGGCATGAATAAAGGAATCTCCCCGCCCTACCCGATTGTAATCATGAAGTGTTTGAAGGAATTATTGAGTCCAAATTGGGTGAAATGTGGTTTTTAATGAACGTGCCCTGATGCATTTCAGCGAATGGTGGCCAATGCCGAAGTCAGGAAAGGCAAGGGACTGTATTACTGATTCTTAACTCACAAACCTCATCCACTGTACACCTGAAACTACACAGGGTTTGGGCGAAAATAACCATTTGTAGGGATTTTCTGCCCTGCCAGCATGACGTAGGTTTGCAGCCGAAAGAAATGTTAAAACGCATTAAATTATGATAAAGAAAAATCTGGTCATTCTGAGCCTGATGTTGGCGCATATGGTGTCGTGGGCTCAAACGGCTGACAACAGTACGAATACCTATAACAATGTTGCCGACGAGCTGTTGATGAAAGACAGCAAACTGCTGTTGGGGGGCTATGGAGAAGTACACTACAACCAGCCGCTGAACGGACAGGAGTTTCAATCGGGCAAGCTGGATGTGCACCGCATGGTGATGCTGCTGGGCTACAACTTCAACGAGCGTGTGCAATTTGTGAGCGAAATTGAATTTGAGCATGTGTCGGAAGTGTATGTGGAGCAAGCCTTTTTGCAATACAAGCTCAACAACTATTTGATCTTCAGGGGTGGTTTGCTGCTCGTTCCGATGGGCATCATCAACGAATACCACGAGCCTACCACCTTTAATGGCGTTGAGCGCCCGCTGATTGACAATAGCCTGACTCCCACCACCTGGCGTGAGATTGGTTTTGGCCTTGCGGGGCAACTGCAGTCGGCTTCGCTCAAATACCAATTGTATGCCATCAACGGATTCAACGGATACGACGGAGCAGCGCGGCTGAATGGAAAAGATGGGCTGCGCAAGGGTCGTCAAAAAGGTGCTGAGTCATACATCAGCGCGCCCAACTTCACGGGTAAGATTGAATATTACGGCATCGCCGGCCTTAACCTGGGCTTGTCGGGCTATGTTGGAAATACCCAAAGCAAGCTCTACGATGGCATTGACAAAAGCGATGATGCACTCGTGCGCAAAGCCGACTCGTCGGTGGTAGGCCTTTCGATGCTCGGTGTGGATGCCCGTTACAACCTGAAAGGATTGCAGCTGCGCGGTCAACTCTATTATGCAAAGCTTTCAAATTCAGAAGCCTACAACGAGTTTACCAGCGGAACAAACGGACAGCCAAACGACCTTGGCAGTGGCATGCTGGGATACTATGCCGAGGCCGGATACGATGTGTTTCGCAGCTTGAAAACCGACAAGCAGCTTATTCCGTTTGTGCGCTATGAGTTTTTGAATACACACCACAGCGTTGCAAGCAATATCGTGCAAAATGCTGCTTACGAAAAGCAGGCCATCACGGCAGGGCTCACGCTGAAGCTTGCGAAAGGTGCCGTTGCCAAGGCAGATATGCAGTTTATCAGGCCGGCAAATGAAAGCACTTATGCCAAAACGCTGAATGTTGGCATTGGCGTGATGTTTTAACATTGGGTTTGAACAATGAGAGCAGGAATCATATTGCTGACGGTTGTGGCGGGTTTGGCCTTTGGTTTTGAACGGACCGACATTCAGTATGCCCCTCCCGCGCTGATCAAGGAATTGCAAAAGGCAGGCCTGAGCTCCGTCAGCGACATCGTTCCACTGCAGCTACCCCCCGGTCTGATGGCTACCATGGGCACTGAAGGAAAGTTTTTTATGCTGCAAGACACCAGCATCACTGCCTTCCGGTATATCTATGTTGGCAGGGTGAACAGCTGCCGGGCCAATGGTTGCAGCATCAAACAAGAGGGCGAAGACACAGGCAGCTCAGAATTTTTCGACTATTTCATCCTGTTCGACCGGTCGAAAACCGTCCGTCTGGTGCGGGTTTTCAATTATCAGGCCACGCATGGGCAGGAGATCACCACCAAAGGATGGCTCAGGCAGTTTGCGGGGCACGATGGTTCGCAAGCCCTGCAGGTTAACAAAAACATTGATGCCATTTCAGGGGCCACCATCTCGGTGTATGCCATCACGGAAGATGTGGCACATAAAACGCAACTGCTGAGGGAATTGTAGCATTGCGGCAGGATTGAAACCGATGGACGCCACTTGTCCGTCTTCAGCCTCCCGAAAACATCCCGGGCGATTGCAGCGCTGATTTGATCACCCTCTGCAAGGCACACCACATCACCCGTACTGGAGCGAAAAATGCATGGTCAGACACGGCAAATGTCGGACACATCAGGCATAGTGGCTGATGGGGGCTGATGGCCGGATGCACAGAGTCAGATAAAATGAAGCTGCTGAATGTGCAAAACCGTATTTTTGCAGCTCTTCCACCAGGAAAACCGGAAGCATCTTTATACTATGAAACAATCCCTTGTGCGCATCATATTGCTGCTGCTCATGCTGAGTCCGCTTCAAGGACTCATGGCGGCATACCTCCTCATACCCATGGATCAAAGTCAGACCAACCACCTGAAGGCCTATGGTGTGGCCTATTGGGTGCTGCAGAAAGACATCGAGATCAGCTGGTTGCTCAACTACCGCGGAGGCAGCTACCTGATGCCCTATCACGAAAGCTTTGAAAAAGAATGCCGCCTCCGAAATGTAAGTTGTCAGGTGATTGCCGATGCACAAGCCCAGGCTATCCTGAGCGAGATGGCCGATATGGGCGTGAACATGGAAGAAATGAAATTGCAGAAAGTGCCGCGCATCGCCGTGTATTCACCCAAAAACAAACTGCCCTGGGACGATGCCGTGACGCTGGTGCTCACCTATGCCGAGATACCCTACGATGTGGTGTACGACGACGAGGTGCTCGAAAGCCTGCTGCCCACCTACGACTGGCTGCACCTGCACCATGAAGACTTCACGGGACAATACGGCAAATTTTGGGCGCGCTACCGCAATTTCCCCTGGTATCAGGAAGATGTACGCTATCAGGAAGCCACCGCTGCCAGGTTTGGTTTTGAAAAGGTGTCGCAGCTGAAGCTGGCCGTAGCACAAAAAATCAAGGAATTTGTGGTGGGTGGTGGTTATATGTTTGCCATGTGCTCAGCCACCGACAGCTACGATGTGGCCTTGGCTGCCGAAGGCCTCGACATCTGCGATGTGATGTTCGACGGCGACGGCATCCGTGCCGGCGATCCCGAAAGGCTGAACTATGACCAATGCCTGGCCTTCACCGACTTCAAAGTGTCGGTTAACCCGACCGAATATGAGATTTCTGACATTGACGTGACCAACTACCGCAGCAAAACCATCAGCGAGCGCAACGATTTTTTCACACTTTTCGAATTCTCAGCCAAATGGGACCCTGTGCCTACCATGCTCACACAGAACCACGAACAGGTGATCAAGGGTTTTATGGGTCAAACCACTGCTTTCAATAAATCATTGGTCAAGAGCGAGGTGATTGTGCTGGGCGACAACAAAGGCACCGGCGAAGACCGCTACATCCACGGCACCTTCGGCAATGGCTTCTGGACATTCTACGGAGGTCACGACCCCGAAGACTACCAACACCTGGTGGGCGACCCTCCTACTGAGCTCGATATGTTTCCCAACTCTCCCGGCTATCGCCTCATTCTGAACAATGTGCTGTTTCCGGCAGCGAAAAAGAAGAAGCAGAAAACTTAGATAGTGAATAAGGAAGAGTGAACGGTGAACAGTGAACGGTGAACGGTGAACGTGTGTAAATGTCTAAATAGCATTGACCGTTTTGGGAGTATCTATCAAAGTTGACAGGCCGGGGACCCTGCATTTTGGCAGCGCATAAGAACAGCCGTGCATTGATCGCAGTTATAACGCTGACGACAAAGTAGTTGGTTAATTCCCCAGCCGTTCCACCTGGGTTACATAGTAGCGGGTGTCGCCGCGCCAGGGAAAAACGGCGTAGCGTTTCAGGAAATGAAGGTTCACACGCTCACCGGTGAGGGAAACGGCCTTGAGGTCTTCGATCACTTGAGTATCGTTTCTTTCGATGGAAAAATCGAATGATTCTGCAATGGGGCTTGCATCACGCAGTGCACCAAAAGTTTCGAGGTTGAGCTTGCCTTCCCAGGTTTTAAACACAACGCCTTTTTCGGCCACGCGGATCACCTTGCCGGCCATGACACCGCGTTCGTAAACACCCCAGTAATAAAAGGCAAACACACTGATCAGGATGATTGCCAAGATAATCAAAAGTATTTTAAGGCCTTTGCTCATAGCCTTTTTCGATTTTTGAACAAGATTTTCAGTCATGACTTCAATTGTTGGTGAATGTTGAAAAGAGTTTTGGCAAATATAAAAGGAATCTGAATAAAGCATCACAGCCACCTTGGATTCAGAAAAAAATAAAAAAATAATATACTGTATTTTAAATCTTTTTAACTTAGGAGCCTGAAAAAAGTAAAGCAATCAATCGTCCAGCATCGTGTTCTTTGGTATCATCAATTAAGTTTTTAATGGATTGAGCATCTTTATCATGCTTAAAACGATCCATCCGCCTGCGGTGATTGGCTGCATTCTTTATCTGATTTGATTGATTATGAAAAGCAAAACACAGTATTTCGCGATGTTGTTCATTCTGGCAATATCAATCCTGTTAGCCTGCAGCAAAGAGGAAGTTGCAAATATACCTCCGCGGATTTCGTTTCCATTATTTATGCCCGGGATAACAAACCTTGGTACTTATGTGAATGACACACTTGCGTTTCTGATTGACGCCCACGATGAGGATGGGAGCATCGAAAAAGTGAGCTTCTACATCGACTCCCTATTAATCGGTGAAGCTTTTTCTGAGCCCTACACTTTCATGCACATCTTCACTAAAATTGGCAGGCACACCATCAAGTTCATCGCCACCGACAATCAGGCAACAAAGAGCAACAGACTCATGCTGGACACTTATGTGTATCATATGCCGGGCATCCATTTCGAATACTGGTTTCAATATTTTTATGACGACCCGAATAAAACCCTTGAGGTGATGGCCAATGTTTGGAAAACAGGACTACGGTTTGATCACATCAGCCTCTTAATCGACGACAGCCTTGTGCAGCAGGCTCAAGGCTCGGTGGTTTATCACACTTCCAATGTGGAAAGGAACAACGGTCATCACTTCAAGATCATTGCAACGGATGAATTCGGCAGGGTATTCGAAAGCGACCCCAAAGCTTTCAAGGCAGGTAAATATAACTGAGTCAGATCAAAAAATTTCAGTTCTTCCACACTTCAAACACATAACAAAATGCAAACAAAAGCAAGATTCAACGAAACAACACAAAGCAAAACAGCCCTGATGCAAAGCAGCATTTTTCGGATTTCGGCAGCTCTGCTGATTGTGGTGGGTATGGGTTGCGCCAAAGACAATAACCCTGACCTACTGGCACCAAACAAGCCACCCGAATTGCTTATGAGTCCTACAGCAAACCTATACAAGCTGCCCGGTGACACAGGAGAGGTCAGATGTACCGCCTTCGACGAGGATGGCTGGATTAAAATGGTGTGTTTTTATGAAAACGGTATACTTGCAAAAGTTGACAGCACCTCGCCCTGGAAATTTACCAGTGTGCTGGGCGATCGCGCCAAGGTCATCTCGGCCGTTGCTTTCGACAACCTTAACGCCGCTTCCGAAAGCAAGTGGGTGAATATGTACACGCCCCCGGAATACTACCCAAACATTCAAGCGACCATGAATACTTCCCTGATAAGGCATGTTGGCGACAGCATACACATTTCAATCACAAGCAATTATTATTATGAGGAGGTGCGGTATTACAGGGTATATCTGAACGATACCATGATGGCCCAATTGAACGGAACCACTACGAACTATTGGCTTCACCTCACTGATGCAGGTCAATTTCTCTGCTATGTGACAGGTGAAGGCATGAATGGACTCGAAGACAGGAGCGCACAGTTCGTTTTTACGGTATTGCCATGATTAGATGATATTTACAATATGAATCACAAACGAATAATATACCTTCAACAACTGTTCAAACTGTTGTTGATAAGCGGATTTTTCACATACGCGCCCCTGGTGGCGAAGGCACAGTGGGTGATTACCGGCCTGAAAGCCGGCCCGGGCATTTCGAACCAATACTGGGAAATTAACAGCCCTCTCCCACCCGATCGTTCATACTGGAACAACGTCAAACCGGGATTCGAGGTCATGGCCTTTCAAAACTATGGCTTCAAGAACCGCCTTTGGCTTCAGCTGGCAGCAGGCTATGTGCAAAAAGGCTATCGTGTGGACCATGCCCTCATCCGAAAGTCGGGAAAAAATATTGAGGTTCACAGCGATGCCGTGGTGCTGCACAATGTTGCCTTTGATCTGCAGTTGAATGTCGTCCCAATCAGGACAATGCCGCTGTGGCTTATTGCTGGCCTGCGTTACGAGCAACGAATCGGGCACCGCAGTGTGATCATCAGCACGAAAGGCAACAAATATGAACTGTATGACATTACATTGGAACAAATGGTGAAAAGAAGCCTGGGAGCAGTGGTGGGAATAGGAGTTCCCATTTCGAAGCGATGTGGTCTCACGGCTGAATACAACCCCGACATGAGCTTGCTGTGGGATCGCGAAAACATGCGCATTCGCAGTCATTACGTTGGCATAGCACTGGGCATCAATTTGTTAGGACAGTAACCCAATATTGAAGCCGCCAAATGACGACAAAACAGCAAATAAGACAATTCCATCAAAATCGATGAATAGCTAACAATATGAAACAAACAACATGGAAGAAGCTGATTCCAGGCATCGCTCTGGCAGCTGTGATAATGGTTATCCATACCGGATGCAGTAAAGATTATGAAAACATGCCGCCGCAGGTGGTGTTTTTAAATCCCCTTGGCATTGAAGAAGAGAGTAAGATAGCGCTGGGCACCACACTTCATGTGATGGCCCTGGCCAACGACAAAGATGGGGAAGTGAAAAAAGTGAAATTGTTTGTTGACGACCGACTATGGGCCGAGATGAACAGTGAGCCATGGACAAGTGCGGTGGATTTTGAAGAAACAGGTTATTACTATTTGAACCTGGTAGCCGTTGACAACGAAGGGCTTGAAAGTGAAAAAGTGACTGCCGTGGTACTCGTTCTAGAATCGGCAACCAACAAAACAACATCCATCGCGGGCGTGGTTCCTGAAAACGACGAAGCAAAGTCGCTTCATAGTTACCCCGATCAATTGCTATGCACAAGCACAGGAAGGGCTTCGGCAACATTGGCGGCTATCCACACACCCCCCATCGTCCGCACCACAGCCAACAACACCCAAGTCACCGCCCGATGAAAACCCAGCCAAAAAACACTATTTTGAATACAACTGTGGGAAAAACATCTGAAATGAAGATGCTAAAAAACACAAACATTCAATACCTCCTTATTTTTGGATTGTTGTTGACAGCATTTGGCATGGCAGGTTGCAAAAAATACGATGCAGCAGCCGACTACCAAAACAGGCCACCCGAAATCGGAATCATTTATAAAAGCCATAATTCCGCGCATGTTAACGAACATGTGACCATTCGTGTGGCTACCTACGACCCTGATGGGCAGGTGGCCTCGGTGTGGTTTTACAAGGACAATATACTCTATTCGGTGGCCATCAATGAACCCTGGGAAGTGGTGTTTAGGTTCGAAAAAAGTGTGACTTTTTCGATATTTGCAGTTGATAACCAGGGATATATCTCTGATGTCGTGAAAACGGATGTTGACCGGCAATAGGAGAACACAAGCGCCAAAAGTCGTGAACGATCTCAATAAAAAACAAACATGATGAAAAATCTCCCACTGGTCATTGCCATCCTGCTGACAGTTTCAGCATGTAAAAAATACCCCGAAATCAAGATGAATCTGCCACTCATCCGACCTCAGATTACCGAAGCGGTGGTTTCTGGCAATGTGAATGGTATGTTGCCCGGCGACCCAATAATGGTGCGGGTTTACGCTAAAGACGAAGATGGTGTGGTGAAGTCGATCAGCTTTTACAGGGACGGAAAATATGCGTCCGTCGACTCTGTTCAGCCATTTGAATTTATCGATGTTTTTCCGCAAACCAATAAGTTGGTTGTATCTTTTTTTGCGAAAGACGATGATGCGCTCATGTCGAATACCTACTATGTCGTTTTCGGGCGAAACAATCAACATCCCGAAGTGGATGTTGACTACCAAAAACAATATTTCGACCTGCATCCGGTTAAAATAAACGGCAATACTTTTTCTGAAAATGAAGACATATTGAACAATGTGCTCTACCTCAATGGGGTGGCCATCGACAGTGTTCCCGGAAACACTTTTATCTTTCAGTTTGATTCGTTGCCATCAACCAATATGTGGTGAAAGTGGAGGCAACATATATATTGAAACAGAAAGGCGGCAGCGTTACGGGCACTTTCAAGTTGGTTTACAACCCCATGGAACCACCAACAGCTAACATTGTTTTGAAAGAAACACTTTCCTATATACCTGGTTTCCCGGCGAAGCTGACCGTTTTTGCCGACGACCCCGATGGCGACATCGAACTTGTGGAACTTTTTGTGGACGATACACTCGCGGCAACGGGCCTTCATGCGCCCATCGATTTTTCATACATAGCCGGAGATCAGGACACTTTGCATTTCAGAGCACAGGTGACGGAAATTGAGGGAGTTTCCAGCTTTTCCGAAACTGTTGATGCCATCGTGCAACCAGGTTTTCTATTGGAAAATCCGATTGTTGACCTTGTTGCCACTGACAACGATCGGGTTTTGACTGTTTCTGAGGCACATAGAGCCCTGTTTTGCACAGGTGGCAGCAACAGCTGGCTCACCATTGGCTCAATTGAGAACAACAATTATGGCAGGCTGTTTCTGATCTTTCACGAACTCTAAACCAACACAAGCATGATGAAAAACCATACAATCCAATGTTTCTCACGCTATGTTAACCATGCTTTGCTGTAAGTCAAAAAAAAAAAAAAACATCCAATCATCTAATAAAGTATGAAAAAACAACTGATTACCCTGCTGCTGTTCGTTGTTGTGCTTTCGGCCCAAGGGCAGTTCGAGCGTTTTGGCATCAAAGCCGGCCCTGGCCTCAGCAACCAATACATGCACACCTTCACTTATGAACCCGGCGATATCTCCTACTGGAACGACAATAAGCCAGCCTGGTCGGCTATGTTTTTTCTTGAAAAGGACATTGGCAAAACACTTGTGCTTCAGCCAGCAATAGGATATATCCAAAAAGGCTACGCATTGGACCACAGACTGATACATTTGATGGCCGACAGCCTGACGGTGAAATCGGATCAGGTGGTTATTCACAACCTTTCGCTAGATCTCAGCCTGCGATGGAACATCAAGGCATGGCCTATGCAGCCTTATATCATTGGCGGATTGCGGCTTAATCATAAAGTAGGCGACCGCTATGTGATTGTCAACTATCAGGGCGTGTCGTATGAAGTTAGTGGCGGTTGGTTGCATCAATACAACAAAACCACAGTCGGCGCACTAATCGGGTTTGGTGTTCATGTGGGCGAACTCCTGCAGGTGGAGTTTGAATTCAATCCTGATTTTACAAAAAGTTTGCGGTCGCACACCCTGCTCATTACCAACCAATATGCAGGCATCAACGTGGGCATTTTCCTTCAGGACCTGGTGAAAAAATTGGAAACGAACCCGGTAACAAAGTACTAAACAAACAAATAAAAGTTAATGAATCAACATTTCAATCACCACAACTACCAAGCCAGACCAATATACCGTACTTTTTCTGCAAGGTCTGGCGTTGTCCTGCTCATCATGGCTGCATTTCTATCTGTATGGTCTACAGCCTGCAAGAAAAAAGACTTAAAAGAGAACCGTAAGCCCGGGGTGGTTTTTGTCAACCCTTTAACGAATACGGAATATGAGTGCCATGTTGGAGACACGCTGCAAGTGATTGCAGCTCCCTACGACCTCGATGGCACGATCAGCAAGGTGGGCCTGTTTATCAACGACAGCCTGATTGGCGAAATGTTTCAGGCACCATGGACATTATCCGTTATCGCTGGTCATTGGGGATATTCAAGGCTTGGGCTCAAGGCCTGGGACAACCAGGGCGGAAGCGGTCATATGGCAATCACCCATATAAGGGTTTTGGAAGATTATCCAGGTTTGGTGGTTGTGATGGGAAGCCCCCAATACAAGCTTGAGGCCGGCAATGCCTTTACCATCATGGGCACATATCAGTATCATATTCCTGGCGTCCCCTATTTCGAACTTTTCCTCGATGGAGCAGCGGTGCTCAGAGACACCCTCACCACTATCCGGTTTACGACAAATGCTTTGCAGCCGGGCAAACACACCTACTATGCCCAGCTGACCAACAGGTTTGGAAGGCAATATAAAAGCGAAACCAACACCATCGATGTGGTGGCCCCGACACAATCCCATGGCTTTCGCCTCAATCCTTCAGAAGAAAGCAATATTGATCTGCATCCCGAACCAGTTGAGCAGGCGTCATCAGCAGCCCAAGATGGGACGATTGACAAATCAAACAACAATAATCAATTAAAGCAATCAAAATGAGCAACATAACAGAAACACAAAGCTGTAGTTTGCTTTGTTCAACCAAAATGATGGCAATCGTGATGCTCTTATCTTTGCTTATTGGGATGGCTGGCTGCAAGAAAATTGATGAAGCAACCCTCAACCCCAATGTGCCGCCAATTATCAGACTTGTTTACAGTTCCGATATGTATAGGGATGGCGCAGTGCCGGGCGATACGCTTGAGTATGTTTTGGCTGCGCACGATCAGGATGGTTCCGTTCAATCGGTTTGGTTTTACGTAAACGGCGATCTTACATTGATTGACACTGTGCCGCCCTGGAAGGCCCGCTTCATATTTCCAAACCAATCTTCACTCCATTTCAAAATGTTTGCAATGGATAATCAAGGATATCAGTCGAACAGCATCACAGATGAAGTACATAGAAGCACCTACAATGTCTTGTTCATCGAATATGTTCCTTACAGCGTAATGGAAAATACCCGCACTACCATGCGTGCCAACGCAAGCCGAATCGGTGAGATAAAATTAATCGAATGTTATGTGGATGACCAGCTGATCGAAACACAAAACCTGGCCACCTTCGATTTCATATTGGATTCGCTCAGCCTGGGCTGGCACAAGATCCACCTCATTGCCGAGAAACCCAACGGCATGCTTTTACAGTCGCGAGATTATTTCATGGAAGTGATTGAAAATATGCCTCCTGTCGTTAAACTGGAGATTGACACCTCTCTGGGACTTGCACCAGGAACTGGCATATTACTGGGGTACCATGCCTACGACAACGAAACCAGCCTCGACAGTGTAATGGTTTTTGCCAACGACAGCCTGATATACCTCGACACAGTACCCAGTGCGTCAAAATTCATGTATTATTATCCCCAAAGTGGAGGCCACTACGAGTTCAGGGTGGTGGCTGTTGACGATATCGGCTTGAGGGGTTTTTCTGCCGTTCAATCATGCGAAATCGTTGAGGGCCGCGTTGTTGAAGATAATCTGGTGGATTTTGCCCCCGGAAAAAATCCCGATGCTGTGTATGCCATTAGTACGGGAAATACTCAAAGACTCTATGCTTACGATCCCTACACCGGCACCACAATAACCTATCCCCTGCCCTATGGGCAGCCGGTACGTCTGATTTCATCCATCACCGACGACCTGATGTATATTGCCTATAAAAACGACCATATCATCAGTGTTTTCGATGGCAGTAATCACAGCTTCAGCGAAATAAGCTTTGATGGAAGCGGATCGGTCATCGACATCGAGGTGGATGCGATCAACCGGAGAATCTATGTGCTTTGCGGGGCTGAGCTGTTGATTCTGAACCAGGACAATGGAAACACCCTTAACGTTTCGAGCTCGGGCGGGCTCACAGAAATAGCCGTTAACCCCGCCACCCGTAGCCTGATCGGACTAAAGCAAGTGATATATCCTTTTCAACTTAGCCGGTTCGATGTGACCAATGATGTGCCGGTGTTGCAGCAGGTGTCGGGCAACTGGGGAGGAGAAAATAGTGGACAGCTGCAAGTGAACGAACAGCAAGGATACATCATTTACAGGGGTATTAAAATAGGAAATCAACTTAGAGCTTTAAATATCAGTGATTTAAATGTTGTTGAAGCGAGTATTATCATGATTTCGAATCCAATCATGACCGTGCTTTCGGCCACAGACAACAACCTCTTTACGGTTCATGAAGACAATCAGAATACCATCATCAAGCAATACGACGCCATTCATTTCGGGCCTGTAAGCACGCACCAAACGCCTCATGCAAGCATGGTGAAGATATGCACCAATAGCAATGGTGAAAAGCTGGTGGTTTACTATGAAAAAGACATGAAGGCACTTTATACCGTTCATCTGGATGAACAACCATAAACAATCAGTATGAAAAAACGAATTTTTATCCATCTCATTTTTTTGTTGATAATGGCAACATCATGCAAAAAATATCCGGGAAAGTACTTCAATGATGAAATGTACAAGAAACCACCCAATTGTTACTTTGAATTCATCAGCCCGGAGTATCAAGCACATGTTGGCGAAAAGGTGCGTGTCAAGGCAGATGCCACCGATGAGGATGGCATTGTGGAATCGGTATGGTTTTATGCAAATGGCGATCTTTTTGCAATCGATACGATTGAACCCTGGGAACAGGAGCTCAATTTTCCCGATGTAGAAGAACTCATCGTTTCGGGCTATGCCATTGACAACGATGGATTATTTTCGGCGGAAAGGTTAGACATGCTCGAACGATTACCTGAGACAGTGTATGGCACGCTTACAGTTTCGTCAGATTCTATCAACATAAATGAATCGTTTCAACTAAAAGCAACATCTTATTCCTACTATGACGAGGTTGTGCGCAACGATCTCTATATCAACGACTCGCTGTATGCTACCAGCACTGAGTCCACCAGCATCTTCAGTCTTGATTCGCTGCCCGCGGGCATGCACAGTGCCCAGGTGCGCATCACCGACTCAAAAGGTATTGTGGGACAATCTTATCCACTGAACTTCCGTATTCATGGCAACATAGCTCCAAGCATTGAGCTTTTCCTGTCGCCCTCTGACAGATATCTGCCTGGCCATTACATTTTTTTCACACTAAATGGTCAGGACCTTGATGGGTTTGTGAAATCAGTGCAGCTTTTCAGGGACGATGAATATGTTGCCGGCTACAATAGCCAAAGTGCAGATTTGGCTGACATCACGGATACAGGCGGAACGTTTCGCTACCATGCCGTGGCCACCGACAATCTAGGTAAGCAAAGCCGGAGCGAAACCATCACCGTTGAGGTGAACCCCGGGTTCAGGCTCTCCAACTATTTGGTGGATCTTGAACCAACCATAAACCCTGACAAGGTGTATGGACTGATATATGCCAGTCAGAATCTCATCGAGTTTGACCCTGTGAATCAAGCAAAAACAGATATTCCGCTCCCGAAACCGGCACCTATAGAGTTGACCTATGATCAAACCACCGACAAAGTTTACATTCTTTATCTCTATGCCGATGCGGTGAGCGTTTACAACCCTGCCACCTCCGGCTTTACGAATTTTTCCTTCCCCGCCAACAGCGACGCGATCGACATCGAACTCGACCCTATCAATGGCCGGATTTACATTCTCACCGTGAATCACTTGTTTATTATGAACATGGAAAACGGCGAGATTATTCAAATACTGGAAAACCATCAGTTCTCTGATATTTTGATGGATACAGAACACAAATGCTTGTTTGGCCTGAAGTCTAGCAGCAACATTTACATAAAAAAATATGATGTGAGCAACGATACATTTCTGCTCATCCATCAAGCCAACCATTCAGGCTCACGGTACGGGGAGGCACTGATCAATAAATCTAACAATTACATGATACTTCCTGGAGCTTACTTCAATGGCAAACTATTGGCACTCGACCTGACGAATCCGAATATCATCGCAGGCGAATTTGAAGTTTCTCATTTCGCCCACCAAATAGCCTTGTCGAGGGACGAACAGTCCTTGTTTGCCATCACCTACGAGCCAAACAAAATTTGGCAGCTCTCGACGACCTCTTTTCAGCAAATACAAAGCATCACCGTGGAACAGTCCTTTTATACCACCTTTTGTGTCAATGCCTCGGTCAGTCATCTGGTTGTTGGCAATCGTACGAATATAGGCACCAACACAAATTATATCGCTTTCATCAATCTCCTCCAATAAATGAAATACATTATGGAAAGAAAATCAATCAACCGTCATTGGCAAACTTTCAGCAGCCTGAGTACCACGGCCACCAAAACAAGTAGGGGTAGTGCTAATATTTTTAAACGCCTCCAGCCGAATGATGTATTATCAGGTATTTTGATTGTTTGCATGATTCTTGCCGCCACCTCATGCTCCAAAAGTGAGTCGCCTGCGATGACCATCAGCATGAAACCACCTGTGATTACGGGCTATCACCTGCGCGACGCTGTGGGCAATAGCATGGGCCACGAAGGCGCTCCGAATACTTTGACGGAAATCCCCGGGCAAGGTTCTTCATACCTGCTTGTGGCGTATCCCAACCCATCAAATTCCCTCATTGGGCTCTATTTACGGTCGCCTGATACTGCCTACAAGCACATATGGATGGTGCATGCTGTTTATCAGGGTGAAGTTGCAAACGGCAATGTGGTTTTAGGCACTTCCAATATCAACACCGTCGGCATTCCCCTTTGGTCGGTAAAAACAACAAGTAACAACTTTTACATCGACCTTTCTGCTTTTCCTGCTGGATATTACCGCGTTTATATGCAGGCAGGTGATTACCTCCTTTATGATAATCTTGTTCATTCTTCACTATAAACAATACCATTATGAAAAGTAAAGCTATTCTTATCTCATTAATCCTGATCACTTTGACAATGAAGGGATTTAGTCAGGACAGCAAGCGCACCGGCATTTCGGGCACACTCCAATCCAATCAGTTTGGCGTGATGCTGCCCATATGGCTGGACGAGCACTGGCTGCTTGCCCCTGCCATGGATTTTGCTTACGCTGGCAATAAAACGCAAAAAGGTCTTGAGTTGGGCATTGCATTGGCGCCGCGGTATTATTTTCGGAAGGCTACGGTATCGCCTTATGTAGGGTTGCGTGCAGGTGCCATCATCACCTGGATGAAGCAGAGCAATGTTTATGACAGCACTGAAGAAAATACGGTTGATCTGCTTGCGGGTGCAGCCTTTGGAGGGGAGTATTTTATCTCAGAATTCTTTAGTATTGGCATTGAGGTCCAGGGCAATGCAACCAAGTCAGATAACAAATCAAGCAGTTTTGGCAATCCCGGAGGCATCAATTTCAACACTGCTACAATGGTTATGGCCACTGTGTATTTCTAAAAAAAAGCGAAAGCTGCCGGAGTGTGCCGGCAGCTTTCAGTTCTAAAAGCTCAAAGGTTTCTAGAAAATATTGTATCCAAACCTCAGGGTGAAAGTTCTTCCGGGGCTGAGGTGCTCAAAGTTTTGATCGGCTGCCTCGTAGCTTCTGAAAACTGCTTTTTTGCTGCTGCCCAGGATGTTGTCAACCTTGATACCGGCCGTCATGCGCTTGTTTTTTCCAAAAGTTTTGTTGGCGTTGAAGTTGAGGCTGTGGAAAGGAAGCGTGTACACATTGGGCCTGTCAACGATGCCCACATAGAGCAGGGTGAGGCCCTGCACATTGTAGAAGAAACCGGCCTCAAAGCCTTGCAAGAACCCCTTCTCTCCCCCATCCCAGGTGAGGCCGGCATTGACGATGTAGGGTGCTTGTCCGGCCATTTCGCGATAGTCGCGCACCTCCTCACCTGTCCGGGCATTTTCGAGGCGCGATGCATATTCCGTTTCGCTCAGCTTGATGCGCGAATTGGTAAAGGTGATGTTGCTGGTAAACGACAAAGGAGCAAGCGATTCAGAGAGGAAGCCCAGTCTCTTGCGCATCTCAAACTCAGCACCTATCACACGACCATCGCCCACGTTGCGGGGCTGGAAAGCCGCGGCCTGTGTCACAAACTGAACAATCTCGATGGGGCGGATGAAGTTTTTATAAAACATGCTCACACTGAATGTTTGCCCCTTTTCCTGAAACAATTCCCAGCGCAGATCGAAGTTGTGAATGTCAGAGCTTGTAAGCTTACCGTCCCAAAACTCGATTCCGGCCAGGTCGTTGGCATCGCGGAAAAGCCCGCCAATAAATGTTCGGCTGGTGATGGGGTCTGAAATCTCGGCATAGGATAATTCTTTAAAGGAGGGGCGTGCAATGGTTTTGCCATAGGAAAAGCGGATGTTCTGATTCTCCCTGAGACTGTAGATCAGGTTCAACGAGGGGAAGAAGTCAAGGCTCTCGAGCACCACATCGTTATCCAACACATTGGCGCCCAGCTGGTCTTGTCCGGTATAACGCTGAACATAGTTTTCTGCCCTCACGCCAGCCACTGCCTTGAGTCGTGCCAACGGGTTGAACTCAAACGAAACATAAGCAGATGAATTGTTGGTGTTGGCCTGAAATGAGTTGGGATTTACGGGCACAAAATCTGCTTCGTAGGTGGTTCCCTTTCCAATGCTGCCACCCAGGGGCCACAGGTTTTCAGGAAACATGAGCTCGTCGGGGTTTCCCGTCAAAGGCACGTTGCGGATGTTGAGTGCAAAACTGCGGATGGAATAATCGCGGTCTTTATACACATGACCTCCCCCAAAGCTCAGCTTTGCTTTTCCGTTTTTCATGCTAAAATCTTTGGTAACGTGCACGTTTCCACCCAGATTGGTTTCGGAAAGTTCGCGCCAGATGCGCTCCGGAAAACCAGATTCTGTTCCGATGAAGAGCCTGCCATCGCGGTCTTCGTAGCGTGTGAAACGGATATCAGGGTCGTCCATGGTGCTGAGCGTTGGCGAAAGTTTCCACTCGATTTCCCATTTACCTGTTTCGAAAAAGTGTTTGCCATTGAGCAAAATGTTGGTCATGGCACGCTGACTGTACTCAAGGTTGTGCTGAAAGCCATAAAAAATGGCCCCCTGATCGGCGTTGCGGTAATCGAAAATACCCGCTTTGCTTTCGCCGTTTTGCAGGTGAAGCAGATTAAGGCGGTATTTACTATGCTTTGTTTTCAGGGCCAGACCGGCCAATCCACCAATCAGGGCATTGTTTGTTCCATAGTCACCGAGGGTGTGTTCGCGCTCTTCCATTTCGAATACCCCCGCATCGCCACTCAATCCATAGCGGCCGAATTCAGCCTTTTCATAATATTCCGTGCTGTTTTTGTAGCTGATGGCCACATTGTAGCCCCAGCTCACCTTTTCGCGGTTGATTTGGTTGCCGATGGAAGCGCCCAGGCTGTAATCCATGAGGCTGTTTTGGCGGATGGCCGACAGCGTTGGGCTAAAGCCGGCCAAAATTTCACGATAGCGCAAGCCTTCGGCACTTTCGGGTTTAGCTATGACCTCTGAAAAGAATGGAATGTTTTCGGTGGCGGGTATGGCGCGTGTGCCATCGTCGAAACCGAGCCAATCGGTTTTACCACCCTCATAGGTCAAATAATCAGCGTTGAAGTGCATGGCAGGATTATAGCCCAGGCTGATGCTGATATTGGCTTTTTTCACTTCAGGAAAGTCTTTGGTAGCAATGTCAATCGATCCGCCGGTGAAGTCGGCAGCGTTTTCCACGGAGAAGGTTTTAGCCACGATGATATTATCAATCACATTGGTTGGGAAGATGTCCATCTGCAGGGTATTCCGGTCAGGGTCGAGGCCAGGGATATCCATTCCGTTGAGGGTGGTTTTGGTGTAGCGGTCGCCCAAGCCACGCACAAACACGTATTTTCCGCCTTCGACCGAAACCCCGGGCACGCGCTTCATGGAAGAAGCCGCATCGGAATCGCCGATCTTTCGGAAGTTGGATGAAGAAATGCCGTCGATCATGCCGGCTGATTTCTTCTTGATCGAAAGCAGGGCTGCTTCCGAATTTCTGACAACTTCGGCCCTCACGACAACTTCTTCGAGCAAGACGTTGGCCTCTTTCAGCCGCAGGTTGTCAAAAAGGAGTGTTTTGCCAGGCTCAATCACAACGTCTTGAATTTGAACGGTTTCGAATGAGATGAACGAAACGCGCATCACATACTTGCCGGCTGGGGCAGTCACACTGAATTTACCGTCGAAATCGGTCATGGCGCCAAAAGTGGTGCCTTCGAGGAAAACGGTGACGCCTGGCAGTGGCTCTGCAGTGGCATCTTCATACACCGTACCACGAATAAAACCATCCTGCGCAAAGATGGTCAGTGTTGGAAAAAACAAAAGGAAAAATACCAAAAATCGTTGGATTGAACTCATGATAAAAGTTTTACCTATTTCTACCAAATAAAGCCCGCAGGTAAAAACCTGCGAGCTTGTACTACATTATTCACTTAAAAATTAACTTATTTCGATGCTGTTAAAGCTACATAGGCCCACGACCAGCCAGCGAATTTACTCAGATCGCCACCTAAGGTGTTTGCACCTTCGGCTACTGTTGTTACAGCTGCATCCGATCCCCCTTTGAAATAGTCGGCAACCACAGCGCCGGCAGGAAGGGTGGCCTGAAGTGCACTGATGGCACAAACATAGTCGGTTGGAACCTGATCGAAATCCTGACCTTCCTTCACGTTACGGAAGTACACATTCATCATGTCGAAGTAGGAGTTGGCGTCGTTGTCAACAAGTCCGTCAGCGTCCATGGCGTACACTGTACCATTTTTGATGGTGTGTTTTCCAACCATCGTACCTTCAGGACCGTCGAGCTCCATGCATTCGTCGCCAGGATTTGCCACGATGAAGTTGTCGAGCGTGCCGCTCCACGACTGGTCGGTATCTACTGCATCGTCACCAACATTCCAGATGATGGCATTCTTTACGTTTACTGTACCACCAAACCATTCGATGCCGTCGTCCTG
>CAZBMR010000052.1:19113-21540 GCA_964492695.1 uncultured Lentimicrobiaceae bacterium
TTGGGGCTAACCACCTGACCGGCTTCGATTTCATCGGCAACCGATGTGAAGATGATGGGGCTGGCGGCAGTGCCTTCGGCCATTAGTTTAGCACCACGGGCAATCAAAAGGGCGGTGGCATTGGCACCCGTGCCGGCTTCGCCTTTCACAATCACACCGGGCTGAATGGTGAGTGTGACACCGGCAACAACGGCGATGCGGTTTTTGAGGATATACGTATTTCCGGTTTCCCAGGTGGTATTGCTCGTGATATTGCCCTCGATATTGAAAACGGTTTGCGCTGCCTCCACACTGATTACACAGGTGGCATCATCGCTTTGGTTTTCATTGTCAGTTACTGTCAGCACCACCGAAGCGGCTCCGGTGCTGGTTCCGGCCATAAAGGTCACAACGATGGTTCCGGATGTTGAACCGGCCGAACCATTGGTTTTGATGCTTGCAGTGCCGTTGGTGGCAGTGGCTGTTGCCGTTTTAAATCCTCCATCAGCTGTGAAGGTAAAACTCAGATCGGTGCTTGCACCAACTCCTACAGATTGCGCTGCAGGTGCTGTAACTTTGGGTGCTGCTTTGGTGTCTTCGTCTTTTTTGCAGGAAGTGAAAATTGCCAAAGAGGCAACCATGGCTAAAACAAGAATTTTTTTCATATTCATTTTAATTTAGTTAAAATTCCGATGGCAAAAGTCCAACTTCTGCGCCTGACAAGTATTTAAGAAGGGTTTATGATAATGTTAAGTTTGTTTTATCAAATGACAGGGATATTACCTAATTGTTAATACTGCCATATATCGTTGATTTAATGTGTTTTAACCCATTCGACATCCACTTTCTTACCTTGTTGTAATGCTTTGATAAAAACGATGGTGGGCCCTGACTGAAAACTGAGTAATTTTGAAAACCATTCAGTCCGCGTTGCAGATGGAAAGAAATTTGAACACAAAACTTTATGCG
This sequence comes from uncultured Lentimicrobiaceae bacterium, assembly GCA_964492695.1. Lineage (GTDB taxonomy): Bacteria > Bacteroidota > Bacteroidia > Bacteroidales > F082 > JALNZU01. The sequence goes on from CAZBMR010000052.1 coordinate 20,062, forward strand.
GTGATTGACATCGAAACCACCGGTTTAAGTGCCGGCAAGGAAAAGATCACCGAGATTGCCATTCTGCTTCACGACGGGCAAAGGGTGATTGAAGAGTTTTGCACACTCATCGACCCCGAAAGGAAGATACCCTATTACATTACCCAACTTACGGGCATCAACGATCAGATGGTCTCGGGTGCACCAAAATTTTACGAGGTGGCGCGGCAAATCGTTGAGTTAACAGAAAACGCCATCGTGGTTGGGCACAACGTCCACTTTGATTACAGTTTCCTCAAAGCCGAGTTTTTAAGTTTGGGCTATGATTTCCAGCGCAAAACGCTTGATACAGTGCGATTGAGCAGAAAATTGATACCGGGCCAGCCGAGTTACAGCCTCGGAAAATTATGCAAGGCATTGAACATCGAAAACGCCCAGCGTCACAGGGCATTGGGCGATGCCACCGCCACGGCCGCACTGTTTGGCTTGTTGTTATCCATTGATCCGCAGCTGGAAGCCATACCTGCCAAAGGCCTATCCACCAACCTGAACCGTCCGCTGGTTGAAAAACTGCCTGAAGCGCATGGCGTTTATTATTTGTATGACGGCAACGGAACACTGATCTATGTGGGCAAGGCGAACAACATCAAAGCCAGGGTGTTGCAGCACCTGAACAATAACACGACCCGCAAAGCAGTGGAAATGAAGCAAAACATAGCCGATGCCGATTGCAGGCTGTGCGGCAACGAGCTGATTGCCTTGCTGCTTGAGTCGGATGAAATCAAGAAACACAAACCCGTTTACAACCGCTCGCAAAGGCGTGCCATGTTCAACTACGGATTATATCACTACACTGACAATGAGGGCTATCTGCGTTTAAAAACCAGTAAAATCATCGATGAGATCAATCCCGACTATGCCTATGCTTCAGCAGCCGAAGCACGCGAACACCTGTTTTATTTAACAGAGCAATTCAAGCTGTGTCAGCGATTGAACGGCCTTTACCCGGGTCAGGGTGCCTGTTTTCATTATCATATCGGGCAATGCAACGGAGCATGCTGCGGACAAGAAGCGCCGTCAACATACAACGAGCGGGTTCTGGAGGCGCTGGAGCGGTATCAGTTTGACCATGAATGCTTTTATATCTTCGACAGTGGACGCAACGCTGAAGAGCTCTCGGTGGTAAAAGTAGAAAACAGCATTTACAAAGGCTTTGGGTTTATGCCTGCAGAAATGTTGGCGGGTGACCCCTCGATAGCGGATGATTTCATCAAGCATTATGCTGACAACCGCGAGGTGCGGCAAATCATCCGTTCCTATTTGAAGAAAAACAAAGTGCTGAAAGTGTGGACGTTTTGAAAATGATAATAAACATGGCTTGCTGAAAAACCTTTAAGTACATCAATATCAATAAATAAAGTCTGTGTTTTATGATTCATGTGCATGCATTTACCTATGTTCAGGTCAAAAGAGCTTGCATCCCAATTGAAACTCGAAGTT
>CAZBMR010000053.1:0-21159 GCA_964492695.1 uncultured Lentimicrobiaceae bacterium
ATAGTCTTTCAATGTCAGCTCCCAATGCTTGCAGGCGTTGTTCAATCTGTTGATAGCCACGGTCGATCTGGTCGATGTTGTCGATGATGCTGACGCCTTTGGCCGAGAGGGCTGCGATGAGCAAGGCAACGCCGGCGCGGATGTCGGGCGAGCTCATGCGAATGCCGCGAAGGGCATATTTGCGGTCGAGGCCGATCACATTGGCGCGGTGGGGATCACAGAGGATGATCTGTGCGCCCATGTCGATAAGTTTATCCACGAAAAACAGGCGGCTCTCGAACATCTTTTGGTGGATGAGCACCGTGCCTTTGGCCTGGGTGGCCACAACCAGCATGATCGAAATGAGGTCGGGCGTGAATCCGGGCCATGGCGCGTCAGCTATGGTCATGATGCTGCCATCCATAAAGGTGTCAACCTCGTAGTGGTCATAAGCCGGCACCATGATGTCGTCGCCATTTACCTCAATGCCAATGCCCATGCGGGCAAACACTTCGGGGATGATGCCCAGCGATTCAACGCCAGCATTTTTTATCGTGATTTGAGATGCCGTCATGGCAGCCATGCCGATGAAACTACCTACCTCAATCATATCAGCAAGCAGGGTATGGGTTGTCCCACTCAGGCGCTCAACGCCTTCCACCACCAGCAGGTTTGATCCGATGCCAGTGATGCGTGCTCCCATGCGCACGAGCATCTTGCTCAACTGCACCAGGTAGGGTTCGCAGGCCGCATTGAAGATGGTGGTTTGGCCCTGTGCCAGCACAGCAGCCATCAGCACATTGGCGGTGCCGGTGACAGAGGCTTCGTCGAGCAACATATAGCTGCCTCTGAGGCGACCATTGGATTGGATGCTGTAGAACCGTTTGTGCTCTGAGGTTTCGAGCTTTGCCCCCAATTTTTGCAGTCCGATGAAATGGGTGTCGAGCCGGCGTCGACCGATTTTATCGCCTCCTGGCTGCGGGATAAATACTTTTCCAAATCGTGCGAGGAGCGGACCGGCAATCATCACGCTGCCGCGCAGCCGGCTTGCTTTTTGATAAAAATCGTCGCTTAGCAGGTACTCCATGCGGATATTGGCAGCCTGCAGGCTCACATGGTGGGGGCTGTGCCGTGTGACAGCAGTTCCCATCCCCGCGAGCAAATCAATGAGGTTGTTCACATCAACAATATCCGGAAGATTATGAATTTCAACCGTTTCATCCGTGAGCAGGCAGGCACATAAAATTTGCAGTGCCTCGTTTTTAGCACCTTGCGGATAGATTTCACCTGAAAGTTTGTTTCCTCCAGTGATTTTAAATGAACCCATGGCTTGAATTTTGGCCCGAAATTACGGAAAATCCAGGTTCGGAGGTCGTAAAGTCTGAAGGTCGTGGGGTCTGGGAGTCTGGGGGGTTAATGTATAATGAAAAGTGAAAAGTGAATAATGAATAATTGTTTAGGTCTGGGGGTCTTGGGGTCTGAGGGTCAGTTCACAACTGTTGTTTTGAGTTATTAGTTGTAAGTTATTAGTTATGAGATTATTAAATTCTAATGAATTGTCCTGTAGGGACAAAACACCGGTAGATCATTCGGTTTCTTTGATTTATTTTCGTCCTGTAGGGACGACACATCTTGCGTCAGACTTCAAGGTCTATTGGTCTGGGGGTCTGGAAGTGTTAACTCCTGATTCTTTGTCGTATTGGACTATTCGATGATTTGTTGAATCTTTTAAACTAATTCTTCATACTTGGTATGGGTGAGCCTGGATACTTTGCCCTTGATTAAATGCTGTTCTAAAACAAATATTTTATGAATCCGGATATAGCTTTCAGCTGGCAAAGGCTCTGATACATCTTCATTGGAAAGTGAGATACTAAGCCCATCTTGTTTCAACTTTGAAGTGATTTGAACAATCATTGCATCACCGGTTTGATGCACTTTTTCGTTCGAGATCCAACCGCAGGCCGCAGTTTGTAGCCTTTATTGTCGGTGAAGGGAACAGGAATGATGACAATATCTCCTTTTTTAAATTTCATGAACGTTGAACTTTTAGTTTTTCTTCGGCCCAGTGATCCCAAATATTATCCTCTTCGCTGCTCCATTCTTTTGCGAGCGTGCTTTCTGACAGCTTCACAAATGGTATTTCTGCCTCTTCCTCAATCAATTCCATGCTTTTAACATCATCAAGTTGCGATAAAAGCTTTCTGAGAAAGATGCCTGATGTTTTGCTTTTTGGTGTGATAAGGATGTGTTGCATGCTTTAGCTTTTTTACAAAAATACGAGATTTATTTGATTTTGTTTTGTAGTGCAAAGTTTTCAAAGACCTGAGTCTTGGGGTCTTGTTGTCTGAAGGTCTTAAAGTCTGAAGGTCTTGGGGACTGGGAGTCTGAGGGGTTAATGTATAATGAAGAGTGAAAAGTGAATAATTGATTAGGTCTGGGAGTCTTGGGGTCTGAGGGTCAGTTCAAAACTTTTGTTTTGAGTTATTAGTTTTAAGTTATTAGTTATGAGATTATTAAATCCTAATAACTTGTCCTGTAGGGACAAAACATCGGTAGATCACTCGGTTTCTTTGATTTATTTTCGTCCTGCAAAGACGACATAGCTTGCGCCAGCCACTAAAAGCCAAAGACTAAAAGCCAAAGACCAGAAACAAAAAAGCCCAAATTTAATGGTATACCTTTTGCTATCGCGTGTTTTTTTATCGAAAAGAACGCATCAACAAATCAACAAATCAACGATTCAACAAATCAACCGCTAACCCCCCAAGCTACTTCTGCTTCTTTTTCTGATTTTGCTGTTGCCCGTATTTTTGCTGATTGAATTTCTTTTTGTGCTTGGGTTGCAGCCCCTGATTGATGAGCCCGGCTTTGTTGATGATTTCGTTCACCGAGGCCAGTTTGGTGTTTTCGGGCAAAGAAAGTCTTCCGCCCGAGAGTTCATGCAGGTTGAGTGCAATCACTTCGTCGCTCACCGTGTCGCGGTTCCAGCTGAGGTATTGCTTTTTCATATAGTTGGCAATGGCCAGAACAAGCGCATTCTTTTCGTCGCCATCATCATACAACAATGCCTTGTTAATCAAGTTGATGGTGTACCAGCCATAATGGCCATAAGGTATTTTGTTTTTGTTATAGCCCACATGCCTCGGACGGCGGTTGTAGCTGCCAGGGTGAGGTGGTTCGTAGGGGCTTTCCACATCCAGTTTATAATTGCTGATGATATGCAGGTGGTCCCACAGTTTGTGCAGATAATCAGCCGACTCTTTGACCTGCGGATTCATTTGCGCCATTACGCTCACGATGTAGTATGCAGCCTGCGTGCGCTGGTTTCGGTCTTCGATGGTCGAAAGGTGACGGATCATCTCCTGGATGTTTCTGCCATATTCGGGGATGGCCATTTTGGGCCTGAGGGTGTTGTACTCCATATTGCAAGTCGCTTGATTAAATGCAGTCTTCCTGACGGAACGGGAGTGCAAAAATAGCTAATTTTTTATCTATCAGCAGCGAAAATAAAAAAAGCTTGTCAGGACAATGGGCTTGTGCAGGGCGTTAATTGTCCACAATTTTCAGTTTGGCAAACTTCAGCAGGAGCTGTTTCTGCCCGATGCCAGGGAAGAACACCGTGGCTTTGCGGTTGGCTCCGCTGCCCTCCATCTGCACAATTTTTCCTTTTCCGAATTTTTGATGTTCAACATTCATGCCTGTTTCAAGCGCATCGGCATCCGAAGCTTCAAAGGGTTCGCTGTTTAATGCTGCCGGCGTTGTGGCCAATGATTGCGCTATTGGGCGCATTCCGGCGGTGGATGGGGGTGGTGCCGACCGTTCGACGGGCACTTTTTTGGTGGTTTCAATAAATCGGCCGTCGATGTCTTCGATAAATCGGCTTGGTTCGCTCAAGGTGAGGCTTCCCCAGCGGTAGCGGCTTTCAGCATAGCTGATGGTCACCTTTTTTTCGGCACGCGTGAGGGCCACATAAAACAGCCTTCGTTCTTCCTCCAGTTCGGCCCTTGTGCCCAGCGACTGCACCGAGGGAAAGAGGTTTTCCTCCAGGCCCACGATATACACATAAGGAAACTCAAGCCCTTTGGCCGCATGAATGGTCATCAGGCTCACGAAGTCGGCATTTTCGTCGGGTTCTTTTTTGTCGGCATCGGTCAAGAGGGCCACCTCTTGCATAAAATGTCCGAGGGTTCGCTGCGGTGTGCCTGTTTCGCCCAGCTCGGTGGGGTCGGGCTCACGCTCCGAAAATTCCATGATGGCATTCAGCAACTCCTCGATGTTTTCGATGCGGTTCACGCTTTCGATGTTGTCTTCCTCCTTGAGCGCGTTGACGATACCCACCGACCTGGTGATGTGCTGTGCCAGGTCGAAGGCGCTTTCCTGTTCTAGCTTCACGATGAAACTGCGGATCATGGTGGCAAATTCGTTGAGCTTGGTCACCGTGCCTCGGTTGATCTCGCGCAGGCGCTCATCAGGATGGCTGATCAGCTGCATGATGCTGCACTGGTGTTCGTTGGCCAACACATGCAGCTTTTCGATGGTGGTTTTGCCGATGCCCCTCACCGGATAATTGATCACGCGAAGCAGGGCCTCCTCATCGTTGGGATTGATCACGAGCCTGAAGTAGGAGAGGAGGTCTTTCACCTCCTTGCGGCTGTAGAACGACAGACCTCCATAAATTTTATAGGGAATGCCCTGACGGCGAAGGGCTTCCTCGATGGAGCGTGACTGCGCATTGGTGCGGTAAAGAATGGCAAAGTGCTTGTTGGGCAATTGATGCTGCATTTTGAACCCAAAGATGGAGTTGGCCACCAGTGTGCCCTCTTCGTTGTCGGAGGTGGCACGCAGCAGCGTGATGGGCAGCCCTTCGTCGTTGTCGGTCCACACGGTTTTTTTAATCTGATCCTTGTTTTTGGCAATCACCCCGTTAGCCGCATTGACAATGGTTTTGGTGGAGCGGTAGTTTTGTTCGAGCCTGAACAACTGATGATCGGGATAATCGACCTTGAAATTCAGGATGTTTTGGATATTGGCACCACGAAAGGCATAGATGCTTTGGGCATCGTCGCCCACCACGGTGATGTTTTCGTGCAGGGCTGCCATGCGTTTGATGATGAGGTACTGGGCATGGTTGGTGTCCTGATACTCATCTACCAGGATATATCGGAAGCGGTGCTGATACTTATACAGCACCTCGGGGAAGTCTCTGAAAAGCAGGTTGGTGTTAAAGAGCAAGTCGTCAAAATCCATGGCGTCGGCCCGCTTCAGGCGCATGTTGTATTGCCTGAAGATTTCGCCTGTCATGGGTTTCCCTGCAGCAGCATCGGAGGTCATCACTTCGGGATTGTTGAGGTAGTCTGCTGGCGAAAACAGGTTCGACTTGGCATTGGAGATGCGGTGCAGCACAAATGAGGGGTTATAGACCTTCGGGTCGAGGTTGAGCTCGGTGAGGATGGCTTTGATGAGGCGTTTGCTGTCGTCGGTGTCGTAGATGGTAAAGTTTTGCGGATAGCCCAGGTGATGGCCTTCGGCCCGCAGGATGCGTGCAAACACCGAGTGGAAGGTTCCCATCCACACATTGCGTGCATCGCCGCTGCCGATGAGGCTGATGATGCGTTCCTTCATCTCGCGCGCAGCCTTGTTGGTGAAGGTGAGGGCAAGGATGCCAAAGGGGTCGGCGCCTTGCTGTAGGAGGTATGCAATACGATAGGTGAGGGCACGTGTTTTGCCGGAGCCGGCACCGGCAATGATCATCACCGGTCCTTCGGTTTGCACCACGGCTTCGCGCTGGGCGTCGTTGAGTTGTGAGAGCAGGTCTGTCACAAAGGTGTAATTTTTGAGGCGCAAAAATAGGGAAAAATGGCATGGGCATCCATGTAAACCGGAACTCATCCGGTGCATTGATGATTTTTGGCCGGCTCTGCTGCCAGCCCGTCAAAATGCGTACATCCCCATGATCACATTGTTGCAGCTTTCCGCTCAAGCTTGCACTGCAAAAGGGTTTGCCGGCATGTCACACTCATTGGTCATGAAAAAAAGGCAGGGTGAAATAAAAGCTTGTACCATGGCCTTGCTTGCTTTCCACCCAAATGCTTCCGCCATGTTTCTCGACAAATTCCTTACATAAAATCAGTCCCAGGCCGGTTCCCTTTTCGTTGGCTGTGCCCCTTGTCGATTCTGCTTCATCAATCCTGAAGAGCTTGTCGAGGCGCTCTTTTGGGATGCCTACGCCATGATCCTTGATGCAAATTTTAACTGCAGACTGGATCCTTTCGGCCGAGATGAGGACCTCGCTTCCGGGCATAGAAAATTTGATGGCATTGTTAACCAAATTTCTCAGGATGCTGCTGAGCATCTGCCTGTCGGCATGGACGAGCAGGTGGTTGGGCAGTTGATATTTGATGGCAATTGATTTGTTTCGGGCTACATCTTCAATGATGCGAATGCTTTCGTCGATCAATCTGACCAGTTCAAAATGCTCGGGTTCAAAAACAATCCTACCCGTTTGGGCCTGAGACCATTGCAAAAGGTTCATGAGCAGGTTCATAGCACGCTCCGAAGATTGTTCAATAATTTTGGCGTATTCTTCCACTCCTTCGTAGTCTTTTTCTTTCATTTGATCAACCAGATGCTGGCTCAGTGCATAGATGGCGTTGAACGGACTTTTCAGGTCGTGCGAAATGATGGTGAAAAACTTGTCTTTTTGCGCATTGAGTTCACGAAGCAATTTCTCACTTTCCTTCAGCGCTTCTTCAGCCTTTTTGCGCTGAGTGATGTCAACAATAACACCACGCAGTCCGATGAGCTTGTTATCCTTGACGATGGGGGTTGAAGAAACCAAAACGTTTATCAGCGAACCATCCTTTCTTACCATGGTGTACTCGTTGTTGGTTTCATCGCTTCCGGTGAGCTTGCGCCGGATGTTTTCTTTCGCCCTTGCCTGATCTTCAGGGATGTAAAAATCCAGGGTGTTTAGTCCGATAAACTGAAAATCATCAGCATAGCCCAGCATTTCATGAGCCTGTTTGTTCGCATAGGTAAGCCGGCCCTGTGTATCTGTTTCAAAAATGATTTGTGGGAGCAGTCGCGCCATTTCCCGAAATTTCAACTCGCTTTCTTCAGCCCTTTCTTTAGCAGCAGTTAATTGTGATTCAATGTTTTTGAGATGTGTGATGTCTTTGGTAATGTTGATGGTGTGGGCCTCTCCGTCGATCAGAATGATGGAGGATGAAACAAGGCAATCAAACACCTGGCCTGTTTTTGAGATAAATTTTGCCTCAAAGTTTTCGATGGTGCCTTTTTGTTCGAGGAGTTCAATATAGGTTTTTCGCTGTTCTGGCTCGAGCCAAATTTTCAAATCGCCTGAAGTTTTGCCAATCACCTCATTTTCAGTGTATGCAAAAATTCGGTAGAATCCTTCGTTTGCTGTTACATACACCCCATCGCTCAATCGGTTGATGGTGATGGCATCGGGAATGACAAGCACTGCTTTTCTAAATTTCTCTTCATTCTTTTCGGCTGTTTCCTTGGCTGTGATGAGCTCTTTTTCTACCCGTTTTATTTCGGTAATATCTCTGAACTCCACTGTGCGTACGGGTTTTCCTTTGTAATGGATATTGCGCGCTTCGAGCCTGAGTGGGTATTCATCCCCGTTTTTTCGAATACCGGTCACCTCATATGGCAGCTCGTAGCCCGACTGAATGTTGCGCATCACTTCTGCTCTCGAAGCCGAAGCAATCAGCCTCATTCCATCCATCCCGATGAGTTCATCCACTGTGTAGCCAGTCATCACCGATAGTCCCTGATTGCAATCCAGGATGATTCCCTTGTTGTGAATGGCAATGCCGCCAAACGAGGCATTGTGCAACGACTTAAACCTTTCCTCGCTTTCGCGCAGTGCCTCTTCGGCTGCTTTGCGTTCGGTAATGTCCTGACCCTGTGCAATGGTGGCTATGATTGTTCCGTCGGAGTGTTTGACATTGGCCGAATTCCAAATCACGGTGCTCGTTTTGCCCGAAAGGTGGGCAATTTTTATCTCGATCACCTTCCAAAACTCACCTGATAATGCCTTGTTAATGAGTTCGATTGAAGCTTCCCTGCTTTCGTCGGGAAACAGGACCCCGATGTGTGTACCCAGTACATCCTGACTTTTACGTCCCGTCAATTCTTCAAATGCCTGGTTAAATCGGGTTATTTTGTAGGCCTTGTCCCAAACAATGATGGGCGCATTGGCGTAGTTAAACAGGTTATCAAGGTATTCGTTGCTCTCGCGAAGTGCTTCCTCTGCCAATTTGCGGTCGGTGATGTTGTGGGCCAATATCCCAATATCATCACCCATCGAAAAGATAACGATGCGCAGCCAGGTTGGTTTCGAAATGATCTCTCCAATATATACATCGTTGAAAATCTCTGTCTTACCCGTTCGGGCAACATTCAGATAAGCCTCAAACAGGCTTGTTCCCTTGTGCGACGGAAACAACTCAAGCAATCTTTTGCCAACAACATCTTCAGGATCGGTTCCGTTGATGGTTGCGATCGTCTTGTTTTCATATACCCACTCAAAATCTGTGATCATTCCTTTTTCATCGCATACCGGATGCAGAATGGTAAAGCCATCCGGCGAAATTTCCTGAGCAAGCCTGAACCGTTCTTCACTTCTCTTAAATGCCTGTTCAATCTGTTTGCGGTCTGTGATGTCGAGCGAAAAGGTAGAAACTTCAGCGACTTGGCCATTGTGATCGAAAATCGGTTCGGCAATAATGTCAAACGTTCGAAGTCCGTTTGACAATGGGAAAGCAATTTCAATCCGTTCGCCCCGCCCTGTTTCCAACACCCTCTTCTTTAGTTCCATTAGCTGTCTTGTGGCTTCATTGTCAGCAATTTCATCATCTCTTTTGCCAATGACATTCATGGCCTCGAAGTCGGAATGGGGGTTTGGAATCCAGGTATAGCGCAACGAACGGTCGCTTTGTGCAATAATCATGGATGGATGGTTGGTGGCCAATGTAAGCCGCCGCTCGCTTTCTCTCAATTTATCAGCCAATTCGGCCATTTCTGACTTTTGAACGGCCAGTTCGCTGATAAACTGTGTCATCTGAAGCAGGAAATCCATGGCTATTTTCACCTTTTCCTCTGACAATACGGGCACCTTTTTCAAAGCCTCAAGGTAGTCAGCTTTATTAAATCCGTATGTATGTGCCTGGTTGATAAATGCCTCTTTGTCAGGAGCTTCGAAAAAGAACTGGCCGGAAAACAGGTTTGCGATATGTTCGCCATGGATGATGATGGGCACAGCCACATCAACCAAACCATTCAGGCACTTGTAGAAATGATATTTTTGATCAGCTGCCATTTTCCCGGCCAAAACGGTATCGCTGTAAGTGCAGTTTTTGGAGGTATGGGGATTAACGCGGTGAAAATCGGTGCAGATGCTTCTCCAGCCCGATTGAGACAAAACGTTCCCTTTCAGGTCCAGAATAGCCGTAACGAATCCTGTTGATTTGTTGAAACCTTCGAGCAGGGTGTCAATTTTCCCGAAATCTATTAGTTCTTCAATCCGTGTTTTCATGCTGCTAAATTCCTTCAATAAGGTTTCAAAAAAGGAAACATGCTAAGATACAATTTTTTCTGCAGAAATGTTTCGCAAAATGATTTCCTGATTTAAATCTGCAGCATTTTTAAAAAGCAGGAGCATTTATCCGGAAAAATTGGTTTTAAAATAATCATGGCCCAAGCCGGCCCGATTTACCAAATGAGCTTCTGGCAGAATCGTCATTTTCTTCCATAAAAACCAAAAACTGATGCAGCCGGCAGGCAGTTTGTGGCCAATGCCTGACCCCTTGCAGCCAGTTTTGTTACGCTGCCTCGATTGTTCGTGAATACCGGGTTCAGATTCATCAAAAGAGCAGACAAGGGTTTTAGTGAATGAAACCCGTGGATGCAGGAATACAAAGTATTGCGTTATTGTCGTGGCATGGCGTCTGCACCCCCATGTACGTGAAAAAGCAAGCTCCTTATTTAGAATCTTTTTAAATTTTAAAATTTCTGAACTATTTTTTGCAAAAATCAAAACTATTTCGCAAGGAATTGCCCTATCTTTACGTGCGAAACGGTGAAACCAGATGAAATCGTTGATTTACAATTCTGTGTCTTTGACAAATGCGGTCAATCATGGTAAAAATATCCTGTTTCATATGCGATCGTATCCATTTTTATCGGACCAATAAATCAATTCAATAAACCAGATTTTGAGAATATTGATAAACCAAAAACTGTATTATTAACTAAATCATTGAGTTATGAAGAGAAAAATTTTACCTTACCTCTTTTTCGCCCTTCTTTTTGGGGTGATGCTTACTTCTTGCAAGAAAGAGGAATCCAACAAAAACCCCGTGATTTCGGGCGTTGTGGTCACACCGGGAAGCGTGAATGCCAACGGAAGCGCAACCGTTTCGGTGAATGCCATTGATCCGGATGGCGATATGTTGACCTACAGCTATACTGTAACCGGCGGAGCCATCGTGGGTTCGGGGGCATCGGCCATTTGGACGGCACCATCAGCACAGGGCGCTCATTCTGTGACGGTTACGGTGTCAGACGGCAAAGGTGGATCGGCCACTGGAAACGGTGCACTGATGGTTCAGGCAGCAGTAACACAAGTTACAGGAACTGCCCGTTTCCCCGCAGGAACATCAGGCGATTTGTCGAATGCCAAAGTGAGCCTTTACACTTCATACGACAACTGGAATGCCAATCAGCCCATCAAATTCAATGCTGTGTCGGGTTCTGGCGCAACGGTCAGCTTCACCATCACTGGCGTCAACCCTGGAAACTACTACCTCGATGTATGGAAAGATGTGGATAACAGCGGCACCTGGACTATTGGCGACTATGTTGGCTGGTATGGCTCAGGCGGATTGGGATCGCCGGTTTTGACCGAGTTTCAGATTGGCGAAGGGCAAACATTCAACTGCACGGTTGATATGTACATCTTCTAAGGCATTGTCCTTCCGCATGAAAAACTTTTCCTGAAAACAGACGAATGATGGATTAACCCGTCATTCGTCTGTTTTATTAAAACTGCCGGCAACGCCACCATCATTCCCTTTGCCGGGTTTCATTTGCGTGAATTGTGCTGCCCTGTTTGAGAGGCTCGAGCCTTCGTCAGGCTTTCATTGAAAAAAAAATTCAGAATTTCATTTGTAGTTTTTTCGTTCTCAATCCTGCCTCAAACTTGGTCGGATGGTGTCCATTCACCATACAAAAGCCAATGTACAGTTTCATAAGATGTTTATTGTGAATGATATCAGCAACCCGAGCCGCAAAGCGTGTGCTGACAGACATATCAGATGCCAATGAGATTCGCAATTTCAGTCAGGGTTGAAAGGTGTTTGCAAAAAGTGACTGGAAACAGTCGGTGAGGGTGGAGGCAAAGCCCTGATATATGAGGTTTTTTCTGATTGATGGAGAAAGGCGTCACAAAAAATGGTTTCAGGATGTGTAGTGCCTGACGATCAGTGTCTTTAAAGCTAAAGTCAGATTAAAGAAATGCCAAGAAAATACGTATTCATTCTTATATTTGTTGTGAAAACCAAAAGCGTATGGATGAGAACATTCGCTCAGCAATTTTAACCCTGACGGTTCATGCGAAAAAAGTAATTGCCGGCTCGTATGAAAATGTTCAGCAGATTTTTTTATTGACCGACACAACTGCCCACTCCCGGGAAGTTGCCGACCTTGCCGAGACCTTCGGCATGATGGTGGTGAAAGTGGAAGCAAGAGAATTTGCCCTGGAGCAGACCATTGCGCAACTGAAAGAAGAAAAGCTGAAAGTGGAGCATCTGGTGAAGCTGCGTTCCCAACTCAGCATCATTTTCATCAGCACGGTCCTTTTAACCACTTTCTACATCTTCGTGCTGGGCTTGCTGGAAATGGAGGTAATCGCCAACCATCCGGATATCATTCTGATCAAGGAACTTGCTTCTCGCTTTGTCGAAGTCATGACCCTGGGAATCGTGGTTCTTTTCATACGCTTGTTGCGCCTGCCCTTAAAGGAATTTGGTTTGAACCTGAAAGACTGGAAGCGATCAGCTCTTGAGTCCATCCTCGTTTCGGTGGTCGTGATTGGCCTCCTGGCCGCTTTTAAATTGTTGATGGTACAGTCGGGCTCAGCGCTTTTCAGGGAAAGTGCAATTTTTAACCCGGCCTACTTTGGTATTTCCTACATCACCTACCTGCTGGTTGCGCCCATGCAGGAGTTCATTGCCAGAGGCGCCATGCAGGGCAGCCTGAGTTTGTTGTTGCCGGGCAAACACAGTGGCTTGATGGCTGTTTTAGTCACCTCTTTTCTTTTTGGCGCGCTGCACATGAGCCATTCTGTGGCACTGAGTGTGTCTGCTCTGTTGACCAGCCTCTTATGGGGATGGCTCTATGAGCGGCACAAAACCCTGGTGGGAGTGAGCATTTCTCATTTTCTGGTGGGCAATGCAGCAGGATTGATGGGATACTGGACATTTTTTTAAGCTAACAACCGATGAAAGCTTTTTACTGGATCAACGTACGGATTTGGTTTTACGTGCTGGTGCTTTTGCTGTTGCTAACAGGCGGCCTGAGCATCATTCCATTGTATCCGCTTTATGCCTGGCTGTTTTTGAATGAGCTCCGGATTTCACGAAACAAAAAATTCATTTTTCCGATCATCCGGACGGCTTACGAGCTTGTTTATGACCTCCTGCTCAATCGCGCCTACAAGAGCTCTTTCCCGGTCCAGTTTGTTGCTCCGCCGCGCATGGCCCCCGATGCAGACAAGGTAAGCATCAGGGCTGACTGGCCCATTGCCGGTGGAGGCTGCAATGGCTGCTCCAAATGTTGCAGCAAACGGAAATGTCCTTTTTTGAACGAAAACCATCAGTGTGCGGCCTATGGCTCGCTCTATTGGCGCTATTTCAATTGCGGGCGTTATCCCGAAAACCAGCAACAAATCGATTATTTCGAATGCCCCAAGTGGGAAATGCGCAGTGCCTGAACGGACTGGGCAGCTTTGGCCCTGATCCCCCGCCCACAGCATTTAACCGCTGGTATGTGCTTGACTACAAAAACTTTGGCAGCACTCAAGATGAAGAAAGTGAAGCTTGCGCTGGCTGCCGAAGCCGCATTGAAAGTTTACTTCCTGCTGCATGCCGGCGAAGCTCTCGCCGCTTAGAAAGCCATCGTCCAAACCTACCGCAATATTGATGAACTGGTGCAAAAACTGCATGGATTGGAGGAGTGAGACTTTGTCACAATGGGACTTGGATTCATTTACTTTTTAAAATGGAATTTGGACAAGAAAATTGAACAATTTCCTTCCTCATGACATTGCAGAGTTTTCAAAAAGAGCGGCATCCCCAGGGATTTCAGAGGCGCTACAGCCTGGTTTCCGCAAAAAAAAATACATGGCAGTCAAAGATATTTCACCATCAACGAAACTGCCTGATGTTGGGACTTCGGGGGAGTTTTTAGGGTGGGACTGCTTAAAATCATTTATAGTGCTGGTTTATTGCATGGTAAGGCATGGCAACAATGAGCAGCCTGTGTTATGTATAAGAGAATCAACGACAAAATAAATGTGACACCGGAGGCGTAAAGGCCTTCAGAATGTTCTGTCACATCACTGTGGATGACAATGGTCCATTCATGACTTCATTCACCCTTCCTGGAAAACGAATAGGGATAGTCTGTGGGCACTGTGCCCCGGCCTTTGTTGGGTTTGTCATCCATTTCGAAAACGATACGGGCTCCACTCATCAGTTCATCAAACTTAAAATAGTTTTTGGTATGGTTCTTCCCGTTTAATTTCAATGATTTAACATACCGATGCGCTTTTCCGTTTTCAGGTGCCTCGATGAGGATGGTGTTTCCATTTTCAAGTTGAATGGTGATTTTTTTGAATAAGGGTGCGCCAATCACATATTCATCCGCTGCAGGGGTTACAGGATAAAAGCCCATCGCCGAAAAAACATACCAGGCCGATGTTTGCCCGTTGTCTTCATCGCCACAATAACCGTCGGCCTGTGGAGTGTAGAGGCGATCCATCACTTCGCGCAGCCAATATTGGGCTTTCCAGGGCTGTCCGGCATAATTGTACAGGTAAATCATGTGCTGAATGGGCTGATTGCCATGTGCATAATTGCCCATATTCATGATTTGCATCTCACGAATTTCGTGAATCACCTGCCCATAATACGACTCATCGAAAACAGGTGGCACAATAAATACAGAGTCGAGCATGGCTACAAACGCACTTTCGCCTCCCATAAGGTCAATCAAGCCCTGTACATCGTGAAAAACCGACCAGGTGTAGTGCCAGCTGTTGCCCTCGGTAAACGCATCGCCCCATTTAAAGGGGCTGAATGGCACCTGAAAAGTACCATCTGCATTGCGTCCACGCATCAGTTTGAGGTTTTTATCAAACACATTTTTGTAGTTCAAGGCCCTTTCGGCAAAAATGTTGATCTCGCTTTCGGGCTTTCCCAGGGCTTTGCCCAGCTGATACACACAAAAGTCGGCAAAGGCATATTCCAGCGTGCGCGCCACATTTTCGTTGATGCCAACATCATACGGAATGTATCCCATTGAATTGTAATAACCTACCCCAAAACGGCCAACCGAATGCATGGGGCCTTCGTTCATGGTGTTTTTCACCACTGCTTCCCACAACTTTTCAACATCATAACCTCTGAGTCCCTTGAGGTAGGCATCAGCAACAATGGTGGCCGAGTTCGATCCGATCATGCAGTTGCGATGGCCGGGGCTTGCCCATTCGGGCAAAAAACCGCTTTCGTTGTAAGTGTTTACCAGGCCTTCCTGAATTTTTTCGTTGAGCGATGGATACATCAAATTAAAAAAAGGAAACACAGCCCTGAAAGTATCCCAGAATCCATTGTCGGTGAACATATATCCCGGGAGCACCTCACCGTTGTAGGGACTATAATGAACCACATTTCCATTGGCATCATATTCAAAAAACTTTCGTGGAAAAAGCAGCACCCTGTACAAGGTTGAATAGAAGGTTTTTAGCTGATCTTCGGTTCCGCCTTCAACTTTGATGCGCGAAAGTTCCTTGTTCCAAATGGCAGCCCCTTTTGCCTGCACCTGCTCAAAAGTGTCGTCTCCCAATTCTTTCAGATTGCGCTCGGCCTGTTCAAAACTGATGAAGGATGAGGCAACACGGGCGTGGATTTGCTCGCCCTTGCGGGTTTTAAACTGCACGGCAGCACCCACATGGCTGGCCTGCAACTCGGCGAGATTGCTGACAATGGTGTCGTTGCTCCAAACATCGGCCTTCACAAATGACTTGTCGAAGACCACCACGAAATAGTTCTTAAAGTTTTCCGGAACGCCTCCGCTGTTACGTGTGCTAAATCCGATAATTTTATTCTCCGAAGGTATCAGCTTCACATACGAGTCTCTGTCAAAAGCATCAAGCAGCACATAAGAGGCTTCGTTTTCGGGAAAGGTAAAGCGGAACATGGCCGCACGCTCGGTGGGTGTGATTTCGGTAACTACATCATAATCGGCCAAATAGACTTTGTAGTAGTGTGGCTTTGCTATTTCAGCTTTGTGCGAAAACCAGCTGGCGCGGTCGTTTTCGTTGATCACCAATTTTCCGGTGACCGGAAACAACGAAAACTGTCCGTAATCATTGATCCACGGGCTCGGCTGATGGGTTTGCTTGAATCCCCGAATTTTGTGATGATCGTAGCCATACACCCAGCCATCGCCCATCTTGGCTGTTTGTGGTGTCCAGAAATTCATGCCCCACGGCAGGGCAATGGCAGGATAGGTGTTGCCATTCGACAACTTATACTCACTATCGGTGCCCATCAGGGTGTTTACATACGAAACAGGCTCAAATGCCTTTTCTTCGGTGGTGCAGGAAGCCAGCATAAGCAAGGCGGCAAAAAGTGCATGTAGGTTCTTTATCATCATCGGAGGATTTATTTACGACAAGTGGACATGTTACATTGTTTCATGCGTTTGTTTTTCTTCAAAGGAAGAAGATCATTGAATTCTATTGCTCGTGCCATGAATGCAAGTTTATTGATGGTTGATATTCAATGCTTTTTGATCAAGTTCGTCGAATGCATTCATATCGAAGGCGAGATGCATTCCAATTAAAGGGGTGAAGATTCATTTAATATGCATTTGGTCTTGTTACCATGCATCAAATGTACGGCTTCCCAATTGAATTTCCTCAGGGAAAGTTTTATTTACCAATTGAGCAAAACAGCGCCAATGTTGATGGGTTGGCAGGTGATGAATGCCCCATAAGGTCATGCTGCTTTCAAACACTGAGAGCCATTGCGATTGTGCTGGCAGCCTCCCGCTGTTTAACGCGATAAAAACTGGATGATGTCATTCAGGTTTTCCTTCAGCTTCAACAAGTCTTCCACATTCATCTGGCTTTCCGACAGGCGCTTGACCAGCTCTTCCGGAATAATGGAGGCGATTTCTTGCATTTTTTATTTTGGCAGGCCAATTGCGATGAGATCAACCAAGCCTTTGCTACCGGAAAAGTGCCAATGCCCCCTTAGTGCAATCACAGGCTGCTGCAATTTACCATGATCAGTTTTTTAATGGTCTGAAAACTTTCCATTTCAGGATGACCGGTTGTAAAGTGCAGGGGAGTGTCAGCAACGATCAAGTGTGACCAAACAAGATGCAATCAGCAGCATGCAGCATGCATTCCTGTTTCATCATGTTGCAGGAACTCTAAAGCGAAATCTGAAACTCCTTCATTCAAATGCAGCAAGCGGGACACAAAAACAGGCGGTGTGTTATCAAACATCAAAAGCACCAATGAATCATAAAGGCATACTTCATTAAACCTCAGATAGTCATGATACAATCTGCAGAATGATGTCAGCAGAATGCAGATGAGCTGCTGTACATCGCAGAGATGTGATTGGCTGTTCATGCCGGCTTCAGCGAAATGCAGGATGGCCAAAGCGAAATTCATACGACTAACTTCAACTTGCAGATAAACGGTTCGTAGAAGTGAGATGTGGGGCAGCATTTTCAGGAGCGGCAGTGAACAAGAACCATATGCCCCGCGATGCGAAAGTGCGGAGACCGAATGAAGCAATGTACTGAAATAGCCACGCAACTTTCATGGAAACAATAACCTCATGATGACAAACAAGGAAAACTTTATTGTTTGATACTTCCGACCATATATGGCCAGGTGTGAATTTGATTGAAGGTTTAAAGTGTTTATTTGTACTCCAAACGATAAAAAAATACAATCATGAAAATCACAGAGGTAAAGGAGTCGTATGGCAGAAATGCGCGTAACTTAAGCCACCAAACACATGTGGCAGGATTAACCGGTGCGAAAGCCTGTCTGGAAACATTCTACCATGCATTCAACAACCGCGATTTGGAGGTTTTTGATCAGATATGGCTCTATGATGCCGACATTCAGTTGAACAACCCAGTGGGTGGCATGCTGCGGGGGATGCAAGCTGTGAGGCAGCTTTATGAGCGGCTGTTTAGCGGGTCAGCCGAAGTTTGGGTTGAATTGTCCGGGATATTGTGCTATGAATCAGACCAGCTGGTAGTATTTGCAGGAATGGAACGGGGAGCACTCAAGCAGTATGGCGAGGCCGTGGATTTGCAAATCAGAACAAGCAGGGTGTTTGCATTCAGCGAACATAGCCAAAGGTGGCAGCAGCTGCATCACCATGGTTCGATTGACAATGCTGATATGCTCCAAAGGTATCAGACGGCAGCAGGATTCTCGGCATGAAAAAGGTTAAGGACGAAAGGATCAGCTGATTTCAACGCCTATGAATGCAGGGTGTATAACCATGCTCGATCTGAGGCTGCCTGTTTCAATAATGGTGTCTGCACGCCAGTTGTTGACGATGGCAAGACAAAGCAGGTGCTTCGGGTAAAAAAAGGGCGAAAATGCTGCTTAAGCAAGATCAGCGCGTCGGAAACCTTCAACGCTCAGCATGGCTTGCTCAACCTGGGTGGGAGCATTTCTTTTTTTTCATGATGAAAAGATTTAAAATGAGTCACATAAAAGTACAAAATCCTTACCTTTACGGCAAGAAGATCTCCCCGCGCGAGCGGGGGGTTAGTTCAACAATGTGTATAGTGCATAAGGGTTTCAGAGGTTTTCGTGCGGCATCACCCGCATCAAATTTGGGTGGTGTCTTGATAGGTTTGAAGTCCGCAATCCCTTACGACACCATACACTCAACGTTGTGTGTGATTTTAAAAGACAACCTACAATAACAATAATATGATTAAAAGAGAGATTCAATTATCTAAAGAGTTTAAGAATCAGGCTGCAAAAGCTATATTGGCAATAAATCTTTTTGCACTAACATATTTGATAATTCTGTTATTAGCTATATTGCTAACAGGATTGTGTATAGCCGGAGGGGTTTCATTAATAGTGATAAAGCCAATGTTTGGTACAATTGCACTGGGTATAGGTTTGGCAAGTTTAGGAGTATTGATTTTGATTTTTTTACTAAAATTTATTTTTATATCTCATAAAGTAGACCGTTCACATCTAATTGAAATAAATGAACAACAAGAACCTGAATTATTTAAAATGATTAGAGAAATAGTTCAAATTGTGGGGACAAACTTTCCTAAAAAAGTCTATTTATCATCAGAAGTGAATGCGGCTGTATTTTACGACTCTAGTTTCTGGAGCATGTTTTTTCCCGTTAAAAAGAATTTACTAATAGGTTTAGGATTAGTAAATACGGTAACAAAAGAGGAGTTAAAAGCAATATTGTCCCATGAATTTGGCCATTTTTCTCAACGTACAATGAAGGTTGGAAGTTATGTATATAATGTAAATCAGGTAATTTTCAATATGCTTTTTGAAAACGAATCATATGAAGGACTTGTTCAAAGATGGGCAAATGTTAGTGGTTATTTTTCAATATTTGTTATTATCGCAGGTAAAATAAATGAAGGGATTCAGTGGATATTAAGGAAGTTATATGTTGTTGTTAATAAAAACTATCTTGGCCTTTCAAGAGAAATGGAATTCCATGCAGATGAAATTGCAGCAAGTGTTACAGGATACGAGCCTTTGAAAAATTCATTATTAAGAATGGCATTGGCTGACCATTCTTTTAATAATGTTTTAAATTTTTACAACGATAGAATTTCTGAAAATATCAAAAGCGTTAATTTATATCAAGACCAATCATCAGTTATTAATTTTCTTGCTGAATTAAATAGTCTCTCTAGAACAAATGGACTTCCAGATATTTCTTTAGAAGAACAAAGTAAATACAACAAATCGAAATTAGTTATTAAAGACCAATGGGCTTCTCATCCAACAACCGAGGAAAGGATAAGCAGATTAGAAAAAACAGGTTTTTCATCACAATATGATTCCGATTTACTGGCAAATAGCATATTTAATGATATTTCCAAAACACAAAAACAAATTGCGAACAAACTATTTGAATCTGTTAATTATCAAGGAGAAACTAAAGAAATTGCACATGAAAAATTTCTTGAAGAATTTAAAAGTGAGATTTTATCTAATTCGTTTTCAAAAATTTACAATGGTTATTATGACAGTAAAAATCCTATAAATTTTGATTTGAATCAAAACAAACCGATTAATGATGAAATTACCATTGCTGAATTATTTTCTGATGATAAAGTAGACTTAGTTTATACATCTGTTGCATTACAAAATGATATTCAAATACTAAGAAATATATCTAATAAAACAATTTTAGCTAAAACCTTTGATTATAATGGAGTTCGGTATAAATGTAAAAACTCCGGAAAACTAATTGAAGAACTCAAACCTCAATTGGAACGATTAAACGAGCTTATTAAATTAAATGATTTCGAAATCTATAAATATTTCAAAAGGGTAGAACAACGACAGAATAAACCAAATGAGTTAGAAAAGCTTTATATTGAATTTTTTGAATTTGATAAAATTTTCGATTATAAATATGAGATTTATACCAAACTCTTAAACGATTTGCAATTTACAACTGTGACAACAACCTTTGAGCAAATTAGAGCTAACTTTAGCAAAATTAAATCTACTGAAGAATTGTTGAAAAAAGAAATAAATCAATTATTAAGTGATGATATAATTCAGACGGAAATAACAATGGAGATAAAAGAAAAACTGGAAATGTATATATCAACAAAACTTGAGTATTTTGGAGAAGTCTCATATTTTGATGAAAACCTTAATATACTGTATACCGCAATAAATAATTATGGCTACCTATTATCAAGAAAGTATTTTTTAATGAAAAGGAAATTATTGAAATACCAAGAAGAATTAATAAAAAACCACACACAATAATTAGGAGTTCCCCGCAAGCGGGGCAGGCTATATGGCACGCTTGCAAAGCATGGCTTCCCGGTTGGACGAACCCCCCTGGGAGAAGTTTTGGTGATGGAAATTGGAAGGGGTTTTGCGGCTTTTAGGGTATTCGGGAGCTTGATTGAAAAGAAGATTTGAAGAACGTTCAATAAACAGAAGTGCATGCGGCCGGCACAACCCCTCCTAATACCGATCAGAAGATATCCTGCTTGAACGAAACCCCTACAGGCTCGCTTTGGTCATTAGAAACTGCAAGCAGCCTGGCAAACCTGCCTGTGTGGAACAGCTCCCAGCTGCATTATGCAGGGACAGCTGCTTGTTCTCAGCTTCCTTTTGCTGCCTGGAGGGAGTTTTTTTTTAGCACGCAAAGACGCGAAGACGCAAAGAAAAATGCGATTGAAAGACAAGTTGTAAAGTGCAGCTTTTCTTAGGCTTGTTTCCTTAGATTCATTCTAAATTTCCGCCACTGCTTGACATTGATATCAAACTTTCTCTTATCTTTAGCACCTGATTGTTTAGCAGGCTGCTGGCACTGCAGTGCTAAGAGGTTAAAGAAAAAATGAAGAGCTGTGATGGACGCTGACGAGGGGTTCGGATGGCTCTTTTGTGGTTTTTAGGGTATGTGGTTTTAAAATTGATTGATATGAAAAAGTTGTTTGGTAAAAAGAAAAATGGAGCCTTGGCACCGCCACTTGCGGTTAGCACGCTGTATGGTGTGGAGATATACGCAATAGGGTGGCGTTTAGCGACAAGTTATGAGCAATTAAATTGAAATAGCGGTTAAATGATGGCTGACCACCAAAAGT
>CAZBMR010000054.1:0-15811 GCA_964492695.1 uncultured Lentimicrobiaceae bacterium
AAAATGGTGGCATAGTTTTGAACAAGGCTGTATTCGCCGGAGCTGATAATTTGAGTGGTGAGGTCGAACACTTCCTGCCAGCCGTGGCCATTGGTGTTGTCCGTACCGATCTGATACATGATAGCGCGGGCTTTGTAGGCCAGGGCGGCGCCTTTTGTGGCACGTCCGAGGTCTTCGAGGCTGTATTGTGATTTGTTTGGCAGCAGTTCGGCGGCTTTGGTCAGGTCGGCTTCGATGAGCTTATACACATCGCTGATGCTGGCCCTTGGGGTGGTGCCAAATTGCGAGGGGCTCACCGGCTTGTCGAAGAGCGGCACACCGCCAAACACGCGCACAAGGTAGAAATAGTAATAAGCGCGCAGGAAACTGGCTTCGCCCAGCAGGCGGGCTTTGATGTCTTCGTTGATGGTGGCATCGGGCAGGTTGAGCAGCACGGCGTTGCAGCGGAAGATGCCTTTGTACATATTGTTCCAGATAGAGGAGGTGACGCTGTTGGTGGCGGTGGTGCGCCATTCCTTCATTTCGGTGAGCTCAGGAAAGTCGCTGGGCATACTGCCTTTTTCAGCATCATCGGAGAGCACATCGCCGATCATGAATTCGTAGTTGTGGTTGGCACCCGGGCCTTCGTCCCACGAAAGCGGGTCGTAGCAGGCATTCACTGCCAGCACTGCATTGCTTTCGATGTTGTAAAAATTCTGGTCGGTTTGCTGCCCGAGGGGTTCTCTGTCGAGGAACTCTTTTTTGCAGCCACCAAGGGTAATGAGCAGCGCAACTGCCGCCATCACCAGGTATTGAGTCATTTTCATATATTTCATTTCTTTAAATTTTACAGGATTAAAGGTTGATGTTCAAGCCACCCATGATGGTGCGGGCAACAGGATAGTTTCCAACGTCAATGCCGTAATACAGCGGGTTGTAGTAGTAATCACCGATTTCAGGGTCGAAGCCGGTATATTTGGTAAACGTGAGCAGGTTATCAGCAGAAACATAGACGCGCAGGTTTTTCACACCCACTTTGCCGGCCCATGCCTGTGGCAGGGTGTAGCCCAGTTGAATGTTTTTGACGCGCAGGTAGCTGCCGTTTTCAACATACCTGTCGGAGAAGCGCTCGATGTTTTTGTTGAGGTCTTTGTCGGTCATTCGGGGCTCGTTGCTGCCGGGGTTGTCCACTGTCCAGCGGTCGAGGCGCGAGGCCACAGAATTTTCCCATCCGCTCGACGATTGCAGGAAGCGAGTCATGGCATTCACAATTTCGTTGCCCTGGCTGCCTTGCAGGAACAAGCGCAAATCGAAGCTCTTGTACTCAAAATTGGCACTCACACCATAAGTGAAATCGGGTGTGGCGCTGCCCAGATAGGTGCGGTCTTTGTCAGAAATCAATCCGTCGCCGTTGAGGTCGAGGTATTTCACATCGCCAGGCTGTGCAGAGGGTTGAATCAATCCGCCATCGGCGTTCACATGGGCATCCACTTCTTCCTGAGTGTTGAAAATGCCGTCGGTGCGCAGTCCGTAGAAGTAGGCCAGTTCATAGCCTTCTTCGGTGCGTGTGGCATTGCCAACTTTGCTGATGTTGCCGCTTTCGATGGGCTCGCCACCTGCCAGACTGGTTACTTCGTTTTTGATCATCGTGAAGTTGGCGCCAAAATCATACTTGAATGCGTTGTCGTAATTTCTGTAGCCAAGGGCAATCTCGATCCCCTTGTTGCTCATCTCACCGGCATTAACATACGGGCCTTCGGCACCTACGTAGTTTGGAATCGGCACGCGGAGCAGCATATCCGAGGTGTTCTTGATAAAATAGTCGAATGATGCCGAGAGCCTGCCATCGAACACCAAAGCGTCGAAACCAAAGTTGGTGCTGGTGGTTGTTTCCCATTGAATTTCGGGATTGCTCAGGGCAGTTGGGATGGAACCCGGAACAGGAACGCCGTTGAAGGTATAGTAATTACCGGCTGTTACGGTGGTTACGTATGCATAATTGCCAACGCTGGATTCATTACCAACTTTACCGTAACTGGCCCTGATTTTGAGGCTTGTAAGCCAATCGAGCTGTTGCATAAAGGCTTCTTCCCTGAGGTTCCATCCAAGTGAGAATGAAGGAAACACACCCCAGCGGAATTCATCAGTAAATTTGGATGATCCGTCGCGGCGAATGGTTCCTGTGAAAAGGTAGCGGTTTTTGAAGGCGTAGTTCACCCTGCCAAAATAGGACACAAGGCTGCCTTCTGACTGATAGCTGCCAAAGAGGGGAACAAGGTCCTGACTGGCCGAAAGGTAATGCTGTGCTTCGTCGAGCGGCACATCAAAGGCGTTCACATAGATTTCTTTCCATTCGTTGTATTGCGATTCTGTACCCAACATGGCACCCACACTGTGGTCGCCGAAGGTGCGGTTATAGTTGAAGAAGTTAGACCAAACCCAGCTCTTGCCTTCAGCGCGTTTTTCATAATAGTCGCTGCGGGTGCGGCTTTCGTCGGTGGTGATGAAAAATTCAGGTGAATAACGGGTGTGTTTGAAGCTTCTGAAGTCGAAACCAAACTGCGACCTGAACGACAGCCCCTTGATGAGGTCAACTTCTCCAAAAATGGTATTGAAAAACCTGTTGTCGAACGACTTGCTGAGTTTCGACTCGTCGATGATGCGCTTGGGGTTTTGGATGTATGAAAGGTCGGCCCTGCCATAGTTGTTGGTGATTTTGTCCCATGCGGGTGTCACCGGGTCGGCACGCAATGCACTGGGAAGCACACCACTGTAGAGGTCGCCGTTGTAATTGGTGGTGTTCGAATTGGTGTAGGAGGCATTCACGCCGCCACGCAGAAACGAGGTGAAGTCGTTTTCGGTGTTGAAACGCAGGAACACCTTGCGGAGGTTGCTGTTTTCAACAATACCGTCCTGATCGAAATAAGCACCATTTATAAGGTAGCGGTTTTTTTCGTTGCCACCGCGCGCGGTGAGGGCATAACTCTGTATGGTGGCCGGTCTGAACACCACATTTTGCCAGTCGGTTCCCACATAATTTCCATCTTTTACAAACTGAAGCCTTTCCCTTAGATCGTCTGATGGGGTGACACCATCGTTGGCATAAGCTTCGAGGCGAAGGGTGGCATACTCTGCCGCGTTGGTGAGCTCAAGTTGTTTCCAGGCTTGCTGAACACCCACATAGGTAGCAAATTCGATGTCGGCATTTTTATTTTCACCTTTGCCTGCAACGCCTTTACGTGTGGTGATCATGATCACGCCATTGGCACCACGCGAACCATAAATGGCTGTGGCAGAAGCGTCTTTGAGCACCTCCATCTTTTCGATGTCGTTGGGTGTAAGGTGGCTGATGTTGCCTGTGGGGATGCCATCAACCACATAAAGCGGATCGCTGGAGTTGATGGTGCCGATGCCGCGAACGCGCACTTTCATGCCCGCTCCCGGTTCACCTGAATTGGAAATGACCTGCACACCGGCCACACGACCTTGCAAAGATTGGGCCACATTGGCAGTGGCGACCTGTTTCAGCTCTCCGGCACTCACCACCGAAACCGACCCGGTGAGGTCGGACTTGCGCTGAACTCCATAACCAACAACCACCGTTTCCTTCAAATCGAAGGACGATGATTTGAGCACCACATTTAAGGTGGTAGTTTGGTTGGCCTTTACATTCACTTTCATCACTTCGGTGGTGTAGCTCAGCATACTGATCACAAGGCTCACATCACCTGCCGGCACATTGTCCAGCTTGTACATGCCATTCACATCGCTCGTCGTACCAATGGTACTACCTTGCAGGTACACATTGGCACCCACCACAAACGCTCCTTCAGAGTCGCTGATCTTTCCTGCAATCGTTCCGGTTTGAGCCCATGTTGCTGACATGAACAGGCTCACCATGGTCGTCAGGAGCAGAAGACGTAACTGATTTCTCATAGTTTTTTTGTTAATTTAAAAAAATCGCTTGTTTAACATTCCACCTCTCATTTACGGTTAGATAAACAGGGGTTTGGTTCCTTTTCGTGCTTTCGTTGAAAAGCAGGGTAAAACTACTTTCCTCCCATCTCCAACACACATGATATTTATATCAAAATAGAATGTTAATTGTTACACAGGTTTGTCACAAGCGTTTTTCAATTTGTCAAATATTTATAATTCAATACTTTACTATTTTTCAACGGGTCAAATGTAACGCGGCTGGATGTTACATTTATCCCTGTTTTTCTTTCAAAATGAAATTTACCGAAACCGTTTGCAGTGTCAGGCACGACGGCAAAATTCTTTCAGGGCATTCTCAGTCCTGATCAAAGGGGTCGAAATTGGATTCCGAAGCGGCAACATCCTTGCTGTTGGCGCGTACGTATTGCGAGGGCGTCATTTCAAACTCTTCCTTGAAGCATTTGCGGAAGTATTGCAAATCGGTGAAACCAACATCATAGGTCACTTGTGCAATGTTGAGTTCGCTGTTCACCAGTAGTTCGGCAGCTTTATGGAGTCGTATTTTTCGAATGAGCTCATTGGCCGAATAGCCAACAGTGGCCTTGAGCTTGCGATAAAGCTGCATACGGCTCGTTCCCAGGTCTTTACACAAATCGGTGACGTCATAGTCCGAATTGGTGATGTTTTGCTCGATGAGCTTTTTAATCTTAGTGATGTATTCGGCCGATGGGTTTTTTTCGGGAGCTTCGCTTTTCTCGGGTTTCACCAGAAAATCTTTCATATACTTGTCCTTCAGGCTGATGCGCGAGCTGATGAGTTTTTCAACCCGCACAAGCAGGTGTTCCACCTCGAATGGCTTTGGAATATAGGAATCTGCACCATGTTTGAGACCTTTGATGCGGTCTTCGGTGGTAGGCAGGGCTGTCAGCAGAATCACCGGAATATGGTTGGTGATGTGCGACGACTTGATTTTTTCGCACAGCTGATTGCCATCCAACTCAGGCATCAGCACATCGCTGATAATGAGGTCGGGCACAATTTCGCAGGCCTTGTTCCATCCTTCAAGCCCGTCGGCTGCTTCCATGATGGTGAAGGCCGGCGAAAGAATATCCCTGAGCAAATCGCGCACTTCGGCATTGTCGTCAATCACCAGGATGATTTTTTCATCGGCCTGCTTTCCCAGTCGCTCCTGTATCTGTATGGCACTGGGCTTGTCGCCGCTGAGAATTTGTATGCTGCCTGTTTCCGCATTCGTCGTGGCCATTTCGGCCATGGCCGGTTGAAAAGGCAGATACACCGAAACGGTTGTGCCTTTGCGTTTTTCGCTTTCCACCTCAATGATGCCCTGATGGAGCTCGACAAGCGATCGTGTAAACACCAGCCCGATGCCGTAACTGGTTGTGTTTGAATCGGCCTGATTATAATGCTTGTTTTTATTGTATTTGTTGAAAACCGACCTGACCTGTGCACGCGTCATGCCAATGCCATTGTCCGTCACCCTGAAAAGGATGTAGTCGTTGGTTTCGTGCCTGCGCGAGAATAAACTGTAGCCGCTTTCACGAAACACAGTTTTTCTCACACGTTGCAGTTCGCAACTCACCTGGCCGCCTTTGGGGGTGTATTTGAAAGCGTTCGACAGCAAATTATACACCACCGACTCGAGCCTGTTGGCATCGCCATTGATCACACAGGCCTCCTGCAGCTTGTCGCTGAAGGTAAATTGCTGGTCTTTGGTGGGGAAGAGTTGGGCAAAACTCTCGCACGATTGTTTGAAAAAGCGCGAGGGGTCGATTTTGTCTTTCCGCAGGCGTATCTCTTCCTTTTCAACTTTTCGCAAATCCATCAGGTCGGTAATGAGGCGGAGCAATATCCTGGCGTTGCGTTCGATTTTTTCGTGAAAGTCGTTCCGTTTTTCAGGATCGTCATTCATTCGCAGCCTTCCGATCAAGCCCAGAATTACCGTTACAGGCGTTCGGAATTCGTGCGAAATGCTGGTATAGAAGCGGATGCGCATATCATACAGCTCAATTTCCTGGTCTTGCTCCAGCTGCCTGATGCGCAAGCGCTGCCTGTAGGTGATGAAAAGGTAAATTACGTAAATGGCGGCAAGCATGATCAGTGCATACACCAGGTAGGCAGGCCACGACAACCACCAGGGTGGTCTGATTTCGATTTTAAGTGTCGTGATCCGATCGTTCCATATGCCATCACCGTTCGAGCATTTCACCAGCAGCCGATAGCTGCCATGGCGCAAGCGGGGGTAGTGACAACTGGGTTCGTGGGTGTAATTCCATTTCTTCTCCAGCCCGTCGAGCATATACGCATAGGTGATCTTTTCAGGCACACTGAAATCCATGCCTGAAAACGAAAAAGAAAGTGTGTTCTGAAAGTGTTTCAGTTTGATCGCCTGCGTAAACCAGGCCGATTCGGTGAGGATGGTCATGCCATCGTAGGGCTCGCCGGCAATCAACACCTCGTTCAACAGCCTGATTTGGGTGATGAGGGGTGATGGTATCGACTTGGAGTCAAACACTTTGCGTGGATCAACATAGGAAATGCCCTCCATTCCTCCGAAATATAAGAAGCCGTTGTCGAGGCGGATGGTGGAGCTGATGTTGAAAAAGGTGACGCCCAACCCGTCGTGGCTGTTGTAGTTCCTCACATCAGTTGGCAATCCGTTGCTGAGCATCACCTTGTTGAGGCCATCTTCGGTGGCTGCCCAGATCTCATTGTCTGAAACGGGTATAAGACTCTGAATGACTGCTGTTTGCAACGAACCTAGCTCGGGCTGACTGCTGAATTTGGTGCTTCCTTTCGGCAAAATGGAAATGCCATACTCAGTGGCAATCCACAGGTCGTGCGATGGGGTGAGTAGAAAATCGGAGATAAAGTTGTTGCCAAGGCTTTGACTGTCGTCGGGGTTGTGCGCAAAGCGCTGAACATTCAACACCGAATCGCGCCCTTCGGCGAGCTCTACAAGCAACAATCCATCGCCCCGTGTTCCCAAAAAAAGCTGATGATCACCTGATTCAATGATCTTTACGATCGGCGACTTTTTCAACTCCCTGGCCAGCTCTCCTTTTAGTCTTGAAAAACGACCTGTCATTTCATCATAATAAATCAGGCCGTTTGACCAGCTGCCGCCCCAGATACGTCCACGGCTGTCGCGGTAAATGGTCATCACGTGGTTGTCTGGCAATCCGTTTTCTTCATCAAAATGCTGTTCGGTTTTGCCGGTCACAATCCCATCACGCAATTGCGGCTCGGTCACACGGATGATGCCCTTGCCTTTGGTGCTCACCCACAATTCATCCTGACGACTGCTCTCGATGCAGAAAATATCTTCTTTCAAATCGTTGTTGAGGGCTGCTGTTTTAAGCTTCAGCGGATATTGCCCAACAGGATGGCCATCAAAGTCTGATTCGATCAGGTAAATGCCACCGCCCCTTGCACCAGCCCAAAACGACTGGTAATTGAATCGCGACATGGCCATGATTTCATAGGCTTCTTCTCCTCCAACAACCTGCATGTGAAAGGGCTTCCTGTTTTTATCGTATTTAAACAAGCCATTGTTGGTACCCACCCACACAATTCCCTGCCGGTCTTCGAAAATAGATTCGATGTGGAGTTCGTTTTTGAAGGCATCTTCTGTTTTGAAAGCGGCCTCTGTTTCTTGACGGCCTGTGCTGATGTTGAATATGAACAGCCCGTTGTGCGTGCCAACCCACAGCTGAGCCGGATTTGAGCGCAACTGCAGGGCATAGTTCGATTCCGCATTTATTTGGTTTAAGCCTGTTCCAAGCACGCTGTTTTCAAGTGCCGTAAGGCTGCGACCACGCACTTCAAACAGATCGCTCCCGCCAAGGTTCGACACCACCAGCCATCCATTTTCAAGTTCAAGAATCCGGTGGATGTATTTACCCTGAAGCAGGCCGGTGTTGATGAGCTCATTTTTTTGGCGATCGTATGATAAAAGTCCCTGATCAGATCCCACCCATAGGTTTCCCTGACGGTCGGGCCAGGCAGCTGTCAGCCTGAAAGTATTGGTACCTTCATTGTATGTCAGCACTTTGTCCTCGAAGCGTTCTTCGCTGAGGTTGTAGGTAAAAATTCCCTCATAGCCCGAAATAAGTACCTGTTCGGATGCTCCTGCATTGATGTTGATGATGTTGCCTGCTTTGATGCCATTAATGCTGGCGTATGCAGTGATTTGCTGGGTTTTGAGATTGTAGCGAAACAGTCCTTCACTGTAGGTTCCAACCCATAAATTGCCTTGAACATCGATGTAGAGGGTCGAAATTTTTCTGCCTATCTTGTTGCGGCTCAGCATCGAATAGTTCAACACCTCACGACCGTCGTACCTGAAAAGGCCTTTCCATGTGCCAATCCACAAAAATCCTGCACTGTCCTGAGCAATGCAATTAATGTCGATACCCGGCAAGTCTGCGGCATTCACCGACTGCACCAGCTCGGTTTGTGTTCGTTGAGCATTGGCATCGGTGTAAGTGCACAAAAGCAGTACTAAATTGATAAATATCAGCCGTTTCAGGAGTATGTAAAATATTGAAATTGAATAGAATGCTTTATTATGGAACATGTGCCGCCGTTTACCTTTATGTTCCCAAAAATAACAGTCTGTTGGATATAAATTACCACATCCTGCAATATGCTGGCATTTTACCTTAAGCTTATTTTTTTATAGTGTTGATATGAAATAAGTTAGAAAATTTCTGTCATCATTTTGATACAATTGTCATGGCCTTTTGGGTCATTACAACTGCCTGATCGGTGTCTCTGCGATCGAAGTGCCGGCTGTTGCTTAATCCGCCACAAATTTTTTGCTGATGACAGCGGTTTTCAATGGAATGCGCAGCATATAAACCCCAGCCGGAATCGCAATGGGCCATTGTTGCTGCGACTGCTCGTCGAGAATGCGGGTGGCAATGCACTTTCCCTGTGCATCAAATAGCTGTGCCTGTGTGCCCCGGCCATATGCTTCCAGTCCCGAAAGGCAAAGCTTTCCTTCGCCATAATACAGCCTGAGCCTGTTGGTTGGGTCGGTCTCCGGTGTGCCCGCAGTGGCAAGCGTATTGCTCGTCACATCCTCCCAACTGTTGATGGCCTTATGCGACACCGTCACGGACAACGCGTTGAGGTTGGCCACATTGCCGCTTAAGAGCAGGTTGCACTCGTTGGCATCGACATAGGTCACCGATTGGATGTTCAATCCGTTGGGGGCATTGTTGAGTGTAAAGTGCGACTTTTCGAGCAGGGGATGGGCAAAATAATCACCATAGAGCTTCAGCTGCAAGGTGTTGGCCTGTGGGGTGATGGTGGCTCCCGGCACAGTGGGGGGTTCGCCGAAATGGCTGTCCATCCAGTTCATGCGGTTGAAAAGAAAGGTTCTGAAATAGTTCACTTCATCAGTATAGTCGTTTCCATACCAGTTGTAGTTGGGCCAGACGTATTGCCCTAATATGGGCCATCGGGCGAAATTTCGTTCCCGCGCTTGTGCGGTGTGGTTGATGATGGAATCGATCACTGCCTGAATGGAAGCCTGACTGAATTGCTGCTGACGCAGCTGCTGCCAGCGGGTGTGTGCAAGTGCATGGAAGTAAGGGTCTTCCATCATACGCTTCCACCAAAACATGATGCTCCAGTCGTGGGGTTCAACCATTTCGTAGAGCCATCCGTTGATGTCGAGGCCGGGTGGCCAGTAATCCACATTGCCATATCCCAGGTTGAAGTCCCAGGCCGGACCTGCATGCAATTTGCCACCATCACTGTCTTTGTGCTTATAGAAATAGGTGGAATAGCGGTACTTGTCCACCTCTTTCGATACCTCGCACAACAGCATCTGGTCGATAAAGGTGGCTACATCAAAGTATTTCTGATAGCCTTGATCGGGGTCGGAAAAGTCGGGCGAGGTAAGCCTGTTTTCGGCCGTTGTTACGTAACTTTTTATATAATAGCGTTGTGCGTCAACCAGTTCATCTGCCTCGGGATAGTAATACTGAAAGGTGATGTCCATGGCGTTGGGGTAGGGTGGGGTGGGATTCGACCGCCATCCTTCGATGCCCATCACAAAGTCGGGGTCAATCTTGTCCACTTTCAGGATATAGCCTCCTGTAAGATCATCTCCCGATACTTCGTCCGGTTTCAGGGTGGCAATATCAACGCGGTTTTCGTCTTTTTTGATTTTTTCCTCCAACACATAAATGCCTTTGTAGTCGTTGTTGACAATCAGTTCGCAATACTGCGTCCTGGTGACATACTCCCCCATCCTGCGGCTCATTTCAAAAGTTACCATATTGCGCATCAGCGACTTATCCGTGTAGGGCGCATACAATATCCAGTCGTTCTCCTCGGGCATGCCAAGCAACGAAACATCCAGGTTTTCACCTTGCGCATCGCGCGTTTCAAAACCATAACTTTTTTTTGGAAACATTTGGGTGGATTGTCCCCGCGTTTCGATGCCAATGTGTCCGTTATAGTGGTTAAATGGGTCCGTCGAGTGATTCTGCACCCCCGCTTCATGACTGATGATGCCCATCATGGCTCCAATTTTGGGCTCATCAGGAATAGGCACATTGTTGGTGTTGATCACCACGATGGGCAGGTTGCTTTCAAATTCTGGAAACTGTGGAACCTCACGCAGGATATCGTCAAAGTACCAGTTTTTATAGGCTGTTGTGCCCTGAAAGTCATAGAATATGACCATACGGGTCAGGTTGTCGTAAAAGAGCCCTGTGAAATCAAAGCTGAGTTCAGTCCACACACCAGGGGTCGGTGTGGCCGTAATTTCATGAAAATAGCTGTTGTTGCTGTTTTCAAATTTCATCGTCACGCTGCCTCCCGTGGAGGGTGCGAGCACCTTGAGCTTGTAGCGCGGGTAGGCATCAAAGTTCACGGGTTCGGGCAGTTCGTAGCTGAAATGATCCCACTCCCAGCTCGTGGTCACCACTTTCAGGCAGCGAGCTGAGGAATTGACAGCGTCAGGCGAAGGGTTGAAAACCACCAAACCACTGCCCTGCGAAAAATACCAGTTTTGGGTGATGCCATCCCAGTTGGAAATGGTGTCGTAGGTTTGTGCAGGAAGCTGTATGGTAAAAACTACAGCCATCAGGCTCAGCCAAAAGGTCAGGGTATTGGCTGTATTTCGAAAGAAATGGAAAAATTTCATATTGAATATATCTTGAACCTGCTAAAGTACAACGAATGTCAACACCGGTGGGTGTTTCAGCTGGTTTTTCAGCACAAAAAAAAGCCTGCCATCAATGGCAGGCTTTCCAGTGTTTTTGAATGTCATCTATTTGCGAACAACCAGCTTTTGGGTAAAGTTTGCATTGGTCGTTTCAATTTGCAAATAGTAAACACCATCTTCAATTGACGACAGGTCAACACTTTGACCATTTTGCAATGCGTTCAGGCGATGAATCTCTTTGCCTTCGGTTGTGAAGATGCGCAGGTTGAACAAGTTTCCCTCGGCAAGGCTAATGCGAATGTGATCTGCCGCCGGATTGGGGTGCACCGGAAACAGCTTGGGGTGTTGGGTACTCATGCCCACATATTCATCAAAGTGGAAGTTCCAGGTTTGAACATTTTGTGCATCCATGCCCGCTGGCAAGGCGGTGGTCGGCACCACCTTCCAGTAGTTTGGCACACCAAAAGTGTAGTCGAAATTCGGGCTGTCGAGCAGCTCCAGACTGTAGTGATTCACCCCGGCCTCATAATTCACAAAGCCAACGGGGTTGGTCCAATAGGCACTGTTGGTGTCGGCTGCAGCAAACACTTTGAAGGAATTGGGCAACACATGGTCGGGATCGGGAATTAAATCCCATTCAAATAGCACTTCCAGGGCATTGCCCAACCTGATAACACCGCCTGTTTCGGGGCTCGGGTTGGAAGCGTTGGAAGGAAACTGAACCAGCTCGGTGGTGAACGACCAAACCACAACGCCCTCAGCATCAGGTCCGTTTATTTCATCAGCCGTTGGAACAACTTTCCAGTAATAGGTGGTATTGTGGTTGAGGGGTGTCAGGCTGTTGAGCGCCTGAAAAGTGGTTACGCCCGCTGTGTAGGGAACCCATCCGATGAGGTCTTCGGCCGAAGGAAGTTCGTTTGTTGAAAGATACACTTTGAAGCCAGCCGGAACCGTGTATCCTGTCAGGGCGTTAAAATCCCATTGCAGGTGAGCCAGATCAACCATTACTGCTGTTGTTCCGTCGGGCCAGGGATTGAAAGCGGTATTTGGAAATGGAAAAACAAACGATTCCGTTGTAAACATCCATGTTTCAACGCCTTGTGCGTCAGGCCCATTCGTTGCATCGAGCGTGGGAACAACCTTCCAGTAATAGCTGGTTTCATAGTTCAGGGTCGTCAGCGGGCTTTGGTAGTCCTCAGTGCCTGCAACGAATGGAACGATGGCAAGGGGTTCAATGCCGGTGAAATCGGGCGAGGTATGGAAATATACTTTGAAAGCCACCGGATCAAGGTACATAGGATCAGAAAGATAGCTCCAATGCAGACTTGGCTGCTCAATTAAAACGCCGGTGCTGCCATTTGCCGGAACGGGAGCCTGACCGGCGGCGGGAAAAGGGTTTGCCAGCTCATCAGCACCAATATCGGGCGTGGTGCCATCGCGCAGGGTGCCATCAAAATCAACATCCACAACAATGGGTGTATTCACAGGCACTGCATTTCCCCTCACGAGGGTATTGGCAAGCGGTTGCACATGCAGGTCGATTTCCGAAACAAATGGCACATCTTCGGTGTAGGACTGCTGATCGAAGGTAGCGGCCCGCAGCTGATAAGCTTCAAGTGTTTGGTCGATGGCCGGCGCACTGGAGTTGTGGCCGTAAAAAATTACGTTGTTGGCCGATGGCGTGCCGGAATAATAGAGGTTGTTGTTGCTGGCAGCACTCACATTCGAAAGATCAGGGGTGCGCTTGTAAAAAGCTGCGCCTATTCCGGTAGCTCCTTCGGGAAAGCTGGTTTTATTCACGAAAATATTGTTGCGCATCTCCACCGGATCGCTGTTGTTGTAGATGATAAAGGCAGCCGACTGATGCGCCAGATTGGTGGCAGCATAGTTAAGCAAAACGGTGTTATGATATACATATGCCTCTAAAAATGTGCGCACATTGATGCCGCGTGTGGCTGCATTCCCACTCACTGCAGAGGCGGGGGCTTCGATGGCTGCCACCATATTGTTGTAGATATAAGCGATGATATCTGTGCCTATCACGGCAATGCCATCGGCTGTGTTGCCACCTCCGCCTGTCGCACTCACGCCGTAGATCAGGTTGCCCGAAATGTGATAAGTGGCCTTGCGTGCGCTGAAATAGGTGCCAAATATGCTGGTGAACGAGCTGCTCAGATAGTAGATCTCGTTGTCGGTGAATATAAAAGGATTGTCCAAAGTAGCGCTGGGGTTGCCGCTGATGGTGGAGATGCCGGCCGGTGCGGTGGTGCCGGTGCCGGTGCGCACGAGGTTGCGGATGGTGGTGCCATGCAGCCTGAAACCATTTTGATCATCGATCAACAGCCCGGCCATCACAAGGTCTTCGATGATGCTTTGGCCACCTTCCACACTGGCCACCTCGTTGCCCACACCCATGAGTGAGGTGGTGCTGTTTGAACCATCGAAACTGTATCCGATGGTCATATTTTGCAACACGTTGTTGTGAAACAAGTTATAATGGTTGTTGCCTTCAAGGGTGGTTGCAGTAAACGAGGGAGCAACATACACCCCGATGGCTTGCATGGGGTTGAGTTTGTTGAGTGTGATGTGGCAGTTTTTCACCAGATTGTGTTGTGCACCGTTGGTGGCCGACTCATTGGTTATCCAGATGCCATAATCAAGGTTGCCATCGGGATTGGTGATGCTGATGCCATCGAGCGTCAGGTAATCTGTGCCTTTAAGCATCAGCCCTGCTTCGCTGGCCGCGGCAGTGCCCGACACAGCCATCACAGGCTTGACGCCTGCGCCATCCCAGCCGATGGTAATGGGCGAAGTGGCTGTGCCTGTGGCTGTGATGGAAAGCGGTGCGGTTTCAAACACACTGTTGCCTGCCACTTGAAAGAAGATGCCGCCTTCGCTAACACCATGCAAATTCAACGAATCGGCCACGGCCTGCATGTCGGGATAGGCTGCCGATGGCACAAGACGAATGCCGCTGAGTTGGGCATTCAACATAAATGGTGTCATGATCATCAACATGCACCCAAATAACAATCTTTTCATCTTCGGTTTTATTTACCGCCAAAAATAAAGGTTTCATTTCAGATTGCGGCCATGAAACAAAAACTCCATACAGTTGTTAATGTTTTCACACAACAAATCGGCCAAATTACTGCTATGGAAACCGAAAAACGATAACAATTATATGCAACATAAAGATCTAAAGAAAGTCATCATTGCGGGGGGCGGTTTCGCAGGCATCAAGCTGGCGCTCAACCTCGATCCGAACTATTTCGACGTCACCATCATCGACAAACTCAACTTTCACCAGTTTCAACCCTTGTTTTATCAGGTGGCGACTTCGCAAATTGAGCCTTCAAGTATCTCTTTTCCATTGCGTTATATTTTCAGGAAAAAGAAACATGTCAAAATCAGGCTGGCCGAGGTGCTTGAAGTGGACCTGCCAAACAAATGCCTGCACACCCGTATCGGGCCGTTTCCATACGACTACCTGGTGCTTGCTTTGGGCTGCAAGACCAATTATTTTGGCAACGAGGGCATCGAACGCCATGCCCTTTCGCTCAAAACCACTTTCGAGGCTATCTCCATCCGAAACCACATCCTGCAGGTGTTTGAAGACATCATCACCAGCAACGAAGAGGAAAAGGAGGCCTTGAATAACATCGTCATTGTGGGTGGCGGCCCAACGGGCGTTGAGCTGGCAGGGGCATTTGCCGAAATCAAAAACACCATCCTGCCCAAAGACTACCACCGCATTGATTTCTCGCGGCTGAACATCATTCTGGTGGAAGGCAGCCCCAACACACTTAACAACATGAGTGAGAATGCGCGCCACTACTCCCGCAAGTATTTGGAAAACACTGGTGTGAAGGTCATTGCAAACACCATGGTTGCGGCCTATGACGGCACTACCCTGCAGTTGAAAAATGGTGAAGCCATACCCACAAAATCGGTAATATGGGCTGCAGGCGTCATCGCAAACACCCTGAAAGGCATTCC
The DNA here is from genome assembly GCA_964492695.1 of uncultured Lentimicrobiaceae bacterium. Lineage (GTDB taxonomy): Bacteria > Bacteroidota > Bacteroidia > Bacteroidales > F082 > JALNZU01. The sequence goes on from CAZBMR010000054.1 coordinate 15,122, forward strand.
TGACGAGGCCATGGCCGCCGGAAACCGCATCAGGGTAAACCGTTTCAACCAGATGCCGGGCCATGTGGAGGTGTTTGTTTTGGGCGATCAGTGTTTGATGGAAACCCCCAAATATCCGCGCGGACATCCTCAGGTGGCCAATGTGGCCATCAATCAGGCATTAAACCTGTCGCGAAACCTTAAAAGTATGCAGTCGGGCAAGCCCCTCACGGAATATGAATATGCCGACCTTGGTACAATGGCCACCATTGGTCGCAACAAGGCAGTGGTTGACCTTCCGTTTGTCAAAATGCAGGGCTTCATTGCCTGGATTATCTGGATGTTTTTGCACCTGATGCTCATTTTAAGTGTACGCAACAAGCTGATCATCTTCATCAACTGGGCATGGGCCTACACCACCAAAAACTCGGCCCTGCGCATCATCCTCAAAAGCGATAAAACATGAAAAAAAGTCCGCCTTCAGGGGCAGACTTTCAAATTTATTATTTCTATGGTCAGAAACGGGTTTTACCTGATCAGTAGTTTTTCGGTTCTCGACTGTTCTGCCCAACGGATTGTCAGGAAGTAAAGCCCGGGATGCAATGCTGAGACATCCAGTTTGTCTTCCACAATGGGGCAAAGCAGCACCTGCCTGCCACTGGCGTCAGTCACCACGGCAGTATGCGTGCCGGGATTCAGGCCGGTGATGCG
>CAZBMR010000054.1:15911-17906 GCA_964492695.1 uncultured Lentimicrobiaceae bacterium
CACTGGCGTCAGTCACCACGGCAGTATGCGTGCCGGGATTCAGGCCGGTGATGCGGACTTCATTTTTTGCCGGATTTGGTTGCAGGCTCAGCCCGGCTTGTCCAAACTCCTCAACACCCTCGCACAGCAGCGATTCGATGTAGTTTTCTTTCACCACGGTGTGCTGCTGCAGGCCGGCATGCACCGTAAGGGCCACATCGTATTGTCCGGGTGTTGGAAAGTAAACGACTGGGTTGGCTTCGGCCGATGTTTCAGGAACACCGCCCTCAAAAGTCCAGCTGTAGCTTTCGATCTGGCCTGTGGATTGATTAAAAAACTGTACCGGACTCACTGTACAAACCTGGGTGTTGTCGGCCGTGAAATCCGCCATAAGGGGGTTTGCAGGTGCTGCCTTGCGCTTGAGCATGCCCTGACTGCCACACAGAAAGCCTGTATGGTCGTCGGTAAACTTGATTTTATAAATATGCGATTCGCCCGGGGCATTGTCTTCGATCGTCCAGCTTGCCCCACTATCTGTGGTTTTATACACATCTTCATCTGTGCCGCCCACGTAAGCACTGTCGGCATTGAACACATGAACAGCTTCGAAGTTGTGATAGCCGGTCGCCCATGAATTCCAGTTTAGCCCACCGGTGGTGGTATAAAGGATTTTCCCGTCTTCTCCTCCGGCAACGCCAAAATTTCCCTTGAAGTCGATACCCATCAAAAACCTGCCCTGATTGCCCGCATAGGCCACGGACCAGCTTAACCCACCATCAGTTGATCTCAAAACAGTTTCGTTCGAACCTGCCGCATAGAGCGTGGTAGCATTTGCATACGCAAGGTCAAAGAGCATCTGATCGATCACTGCAGAGCTTTGCCAGCTATTGCCCCCGTCTGCAGTCACATACACCGCCACTCCGCCACTGTTTAACGCGGCTAGTGCTGCTCCGTGCTGAAGATCGTAAAAATCCATATCCAGAAAAAACCAGTTGTCATTGCCAACATTCATGGGTATCCATGTTTGGCCGCCATCTTCGGTGCGTGCAAAATAATCGTTCCAACCGGCAACAAAACCCTTTTCAGGCGTAACAAAACAAATTGCCTCAATACCTTGCTGGTCAGGTCCACTCAAAACTGTGGTCCAGGTGTCGCCGCCATCTGTCGTTTTGATGACGATGCCCTCAGCATCCCAGGTATATTGCATGCCAGCTGCATAGCCTACAGTGCTTTGGCCTAGAGGAAAACTAAGGTCGAACAGGATGTAGTCGGTGCCACTGTCCAAATCCTCCCAGGTTTGTGCACTTAATCTGGAGGGATTTATCATGGCTGAAAAAATCATCAACAAAACCAAATGGGCTTTGAGCGTGATCGAAAGAAAAGGTTTCATAATTCTAAATAAATAAAATAATTTTTTTTAAGCTGCAAAAGTCGTGAAAATTGAGCAAATAAGCACGGTGTTTTTCAACCATTCAGACGGGCAGAGCTTTCAAACTCCGTCAATACCTCATAAAAAGCGAAAATCTCTGTCGTATATGTTGTAGCATGTTATATTTGCAAACTGCATCAACACACACATGCGCATGAATATTCGTACCCACGTATTGGCTTTAATTTTTGTCCTGGCCGGACTTTTTCAGTTCAGCACCAGCCATGCCGCCTGGCTCACCAACGAACCTGTCACAGTGGTTCAGCCCGATCAAACAGTTTTAAATTGTTTCGCCACAGGCGACGAGTTTTATAACTGGCTGCACGACGCCCAGAACTTTACCATCATTCAAAGTGATGCTGATGGCTTTTATTATTATGCACAAAGGTCTGGCGACCAGCTTATACCAACAAGTCTGATACCCGGGAAGGACAACCCGCGAAGCCTCGGCCTTCAACCCGGCATCAACATCCCTGCTTCGCGCATGAAGGCCCGTCGGCAGCAACTTGAGCAGGAATTCAACTTTGCCATCCCCGAAAACAGATCAGGAAAATCTGCCGGCACGCTCAACAACCTGGTGATGTATA
>CAZBMR010000054.1:18006-20078 GCA_964492695.1 uncultured Lentimicrobiaceae bacterium
CCCGAAAACAGATCAGGAAAATCTGCCGGCACGCTCAACAACCTGGTGATGTATATCCGCTTCAGCGATCAGGAGGAGTTCGACACTGACACCACCATCAACTTCAACCGCTTCAATTCCACTGCCCCCAATGCCAGCTCCATGCTGAATTATTTTCAGGAGGTCTCTTATGGTCAGCTTTACCTGCCCTCCACCTTCTACCCCAAATCGCCCGACAACATCATCCGGTCTTATCAGGACAGTCACCCACGCAGCTATTACATGCCCTACAATGCGGTGACCAATCCCGATGGTTATACCAACGACTCACAACGCACCCAGCGCGAACACACCCTGCTTGCCAACACTGTCACCTGGGTCAATCTTAACTCGCCTGTGCCAACCAACATCGATCTCGACTACAACAACGATGGCAATGTGGACAATGTGGTGTTTATCGTCAGGGGTGGCCCAACAGCCTGGTCCACACTGCTTTGGCCTCATCGCTGGAGTCTTTACACCCAGAATGTGTTCATCAATGGCAAGCGGGTGTACGATTTCAATTTTCAGCTCGAAACCTCGCTCAACGGGAGTGGCGTAGGCGTGTTGTGTCATGAAATGTTTCACAGCCTCAGCGCCCCCGACCTTTACCGATACGAAGACACCACCATTGACCCGGTGGGTGCATGGGACTTTATGGCCAGCAACAACAATCCGCCGCAGCATATGAATGCCTTCATGAAAATGAAATATGGGGGATGGATCGACGATATTCCCTGGATTACAGAAAGCGGGACCTATACGCTTAACCCCCAGCAAATTGAAGGCAACAACGCTTTTCGTATTCATTCGCTCAACTCCGCCTCTGAATACTTTGTGATCGAATACCGCAAAAAGGAAGGCACTTTCGATGGTACACTCTCTAAATCAGGGCTGCTCATTTACCGCATCAACCCAAGTGCAGGCAATGGCAACGCCGGTGGTCCGCCTGACGAAGTTTATCTCTTCAGACCTGACGGCACCAACACCAACAGTGGCAGCCTCAACAATGCCGTGTTTGCCGAAAACTACGGACGCACCGCCTTCAACGACTATACCAATCCGAACGCTTACCTGCAAAATGGCGGTCCGGGTGGTGTTTACATCTCCGAAATTTCCGCCATCGGCGAAACCATGAGTTTCAGGGTCGACTTCCCGGGCCAGGTGCAAGCTGCCATCAGGCCCGGAGTTTACAGGGCTTGCATCGGCGATGCCATCTCCTTCAGCGATGCTTCCACAGGCTTGCCTGCTAACTGGCAGTGGTCGTTCAGCCCCAACAGTGTGACCTATCTTGAAGGAACTTCGGCTAGCAGTCAAAATCCTGTGGTTCAGTTCAATGCATTGGGAAGTTATACCGTTGGCCTGCAAGCCTCCAACAGCTATGGCAGCAGCAGCATTACCGAGGAGAACCTTGTCTGGGTGGGCAGCACCGCCGGATATCTGGCCGAAGGTTTCGAAAGCAATACGCTGAGCCAGGGATCATGGAAAGTTGAAAACCCCGACGAAGACATCACCTGGGGCTTGTTTGATGTGTCAGGAAATGGAAGCAGCAAGGCTGCAGGCATCAACTTCAGGGAGTATTTTGCCATCAATCAGCGCGACCGCCTCGTTAGCATGCCCCTCAACCTGTCAGGCCTCAGCAGTGCCTACCTGAGTTTTGAACATGCCTATGCACAAAACAGCGCCTACACCCAGGTCAGCGACTCACTCATTGTGCTGGCTTCCACCGACTGTGGCCTCACCTGGCAACGATTGGCTGCCTGGGGCGAAAACGGATCTGGTAACTTTGCCACCCAACATCCTACCAGTGAAGTATTTATACCTCAAACGGCCGACGACTGGTGCGGACAAGGTTGGGGTGCGCCCTGCAACACGCTCGACCTGAGTGCCTTTGCCGGATTGGACAATGTGCGCATCGCCTTCGAAACCGTGAGTTTTTATGGCAATCCGTTGATCATCGACAACGTGGTGATCTCTACCTATGTGGGCGAAAATGAGCAACTTTCTACAAAAGAAATCACGATTTCACCCAATCCTGCCAGAACCAGCGTTCA
>CAZBMR010000055.1:0-1141 GCA_964492695.1 uncultured Lentimicrobiaceae bacterium
TTCAGCGCTAATGCTTAGTTGATTAACTTTGCCGCAGATTGCCTTTGTACTATACGTTGCGCTTGATGAAACACACATTCTCAAAGATGCTTTTTTTGCTTTTCGCATTCGTCAGCCTGCTTGCTGCATGCCGAAAAGAAGATGTGATTGATACAGATCCCAATATCAAACTCTCATTCTCAACTGATTCTGTTGTTTTCGACACCGTTTTCACCAGCGTGGGTAGCATAACAAAGCGCCTCATGGTATATAACAAAAGCAATAAACGGATCAACATCAGCAGCATCAGTTTTGGAAATACAGATCAGGCTGTTTTCAAGATGAATGTGGATGGCTTGTCAGGAAACGAACTGAGCAATGTGGAGCTTGCTGCAAACGACAGCCTCTTTGTTTTGGTGAAAGCCACCATCGACCCTACAAGCGACAACAACCCCTTTGTGGTGGAGGAAGATTTACACTTTTCAACCAACGGCAATGAACAATCTGTGAAATTGGTTGCCTGGGGTCAAAATGCCAATTATATTATTGCAGATCAGGTGGTTAACGGATTTCCAAAATTTAAAATCGTGGCCGACAGCAACGAAACCGTGCATTGGACGGCTGAAAAGCCCTGGGTGATTTACGGTTATGCCCTCATTAATTCGTATGGCACCCTGATTATTGATGCAGGTGCACGCGTTCATTTCCACGATAAATCAGGCCTGTGGGCTTATGTGGACGGAGTTTTAAAAGTGGAAGGAACTCAGGAACAGCCTGTTATATTTCAGGGTGATCGCCTTGACCCGGACTATCGCAACATACCCGGGCAATGGGACAGGATTTGGCTGATGGAAGCCCGCGCCGGTGCAAACCACGAAATACACCATGCCATCATCCGGAATGGTTTCATTGGATTGCAGGCTGAATCGTTTTTATCTCCCACCCAAAACCAGCTCAACATCAGCAATACCGTGATCGAAAACCACAGTGGCATTGGCATCCTTGGCCGGCTGTATGCCATTGACGCAAGTAATGTGGTGATTGCCAACTGTGGCAGTTATGCGGCGGCACTCACCGCTGGTGGCGCTTATCGCTTCATGCACAGCACCATAGCAAACTATTGGACCTATGGCATCCGCAATGTTCCGGCACTTTTTTACAA
>CAZBMR010000055.1:1241-19774 GCA_964492695.1 uncultured Lentimicrobiaceae bacterium
TCAACGAAGATCCGCTTCTGAAAGATTATGAGGCATTTGACTACAGGCCCGACACACTTTCACCGCTGATTGGCAAGGGTAAAATCGAAATTGCTGCCGATATTCCCTACGATTTGCATGGAGTGTTGCGCACGGCTGCACCCGATATTGGCGCACTGCAATATGTGTATGAACCTGATGAAGAATAATCAACGATCATGATTGTTGCCATCGGAGGAGCAAGCAATGCCGGCAAGACCAGCCTGGCCCGGCAACTCAGAGATTTCTATGCGCAAAAGCGAGTGGCCCTGCTTTGTCAGGACGATTTTGTGAAAGCCGTGGAAAACATACCTACTGTAAGAAATCACGTTGACTGGGAACATCCCGACAGCATCGACCACGAAAAATTCTACCAGGCCATAAAAGCCGAAAACACACAAAACGACCTAGTTATTGCTGAAGGACTGATGGTATTCTGGCACCTGAAAACGGTTCAGCTTTTTGATAAAAGTATATTTATCACATTGGACTACAACACCTTCAGCCGGCGCAAAGCCAGGGACAACCGTTGGGGTTATGAGCCCGAATGGTATGTTGAACACATCTGGCTGAGCTATCTCGCATTTGGTCAGCCTCCGGCGCATCCCGCTCCACTCATGGTGAATGGAAACCAGGCTCTCAAACTTAAACCCATCATCGAATACCTTGAAGCATGATTCAACCGGACAAGCATATACAGGCAACCAGAGATTTTGTGCAGGCCCACCTGAGCAATGCCGAAGCCGGGCATGATTTTGCCCACGTTGAAAGGGTTTACACCACTGCAATGGAAATGGCCAACGAAATGCAGGCAGACCGGACAATCGTTGCGCTTGCAAGCCTGCTGCACGATGTGGGGGATGCCAAGTTTCACGAAGGCGATGAAACTGTAGGGCCAAGACTTATCTCCAAATTTCTGCAAAGCCAGGATTTGGCTCCGGAAGTGAAGGATGCGGTTGAGTTTATCACCGGCAATATGTCGTTTCGCAAATCATCGTCATTCGATGGAGCAAAAAGCATTGAATTCATGATTGTTCAGGATGCCGACCGGCTCGATTCGATGGGAGCTATCGGTGTGGCAAGGGCCTTTAGCTTTGGAGGATATAAGGGACGGCCATTCTATAATCCTTCAGAGCCTTTGATATTAGGTGCAAAAAGCACTGCTTACCAATCAGGCAAAGCACCAACAATACAGCATTTCTACGAGAAACTTTTGCTATTGAAAGACTTGATGAATACCCCGGCGGGAAAACAGCGTGCCGAGAAACGCCACGCATTCATGGTTCAATTTCTGAATCAGTTTTTTGATGAGTGGAATGGCAAGGCTTGATTCAATAACTTAAAAAATCGCCATACAAAACCTGCAGGTAGGCTTTCCCTTTTATTATTTCATCAGCTTGATTTACAGGATCAAAGGTGTTCTTATAGAACGAATCCGTGAACTTGTTCCAAACAAATTCCCCTTCAGGCGTTTTCCAGCCCATTCCCTCGTTGAGCTCAAAATATGCAAAGGGTTGATAGGAACTCGCCAACACATTTTTGCTCCATGGAAAGGCGGTTGCCGGCATGTCGAGCTGCTTGAGCAGCGTGGCCGGAACATCGGTGTTTCCACTGATCACATGTATTTGTTGCCCGCGATAATCCGGCTTCAGCACGGGGCCATACAAGAGCAGTGGAATTTTGTGGTATTCAAAGCTCTCGAGCGGGTGATTGCGGTATGAGTTTTTGCTGTGATCGGCCATCAAAACAAACAAGGTGTTGGCATACCAGTCTTTTTGACGGGCATGATCAAAGAAAGCCGCCAAAGCTTTATCTGTGTAATGACCACCGTTTACGAATGGTTTTTCAATCTCCGGCCAGGTAATCACCTGCTCCATCGGATAGTCGTAGGGCGCATGCGAGCTCAGTGTGAAAAGAGTGGCAAAAAAAGGCTGTTTCAATGCCGACATTTGCTCAGCTGCCCATGGAAGCATAAAACCATCATGCACACCCAATCTGCCGCGTGGCAACGATTCCGGCAAGTCTTTGCCTTCCACAATCACATCCAGCTCGTTCGATATCAGGTAAGAAAGAATGTTGCCATAATTCAGTTGCCCGCCAAAATAAAATGCCGACTGATATCCGACCTGCCGAAGGGTCTTCGACAAAGAGGGCAGCGCATTGTATTTGTCAGGATGGTCGCTGATGGTTGTGAGTGGTATCCCGGGCAAACCACCATACAAAGAGCCAATGGCTTGCTGCGAACGGTTGGCGTTGGCATAAAAAGCAGTAAAAAGCAAGCCCTCTTTTTCCAATTCTTTGAAAAAAGGTGTGATACCAGGCTCGCCACCAAGGCTTTCGATGAGGTCGGCCGACCAGCTTTCGAGCAATAAAACCACAATGTTTGGCCTGTTTGTTTGTAGCAGTACGGGCGTGGTACTTTCTTGTATTTTGTGCAAACCGGCCACCATTTGGCGGGCTTTCTGGTCATCGAGTGATGCAAAAATGTTGGTTTTGTCAATGCGCGATGCGTTGAGCAAACTGAAACCTATGTTGTAGAGGCTGTTCACCGAGGCAGCATTCATCAGCGAAAACTTGCTGTAATAGGCTGAGCTGACACTTACCGGGATAGCCGACAGGCCACCGCGCGCACCCAAAAACAAAGCCGGGACCAACCAAAGTGAGGCAAGCAGGGACGAAGCTGAGGATGGGGTTTTTTGATCAGTGTAGCGATCCACAATGAGCCGATACATGTACCAACCGGTTGCACTAAGCAACATCCAAACCACTAAGAGCATCGTAAATTGCGCGAAAGAAACTGTTTGCCAAACTTCCTGAGGATGTGCAAGATATGCCAGTGCTTTGGCCGACAGTTTTGATTTCCATTCGGAATACAAGCCCAGCTCGCTGCTCACTACAAGGGCCGTGAGGCCAATGATAACCCATTGAACGAGCTTGAGCAGGCCAAGCAGCCATCGCTGTTTCACGACCAGAAAAACGCACAACAACACAAAAGACAGCAGGCCAATGTATGAGGCTGTGCTCAGGTCGAGCTTCAATGATTTCACAAATGCCATCACCACCTCACCGGTTGGTATGTTTTCAAGACGTATGAATGAAAGGTGATATACAACGAACACCATCCTTAACACAAAGAAAAAAAACATCCAAAAAACCAATATCCGAATGAGTGAGAGGGTCAGATACTTCATCGCATTTATTAATTGGAGCAAAATTAGTCATTCTGGCAAGCATGCAGCCAATTTTCAACCAAGGCTAAGGCGTACACTCCTCATTGAAGCCTCAATACGAAGCGTCCTTATTTCATTAAATTATTGATATTCTGATTGTTAACATAAACAACCATTGAAATATCTTTTCGGTCAAATAAAAACCAAGCCTATCAAATCACGACAGCTTTCCAGCAATCCATCCGAGACAAGCGCGAGGACAGTGAATAATAATGGCATGCATTCAAGAGCCTGCCTCATTCCGAAAATCCTTATTTTTGCCCTGCTGTCAACAAAAACCCAAAGCAATGTCTATTTCCGAAAACCTTCGAAACATCCGCTTGCTCATCCCATCGCATGTGCGCCTGGTTGCGGTTTCGAAAACCATGCCTGTCAGCGCTTTGCAAACAGCCTATGAAGCCGGTCAGCGCTGCTTTGGCGAAAACAAAGTTCAGGAATTAACCACCAAAGCCGAATTGTTGCCCAACGACATTCAATGGCATTTCATCGGGCATTTGCAAACCAACAAAGTGAAGTACATTGCACCCTTTGTGCACATCATCGAATCGGTTGACAGCCTGAAGCTATTGCGCGAAATCAATCGGCAAGCCCAAAAAAACAAGCGCATTATCCGTGTTTTGCTTCAGTTTCACATTGCCAGCGAAGAAACCAAATTTGGCCTCGACGAAACAGAAGCCGCTGAACTCATGACAGCGGTAAAAACAGAGCAACTCAATCATGTTGAAATTTGTGGGGTGATGGGCATGGCCACCTATACTGATCATACCGAAACCATTCGTTCAGAGTTTCGCAGGCTAAGAAACCTGTTTGAATGGTTAAAATCAACATATTTCGCTGATTCAGCGTCATTTCATGAAATATCAATGGGCATGTCGGGCGACTTTCAGTTGGCCATTGAAGAAGGCTCGACCAATGTACGCATTGGAACAAGCATCTTTGGCATTCGCACCTACCCCATTTGAAGATGCGACAGGTTTTTAAAAAGCATGTCCATTGTCTGTTAATAGGATGTTGCGCTCTGTTTCTTTTGAAGCCCGTATTTTCTCAGCAGCAACACACAAAGAGCATCCCTTTTGGGAATGACGAAAAGCTGGAATACCTCGTTTCATACCATTGGGGCCTCATATGGATCGATGCCGGCTTCGTCAGTTTTGAGGCCAAAAAGGGTGACGAAACACATCACGACAGCTGGCACTTTTTGAGCACAGGAACTTCGTTGAAGCACCTCGACTGGCTTTTTCGTGTGCGTGATACATTCGAAGTTTACACCTTTGCCAACCCATTGCAGCCACGTTTCTTTTACAGGCGCACAAGCGAAGGAGGCCACGAGGTTTTCAATGCCTATACATTTGATCCATCAAATGGGCAACTTGCCATTCAAGCCAGTGAAACAGGAAAAGCCGATTTGAATGCGGTTATACAAATTCCGGAACAGACAACCGATGTACTGACAGCTGCCTATCGCGCCCGATCGCTCGATTTTAGCCAGATGAAAATAATGGATGTATTTGATATATTGGTACTTATGGACCACAAAGTTACACGATTACCCATCCTTTTTGAGGGTAGCGACACCCTGACAACCCCTGGAGGGCTGCGCTTCAGCTGTCTGCGCTTCAGCACCGCGGTTGAAAAAGGAACCATGTTCGCTGCCAGAGAACGTATTATGGTTTGGGTGACTGACGATGCCAACCGGATTCCGGTGATGATTGAAGCAAAAATAAAAGTGGGAACCGTGAAGGTGCATTTGCAGTCGTTTAAAAACGCAGCGCATCCTGTGACATCATTGCAGGCAATGAAAAAAAAATGACATGCACCACAGCACATGATGCATGTCATATATAATTCAAATTCTGTTACTTAGTCGACGCGCTTCACCGAAGCTGCACCACTTGTGTTTGTATAGATTTTAGGATCGCCCTTGTACCTGATATCAGAAGCGCCGCTCGCCTCCACCGAAAGTTTGTCGGTCACATACACATGAGCATTGCTGGCGCCGCTAAGATCGAGGCTCATTTCCGACACGATGAAATCGGACAGGTGCAATTTTGAAGCTCCCGAACACTCGATGCTCACAGTACCGCCATTTCCTTTCAGCCGCAGTGTTGAAGCTCCGCTTAAATCGGCCGACAGGTTGCGGACATTGGCTTCAAGCTCGATTTCAGAAGCACCGCTTCCATCCAGGCCAAGCCGGTCGAAAGTGAGCTGGCCGTTGCCTTTGATGTTTACGGCCCCACTGATTTCGATGTCTTCGAGTTTCACAAAGGTGATGCGGGCCACCATTTTTGATTTTGGCCGTACATTGTCACGGGTATAGATATTCAACTCCCCGCCCCTCACCTCGGTGATGATTTCTTTCATAAGGTTGTCATCGGCTTCTATCACCACTTTTTGCGTACTTCCCTGACTAAGAATAACTTCGAAACCACCACTCACATCAAGGGCCGTAAAATCGTTCACGTTTCTGGTTTCTTCGGCTACCACGCCGCTGCCTTTGATTCCAAAAGGGCCGGCAAAAGTGCATGCACTGAACAATTGAAACATCATCAGCAGCATAAACACTGCCATAGAGATGCGTGAAGTTTTTGTGATCATTTTTTAAAGGTTTAAATTGATAAAAGAAAGACGTAGTATTCACCAGAAAGTTACACTCATCACCTAAAAAGAATCAGGCAACATCTTTATTGCGCATCAAAAGCGGTAATTTTGCAGGCTTTAAAAGCCGCATGCTACAAAAGTTTTCACGCTTTCCACATCTGAGTGCTGTTGCCGCCATGGGCATTTGGGGCATATCCTACATTTGGATGAAACAGTTGTTTCAACACCTTGAACCCGCTTCCATACTGGTTATCAGACTGTTGATTTCCGGGTTTTTTCTAATGGTGCTTTTGCTGATCCTTAAAAGGATGGAGAAAATAGCCTACAGACACATCCCGTTGTTTTTAATGTCGGCTTTTTTCAACCCTTTCCTGTATTTCATGGGTGAAAGTCATGGTTTACAACTCGTTTCGCCCACCATAAGCGCCGTGATTATCGCCACAATACCCGTTTTTACGCCGCTTTTTGCCCGGATATTTCTTTCAGAACAACTGAGCAGGCTAAATGTGGCCGGCATCGGGATTTCATTTGCCGGGGTCATCATCATGCTGGTTGACGGCAACTTCAGCCTTGCTGCCAGCCCCTGGGGTGTGGCCTATCTGTTTGGGGCCGTTGCCTCATCAATTGTTTATGGCATCCTTCTCAAAAAACTCACCAAACTATACAGCCCCATCACGATTGTGTGGATTCAGAACATGATTGGCATCCTTTATTTTATCCCGGTAGCACTTTTAAAGGAGCACGAAAGCATAGCAGCCTTCACATTTACGGCTGAGTTTGCTTTGCCGGTGTTGCTTTTGGGTATTTTCTCAAGTTCGCTCGCTTTCGTATTCTTTACCCATTCGGTAAAAAGTTTGGGTATTGCCAAAGCCAACATCTATACCAACCTGATACCCGTTTTTACTGCCATATTCAGCATTTTGGTGCTGCGCGAAACACCGCTGCCACAGCAATGGATGGGCATGCTTCTGGTCATTAGCGGCGTTGCGATGTCGCAAAAAATCGCCACTCAGCCGCGCAAGCTGGTAGCAGAAATAAAAAGCAGGCAAGATTGAGCTGGTCGTTTTGGGAATTCCTTACCTTTGACAAAAACCTAAAAGATGGCAAAAAAAGTCTTTATTCTCGGCGCCGGCTTGATTGGTCGGCCCATGGCACTCGACCTCCTCAAGCACAATGAATTTGAAGTTGGCATTGCCGACATCAACCCCAGTTTTCCTACTCTGTTTGAAGGGACAGCGGCATCTTGTCTGGTATGCGATTTGCGCGAACCGAAAAACTGGTTAGAGACAGCAAAGTCTTACGACCTCTTTATCAATGCTGTGCCCGGTTTCATGGGCTACGAATGTTTGCGTGCACTCATCAGTTTGGGCAAGCCTGTGGTGGATATTGCATTCTATCCCGAAGACCCGCTCAGTCTTGACGAAGCAGCCAGGCAAAGCGGAGCGGTGGTGGTGTGCGATATGGGGGTTGCGCCGGGAATGAGTCATTTGTTGAGTGGTTATGCTGCTGCTGCGCTCCAAAAGCTCGATAAACTCATCATTTATGTGGGCGGTCTTCCGGTTGAACGAAAACTTCCGTGGCAATACAAAGCTGTGTTCTCGCCCAACGACGTAATCGAAGAATATACCCGTCCGGCCCGTTTGATCGAAAACGGCTGTCTGGTTTCGAAAGAGGCTCTTTCAGATGCAGAATTTGTTGATTTTGATCATGTTGGAACACTCGAAGCCTTCAACAGCGACGGCCTCAGAACACTTGTGCATACGCTTAAAGCAGACTTTATGGCCGAAAAAACACTGCGCTATCCCGGCCATATCGATCTGATCAAAGCACTTAAAAAAAGTGGTTTTTTTGAGAATCAGACCATTATTTCGAATGGCATGCATTTCGTTCCGCTTGATTTTACAAAGGCTCTGCTTTTTAATCAGTGGAAGCTTGGCCAAGGCGAGGCCGACCTAACTGTGATGCGCATCATTGCCGAAGGCACAGTGGCAGGTGGGCAGAAACAAAGCATTCGTTTTGATTTGTTTGACACCGCCGATCTTGACTCAGGCATACACTCCATGGCTCGCACCACGGGATATGCCGCCACATCCGCATTGCGCATGCTGGCTGCAGGACTGCTTACGCAGCCAGGCATCCACATGCCCGAGTTACTTGGAAGCAACAACGCCATCGTGAATTTCATGCTGAACGATCAGCACCAAAGGGGAATCAGCTATGTAAAATCTGTCAGTCAGATGTAGCAACATGATCAGCAGCAGGTCCAACGAAAAAATAAAGAACATCATCCGGCTTCAAAAAGCATCCGAACGCCGCCAGCAACAACTGGTGGTTGTTGAGGGACACCGCGAGATTGAGCGGGCGCTGATTGCCGGGTGGAGTATTCAATATTTGTTTTATTATCAGGAACTTGCAGCCAGGCATCTGCCTGCCCTTTCCAAATTGCTCAACCAGGATTGCCACCTGGAAGAAGTGAGCCGCGAAGTGTTCGACCATATTGCCTACCGCGAAGGAAGCGACGGTATGCTGGCGCTGTTCAGGCCGGTGTTTTTGCAGCTTGAGCAGATCAGGCTTCCGCGCCAGCCTTTGATTGTTGTGATAGAAGGGGTTGAGAAGCCTGGCAACCTGGGAGCAATTTTACGCACCACCGATGCAGCGGGGGTGGATGCAGTGCTGGTGTGCGATCCGGCAACCGACCTGTATAACCCAAACACCATACGTGCAAGTTTGGGTTGCATCTTCAGGCAACAAGTGGTTGCTGCCGATAGTCAAAGTGTTATCAACTGGCTGAAAAAGAATGCAGTAAGTATCTATTGCACCGCCTTAACAGCGAGCAAAAACTACCTTGATGCCGATTACACCGGAGCATCGGCCCTGGTGATGGGAACAGAAGCAACAGGACTTTCGCAACAATGGTTGGCTGCAAGCAACCAAAACATCCGCATTCCGATGCAAGGAATTGCTGACTCGCTCAACGTTTCTGTGACCACTGCCATCGTTGTTTATGAAGCGCTCAGGCAGCGCCGAAACATACGATAACATGCTTTTAAGCATTTAAAGAATAAAAAAGCGGAATCAAACGGATAGATTAAGCTGTCTTGCTACATTTGCCCCATGAAATTCGACAGTCTTATCCGGTTGCTCAGCAAGTTAACCTTGTTGCTCTTCATCGCTTTAACAGGCAATCTGATTCTTGCCCTTTATTACGACGAGCCCGAGCTACCCTTTGCCTTGCCTGCACTGCTCAACCTGACGGCCCACCTTATCCTTGCAAGGGTTGCGCGAAAAATGCCCCTGAGCCAGTTCAAGAAAAAGGAGGCTTTTCTCACCGTCAGCCTGTCGTGGTTTATTATGTCGGGCATTGGTGCCCTACCTTATATCATCAACAGCTCTATTCCCTCGTTTGTTGACGCGTGGTTTGAATCAGTTTCTGGCTTTACAACCACAGGATCGTCGATACTAGTTGATATTGAAGCACTTCCGAAGTCGGTTCTCTTTTGGCGGAGTCTGACTCACTGGATTGGCGGCATTGGCATCATCCTGCTGGTTATCATCATCATGCCCGGAGCGCAAATGAACAATTACGCTGTTTTTTCGCTCGAGTCATCCGTTCGCGAAAAAATTCATCCACGCATACGCTCTGTCGGGTTTCGGCTTTTCATCATCTACCTGCTGTTGACTTTCAGCGAAATTGTGTTGCTTCTTTTGGGAAAGATGAGTCTTTTCGAAAGTGTATGTCATGCTTTTGGAACGGTGGCAACGGGCGGTTTTTCGCCAAAAAACACCAGCATTATCAATTACTCGCCTTACATTCAATACGTTATTTCTGTATTTATGATTCTTGGCGGGACCAATTTTATCGTTCACTACTATGTATTGCACAGACAGTTTGACAAAGTGAAGAACAACGAAGAGCTGCACTTTTACCTGAAGGCCATCTTCATCTCCACAGTTTTTATCACCTTTTTTCTTGCCCTGAAAACCGACCGCGGACTTGAAAAATCCTTCCGTGACGCTTTCTTTCAGGTATCATCCATTGTCACCTGCACAGGATTTGCGTCCGACGACTATTTGTTGTGGCCAACGGCTGCCCAGGTAGCCATCTTTATTTTACTTTTTGCGGGCGGAAGCACAGGCAGCACTGCAGGCGGCATCAAAATGGCCAGACACCTGCTCGCCTTGAAGTCGATCAAAAACTACCTGCGCACACAACTACATCCAAATGCAGTCTATACATTGCGTCTGAATAACAAAAGCGTACCAGCATCCGATGCCAATTCGGTGATTGCCTATATCTATGCCTATCTCGTTGTTTTTGTGGTGGGCAGTCTGCTGCTTACCCTCATTGGGGCAGATTTATTCACCGCAACCAGCGGGGTTGCAACAGCAATGGGAGGCATTGGTCCAGGCTTTGGAACCATTGGTCCGGTTTCAAATTTCGCTCATCTGCCCGATATTTCCAAACTCATCCTTTCGCTCATGATGCTACTGGGACGGTTGGAGCTTTACACCATCATCATCCTGCTTTCGGCTTCGTTCTGGAGAAAGTAATTTGCCCTTTCGCGCAATTGCACTTCCTGTGACTAACTCCGGAATCATTCATCGGTTCGCATGATTTGGCAGAAAAAGCCTGTCATTTTTAAAAAGGCAGCACATGGCGCAAAAAGAGTTACAGCACGCAAATGATGGCAGGAAAAGTGGACCTGCAGGTAATTTATTGCTTCATAAACAATGGTCTAACTTTTTGTTACTCATCCATCCCACAGTAAAAAGCCGGAAAATGACCCAAATATTTCAGACTTTGCAATCTTCGGCTATTTTTGCGATATTAAAAAACAATATGCCAGTCTCTACGCCTTCAGCTTCGGTTAAATTGATACCTGCTATAGCAAGCAACAGGCAGAAGCTTCTTTCTCACAAGCTTTATATTGCTTATGAAAAAATGAAACGATACCTGATCATTGGCTTTTTGTTGCATTTAATGGCTATGGCCGGAACATTGATGGCGGTTTATTTTTTTTGGAAACTACAGCAGGAAGATTTAGAATTTTTGTCGTTTTCCTGGTTTCTAAACTTTTATCTGGGGCTGTATGGTGCATCGCTGCCAATTTTTGCACAACTTGATGCCCGAAGCCGATACCAAAATTATAAGCTGTTGAAGGATAAAATGTTTCGGTATGGTTTTCAAGCCCGCTTGGTTGAACCATTCACTTGGTCGCGTTGTCAGCGCGATGCCATTCAGGTGGCAGCCAATGATTTAGAAAAAAAACAAGAAATGAAGGACTATCTCAAACAGCTGGGTTATCGTTGGTACCACATTATTCCACGCATACTGCTCAAACAACCCAGACTAATTTTGACAAGAGCTTACTGGACACGTACACTGTTTGTGAAGCACTATCGATTGAAGTATTTTGAATATTAATGAAATATTCCGTCAATTGATGGATTGCTTTCAATTCTATATTATTGAATATCAATTAATAATAAAACAAATCCACCTATCTGTAAATTTCGAACACCAATAAAAACATGATGCCGAACATAGACCTTAAAAATAGCTTTGTCCTTTGTGCCTTGATCACTTGCCTGCCAATGTTGTCCATTGCCCAATCCGCCGTAAATCCTGACAGCAACAACCAAAGTGCATATATTGCACACTTTGATACACTTATTAATTTGAAAGTTGATTTTCACAGCGATTATGAACGCTTTTACCAAGATGATGGCAAAGGCTATGAGGTGGATGTGCGGCCAAATGTTTCTGTTTCGAACCGCTTTTCATTCAGCTACAGGTTCATCGCATTTGGATTCAGTGTTTCGCCCAAATTTTATCCAGGCAACAATGATGAGGATCTGCAGGGCAAAACAGAAGGATTTGGATTTGGATTTGGGTTCAGCAACAAGCTCATTCAACACCTCAGCCTCGACTACAAAAAAGGTTTCTACCTTCACAATACACCAGATTTGATGCCAAACTGGCAGGAAGGCAAAGACCCCTACATCCAGCTGCCCGATATTAAAATGGTTTACCTGAGGGGTTTAACCGGCTATCGGTTCAATACAAACTATTCATTGAATGCCATTCACTCGCAAACGCAGGCACAGCTGCGCAGTGCCGGCAGCTTGATACCCATACTGAGTTATGATTATTATGCCATTGACAATCAGTCGGACGAAACCCCATCAGCGAACTCTCAATTAACCAGAAACCTGCGTGTGATTGCCAATCTGGGCTATGGCTACACCTACGTTTTTGCAAAAAAGTTTTATCTGTCAGTCCACCTTGCTCCCGGCATCGGTTATCAACATACTTGGCTGCTTTCACGGCTTCAGGGAGATGAAGTAAAAAGTCAGTTAAACAATCTCGTGCTCCGGCTTCAGGAGCAAGTGGGTGCCGGCTTTCAGGGGAACAGGTTCTTTGCGGGGGCCGAAATCAACCTGTATCAGATGAAGCAGACACAAAAAAACACCAGCATGCAGTTGCAGACAAAGGGTGTTTATTTTCAGGTTTTTGCCGGATACAGGCTTAAAGCACCAGCAATCATAAAAAAAACTGTTGACCAAACAAAAGGTCTTGCCCCTGAAAAGATTCAGAAAATGATTGAATAATAGTTTATTAGCATAATTTGAAATAGAAATTGCAGGCATGAAAAAAACTAAAATTCTTCTTCTGGCCATGCTCCAAATGTGGCTGTTCCTGTCGGGATTTTGGGTTTACGGCACCGAAGCCGATAGCACCAGCTATCCAATTCACACAACAAGCCTGATTGGCAAAAAAAATCCCTCGGTGTGGATTCATGCACACATCAACAACCTCAATACCATTCGTTTTGATGAATTGAAAACGCCTGACACCGCAGCCCTCTTTGCCACGCTGATTGCCATCAACAACAACAACATTCTAATCAGACAAAACCTGCAGTATAATGCCAACAAATTCAAATTCAGGCAGATCAATGACTTAAAACACGAAGTGGATGCTGAGTTGAAAAGGATTGAAAAAATCTATCGAAAAACCCTTCGATACAGCAAACAATTGCATGCCCACGCAGGCCATCTTCCTGAAATTGAGCATGATATTGATCAATTTTCGTCCGGCAAGGATAGCCTGCTCAATTCGCTCTATGCTGCAGACCTCACACTGCTCAAGGGACTGGTCAACGCGGCTCAACAAGACTATCTGAACAGGATGCAGCTTCAGTTGGTTATCGAAGACTCCATTCATGTTTTGCATGCGCGCCTGCACGAAACACGCCGATACGCCCTGCAACAACTCAACCTTATCAATCAAACCCTCACAACAGCAAGTTATCCACCCATTTGGAAGTCGGGCAGGCAGGTCTATCCCGGCACCTTTTTTCAAACAATAGCTGAAACTTTCCAACACATTCTGGCTTCAGTTAAGTTCTTTCTTGAGCATCACATCACGGCTTTTCTCATCTACCGCATCCTGATATTTCTTTTGTGCCTGTGGCCCGTGCGCTATTTTAAAAAACATCAAACTAACAATATACCAGCGCTTTACAGGCAGAAATTTCTTCAGCTATATCCTACCCTGGCATCGGTTGTGATGGGATTCGCCGCCCTTCCGATCATTTTCAATCAGGCACCCTATGCTTTTCTGGATTTTATTTTCATCACATTGACCGTGAGCGTTGGTGCAATTTTTTTGAAAGAGCATCCTTATCTGTCCCGGATATCATTCTATGCTTTCATTTCAGGCTATGTTGTGCTAAAGATCATCCACTTCTTTACATCAGCCACTTTTGAGGGACGAATCATTTTTGCGATGGCCATCTTGCTCATCATCCCCATGTGGCGGTTGCTGCGACAAATAGAGCAACACCTGCATAAACAACTCAAAACAGCCCGTGTCGTATTGATCATCGTTTTTGCGCAGATGCTTTTTGGGTGGCTTCTTGTTATATTCGGCTATTATCCACAAGGAAAACAACTATTTCTGGGTGCGCTCGACGCCCTGATTCTGGCCATTATATTATATGTGACCGTGTTCACTTTTATTGACTATTTCCGTCTTGCAGCATATTTCATCAACAATAAAGTTAACCATATCACTTTTAATTACTTATACATCGAAAAGCACGCTCGAAACGGCCTGCTTTTTTTAGCCCTGCTGTTTTTTATCTCATCCTGGCTGCAAAACACTTTCTTGTTCGATGGCATTCAACGAACCATCGATCACTTCATGCTGATGGCAACAGAAAACGACCCCTCCTGGAGTTTCAAGCAGCATTTGATTTCATCTTTACTGATAATTGTTGCAGGCGTGTATCTATCACACTTCATCAAGCATGCTGTGTTGCCGGTGGGAAATGATGGCAAAACAAATCAAACGGCAGTTGTTATCATTCTGTTTGTCAGACTTTTGTTATGGATCTCGGCAGGCTTTTATGTGTTGCTTGCCATCGGGCTCACTTTGTTGCAGTTTGCGATCGTTTCAGGAGCTTTGCTTCTGGCCTCCATGCTGGTGTTGAAAGAAACAATGGGCAATGTTGTTGCAGGCCTCATTCTTGCTACAACCAAAACAATCCGAACCGGCGATTTTATTGCACTTGCTGAGGCATCCGGAATCGTCACTGCGATTGGTTTGCGCACCACAACCATCGCTGGAGATGAAGATACCATATGGACGATCCCAAACAATACCTTGCTAAACAGCATTACAAAGTCAAGGCAAAAAACTCACAATGCTGCTGTGGATCATTCGCTGAACGACAAAAGCTAGTAGTCAACCGGAATGTGCTCGATGGGCGGCACCTCATGTTTCTTTATGGCGTGCCTGTATTTTCGTTCCTGACGTTTGTCAGAAACAGCCCCGGTGTTGGTAAGCACACCACCTATGACAATTTTCACCCAATAATTGACGAAGCCTTTTTCGAAATCACGCTCGGCATACACACTTCCTTTCCCCCACCGGTTTCGCTTGTGCACCACGCGGTTGGCAAAAAAGCTCAAAGTCTTTGTAAGAAATGTCTTTCGGGTGGTATCACCTTTTTGAATCAACTCCACATTTAATTCATTATAATACATTTTCATCACCCCAAAAGCCACGTACTTTCTGCCTACAGTGCTCATTCTCAATGTATCAAGCCATCCACTTCGGATATTGGCCGACGCAAAAGGCTGCAACATGGGATTGAGGGAGCGAATATCAAAGGCGTTTGCAATCAGGTTGAGCTTAAAGCCGTTGAGGCTATCGGCATAGCTTTGTTTATAGCCCATTCGAAGTTTGATGGTATCGTACAAGCGCACAAAGGCTTTCAACTGCAAACTATCCGCCATGCCAAATTGCCCGCTTTTAATATTGGTGGCATATCCTTTCAGGCCGTTTAACAAAATTTGTCCATGCTGCAATGTTTTGTCGTTGATTTCTTCATATATAATGCGGGAATCTGCAAAGCGGATGGAATCGACAGCCATGTTCACCGGAATCCGTTGCAGCATTTCTGTTAACATGGGTTTCACCACGCCATGCTTGAACGGAAGCCGCTTGTCCTTAAAAGTGTATAATTTCAAACCATCCAAAGCAATGCTTCTGGCACGCAGCTCCTTGTTACTAACAAGTCGTTGCAAATCAAGATGGTTCATTTGAAGTTTTCCTGAGTTCACCTTCATGTAAACCGATTGATAGGCATTACTTTGAATAAAATCATCCTGTGACATGGCAGGCTGAAACAACAGGCTGTCGGTTTTCAGCGTTTGTTTGCCACCATCAATATTGAGGTTAAACACCTCGATGGTGTTTTTGGGCGTTGTGAAAGTGAGAAAACCCTCGCTGACTGACAGACCAACACCATCGTTATACAACAATTGCCGAATATCGGTTTTGGCGCTGTTCAAACGCAAGTTATTCACCTTGAGCCGTTTGACAAACAATTTCCGATCACCCGTATCGTTCAGGATTTGAGACAGCGGGAGGTCCTGAATGGTGGCCTCATGCAAATTGAACTCCCATTTTGACTGATGCCCTTCATGTGCAGGCTGAAAAAAAAGTTGATCGAACTTCATTTGAAGCATCATGGTCTTCGATTCAGTTCCAGGTTGATCCTGTGAAGCCATTTCCACCTTCAGGCTATCTGTGGTCCATTGTCCTTCCTTAGATTGCAGCCCTGACAGGTGAAGGTTTAATTGGGATTCACCCAATGAGATTGGATTGGGGAGTAAGTTCATCAACTGGCTGGTTTTGATGCCACTCAACACCACCTGATCCAAACGCAGATCGGGCGTTTTGGTTGATTTTGATGTTGTTGCAGCAATCGGTTCCTTAAGGTCGATTGTATCCAACGAGATATCGGGATTCAGTAGCTTGATGAAATCGCCCTCTACCCTACCCCCGACAAGTTGTTGAAGGTTTAAAGCAAAGGATATTTCGGGTATCTTGATATGCAGCTGCTTATTTTTGAATGGCAAACGAAGTGTTGCATCATGAATCACAGAGGCTTTTTGGTTTTTAATCGAAAACTCAGCTAATTCAGCGTTCAGGCCCGAGGCGAGCGCAACACCGACGTAATCACCAACCATCTCAAGGTATCTGAACGATGGCTTTGCATCTTTGAGTAATCGAAAATCAAACAGGCCCAGTTGATGCAAGCTGACACTGAGGCGCATCTTCGCTGCTTCAACATCCAGCTGCGTTTTCCCTCCCTGCACGCTCCCAATCAGAACAGGCGGTAAACTGCTTTGTGATTTAGGTTGGGTTGCCGCATTGTCCAACTGACTCCACTTACCTTCCAAACTGCCGTAGCGAAGGGCTCCAATATGTAACACCCCTGTTGAATCAGCATATATTCCACTGATTTTCAATTGGTTTAAATCAATATAATCTTTGTTTTCCTTTTTGATGAAGCCAAATCCGGCCAACTGAACCACACCCGATGTTCCGGAAAGAACACCCTTTCGCAGAAAAATGCTTGCCTGTTTTTGCCGGATGGTGGCCGAAGAAAAGGCTATTTCCTGAATCCCGTTCAAGAATGACCACTGGCTTTGTGGTCGCAGCAAAATATCAGGAAAGATGCTAACATTGAGATCTTTGATAGACAATCTCCCCTGCTCTTTTAAACCAATTGAAAAATTGCCGTTTTGGATGTCCAGGGCGCGAAGCTTCACAACATGGCGCAACAAGTCGATGATTTCCGGATTGTCATCGTTCGGAGTATCAACAGAAGCTGCTTTGTTGCTGCTTCTCATCTCCAGCTCTGGTTCCACCAGCAATGCCTTGGTAGCATCTATTTTGCTTTGGGCAAGCAAAGTTCCCCAACTCATGCTGTCAAGTTCAAAACGCTGCGCCCTGAGTGATTGAATATGCGCTTTGCTTCCCTTTTTGGCAGGCATCAGGCTCACATTATCCAGAATGATCTTCTTGTTCATCAGACTGAGTGCATCAAACCGCAGTTGATACAGGCTGTCGGGAGTAATGAAGGTGTGGTTGCGAATATCGACGCGCATCTTTTTTGCATACACAGGTTCTCTGCTGTGGTGGTTCATAACCAGGCTGTCAAACACAAAACCAGACTGATCGAAAGCAATATGTGTTTGTTTAACACCCTGGTTCAGCAGCAAACTCACTTTAGCATTTTGAAGTGCAAGATGACCCGAATAAACAGGCCCTGTGATGTCAACAATTTTATGATCGAGCCGACTTTGTGTGAGTAGTTGTGAAGCTTTGGGCTGTGTTTCATCTTTTTCCGGCAGGTTGAGCACAAGGTCTGTAACGGGATTCACGCAATAGGCCGAATCAAAAATCAACTGGTTTTCATTAACCAGCTTGTTGAAATCCAAACGGATTAACCGAACAGAATCAATGAAAACCTGAAGGTAGTTTCCCTGATGCTTGAGGGATTGGTTGTAGATGAGGCAACTATCCAGTTTCACTGTATTGGAGGCTGTATTCACACTCAGTCGTTTAAACGCGATGCGTCCTCTGCCTTCAGCATAGGCCATATCCGCGTCGAAAATATTGAGCAGCACCCTGTCAGAATATAAAAATTTTGTTTGCTGACCGACGTTCTCACGTGTGAATTCATCCACAGTAAGATAGACATTTTTAAGGCTAAGTGGATGCGGGTCGTCGAGGGTGTTTTGATAAAGTGCAAAAGAAGCATTTTCAATGCGGAAGGAGCGCAGGCGAACGCGTGCAAGCACTTTGCGCAGTGCCTCGAAAGCCCTGTTCAGTTCGGCGCTCAGGCTGTGTTTCTCATGCACATGCTTGCTTTTTTTAACGATTCCAACTTCGGGCTTCACAATGCGGATCGAATCCACATCAATGCGCCGTCCAACATAAACCGACATCAACGAATTGACGTTTAATAATATGCGTTCTGTTTTGATGTGATAGGCCGGAACAATGGTATCGTTGGTCGTCAGTTCAACCTGCTGAAAGTCAAAACGCAGGTCAAGCAGTGTAAACTTAACCTTCTTCACATCAAGGTGCAGTTTACCGTCAGTATGCTCCTCCACAGCATTGCTGAGCAATTTTTCAGCCCTGAAGAGTGCCAACTGATAAAGCACCGCCACGAGCAGCGGCAGCATAACAATTGACAAAACAACCCATTTCTGCCTTTTACTTTTGAACTTCATTCGATGTGGCTGAGCTACTGAGATTTATCTATTAACCTGAGTTCGATATAAGCAAATTGCTAAAAGAGAGCAAGTTGGCCATTGTAG
>CAZBMR010000056.1:0-19138 GCA_964492695.1 uncultured Lentimicrobiaceae bacterium
CTTGAGTGCGCGCAGCATGACCACGACGGCGGCACTGGCGGGATCATGACGCATGGCGCAGATCCTTGTTCCGCAGTGTGTCGTACCGCGCGACGTTGGCCTTGGGCTCGTGCCGTAGGATCAAGGCTTGCGGGGCATCGATCCTTGGCGGTGTCGCACCCTTGCCGTCGAGCAGGCGGTGCAGGATGTTGAGGATATGGGTCTTGGTCGGCACGCCAGCTTCGAGCGCCAGTTCCACGGCGCACAGCACGGCCTGTTCGTCATGGTGCAAAACCAGCGATAGTATCTCCACCATCTCCCGGTCGCCGCCGGGATGCCTCAGAAGCTGGCCCTGCAGGTGCCGGAACGCTGCCGGCATCTCGGTGAAGGGAGCACCGTTACGCAGGGCGCCCGGCTTGCGCTGGATCACGGCGAGGTAATGCCGCCAGTCATAGATCGTCCGCCCCGGCTGATCATGGGATCGCTGGATTACCCGTCCATGTTCGCACAGGATCTGTCCTTCAGCCGCGACGACAATGCGTTCGGGGTAGATCCGCACGCTGACCGGTCGGTTGGCGAAGGAGGCAGGCACACTGTACCGGTTGCGCTCGAACGATATCAGGCAGGTCGGAGATACCCGCTTTGCATGCTCGACGAAGCCGTCGAAGGGCCGCCCCAGCGGCATCAGGCTGGCGACCTCGGCGGCATGCACATCGGCGATGGTTCCGGACAGAACACCATGCTGGATATGGCTCCATTGCGCGATGCATTGCACCTCGAGCCAGGCATTGAGCGCATCGATATCCGGGAAGGCAGGCATCACCTGCCACAGTCGCCGCCGTGCATCCTGAACGTTCTTCTCGACCTGACCCTTCTCCCATCCCGAGGCCGGGTTGCAGAACTCGGGCTCGAACAGATAGTGGCTCGCCATGGCGGCAAAGCGGGCGTTGACCTGGCGGGCCTTGCCAGTGCCGATCTTGTCGACTGCGGTCTTCATGTTGTCGAATATCCCGCGCTGCGGCACGCCGCCCAGAACCCGGAAGGCCTGGGTCATGGCGTCGAACAGCATCTCATGGGTCTGGAGCGGATAGGCCCGCACGATGAAGGCCTTGCTGTGCGCCAGCTTGGTGTGCGCGGCCTGCAGCTTGGTCTGCTTGCCGGCGATTATGGCCCAGTCCTCGCTCCAGTCGAACTGGAATGCCTCGCCTGGCTGGAACACCAGCGGCACGAAAGTCCCGCGCCCGCTGGTCTGGGCGTCGCGTTGACGGTCAGCCTTCCAGGATCGCACGAACGCCGCCACGCGGTTGTAGGAACCATCGTAGCCCAGAACCACGAGATCCGCGTGCATCTGCTTGGCCGTGCGCCGCTGCTTGCGCGACTTGCCGGCGTCGATCCGCAGCCAGGCCGATAGCTTCTCCGCAAACGGGTCCAGCTTGCTCGGCCGTGCTGGAACCTTGAACTTCGGCTCGACCGTATCCGCCCGCAGGTACTTGCGGATCGTGTTGCGCGACAATCCCGTGCGCCGTTCAATCTCTCGGATCGGGATGTGCTGCCGGAAATGCCAGCGTCGGATTACACTCAGTAACGCCATGTCGATCACTCCTCGTTCCCCCGACGCCAAAGCCAGGGGAAAGGTCAGAACATGGGTCACTTCTCAGTGGAAATTACTGGCTCTCCCGGGTCAACTCTCAGTGGCAATCAACACTCCCTCATCCCGACGACATCAGGTTCGACTATGCCGACTTGGCTGTGCGGTTTGTCGGGCCGTGCAATGAGCGCGAGGTCGAGCAGTGCAAGCGTGAGTGGCAGCAGGCGTCGTTCCTGATCGAACTCATCGTCGATCAAGGGCTCGACATTGGGCAAATTCAGAACAGCATCAGGCCAGAGATCGATCTCCTGCCGCTTCTGTTCCTTTGCATGATTAATACCATCCCGAAGCGATTTTGCGTCCGTACCGAAGAGGAGCAAGCCGATATGGATGCTCGGATCCGAATGACGCCAGCACGGCGTCTACAGGCCCTGCGAGAGCGTGGCTGCGCAGTAGGTCTGCCAATTGATCCGGGTCGGCGTTTTCCGCGCCTGGACCTTCGAACGTGCAGGATGCGCATCGTGAACGGGCGGTTTGAGCACTGCAACTGGCCCAAGGTCACGAATTGAAATGCAGATTTCTATCACATCCGGCTGCGACGCTGGCGCAGCCATGACGGGACGCGTTACCTGGCAGATGTTCTGGTTTGTGCTGGCGCTGCTGGCGCTGCTGGCGCTGCTCATGCTGTCTGCCAGCGGCAGCTGTCCGATCTCGCAAGCGGCACGGTGCTGGCCATGTACCTACTTCGCCCCAGCGACGAACTTTCTGTGCAGTTGAAGATCGCCGCCATTCTGGCTGGCCCTCTCATCGGTGCCTTCGGGCCCAACCGCCTTTTCCGAGGTCGGTTGGTGATGGCAGTCGGATGAGCTCAGGCGAACAGTTGAAGTGGCGGCTTGGCTTGGCAGGTTAGCGATGGCGAGGCATCATTGATCCGATCGCCGAATGGCGGAATTCCACCACGGGTTCATTTGCTCTCACTGCTTCGTTTGAAGCACTAGCCAATGGCCGCGCAAGCAGACTTGGGAGTGGGCTTGCGCGGCCAAAGGATACAAGTCGGCAGGCGCTACCGACAGCCATCTATATATCTTACGATAGTTTCCAGATCGTTACCGCTGGGGCAAAATTCGTGCAGTTTCTGCAAATGTGGTCGAAGCGAAAGGTGTCACTGGTAGTTCAGGACAATGGTGAAACTTCCATTATAAGTCCCGGGTGCCTGTCGGGCACCTACCCGCAGCGTTGCGCCCACCGGAAAGGCGAACATCCCGGTTGTGGAGGCGATCCTGAAGGCCAGTGGAGATGTAGTGAGCTGTGCCGTTGGGGTGCTGCCAATGATGAACGTATCAAACCGCATCGTTTCGGTTCCACCAACCCGCCTGACAACCGGTGTGTTGTTGTTTACTGAAATGGTGACGACCTGGTTTGCAAATCCGTAGCCGGCGAAGGCGGCGGGTTGAGCGCTTGCACCCGCAAGGCGAACACCGCCTGTGGCCGTACGTCGGCCATCGGGCGCGACGACAACGGTTCCGCTTGTGCTCCCTGCGATGATTGATCCAAAGTTGAGATCATCGGTCTTCAGCAGGCTAAGGCGCGTAATAACGACTGCCTCTGCTCTGCCTGCGACCCTGACCGTTTCCGCTTTGGCCTCAGGCCCGCCAAAGCTTGCTATCGCCAGCACGGCAGCCGTCAGAATTGCGTAGCGAACTGCTCGCAGCCGGCTCTTGCTAATACTGGCTGAATTTCCTCTTGGCACGAGCCTTCCCCGACATTGTCGAGGAAATATATCGTTAGATAGTAAACATTCGGTTCCGAATGGTAGCCCGAGTAACCTGTTTCTCCCGCATTAGCTGTCTTCAGGCCCATGAAATGGAGCGTGCTTGACCGATTCAATTCGGTCAGAAAGAAGCTTGGCTCAGATCGCTTATTTCGGGATCGTAATTCCATGCTCGATACCAGTTTGGCCCAGAAGACCGGTTGGCTGATAGCGTTAAGCCGCGTGCTCATCGCCGGGCTGGTGGCGTTGATGGCAGTGACCGATCCTCTAGACACAACGATGCATACAGCAGCGCCGTGCTGATCTCGCGCTCACGTGCAAAAGCGGCGATGTTATCGCGGCGCTCCATCTCCGAAACCAACGCAAGCTTCTGCTCCAGCGTCTAGACGCGGCGTCGGCCTGGCATCCCTGCGAGAACTTCGATCCGCCGGACAGGCTTCAGAGGCACTCCAATGTCGGTGTCCAATGCGGTCGTAAGGCGGGTCTCGTCCATCCCCGCACTTCAACCACAGCCCTCGGGGCAGGCAAGGTGGAGCCGGAACACCGCTTACCTAAGTGCGCGATATCAGTTACGTGTTCTACCGGCCGAGTAACGCCGCGCCGCGCGCCGATACCGGCGCCGTCAACGAAATCGGAGACAATATATGCTTCTGCGGGACCTGCGGAGACCGCCATGCCTTCATCTCGCTGACTGAAGGCTCGGCTTGTCTATAAACACTAAAGTCGATTGAAGTGCGCCAGTACTGAGGTCTGTCAAAGCGCTTAAACTGGGCAGCCCTCAACGCGCTTGTCCGCCCAAGGGAGAACTAGGTCGTAGGCTAATTAACTCGCAGCCACATCCGCATTGAAGCGAGTTACGACACCCTTCGCTTACTCAACATTCCTCATCGGGGCGAACGGCTACGTCAGGATCCAGCCGCGCTCTTTCTAGAACGTCTAACGCCATCTGGACATGCGCCGCCGCCACTAGTTCATTGGCGTCATCCAACCGCGCCACCAGATCGCGGAGTTTGGCTTGTATCTCTAGCACTACGTCAGACCCGCTTATGATTTATGTTCAGATAGCCCGGTTTGTTGCCTAAAAGCCTAGGCCACGTCTAGCCTCACGACTGAGGTGGTGCCGGTTTTCTGGACAAGGTGTTAGGCTCAGGACCAATTGATTGGCCGAGGTCGATGTAATTCGGGCTCCGCGAGGAGACTGAGTATGAGCGACCTGTTTTGGCTGACGGACGAGCAGATGGCGCGCCTTTCGCCATATTTCCCCATGAGCCACGGCAAGCCCCGGGTTGACGATCGGCGGGTCCTGAGCGGGATCATCTTCGTCAACCGGAACGGCTTGCGCTGGCGGGATGCTCCCAGAGAGTACGGGCCGCACAAGACATTGTAAAATCGCTGGAAACGGTGGGACGAAATGGGCGTGTTCACTCAGATGATGGAAGGCCTTTCTGCCCAGAAAGCCGAGCCGCAGACCGTCATGATCGACGCAACCTATCTCAAGGCCCACCGCACGGCTTCAAGCCTTGGGGTAAAAAAGCGGATCTCGGGCGCCTGATCGGACGGACCAAGGGCGGCATGAACACGAAGTTGCATGCCGTGACAGATGCAAACGGCCGCCCTTTGAGCTTCTTCATCACAGCTGGCCAAGTCAGCGATTACACCGGTGCCGCCGCCTAGCTCGACGATTTGCCCAAGGCCGAATGGATGCTCGCCGACCGCGGCTATGACGCGGACTAGTTCAGAGATGCGCTGGAGCAAAAGGGCATCAAACCGTGCATTCCAGGCCGCAAATCCTGATCTCTGCCCGTCAAATACGACAAGCGGCGGGACAAAGGGCGTAACTGCATCGAGATCATGTTTGGCCGCCTGAAGGACTGGCGCCGCGTGGCAACGCGATATGACCGCTGCCCAACCGTCTACTTCTCCCCCCCTCGCACTGGCCACCACCGGCTCTTCTGGCTGTGATCAGTGAGTCTTGAGCCTAACGTGTCGGCACCGGCGCGTCGCCCGTATAGTCATAGAAGCCCCGGCCAGTCTTCCGACCCAGCCAACCTGCCTCGACGTACTTAACCAGCAAGGGTGCCGGCCGATATTTCGAGTCGCCCGTCGTGTTATAAAGCACCTTGACGATGTCGAGGCAGGTGTCGAGCCCGACGAAATCCGCCAGTTCCAGCGGCCCCATCGGATGGTTGAGGCCGAGGCGGCAGCCCTTGTCGATATCGGCGATGCTGGCAGTGCCCTGGCCCAGCACGAACACGGCCTCGTTGATCATCGGCAGCAGGATGCGGTTGACCACGAAGCCCGGCTCGTCCTCGGCCTGAACCACCTGCTTACCCAGGCTTTTCGCGAAGGCGCGGGTGCGGGCCACGGTCTCGGGGCTGGTCGCCAGGCCCGGGATCACCTCGATCAGGCCCATCACCGGGACGGGGTTGAAAAAGTGCAGGCCGATGAAGCGCTTGGGATCGGGCGAACTGGTCGCCATGCGGGTGATCGGGATCGAACTGGTGTTCGACGCCATGATCGCGTCCTCGCGCAGCACCTTGCCGGCTGCTTCGAAGATCTTGCGCTTGATTTCTTCCTTTTCGGTCGCGGCCTCGATGATCAAGTCGGCTTCGGTGAACATCGCATAGTCACCCACCGGGGTGATGCGCGCCAGGGCCGCCTCGGCTTCGGCCGGGGTCAGCTTTTCGCGGGAAACCAGGCGAGTCAGTGCCTTGTCGATGTTGGCCTTGGCCTTTTCTGCCAGGGCCACGTCGATGTCGGACAGCAGCACCTTCATGCCGCACTGGGCCACCTGCTGGGTGATGCCCGAACCCATCTGGCCCGCGCCGATAACCGCCACTGTCCGCATGTCACAACCCCTTCGCAAGTGCAGCAAAAGCCGCTGCCTAGCGGTGGAATCGGTGCTTGGCTAGCCGAAAGACAACTCCTTTCGCGCTGCAGGCAAGGCCTGACGACGCGCGGCGCCAGACTTCGCACCGAGAGGCAATAGGGAGCGATCTATGGGCGGAAAGGCACTGATCAGTTGTCGAAACGGGCATAGTCCGGCGAGCCGGGCGTTGTGCCGAAAAGTATGCTCGGCTAGGTATAGTGAAAGTAACGAATAATTCACGCTACGATTCCGGCTTCTCATGTAATATTTCAGGCTTGTCCAATAGCTATCAATTCTGGAAGTTGAATATCCGCCCCTAACCCATTCCGCCTTTCTATGATTAAGGGCGACATGATTGAATCCAAGCTTTGTCAGCCGGTGGTAGGAGCGAAAGGCGTCGGTGACGACAATGGAACCTGGAACAAGGTACGGCATTATTTTGCCCAGGATTGTCGTATGGGTCCGATTGGGTATCACCCAGCAGCGCACACCTAGCTTGTCGTGCATGCCTAGCACGATGGCCCCTCGAGCGGCATCCTGGCCATATTGGCGAACATTGGGTAACAATGTTTCGTCGATCTGGACGAATTCCCCTGGTCCGCCGAAGAGTCGGGCAGGTGACAGTTCGCAGATATGCAGCCGGATCAGACTCAGGGCACGGTAGGCGGCCAATCGCGAAATTCCGAGTTGTCGGCAAAGCTGATCCACCGTCGCCCCGCCTGACTGATTGGCCACCAGCAGCAAGCAGTAGAACCATTCCCAGATGCCAATTCTCGAATGGCCAAGCAGGGTCCCGGCAGTCGGAGAAAACTCGGCTTTGCATGAGGGGCAATAGAGTACGTCCCGAGACTTTCCGGTTCTGCTGAGCTTCGCGTCGTTTGTGCAGCGAGGGCAATGCAGCTCGGGTCCAAACCGGACTCTGGCGATATGGCGCAGGCATGCAGCGGCATCGGGAAACTCATCCCGGAATGCGTAGAAGCTGGTCGACGCGCCTGTCATCCGCAGGAAGGCTTGGAACGTTTTATCGCCGGGAAACGTTCGATTGCTTCCCAGAACGATGACCGGCCGGACCGAGCCCGTCTGTAAACAAATTCGAAGCTCGCTATGTACCACTCAATATGTTCGGCCTTTAGCCAAACATGGCTCTTGATCAGGAAGGTGTTCAACCGAATCGCGATCACGGAAATATCTGTAAATGCTTTGGCGAAATATTCCGGATGGATCTGGTGCGAAATGCCCTTCGGCCATGTCGCCGCCCGATGCCGGGACAGCTTCTGAAAAGTGGTCTCGTCCCTGAATACGAGAACTGAGTGGGATGCGATTCGATTGATCAAAGCGCCGCGGGCGGCACTGAACTTCCCTTTGGGAACCGGAATGACCGCAAAATCCTTGCCATCACTGATGATGAGTATTCTGATCGAGGTGCGTGAATTCGGGACGGAATCGATGACATTCCTCAGCCTAGTCTCGAAGACATAGACCTGTTGCCCCTTGCCGCCAAGGCTGAGGTCAAGCCCGAGGGCGTGGAAGTGACGCCGGATCCTATCCGCCATTCTGACGGCTGCTTCGGTCGAAAGTCCTAAATGCCTGG
Organism: uncultured Lentimicrobiaceae bacterium; assembly: GCA_964492695.1. Lineage (GTDB taxonomy): Bacteria > Bacteroidota > Bacteroidia > Bacteroidales > F082 > JALNZU01. The sequence goes on from CAZBMR010000056.1 coordinate 7,799, forward strand.
CAAGAAATCGGACGCCGATCCCTGTGCCCGCATTGCAGAAGTGCAGGATCGCATAAAACCACTTGTGGAGAGGTACTCTCGACTGGGCGAACAGCGTATCCTTGAGCGGGAACAGGCGCTGCTTGTAACAGCAGCGCGGCGCAAATCCGGTGGTGTTGGCGACCCTGTACCAGCCAGTCGCGCTCCCGCAGCCGGGGCAGGGCGGATGCTCGCCGAAGCGCGAGCGAAAGACATGCTCAAGGCACGCGTTCGAGTCTGGAAAAAGTTCAAGAAAACGTCGGATCGATGTGCCCGTGCGGCCCGACCGCTCTGCTCGAGCTGCACGCCCTGGCCCTGGCGGATCCGGTAATAGTGTCACGATGCGGTGTTCGCCTGTCGGCGAGGCCCCGGGCGGTACCTTCAAGAATGATCGCCCGGTGGGCCCGCCATGATCGGTCCCCGATTGCCTCATCCGATCTCCTGCCAGCTGGCGACCATGTCCGACGATCAACTCCTATGGTTATGGCGCGCCATCCGCTCCGACATCAGGCGCTCGAGTGCGCAGCGACTTTTTTCTGTCAGTTCGACCCATGTGCGGCGGCCATCCGCGCTATCGATGCATCTTCGGAGCAGCGACCAATCTTCCAACAGTTTGATCCAGCGCAGGGCGGTGGTCGCCGGGGCTCTGGAGGCGATGCAAGCTGAGGTTACGGATGCGCGCTTGTTCTGTACTTCGGCGACATAAAGATCGAGAAGGATGTCCCAGGCTGGCTCGCCGAACAGGTCGCTGCCAAACAGGGCTTCCCGGCGCGTGCGATCATCGTATTCCCGTTTGGCGAGTGCGGCAAGCTGCTGGCGCGTTGCTGGCGCGACAGGGTCTTCAATCGACAATTCGACCGCCGGGACCGGCATCGCGCCGGGTTCATCCGGCTTAGGAAAAAAGCAGGTTAACAAGCGGGTAAGCCGTTCCAGATCGGAAACTGCGGATTGGATGGCAGGAAGATCGACGCCGATAGGCACTGTTCGGTTCATATCAGTCCCATCCGCTTCATGCTGCTGACCTTGTGACCTGCGACAATCAGATGATCGACCAGGCGAATGCCTACGGCGGCTATGACACCGGCAACCCGGTGCGTTGACCGGATGTCCTCGATGCTGGGTTCGGGCCGCAGCGAGGGGTGGTTGTGAAACAGGACGAGTCCGGCAGCGCCAAGTTCAAGTCCCCTGCCGACGATCTGGCGCAGGCTCGCATTGACACTGCCCGCGCCGCCACCTGCGATCAATTCTTCCGCTATGAACCCGTCTGCGTCGTCCACATAAATTGCATGCAGCTCCTCGAGCGGGCGACCGCGAAATTTTCCGATGAGATAGCGCTGAAACGCGGGGTCAGCGCTGTCTACGGCCGAGCGGGTGACGTTCGTGTGCATTGCGGCCTCGATCAATCGCCGCGCAGCAGCAATGAGCCGGCCGATATCGCCGTCCTCGCGGCAGGTTTCGACAATCTGTCTGTCGGAAGCAGCCAGAATCCGATCGATCGAACCGAACATTTCCAGAAGACGATCGGCGATGCGCCGCGATCGAGGGCCCGCGAAGGGTGCTAGAAGTCTTTCGAGGAAGGAGCCGGAGTCGTCAGCCGTGAACGGCGGAGATGATGCCAGGTCCCGATGGCAAAAGCCAGAATCTCCAAATAGGACGGCACGATCATCAGTATGGTCAGCGCGATATGCCCGATCGCGGGATTGAGAAGTCTGACGATATGCGCGACCAATGAAATGAGCTGAAATCCGGCTATCCATAGCGGGTAAACTCGATTTGCGTAGAGCGCGATGCCAACGAAGCCTGACAGCGCCAGAACATCGACTAAGAGGTGTCCGGTCGGGACTAGTGCAGCATGATTCGCCGCCTGGGCGAGGGCATGAAACAGCTTGTCGATCAGCCACATGCCCGCAATGGTTGCAGCGACCAGGCGTTCCGGACTGCCTCCCCTGAAGATTGCGAGCACGCACAGAATCACCGCCAACAGTGCTTGAAAGTCGACCCTGGCGCTGCTGACCGATGAGAGCATGGCTCCCTTTAGACTGTGCGTGCTCGCCCCGCGTCAAGCCTAAGCGGCAGCTTCTTCGTTGAAGCTGGCTACGAAGCTCAACTTGGGTGTTGCATCTTTTTCGTCGAGTATCCCCAGTTCGCGCCCGATTTGCGACATCGAGTCGTGAACGCGAAAGAGATTCGTGCTGCCTTCGATCAGGGAAAGCTGCGCACGGGCAAGGCGCAGCAGTGCTTCCTGACCGGTATGCGGCACGACGTCAGTGGTCGAACGAGCTTCAACCAGCTCCTGCATCAGTGCCGCTGCAGCGAGCAGGGCTTCGTCGGTCTTCGCTTCGGCACTCTTGAGTGCGCGGGCAATCCGGGGCGCGGCGATCGAGCTTGTCATTTTCATGGCGGGTCTCCTGCCCACCACGCTCCGTGATAGGCCTAAATGCGCTTGGGGGAGGCATCCTCCCGAGCGGAAAGGGCAGCGTTAATCCCCTGCCCTACTCCAAGCCCGAGCATGACCAAGGCAAGTGTCCCGATGGCGATCAGCAATATCGCCAGCACCCGGTTCAATTTGCCTTTGGCGCCCCTGAGCACCCCAGGAACGATCTCGGCATTTTTCTGGGCCCACGGCACCGATTGATGAAAGCTCACCGGTTCCGAAAAGGTCAGGATCTGTCCGATCTCGTCCTGCGTCGGTGATGGCTCGGCCGACTGGTCATCGGCTAGTCGAGAATTTGTACATCCAGAATTTCTACAGGTTGGCCCTTCGTGCAAGTTCTCCAGTTTGCGCCATTCTTCCGCGAGCTCGGAAAGGCTGTTGACCCCCAGCTGCCGTTTCAGCGCCTTGATATGGGCATTGACCGCAGATTCGCTGACCGCGAGGCGGCTCGCGGTTTCCTTGAGTGTCAGACGAATGGCGACACACTCCAGCACCTCGGTCTGGCGCCGGGTCAGACCCATGGCTCTTGCCTTCTGATCGATATGCGTTTGCGCCATGGCGGAACGGTCCAATCAACCTTCTAAGCAACTTGCAACACAGTCGGCCAACCCGCGATAAGCCAACATTAGTGCGCCAAGTATTCCAGTTTTGGGCCAAAATGTCCAATGTCAGGACGAGTCTTGTGGGAGATTTTCAAAACAGTAGCCTATTAGACCGGCCTGATGGACGCCGGCCGTCCTCAAGTGGCAATGGCGGCAGGAAGGCGTAGGCTTGGGCTGGCGTTCAGCCAGTCAGCCTGGAGACCGTCAGGGCGATGATTGTCAGGAGCACCAGGATTGCCAGAAGGAGCTGTAGCAACTTTGTCAGCCCCGCGAAGCGATGGCCAAGCGCGCTCGTATATTGTCCGCACCACTCCCATGCCTGGGTTACCGGCCAGCCTGTTGGTTGCGGTGCAGCTCGCTTGCACCAGCCCAGTTCGCCACCCGAAGAGTCTTGAGAGTCCCAGAAAACACAGACTCGGCAATTCTTCACTTTACAGAACCCTCGAACAGGTGCTGACAACGCCTCTCATTGGACAATATTTAGCGCTTCTATTCCAGTTGGCCAATCGAGGCGATCGAAGCAACAAGTTTGTGCAAATGCAGTAGCGGGTGTTTAAGCTTCGGCGCTCGCCTCCCTTTCAAGCGATGCGTCAGCTGGACTGGTAACGGTTTTGTGCCGGTCACCTATCTCATTATGCTACCTGGGCCTCGAATGCGAGCGGGCTGATGACGCCCAGATATGAATGCCGTCTGCGGGTGTTGTAGAACCCGTTATTGGCTGCCGCGATCAGAGTGGAAAAGACAGCCTGGCGGCGGATTGCGGAGGCGCACTGTCATATCGAGTGCCCTGATCGCCAGGTCCTTTTTCATTCTGTCGCTGACTGCTCAGCCCACAACCGGACAGCTTTGCAGATCTAGGATAACGGTGATGACGTGCCCCCCAGCTTTCCTCCAGCTGGGATTAGAGCCGGGCGGTTGTTTTGCGCATCGGCGCGGTTGAAGCAATGGGCTGCGTAGCGGAGCCCGTAGGGCGTAGCGAAGCAGGCCATTGCTTGTTCAGTTCGGCGGCGAACGCCGCCGGTGTGGTGTATCCCAAGGCTGAGTGCGGTCTCTCCCGGTTGTAATCCTCGACCCAGGCAGAGATCTCGACCCGTGCATGGGCCATGCTGAGGAACAAGGTCTCGTTGAGCAGCTCGTCGCGCATGCGGCCGTTAAAGCTCTCGACGTAGCCGTTCTGCATCGGCCTGCCCGGAGCGATGTAATGCCAGTCCACGCCGCTCTGGCCGCACCACGCCAGGACGGCATTGCTGGTGAGTTCGGTGCCATTGTCGCTGACGATCATCCCCGGCTTGCCGCGCTCGCTGATCAGCCGGGTCAGCTCGCGCACGACACGGTGCCCGGAGATCGAGGTATCCGGCACCGCCGCCAGGCACTCTCTGGTCACATCATCGACCACGTTAAGCACCCGGAACCGCCTGCCAGAAGCCATCTGGTCATGAACAAAGTCGAGGCTCCAGCGCTGGTTCGGAAGTGCCAGCACTGGAGCCGGCGCTCTCGTGCCGACAGCGCGCCTGCGGCTGCGTCGTCGCCGCACTGCAAGCCCTTCCTCCTTATAGAGCCGCTGGGTCTTCTTGCGGTTGATCATCACGCCCTCACGGCGCAGCAGGATGTGCAGACGGCGGTAGCCGAACCGGCGCCGCTGGTTAGCCAACTCGCGCAGCTTCTCGCGAAGGGCGGCGTCATCATCCCGGATGGAACGATAGCGCACGCTCTTGCGATCGGCATCGATGACACGGCACGCCCGCCGCTCGCTCATCCCGTGGCACGCCTGGAGATGGGCGGCAGCTTCCCGCTTCGCGGCGGGCGTCACCACTTTTTTGAAAGAAGGTCCTTCAATGCGACGTTGTCCAGCATCGCATCAGCCAGCAGCCGCTTGAGCTTGGCGTTCTCGCTCTCAAGTTCCCGCAGCCGCCGAGCCTCGGATACCTCCAGCCCGCCATACTTGGCCTTCCAGTTGTAGATCGTCGCTTCCGACACACCATGCCGCCGGGCCAGATCAGCGGTCTTCGCACCCGCCTCTGCCTCCTTCAGCACCCCAATGATCTGCTCTTCCGAAAACCTTGCACGCTTCATCGTCTGTCCTTCCGTCAGGCCAGACTCTAATCGCTCATGGAGGAAAATCAGGGGGTCACGTCATGACAGTTTGGGCAAGTTTCCGGCCGAGCGACTGGATCACGATTTCCTGGCCAGATACGGTGTCGATCAGGGAATTTTCATTCCCTTGCTTGGCGCTTCCGGCAAGGGACGGATCGTGCTGACGGGAATCTGCCTGCAATCCGTCGAGCAACTCCAACTTGCCAAGGCTGTCGGCGCGGAAATCGAACACTTTTTCGACAGTGTCGGTTTTCATCGTGCATCGGAACAACTGGCTCTGCTGCGCCTGCGCCAGACCGTCGCCCGGGACCTGCACGATAGCGTTGCGCAGTCGATCGCCGGTGTCCGGTATTGGCTGCAATCACTTAAGTCTGGTCTGGCGAACAACGAGTCTGCCAGCAACCAGGTCGATGCCATTGCCGCGACTTTGGCTGAGGAGCAGGAAGTCATCCGCGCAATGATTGAGCGGTTGCGTGCAGGTGACTTCGGCGACGGCGAGGTCGATCTCATCGAGCAGATGAACGAAGCGATCGGCAGTCTGGCTCGTTTGTGGCGGACGTCGATCGAGATCGTAGCGGACTAGGAAGCAATCCCGGTCAGCCAACTGGTTGCCCACGAACTGGTGCAGGTTTTGCGGGAAGCGGTTGCAAACGCCGTGCGGCATGGCAATGCAACCAGCGTGAGGGTCCTCCTGAAGCAAGCGTGCGGGAAGATCGAATTGAAGTTTATCGACAATGGCGGAGGGTTTGCCAGCAGCGATCTTCAGAAAGGGCCTTGGTCGCTCGCGCAAAGATCGCGAGAGCTGGGCGGCACTTATGACGTCGAAAGCAAGCCTGGGCATACAGAAATTACATTGCGGATTGACGCTGGGAGTGATGGAATTTGGCGCGCATCCTGATCGTTGATGACCATGCGTTCTTTCGACGTGGCCTGGGCGCCGCGCTTGAAGGGCATGGACATGTCATAGCCGGCTCGGTTGGGCATGGGGAGGCGGCACTTGGCGAACTGGCGAACAATCAGTTCGATCTGGTGCTGCTTGATATCAGGATGCGCGGCATGAACGGCGTTGAAGTCACGCAGGCAATGCGTGCTCGCCATGACCAGACGCCTGTTATCGTTCTGTCTGCGGAATTGACCGACGATGCGCTGGTTGGCCTCATGCGGGCCAGCGTGAATGGAATCGTTTTCAAACATTGCTCGGAGCAAAGGGTGTTCGAAGCAATCGATGCCGTCGGCAAGGGCCTACGCTACATTGACGGCAGTCTTGTGGACAGGGCCTTCGCGCTTTCATCGACCGGCCTGGTCGCTCGCAAGTTCGATTCGCTGAACGCACGCGAACAGGAAGTTGCTGCCTTGGCTATTCAAGGCATGCGCAATCGACAGATCGCGGCGACGGTTGGCATTTCCGAAGGCATGGTCAAACTGTATCTTCACAAGGCTTATCAGAAGCTTGGGGTCGGGTCTCGCACTGAACTGGCAGCTCTGCTGCGCGAGTCTGCGCGCTGAGAGGCTGCCTGTTTTCAGGCAGCGATATCTCCGCCGTTTGATGCAGCCTGTCCTCTGGCCCAGTCAAGGCACCAGTCAACTGCGGCTACTGCGCGTTCGGCCTCTCCACGCATGTCCGGTGCCGTCCACACTTTGGGATTGCGCAAGATAGCCTGTGCCTTGGCCTTCTCATGCCGGATCGCATCGAGGTATTTGCTCAGGGAAAGCTTCTCGGCCAAATAGGCCTCGAACAGCTCCTCCAACCGCGCCTCGACCTGGGCGTAATAGTCTTCGGGGAATTGGGCGGCAGCGCGGATCGACGTACTTTCAAGCTCGCTGATGGAGAGGAGCTTGCGGTTGCGTTCGCGCCCTGGCTCGGTTGGCTGGCTAGCCGCCACATCCGAGGCACGCCGCGCAGGCGCAAGCTTGCGACCAGGAAGGGGCAGTCGGAAGGAGACATTTCGGCCATTGTCTTCGGGGCGCTTCGCAGCGGGATTCGCCAACTCTGCGTCGCGCCGAGATGATGAAATGCCTGCCACATCCTCCGAGGGCGATGGTGGCCTTGCCTTCCAGTTTGGCAGGCTGATCAACGGCGCACCCGCCCGCAGCATGGCGAATAGCATCCGCAAAATGAACAGGAAGGCCGCGACAAGGCCAAGCTGGACCAGCCCCAACAAGATCAGCGCATTCATCGGTAAGCTCTCTGGAGACTGGCAACGGCCTTGCCCGCGTCTTCGGCGTTGCGATTGCACAGGATTTCCGCCGCCTGATCGGCACGATCCTTGAATTCGCGGTATTCCGAACGTGCCAAAAGCGCAGCTGCGTCATTCACGCAGCGGCCATGCGGGCTGAACATACTCATTAGGCCATAGACACTGCTGCCGACAAGTACGCTGGCAATGAAGGCTTTGCGGGGAAGGTTCATTTCAGTCTCTTGTTCGATCACTTGCGGGCATCAGGTGCACACGGACTTGCCGTTGCCGCCTGTTACGCCGCTAAGGTTAGAGGCTCGCAGGTCGCGAATGTCGCGCACAAGATATGCGGCTTCCTGTTTGAAACGCATCTTCTTGACGAACATCGTTCCGAAGACGCCCTTGTAGTCATAGAAGATCTCGACAAACATCACTGCAACACCTGTTGGTGCAGTAACCTTGGTCGTTCCCCTTCCCATGCTGACTAGGGCGGTTCCATTCAGGCCATTGTTGGTTGAATCGTTGCCATAATCCGAGTTTACCTTGAGATTTCCGAAACAACGCTGCCAATGGATAAACTGCTTGCCGGTGGCCGGATCTTTTTCAAGGCTTGACAGGATGACCCGGCCATTCGTCTTGAAGTCAATTCCTTCACCCATCTTTTCAGCACCAACCATGACTGAATCGACGTCCACTTCGGTCACGGTGGGCGCAACCGAACTGTTGTTTGTCTGTTCAAGCCGGGAACCGGCGTCAGCAACGGCCAGGGCCATCTGGCTAACCTGCAGGTTGACCATGGCCATATAGCCGATTTCGGTGCCCATCATTCCCATCCCGGTCAGGATCGGCAGAATTAGCCCGAATTCGATCGCTGCTGCCCCCGACTTGTTCGATACCAATCGACCAATCCAGCCGGGACCCTTTCGCATCACCTGGATCATGTGCAAATCCCCGCGCTCGATCCATAACCTTGTTGGTTGGCAAAGGGCTGGTTCTTCTTGATGGCAGTTGACTTTAGCGTTCGCTGCCTCCAGCTATCCGGGAGGAACGGGACGTGGAAGGTAGGTTCGTAGCTTACCTCAACCCGATAGACCACGACGTCGTCGGCACCGCCATTGCCATCCTTGCCGATATCGTCGTCCCAATCACCGTTGCTATTCTCGTCGACATAGGATTCGCCAGCGTCGCAGGTGCCATTGTTGTTGCTATCATTCCATTTTTCGGCCCGGCCAATATCGGCGTAGTCGACGTAGCTGGTTCGGGTCGAACGAAACGTCGCACCCGGCAGGATTGGCGCCACCTGCCGTTCGACCATTGCATCTGCTCGACCAAGGTCGGTGATTTCGAGCGAAGAATCGCGGGCCGCCTTCTGCACCGCTCCGTTCAAAACCGAGATTCCATAGGCCATCTGGCCCAGGTCAAACATGCTGACCAGCAAGGTCAGGAACACGGGGGCGATCATGGCGAATTCAACGGTCGAAACCCCATCCTCGCGGGATCGCAAATTGATAGGGCGATGCGGTCTGCGGGCAGTCATGACAGCACCCGCAGTTCGCCGACCTGCTTGGCGATGGTCTGAAAGGCCGCATTGAGCTGCGCTGCGTCATTGGCGGTGAAGGAGCTGTTGGGCGAGGCGCAATAGGCGAGGTCAGCAGTCAGCCCCGAGGTAAATCCGATCGCCCAGATCCTGATGCCCTTGGCCTTCGTCGCATCACAAATTGCTCGGAATCTCAGGCTGTGGCGGGACGTTTCCTGCGAAACCGACCCATCGTTCGTCACGCGGCGGTCCAGGAATTCGATGCCATAGGACTGATAGGTCGTGTTCGACGGCTCCAGCTGGCCATCGGTCATGAAGATGATGTGGCGGTTGACGTTGCCGCCGTTGACCGGCTCTTCATTGACGAGGTCCTGGAATATGCCTTCGGGCGAACTAAGCCGGGTGCCCCACAGCATCCCAATGTCGAGATAGGTGTTGCCCTGGGCAGTAAGCGAATTCGCATAAGCATCGAATTCGGATTGCGTCATCGCCTGCAGCGCCTTTGCGGCTGGCACGCAGTGCGATGTGGCAACATTGCTGTTGTTAGTTGAAACGACAACGTTGGTGGAATTGCGGTTGTAGGCAACCTGGCGCCAAAGCGGCGCCCACTTGGTTGCGTTGTCATTTGTTGGGGCGCTGTCGATGTCCAGATCGAGCGCCGTGCTGGGATTCATGCCGGTAACAGCGGAATAGTTGATGCTGGATGCGGCAGATGTCTGGCGCTCCTCGATGCAGCCTTCCCAGGTCGATGTCACGTTCGTGCCGTTCGAACCCGTTGGCGTAACCACAGAAGCAAACGTCTTGAACACGCTCGTGTCATACTGGACCGGCTTGTATTCCCACTTGTCAAACACCACCGATGTTTCAGTCCGATATATCGGATTACTGGTCGCGTAAGCGTAGGTGTTCAAGGTGCGGTTGGAATAATAGTAATAGCGCCGATACCGACTGCCATTCAACTGGCAAACATATGTCGTCATGCGTTGCGGCTGCCGGGTGATGGTGGTCGCCACTTGCTGACCCGAACCATTGGTCGTCGTGCTTGTGCTGGTTGTCGGCGATCCGTTGTTGGCCCACGGAACATTGGCCGGCAAAGCGGAGTTGCACGAGTTCAAGGAGTTGTAGTTCGTGCTGCTCAGCTGGGTGAGCGAAGAATCCGCCTGGTTCGTGTAGTCGCTCGGCGCGCTGGTCAGCACGGCGTCGTCCCATCCTTCGAATACCTGGGTGGTGATCGTCTTGGTGACAGGCGCACGGGATTGGATCGTCCAGGTGTCGATCAGGTAGTCAGGGTCAAGGTCGTACAGCAGTCGACCGACATTCACGGTCGTGCTGAAGGGGACGAACGAATAGCGCACCCGGGCGTTGCTGCCTTGCGTCGCGGTGTCGACGGTGGTGTAGAAGTTCTTCATCGCCGTCTTCAGCGCACTAAGGCGAGTGCCGGAGCCAAGTGAGGTGCCCATCGAACCGGTCACATCCAGAACCATGGTAATGTCGCTGTTGCCCACCCCCATAGTTGACGCGCAATTCGCGCGCAGGGTCATGTCGCCCATGCCAAACAGTTGCATCATCAGCATCGGCATCTGCGTGCTGGCCTGACCACCGATCGAGTTGCCGGCCGCGTCGCCGGCTGAAAGGAATACCGTGCTCTTGGTTCCTTGCTCTTTCGGGTCGAAATTGATGTTGAAGTAATTCTGGGCCTGCGCTTTCGCAGGCGTGTCGTATCCGTTGGTGGCCACCGCCTTGCGCCCGGCGAGGACAGCGGCATCACACGCATTCTGCAGCCGGTTCTGCACCTTGTACGCCCGGCTGAGATCGACACCGCCACCAACGATCGCAGCCATCACTAGCATGCCGATGGCCGCCATCGGCAAGATGTTACCCGAGGTGTCACGGAGAAGGTGCGAGGCACACATTGTTGCTTTTCGCTGCCCCATCCCTGGATCCCTTCTTGATCCGAGAATTTGTCCCGGAATATCGACGATACACTCCTGCTCACCGACAGCGTCATTCGTGAACCTATCCATCGATATACGAAGGGTTGGATAATGAATGGTAAAGATCGCTATCGCGGTAGCGGGCAGATGCGTTAGCCTTTGGCATGGGGCGGAGAGCTGTAACGACCATATGCATTAGGTGTCTGAAATTGTTTGATGGCAAGCCCGAGCTGATTGGCTTGTTAGCAACACCTCTGAGTGCATCTGACTTCAGTGGATTCGGATAGAGAGACGCGTTGTGTTGAAAGGCCCTATCCAACGATATAAACGCTGGGTCGCTTGGTGGGCGTACTTGCAAAGACTGAGGTGGTCCCACCTTCTTGGGCAGTTTGGCGGCTAAGCTAATCCCGGTTGTCGTTCACGCCGCCTGTTTGATCATCAGATCATGGGGGGCATGCCCCCATGATCTGATTGCCCGATCCGTCGGATAGGGTTAGCGTCCGCGCTCGTGGTGTAATTTCTGGTGTAGATTGAGATGATCGCA
>CAZBMR010000057.1:0-13700 GCA_964492695.1 uncultured Lentimicrobiaceae bacterium
ATGAAATGATCCAAAACGGATTCGACTTCCCCGCCGGTATTGACAATGGTCCGGCTATCGAAGGCAAAGGCGACCTTGTGAGCCTCAACGGAAGTGAATGGAGTACTTTGAGTGAATATGGACTCCCCTACAACTGGAATATCCGCGGAACACTCGAAAGCAGCAACAACAATGGTGCAACACAACCCATTATTCTTGAACGAATTACCCGTAAACCAGCTGTAGAAACAACCACCCTTGCCATCAAAGAAACACCCTCTCTCAAAAATGGGGCGACAACTCCAGTGTTGCTGGGGTACAACCTTTACCGCGATGGTCAACAGCTGAATGCCAGCTTGCTCGAAGGGTTGAATTACAGCGATGTGCCCGGCACAACCGGAACGATCAATTATGGCATCACCGCCGTTTATGACATCGGCGAAAGTGTTCCTTCGAACATTGAAGTGTTCATCGAACCGGCTATGAACCTGCCCGAAGGCTGGGAATTTACCCGCACGTCAAGCGTCCACAACATTTACATTCCCACCTCGGCTGCGATGCAAGGATTGAGCATCAGCGACGGTGATATGTTTGGCGTGTTTTGGGACGACAACGGAACCCAACATTGCGCCGGGGCTGCCTTGTATGAAAATGGCGTGCTGCTCGTGAGGGCCTATGGCGATAACCCTGCCACCCCGCAAAAAGACGGCTTTCAGGTGGGCGACCTCATTCACTGGAAGTTCCACGAGCACGACAACGACTTCACTTACAATATGAGTGTCACTTACAATGCCACAATGCCCAACCACGATGGCACGTTCCAGATTCTGGGCCTCTCCATGCTGGCCTCAATGGAAACAGGAATCACCGGCATCAGCGATCAAAACAGCCTGAACATCAGCCTGTTCCCCAACCCAACCAATAGCGAAACGCACATCAGCGGCCTTGAAGCCGGTGCATTGGTCACTGTGTTGGATGCTACCGGACGAAAGCTTCAGCAAGCTGTGGCAAATGGACAAACAGAGATTCTTCAATTTGAAAGCAAAGGCTTGTTCATCGTCGAAATCAATCACAAAGGTCAGGTGATCAGAAAAAAAATCATTGTAAATTAACCTCATCGTAAGATTCACGAAAAGGCTGCGGTAATCACCGCAGCCTTTTTTGTTACCACACAAAAACCATTAAGGCGAAGAAGAAGCGATTTTTCAACTTACCTTTGGGGGCTTTACAGTTAAAATCACGATTCAATTGAAAAGAAATTTGTTCATTGCACTATTCATGGTGCTGAGCCACAGCATGATGGCTCAAATATTTGGTGGAAATGGGGGCGCCTTTCCCGAAAATGGGGTGATGACCTCGTTTCCCCTCACAATCTCGACACTTACTGCCGGCCAGTTGAATGCCGATTTCGGGTTGCTGGCCGTGGCCATCAACATCAACCACAACCACGTGGACGATTTGGAGGTTTATTTGGTGGCCCCTGACGGGAAAACCATCGCCCTTACCACTTTCAACGGCAGCAACGGCGACAATTATACCTATACCAAATTCAGCGACTACGCCACACAGCCTATCAGCAGCGGATGGGCGCCCTTCACCGGCACCTGGCTGCCCGAAGAACGGCTGGGCGAGCTCAACAATGGTCAAAACGGAAACGGCACCTGGCAGCTTGCCATCCGCGACGGCGTTGACAACGACCGCGAAGGCACTTTGCTGGGCTGGAGCCTCACCTTTGGCGCCGACGCTACAACTCCTTTCATCTTCACCTCGAGCAACTTACCCATCGTCATCATTGACACTTACGGACAGGAAATTCCCGACGACCCCAAGCTGATGGTGGGCATGAAAATCATCGACAACGCACCAGGCGTGCGCAACTTTCTCACCGATCCACCTGCCTATGATGGCTTTGCCGGCATTGAGCTGCGCGGCTCATCGTCGCAACAATTCCCCAAAAAAAGCTTCGGCTTCGAAACCTGGGATGCCAATGGCGAAGAACTGGAAGTGTCGCTGCTGGGCATGCCCGAAGAAGCCGACTGGATTTTGAATGCCAACTATTCGGATAAAACATTGATACGAAACACCTTAGCATATCAGCTGGCGCAAGAATTGGGGCATTATGCCACCCGCTACAAACATGTTGAGGTGGTGCTCAACGGCAGCTACCATGGGGTGTACATATTCTCGGAAAAAATCAAACGCGATGGCGACCGTGTGGACATTGCCAAGCTCACCAACACCATGAACAGCGGCGACCCGCTCACCGGTGGTTATATATTCAAAATCGACAAACCCACCGGAAGCGGCGGCGATGGCTGGGTTTCGGACTATCCGCCTCCGGCGCATCCGGGCGGACAAACCATCTTTTTCCAATATGAATATCCGAAGTCGGATGTCATCACCCCACAACAAAAAGAATACATCAGCAGCTATATGGATACTTTTGAAGGTGCGCTGGCCGGCCCTTTTTTCGATGATCCCGACAATGGCTGGCGAAAATACGCCGTTGAAAGCACTTTTATCGACTATTTCATTGTGAATGAAATCAGCAAAAATGTGGACGGCTATCGGCTGAGCACCTTTATTCACAAAGAACGCGAAAGTTTGGGAGGCAAACTGCGCCTCGGACCGGTGTGGGACTACGACCTCGGTTTCCGCAATGCCGACTATTGCAGCGGCGATGTGGTGACCGGCTGGGCTTATCAGTTTCCGTGCGAATGGGATTACTGGCAGGTGCCATTCTGGTGGCAACGCCTGATGCAGGACAGCCTTTTTGCCGACCACCTGAAATGCCGCTGGGAAAGCCTGCGCACAAACCACCTTACCAATGCCTGGTTCGACAATTATGTGGATAGCCTGGCAACCGTACTCGGCGAAGGGCAGCAACGCAATTTCATCAAATGGCCCATTTTGGGCATTTATGTCTGGCCCAATCCGCAGCCCATTCCCACCACCTATGCCGGCGAAATCAGCGCCCTGAAAAGCTACCTGCACACCCGCCTCAACTGGCTCGACCAAAACATGCCGGGCTTTTGCAACCCAACATCCGTTGATGAAAACAAGGCAGAGATAGGAAAACTGATGATTTATCCCAGCCCGGCCCAGGAATCAGTGATCGTCGATACAAAGCAAAGCTTTGATGATCAATTATATATCAGCCTGCTCGACCTCAGCGGCAAGGTGGTTGCCGGCTGGAAGGGTCATCAACTGCGCGCCGGCAATGGCAACTACCTGCTGGATGTGCAAAACATACCCGCCGGCCTGTGGATCGTGCGGCTGGACGACGGCCAACGCATGTTGAGTGGAAAAGTGGTGATTGTCAGATAACTGTTGCGTGTTTGAAACCTTGAGGTGCAGACTTCATCACTGTCTGCCGACATCCCGAAAGCTTTTGAGACTGATGCGGGGCAGAAAATATGAAATAATCACCTAAACCCCAGTGTTTTATACATGATGATACCGCCTGGTTTTTTAGTCTGGCATCATTTTTTCTTATTAGGACCTTTCAACAGCTTTTTTTCTTCCCCATCAAGTTTTCGTTGCAGTTTCTTTACATCCTCAGCTGGTGGAAGGTTTTCAGGTACAATTCCTCTTTGTGTGAGCATATTTCTCACAGCTAGATTGTTATCAATATGTTCCTTTTCAATTTTTGTCTGTCCTTTTAAGTCCTTGCTTTGTACATTTAATCCCGTCATTTCGGCTGCCAGGTCTTTCGCTTTTATACTGATTGTTGGAAGGAAATCAGCAACAGGCCGGCTATCAGGCACACCCATTCTACGTTTAAGCATTTGGGTATTTAATCTGAATAAAGCTTGGTCGCCTTTACTCCTAATAATTGCAAATCCTTGATTGTCAACCCCACGTTCATAGAGTATGCCTGAAAGTTGTTTCTCTGTTTGGCTTAATTTTTCACGAGCCTTTACCCGTTCGAATTCCAAAATTCTTTGTTCAATTAATTCAGCTCTACGAGTCTGAACAGCAAAATAGTTCTGAGCAAACGCGATTTCTTCTTTTCTGCTATCGCCATTTTGAGCAACCAGATAACATGCATATCTTGTTAGAAGAATATCATCTATTTCTTTTTCAGCACCTTTGGGCATGGGTATCGTTTTCCTGATGTCAGGAAAATGATAACCCATTTCTTCACCTGCGTTATTACAGGCTTCTTTCGCTTTTTGGATTACCTTTTCGAAATTTTCCCATTTGCTGTATCCCAACAATTCTTGTAATTCTCTTGCACTCCAACATTCAACGCCTTCTAAATCAGAGGCTGCAGATTCAAATTTGGAAAACAGATTTCTAATTTCGTCAGATTTCATTTGGGTTAATTTTTTGCTCTAAATTTATCATTTTTGGGTTAAATGTCAGAAACCAATCAAATCCTTTTTATGTGATCGTTCAAATTGTTGACTGAAGCTCTGTTCCTTAAACTAGGTGGTAACGAATTGCACCTTTCAACTTGTTTCCGCCCAAGAAATTGACAGCTATTTCATGGATTCATGTTTGTTTAGCAGATTGATAGTCATGCCGTTTTGTATGATTGTTAAACACCAATCTGTTTAGTAACTTTACTCCCTTAAGCGTTAAGCTAAAAATACAGGGCAATGTATGATTATGTGCCAAAAACACAATTTTTAATACATGTTTAAAGAACATGAGATAAAACGCACCACCAGATTTTGATTTAAGAAACACCACCATCAGCATATTCAATGCCACCGGAAAGCAGGTTCAAACCACTGAATACCTATCAAACCAACCACTTGTCATTCAACGAAACGGACTGGCGGCCGGGATTTATACCCTTGTGATCACTTCCAAAAATCAATGGCAAATCAGCAAAAAACTTCTTATTGGCGGGGAGGATTAACACATTGAAATATTAATTTGTTCAATGTAGCTTTCTCATGATTTATTTTTAGGATGTTGGCGTATTGATACCAATGGTAAGACAATAAATATTACAAGTATAGAAAATAAAAGACCACCAATGCCCCCGGCAGCAAGAGCAAACCAAAAAACATCATTTTGCCCACCAATTAAAAATGGTATCAAACCTAAAACAGTGGATGCGATGGTCAGAAAAACAGGTATAATTTTAGCATTAAATGCTTTGATATAATTTTTTATATTGTACCCATCTGATCCCAATGCAATTCCATTATAATCGTTTAGGATATATATGGCTGCGTTTACAACCAGGCCGCTCAAAAGGATAAGTGCGGCATAGCCACCCTGGTCAAAATTAATATCGAACCAATAAAAGATAAGAAACAAGCCAGTAAAAGATAAAGGTATCATAAGAATAATGGCAAATGGTTGACGAATCGACTCGAATAAAATAGCACATATAAAAAGAAACATTGCCATAATAAGCAATACGAGCCAGACATACTTATTGGCTTCCTTCTTTGAGGATACATCAAATTGTTGTGCTTCGACGCTATAGCCAATTGGTAATTCATTTTTCACTTTCTGAAGAACCTCTGCAAGAAGCATATTTCCATATTTTGCACTTCCAACATACTGGTAGTTGATTATTCTAATATAATTTTGGTTCTCTTTATAGATATTTTGGCTGGCAACATGTTTTTCCAATTGGCTGTAAAGTCCAATTGCCGGCTTATTGTCACGGCTAGGAAGATTCATAAGATGCCACATATCAGCATTATGATCATTATCTTCCAGAATTCGTAATTGGTAATAGGCATCCTCTGTCATAACGCTCATTGGTTGCCCACCCGAAACATCGAATGCGCTCGCCTGATGATACAGACTACTCATAGTTAGGCCAAAAGTTGCCATCAGTTGCGTGTTGGGCCTGATAGTATAAGCATAAACAGGCTGCCCCTCCCACCAATAGCGACCACCGGAAATATTAACGTCGCGCACGCGCTGATTTTTTTCCAATAACGATCGAAGACGCATGGCATAATCTTCAAGATTTTCATACCTGTATCCATACATATTGATTTTGTAATTAACAGTTTCAGAAAGCCCTGTTTGGTGCGAAAACCCTTTTCCAACACCATAAATATTCCAGTTCGCACCGCCTCTGGCAAGGCTTTTCGAAATAAGTCTGCTTCGCAAAATATACGGAAACGTACCGTCTTCCGCGCTTTTTTTGAAGCGGATGGAAATAGAGGCATAAGATGGGCTTTGAACACTCGTTGTAATTTGGCTGATCTCTACATAGTTAACCAACTCTTTTTCCAACTCAACAAACAGATCGTTCAATTGACCTATTGTGGAACCCTGTGGAAGGGAAGCCTCAATGTACAACACCGTTTCTTCCCTTTTAGTATAATATGAGTTTTCGAAAACATACAACGAAAAGAGCCGGAGACTCCCGCCAAAGAATTTATCCACAACTGGTTTAAAATTCTCCTTATAATATGGATGCCCCAATGTTGAATTATACAGCTGAGCGTACCATTGGTCACCTTCAATTGTTGCTGGCAGCATAAAAAAGGGCAGACCAAAAACTAAAATGAAGAATAGAATCACTGTTTTTTTGAATCGATACAAAAAACCAATGAGTAAAATGTAAAGCTTGTTCAGCCTGATAATGAACCTTTTTCTGCTGTTGAAAATGCGTTTCGGTTTATTGGATAAAGGCAGCAATTGCATCAGCGAAGGGATAAAAAACAATGCTACCAGCAATGAAACCGCAAGGTTGATAACAACCACCCATGCAAAATCAATGAGGTTTAGCTTCATGTTTTCAGGAAGCAGCAAAACAACCGACAAAGCTGCAATAGTGGTAAACGTGGCTGCAAGTAAAGCCCTGAAAACATGTATATTATTCTTATGACTCAGATGGTCTGCCATCACAATCGTGTTGTCAATGAGCATGCCGAGCGAAATGGTTATGCCTGCAAGAGCATAAAGATTTATATCGACACCTATCAGGTAATAAAACAAAACGGAGATGGATAGTGAAACCAGCAAACTCAATACGATCAAGCGTAAATACCTAAGGTTCAGGCTAACTAATCCAACAAACAATAGCAGGATGAGCACTGTTAACAAGGTACGCTTCCCAATCAGCCACAGCTCACGCTTAATGAAATCAGCCGAATCATAGGATTTCAGCAAAGTAACTCCCTCAGGAAGTTTTTCGGAGACGGAGCTAAATATTTTCTCAGCCTCAGCTGCAACAACCAAGGTATTGGCTCCCGGAGCAGGATATACCAAAACCGATACTGCATTTTGTCCATTAATCCTGAAATAGCTGGATGGTTTTTGCTCTTTAAGCGAAATGCCCGCAACGTCAGCCAATGTAATAATGCGTTCGTTTTGCCGGCCAATTACGATGCTTTCCCATTTATGTTCAGGTTGTTTAGCTCCTTTGATAACAATCGGATATTGTCCAGAACCGGTTTGACTGGTTTCATAGTTGGTTTCTTCAACAATTGCATAACCAACGGGACTAGTGGAAAAGTGGTCATTGACAGCCCTGCTTACGTCATTTATTGTGTAACCATATCTTGCCAGACGATCAGGATCGCAAAGCACAACCCATTCGCGCTGAATTGCCCCTTGCACAATGGCGCGGTCAACACCAGTGATGGAGCCATATTGTTTGGCCACATACGACTCTGCATAGGCACTCAACTGCCATGTAGGATATGGCCCGTGGATGGTGTAGATAAGGATAGCTTGTTCTGATTCGCCATCCGGCCTGTTTAAACTGATGGATGGAAAAGCTATGCCACGAGGCAAGCTTGGGTAAATACTCCGGATAATCGTTGATACCTCAAAGCGCATCCATTCAATATCTGCATACCGATCGAGTTGAAGGCTTATTGTTGCGCTACCATTGCGAGAAACCGAACTGATTTTCTCAATTTTGTTTAACCGGCTCAAGGCCCCTTCTATCAAAGTAGTTACCTCTCGCTCGATAGTATATGCATCAGCATTTGGCCATGTGCAGCTCACACTCATCGAAGGCAGGGTGTTATCAGGGTTCAGACGAACAGAAAGTCTCGGCAAAAGCGCAAGACCCGAGATAGAAAGCATGGCAAACAGCACGATGACCGGAAATGCGTTTGTTTTATGCATGGGTCAGAAAGGAATTTCGGACAAAAATATGTTTTATTTCAACAAATGCAATTGCGCGAGTGTTTTCAAAGGCGAAGAGATTAAAAAGTTACTGAGGATCAACGCTTTTTTCTTCTTCGAGGTAGAAATATTTTAAATTTAACGTTTTTTAACACTATATTCTTGCATCGCATCGTTTTTTTTTTTTTGATTTGTTGAGTCTATAAACAAAACATGTTCCTTGCCTGTTGCTTAGCAATTTTTTCGGCCGAAAAGACAAGAACCATCTTTGTTTGCAGCCCAATAAACCTATTATCAACCTCATCTTTAATGTTATGAAAAAAGCAAAAATTCTTTTCGGAGCGATTCTGATGACTCTTTCTTTGATGCTGGGTAATGTTCAAATAGTTGAGTCAGCACCAGATGGCAACCCTGTTACATGCTACGAGATTCTTGAACTTTGTCCAAACTCTCCATCGTTTGATGTTTATTTTTGTGGTAGTTGCAGTGTTAGAATGGCCACCACATATTCTGGGCCAAAAAAATGTATGAATTACGTTGGCGTTGAAAACACAAATATTGATTAACTATTAAAACACATTCTCAAAATGGAAAAATCACCTTTAATAGATTTTAGATTTGGTTTAGCGTTTATAATTGCAAATTTCATACTGATATTTGGGACGCTAACTACACACGGTGAACCTGGTGGAGGTTCTACCATTACCTGCTATTCAACCTTTGCGATTTCAGGACCAGAAGGAGCCTGTACATATTTGGTAGTTGATTGTGGTACATGCAAAGAGAAAACATGCTACGAATACGTAGACGCTGGAACTTGCAAATCGCAACAGTGGGTATGGGAACCTCCTTCAGATAAATAATACATCCAATTAATACTTTTAAAATGAAAATTAAAAATGCAACAGTATTCTACCCAGTTTTGCTGATGATGAACATTTTAGTTTTATCAGCTTCTCTGATATACTCCGCCCCAGGAGGTGGTAATTTAGTGACTTGCTATAGCACATTCGAGATTGGCTGTGTGGAAGAAAACAGATGGGAAGTGTATGACTGTGGGTCATGTACGAAAAAGAACTGCAAATCGTATTCTGATCGAGATGATTGTAGCCATTCTCCAACTGCTGATGGAAATGTAAATTTGAACTGATATCACTTTTAATTGAATGATAATGACTAAAGATCTTCATTGTTTATGATTTGGTCTTTAGTCATTGTCATCTTCATTAACCCTGTTAAACTATTAGTTATGTACAGATTAACTCTAATTATAGTTCTTTTTATTATTACAGGATCGTGTTCCAACAAAAAGATCGAGAAAGAATGGCAACATATTTATTTTGAAAATCCGCCACCCGCTATTCAACTAAATAATTCTGAGGCAGAATCGATATATTTTAAAGATATACTTGTCCCACAAAAAATTTATGTTGTCGACTCGCTTTACATTGTAAATCAATCATCTCAGCCAGACAACTTTTTTTCTGTTTATGATGGTGCTTTTAACAAAATGGGTGCATTTGGGAAAAAAGGTATGGGGCCAGGAGAATTTCAATCTGTCAGGTATAAAAATCAGTATTTCATAAGCGAAGACGGATCCATACAAATGTGGTTGTATGATGGTGTTTTTTTTAACGGATATTTAGTTGACCTTAAAAAGGCAATGTCAGTCTCAGATGACAGCTATATTTTAAACAAAGCTGCACTTCCAATATTTGTTCAAACTCTACCCGAATACTTCTTTATCGATGCTAACAACGGAATTGGCAGAAGCGATATGTACTCAAAAGGAAGGTACTTTAAAAGCTCAGCAGACGACTTGCTGTGGTTTGGAATGTTTCCCGAATTAGACGGATTATCACATCCTGAAAATCAAAAGCTCGCATATCATGCTACTTCTTATTTACAAGATGGGTTATTGTACTCTGCTATGACATTCTTTCCGCGTATTGATGTGTTTGACACGAATGGAACCCCAAAACTGTCAATTATAAAAAAAACTAAAAATCAACAACCGAACTTTCTTGATGAAAGTAACCCATTTAACTCAGAAAATATAGAATATTACTACGATATATTTGTTGGTAATGATAATATTTATGCACTGTTTGTGGGTCTTAGCCGAGGCGAATTGCGTCAAAACACATCCTCAATTTCTAGTTACTTATATATTTTTAATAAGTCCGGTGAAATAAAATACAACATAAAACTTCCTTTCCTTTCTTCCAGTTTTACAATTGATGAGAAAAGGAATAGGTTAATGATATTTGACAGGTCTATGGAAGAGGCCACCTTAAAAATATGGGATTTAAAAGAAGTTTTAAAATGAAAAGCGGTGTAGTTCGGAATATAATCCTTTTATTGGTATTATTGGTTAACATTTATCTTGTTTTGTCACTATTTTCGAAAAAAAGTAAGCCAATTAGTGAGAGGATTGTTCCGGTTCAAGATCAAATGATTCAGGACGTAATAATTCAGCTACTCGAATCACAAAATAAAAAAATAGCCGATTCAACTTATTTTACAGCAACGAATAACTTAAGATATAGTACTGGTGACCTTGTTGGAGCCAGAGATACTTGGTTTTTGTATCTACCTTCTAAAAGCTGTCATAATTGTTTATCAAATATCCTGGCTGATATTGAAGTTTATTGGGGAAACGAACAGTTAAATAAAATCATTTTTTACACCTCGTTCAACGACAATCAATCAGTAGCAGAAATCGAAAAAGATTTCGAAATTCCAGTACTTAACATAGGGAACAATTACTTAGGCATCCCACACGAAAGACGCCAGGAATATTTTATTTTTTGTTTGGATAGAGAGGAAAGAGTAAAATACTTCTTTCCACTTAATCAAGACAGACCAAAGTTGAATATTCTGTTTTTCAGGTTTATCAGAACCCAAACAACATGAATTCACAACTAAATTCATTTCTTTATTTTCCATCTAGTATCGAATATCTGAATAACAAGTACAATCAATTAACTTTGGGTATATGGTATCAAGTAGTTCAATTAATGGCGCAAGACCCGAGATAGACAGCATGGCAAACAGCACGATGACCGGAAATGCATTTGTTTTATGCATGGGTCAGAAAGGAATTTCGGACAAAAATATGTTTTATTTCAACAAATGCAATTGCGCGAGTGTTTTCAAAGGCGAAGAGATTAAAAAGTTACTGAGGATCAACGCTTTTTTCTTCTTCGAGGTAGAAATATTTTAAATTTAACGTTTTTTAACACTATATTCTTGCATCGCATCGTTTTTTTTTTTTTGATTTGTTGAGTCTATAAACAAAACATGTTCCTTGCCTGTTGCTTAGCAATTTTTTCGGCCGAAAAGACAAGAACCATCTTTGTTTGCAGCGCAATTAACCTATTATCAACCTCAACTTTAATGTTATGAAAAATGTAAGATTTCTGTTTGCCGCAGTTGTTGTGGCAGTCTCTTTTAGTTTTTACTTATTGTCCACAACGGGCACAGCGTTGGCTGGACCCGGAACATCTGACTACGTCAGACCCCTCGCTGAATATCAAAAAAATGGTGAAACTCATTATTGTTGTAAAAATACACAATACACAAGCTGTTCAGCTTCATCTTTGTGTCAAACCGAGATTGATTGAATAAAAGTCTGATATCTGAATTATTTAACATGCAGTAACCAGCTCAAGATTTGAAAAAAAGCATGTTACTGCATGTTTTTAAACAATACTTTATAATTATGAAACCAAACACAACACTGCTTTTTATATGCCTATTGATATACGTCGGGTGCAACTCCCCGGCAAAAGTTAACAATGAAAACAGCACGCTCACAAGTATAAAAATAGACACTGACACTGAGAAGCAAAAATTGAAATTTTCTGACATTGCACCTAAGATAGATCTTATCCCCTTGGAAACCAAAGAAGGATTGCTCATTTCGGGAGTGCGTGAGGTTTTTTTTAATAGTGAATATATTATTCTATATGCTACGAAAAACGTATGGATATTTAATCGGGAAGGGAAACATTTAGTCACTTTCGATGCGGTAGGAGAAGGTCCCGGCGAATTTTCCTACATAAGCAATATTGATATCAATTTTGAGAAGAAGGAATTGTATATTATTGACTTTTATAAACAAAAATTGCTTACATATCATTTGAACGGTACATTCAAATCAGAAATAAAAACCGGCTTTTTTGTGGATGATTTTTTTGCTTTAGATGATGGGAATTTTTCTTTATTTACATCAGATCCGCATGAAATCACTGTACATCATGTTAATTTCTATAATAGTATTACAGAAAAAATATATTCAAAACATCTTCCAATGAATCTCAAACGCCTTGAGTTTTTGAACTTTTGGAAAAATACTAACTTTTTCAAATGGAATAAACAATTATATTTTAATTTAAATCCTTATGACACAATATATTCTGTGTCTGAAGAACAAATTTCAGCACGTTTTGCTTCTGACTATGGCAAGTACAAAATTCCGGAATCAGTTTACGACAAGCAATTTGAGGATATTCTACAATTTAACAACTTCATTAAGCCTTATAATTATGCCTATAATTGGGATAAGTTCCTCCCCGTAAAAGACAGATTGTATTTTACATTTTCACAAAACGGAAAAGTAATCAGAGCCTTTTCGGATATTGAAAAGCAAAAGACTGTAATAATAGAAACCTTTGTTGATGACCTTAGTTTGCCAGGTGAGATCATTCCGTTCGAGGACTGGATTTGGCCTTTGGGCAATAACGAAAATACTATAGTCTTTATGCTTGAATCAATGGACTTTAAACAATTATATGAACCTAAAATGAAAGAAGCAAGTCGGGTTCAAAAAGCAGAAAAGAGCGATATACAGTTAATATTAAATGACTTAAAGATTGTTTCCAATCCTGTTTTAGTTTTTCTTAAACAATAATAATATTCAGTATGCAGCCAACTACCACATGCAAAATTATGGGATTTTTGCTTTCAACACTATTGGTTATCATTTCAATAATTGCTTATTACAAAAGTGAAAACTTCGTCGCCAATAATAAAGAGCTTGAAAGTTGGTATAGTAATAGAATAGATAACTTAATCAGATTACAGATGAAAGTTATACATCAAGATGGCTCACAGATTGAAACAAACTGCGAAACTTATCATATAATGAATGGTAGCAAACCATTGTCCTTCTACATTTCAGAAAATGATAATTCATTATTGGTGCTTAGAATACCACAAAAGTATTGCAGTGAATGTAACGATGAGCTCTTTGAAATTATGCATCAACTTTCTAATAAGCTTCTTGAGAAAACTTTAATTATAGTGCCTAAACATTTACATCGGGATTTTTACGCAAAGTTCGTTGGCAGCGGCTATGAATTTCGGATTATTTCCGTGTCGCACAATTTCCATTCTTTTGATATTATTGATGAAGTAAATCCCTATTTTTTTATTATTAAGGAAAACAGATGGGCTTCTTCATATTTTATTTTTAACCGTAATGAGACAGACCAAACGAAACAATATCTAAGTTCGTGCGTAAAGATATTAAATAAAAAAGGTTAACTTTTCTTTGGTTAACTTTTAATGCGCTTGCTTGAGCAGAATTTGTAATTTATCTCCTTTGGTTCAACTTCTTTTTACAAAACATCTAAAAAAAGTATATTTGCATC
>CAZBMR010000057.1:13800-18078 GCA_964492695.1 uncultured Lentimicrobiaceae bacterium
TCTCCTTTGGTTCAACTTCTTTTTACAAAACATCTAAAAAAAGTATATTTGCATCAATATGAAGTAAAACAAAATGCGCACCTACTCATTTATAATATGTCTGTTGTTTCTGCTCACAGGATGTGAACCTGCAAAGCAAAAGGAAACCGAAGAGGATTTGCAGGCAGCTAAAACGATAGATGCTGCAATACTAGTGGAGGCAATGCCTGTGGTATTTGGCAATTTTCCGCTTCAAATGCCGGTAAATGGAACGATACTAGCTGCACAAAAGGCAAACCTGCACTTTGCAACTTCAGGTGCAATCCAGTCTGTCAGTACAAGTGCCGGTGATAAAGTTGAAAAAGGACAACTATTGGCCACATTAGAGAATGCAACGCAAAAAAATCAATTGGCATTAGCCAAAGAAGCCTTCAGCGCGGCAAAAACTGAATTGCATTCGATCTTGCTGGGCTATTCAGGTGGCTTGAGCTATGACACAACTAACATACAGCCTGAATTGCTTTCGAACTTAAAAACGCAAGCTGGCTATACAATTGCTGCTCTTCAGGTGGAACAAGCATTGCTCTCCCTTGAAGCAACTTCACTTTTTGCACCTTTTTCGGGCCGGATTACGGGCCTGAATGCACAAGCTTTCGACTATATTTCGGGGGGCGAAATCTTCTGCACCCTCATCAATGAAGATAACTTTGTAGTTAAATTTTTCATCATTGAAACTGAAATTCAAAGACTGAAAAAAGCAAACCGCATACGTGTTAAACCAATTATAAGTGAGAATGCCTGGTATGAAGCAGATATACACGGAATTAACCTTTCTGTTGATAAGCAGGGACTCATGCAGGTTATTGCCCTTATCAAAAAAGAGCAATTGGTTGATAGCCTCAAATTGGTTGATGGAATGAATGCCAATGTGATTGTAGAGGAGTTAATACCAAATCAAATCATTATTCCCAGACAGGCACTCGTGGTGCGTAACAACCGCAATGTTGTTTTCACAGTTGAGAACGGTCGGGCCAAATGGAATTATGTGAAAATAACCCATCAAAACAGTTCTCATCTGGCCATTATCGAAGGTCTGGGAAAAAATGACAGTGTTATTATAACCGGCAACCTGAATCTGGCTCATGACGCTAGGGTAAAGGTTGAAAACAAGGAATAAGCTGGTGGTTGAGTTTCTTATTAAACGCCCGGTAGGGGTTTTAGCCTCGCTCATTGCCTTTCTAATAATGGGTTTAGTTGCTGCTTTTCATATGCCTGTATCTCTTTTGCCCGAGTTGGATGTGCCTGAAATAACGATTCATTTGCAACAAGCTGATATGGATGCCAGACAACTGGAAAATAGTGCTGTAGCACCATTAAGAAATCAGATGGCCCAACTCAACAATCTCCATACGATCGAAAGCACAGTTAAGGATGGCAGTGCAACCATCAACATAAGGTTTAAACATGCAACGAACATTCAATATGCTTACCTTGAAGCAAATGAAAAAGTTGATGCCTTTGCTGGTCGTCTCCCAGCAGGCATGGCAAGACCGGTTGTGCTTAAATCAAGCATCACAGATATCCCGGTTTTTTACCTTCGTATAACTCCAGAACAGAAAATTACCGACAAAACTGATGGTTTTCTTGAGCTGAGTGAATTTGCAGTACAAATAGTGAAGCGTCGATTAGAACAATTGACGGATGTGTCGTTTGTTGATATCAATGGCCTTGAGAAAGCTGAAATAGCACTTCATACCAATGAAAGTAAAATGAATGCCATTGGCATATCACATGAGGATATCGCCACAACACTTCAAACCCACAATATCACGATTGGCAGCCTGCTCTTTCAGGATGGACAATACCAATACCATGTACGAATCGGGAACACACTCCGCAATACCGATGATATCGAGAAATTGTTACTTGTCAAAAACAACCGCCAATATTCACTTAGTGAGTTTGTTGATATTAAACATCAACCAAAAAAAAAGGAAGGCTACAATTTTTTTATGGGCAAGCAGGCAATAACAATGGCTGTTTACAAGCAAGCCGATGCACGCATGCAGGATATGCAGACGCAAGTAAATGCAACCATTGCCGAATTAACCAACGAACACCCTGATTTAAAATTTGAAATTGGTCGCGATCAGGCAACGCTCTTGAAGTTTTCGCTTGAAAATCTACAACAATCATTGTTGTTAGGGGTCATTTTCTCAGTCGTTCTGGTTTTTGGGTTTATGCGCAGCTGGAAACAGCCGATTCTTATTGCATTAACTATTCCCGTCTCATTAATTGTTGCGGTTTTTTTTATGTTTCTATCAGGCATTTCCATCAATACAATCTCTTTGGCGGGCTTGATTCTGGGTGTTGGCATGATGATAGACAACGCTATTATCGTAACTGACAATATTAATCAATGGCGGGAAAGGGGCTCAACAGTTGATGAAGCATGCATTGGTGGAACAAACGAAGTCATACGTCCCTTAATTAGCTCAACATTAACGACCTGCGCTGTTTTTATACCTTTGATTTTTTTAAGTGGCATAGCTGGCGCACTGTTTTATGAACAGGCTGTGGCAGTAACCTTAAGCCTTACTAGTTCCCTTTTCGTTTCAATTATGGTTTTGCCTGTGCTTTACAGAGCCACCTTTCGCAAAAAATCATCACGAACCTCACCAACCATCTTTGTAGAAACTTGGTACGAGCGTTTCCTTATGGTAGTAATGAATCATCGCCTCGCTACATTGCTGATCTTTGCCATACTTATCCCATTAGGCTATTTTGCTTATTCTTCTATAAGAAAAGAAGCATTGCCTCAAATTACACAAGATGAAGTCATTGTAAAAATTGACTGGGTTGAACCCTTAACTGTCCATGAAAATAAAGCGAGAACACTTCAATTGATCAACCGTTTAAACATCCCAATTATTCAACATGAAATGTTCATCGGCACTCAACAATTTGTTTTTTCAAAAGGAACACAACCCAAACAAAACGAATCAGAACTCTATCTTAAAGTTGCCCAAGCATCCTATTTACCAATTATTACGAATGAATTGAGAACCGTTATTCATGATGAATATCCAAAGGCAAATATTGCTTTCATGCCTGCTGAAAGTGTTTTTGATATGGTTTTCTCTCAATCTTCATCCCCTCTCATTGCCAGAATACGTCCACAAATAGAACGACCATTGGGAATGACTGATTTAGATGATATTGAGACAATAATAAACTCAATACCTTTTGATCACCAATTTAAATTTAAATTAAATGAACGAACGATTATTGCCATTTATCCTGATTTTAACAAGCTTGCATTGTACGAAATTGATTATCACGCGTTCATAAGTAAGCTTGAATTACTTTTCAGCAACAAGTATATTGGCTCAATTAAAGATGCAGGAAGCTCACTTCCAATCGTATTTGCAACATCTTCTGAGTCTTTCATAAACAAGATTACCTCGGGTTTTATAAGAAATGAGCAAGGTATGCAAATCCCACTTTCTTCAGTTATGGCATTCAGGAGTGTTTCTGATTTAAACTCCATTATGGCTGATAGACAGGGCGAGTTCATCCCAGTTGTATTTGACGCTTCTTATTTTAACTTTCGTGAAATTATGCGTTCTTTTGGTACGAATTTCTCTCGTCTTGCGAATAATCTACGTATTACCTGGAATGGAGCTTTGCTTGATGGAAAGGATCTTCTTTCAGAACTGATGATTGTATTATTGGTGTCGATATTATTGTTATATTTTATCCTTGCAGCACAGTTCGAGTCGTTATTACAACCCGTTATTATTTTAATTGAACTAATATTCGGCATTGCAGCAGCTTTGATGTTTTTATGGGTATTCAATAATTCACTCAATATCATGTCAATGATTGGTATCATCGTGATGAGTGGAATCACTATCAATGATTCAATTTTAAAAATTGACACCATCAATAAATTACGTGATCAGGGCTACACCATCATGGATGCCATTTCTGAAAGTGGTAAAAGAAGATTTAAACCCATCATGATGACTACTTTAACCACAGTGCTTGCATTATTCCCGATAATGTTCACCAGCGGATTAGGTGCTGATTTGCAACTTCCAATGGCTCTTTCAATCGTTGGGGGGCTTACAGTTGGCACCTTTGTTAGTCTTTATTTTATTCCTGTTGTTTATTACTACTTTTATAAATAATCGAGACAATATCACTACGCTACTTCCATTTCGCCAAGCTGAATAAAAGTTGGCAAACTATCTCAAGTGTTACAGATTTGCCCGCCAAAGTCCACGTATTTACATT
>CAZBMR010000058.1:0-17520 GCA_964492695.1 uncultured Lentimicrobiaceae bacterium
GTGAAGGCCCACAGGCTGGAGCCCCCGTAGCTGACAAAAGGCAGTGGTATGCCGATCACAGGTGCCAGACCGATGGTCATGGCAATGTTGATGGCAAAATGAAAAAACAGTACGGCAATCACCGAATAGCCATATACCCTGCCAAAAGGCGAGCGCTGCCTTTCGGCCATGCGGATGAGACGCAGAAACAGCATGATATACAATCCGATGAGCACCGTCGTTCCGACGAAACCCCATTCTTCGCCCACTGTGCAGAAAATAAAATCGGTACTCTGCTCAGGCACAAAATTGAATTTTGTTTGTGTTCCCTGCAGGAATCCCTTGCCAATGAGGCCCCCCGACCCAATGGCAATTTTCGACTGATGCACATTGTAGCCCGCCCCGCGGATGTCCTCGTCCAGCCCCAGCAACACATTGATTCTGGTTTGCTGATGCGGCTCAAGGATGTTGTCGAACACAAAATTCACGCTTACAACGAACAGCGAAGCCACAGCCAGAACGGCCAGCAGGCGGAGTATTTCCTGAATGTGCCGCTTGGTAAACAACAAGGATGAAGCCAGCAGCACAGCGATGCCGATGATGACATAGAGCGGACCAAAATACAAGGTGAGGATAAACAGCACCACAGCAATGAGGCCCAGCACAAGCGGGATGGCCGACAAGCCTTCGCGGTAGAGCACCAGCACAAAAGAGCTGAATACCAGTGCCGAACCAGTATCATATTGCAGCAGGATGAGCAGGGCCGGCAGACCGATGATGGCTATGGCAATGATTTTGGTGCGCAACTGACCCATATGCGTATCAAGTCGGTTTAAAAAAGCCGCCAGCGCCAGGCCAGTGCTGAATTTGGCAAATTCGGCCGGCTGCAGTGCGAAGCCCCCCACCTGAAACCACGATTTGCTTCCCGAGATGGTGGCACCCACAAGCAATACAGCAATCAACAGCAGGATGGTGAGCGCATAAAAAGCAAAAGCAAAACCGTGGAAAAATTTGGTGTCGGTGAGCAACACAAACAGCCCCAGAACCAGTGCCATACCGATCCATACCAGCTGCTTGCCATACCGTTGCGAAAAGTCGAAAATGCTGCGGTGGTCTTCATCATACACGGCCGCATAAATGCTCATCCAGCCGATGAGTGTGAGTGCCAGGTAAAGCAGCAACACCGGAAATTCAACCTGTCCCCAAATGCTTTTATTCTCTCTCATCTTCAACAGGATCGGGATAGTTTTCCAATAAAAATTTCTCGAGCTCGGGGCGTTTCACCTCGCCGGTGATGTAGAGTTCCATCAGCAGGCTGGCAATGGGGGCTGCCCAGGTGGAGCCGAAGCCTGCTGTTTCCACCACCACTGCAATGGCAATCACGGGTTTGTCATACGGTGCAAAGGCCATAAACAAGGAGTGGTCTTTTCCGTGCGGGTTTTCGGCTGTTCCGGTTTTACCTGCGGCCTGAAACTCTTTCACCTTGAAGCGCCTTGCCGTGCCACCGCCACCTTCGAACACATCGAGCATGGCGCTTTTCACCAGCCTGTAATACCTTCTGTCGATGCCCGTTTCGAGCCGTTGTGTAAAATGTGGCGGCAGCGTATCCCCTTCATCGCCCTCGCCAATGCGGCGTGCCAGATGTGGCGGGTAATAATAACCTTCGTTGCCGATGATGGCCGCCAGATTGGCCAGCTGCAACGGCGTCACAAGGATCTCGCCCTGTCCGATGCTCAGCGAGCGCACCGTCATGGCGTTCCAGCTGCCATTGTACACCTTGTCATAGTAATCTCTGCCAGGGATGTTGCCGGCCACCTCGAAAGGAATGTCAGTTTTAAAACGGTGACCCAGCCCAAAATCAAGCATCTTTTGATGCCAGTATTCCAATGCGTTTTTTTGGCCATGCAGTGCAGGGTTGCTCAGAATGCTTCGAAACGTATTCCAAAAGAAGGGGTTACAAGAATTTTCAATAGCGGCATGCACCGCTAGTGGTGTCACATGGCTGTGTGTACACTTGATGGGTGAGCTGCCTTTGCCCTGGCAGCTAAAGCGCGTGCCTTCGTCAATAGAACCACTCTGGAGGGCCACAAGTGCGTTCAGCATCTTGAAGGTTGAACCGGGTGGATAGGTTCCGCTGATGGCCCTGTTGATGAGGGGCTTTTGTTCGTTGTTCAGCAACTCCTGAAAGTTTTTTCCCCTGGCCCGGCCCACCAGCAGGTTGGGGTCGTAGTTGGGGCTGCTCACCAGCGCCAGAATTTCTCCTGTGGCCGGCTCAATGGCCACGATGCTGCCGGTTTTGTTTACCATCAGCTTTTCGCCGTATTCCTGAAGGCGGGCATCCATGCCCAAATACACGTTTTTGCCTGTGACAGGCAAGGTGTCGTACAAGCCATTCTGATAGCTGCCCTTTTCGCGGTTATGCACATCCACCATCATGATTTTCATGCCTTTGTGACCGCGAAGTGTCTTCTCATAAAACTTTTCCAGGCCCGATTTGCCAATATAGTCACCCATTTTATACACCGGGTCGCGTTCCATTTCGGCATTGTTCACCTCGCCCACATCGCCCAGCACATGGGCCGCCATGGGTCGCGGATACTTGCGCAGCGTACGTGCCTGAAAGAAAAATCCCGGATAGTGGTAGAGCTTCTCAATGATGTAGCCATAGTCCTCCTTGCTGATTTGCTCCAAAAACACCGAGGGCCGGTAGCGTGAATATTTTCGGGCTGCATTCAGGCGCTCACGAAACGAAACAAGGTCGATCCTCAATAGCCGGCAAAAAGCGAGCGTGTCGTCGATTTGAGCCTGTCGGGGTATCACCAGCAAATCATAGGCAGCTTCGTTGTACACCAGCAGCTCGCCATTGCGGTCGAAAATGGTGCCACGCGCCGGATATTGCGTCACAAAACGCAACACATTGTTTTGCGACGACAGCTTGTAGGATTGGTTCACAACCTGCAGAAAAAATAAGCGCACCACAAAAATACCACCCACGATCAGGATGATCAGGGTGATGACTTGCCGGCGCTCGTTGAATTTTTTTCCTTCCATCTGTTTTTTTGCGCCTGCAAAGGTAAAGCTATACCATGAAGCAGCCCGAAATTACCGAAACATTTTTCACAACCGGCCGGTGTTGCTGCTTCCGGCCCTGTGTTTGCTCATCAGCACTTTCTGCTCTGTAAAGAAAATATAAGCAGCACAATATAATGCACTTGCCTGCGGGAAAAGTATTTATCTGAGCAGTTTCATACTCCTGCTGGTTGATTGAGAACAACCGAAAAGAAAATCCTTATTTTTGATGCATCCATTCCAAAAGGCAAGGTGCATAATGATTTTGTGTATGAAACCTGTTCTTATTTTTCTCTGTGCCATTTTGATGCTTCCGGGCATTGGATTTTCGCAGGAGCTCGGCTATCAGCTTCCACCCGAAGCCATCACAGCACTGGTTGATGCCGAAGGCACACCATCTGTTTCCATTCACTCCCCCACTGGACGCATGCTCTTCATCCGTCAGAGCGAGTTGCCCGACATTGCTGATCTGGCTGCGCCCGAGTTGCGGCTGGCGGGCTTGCGCATCGACCCAGCCACCTGGGGGCCTTCGCGCGCATCCTATGCCAGCTCCATTAGCCTTGGCACAGTGGATGGGAAGCAAGCACAGGAAATAAGCGGATTGCCCGCACAGGCGCACATCCGAAACCTGCGCTGGTCGGCCGATGGTGCGCACATTGCTTTCACACACAACGAGGCTGGAAGCATCAGCCTGTGGGTGGTGGAGGTGGCAACGGCCAAAGCCCGCCAGCTAACAAGCCTTCAACTGAATGAAGTGCTCGGCAGCGCTTATGTGTGGATGCCCGACGGCCACAGCCTGATTGTGAAGGCGCGGCCCGAAAATGCCGGACCGCCCCCCGATGTTAACCCCGTGCCAAAAGGTCCGGTGGTGCAGGAAAACAGCGGACGAAAAGCTGCTGTGCGTACGTTTCAGGATTTGTTGAAGAATCCTGCTGACGAAGACCTGTTTGAATATTATGCCACCTCCGTTCCATACATCGTAAAGCTCGATGGTTCCTCCAACATCATGGCCCACAAAGCCCTTTACGGCGAGCTGGAGCCTTCGCCGGATGGACGTTATATCCTTGCAACGCGCTACATCCGCCCTTTTTCATACATCGTTCCATACAACCGTTTTGCACAAACAACCGAATTGCTCGATACGGAGGGAAATACCCTGCGCATTTTGGCTGAGTTGCCTGTGGCCGACAACATTCCCCAAGGTTTCGATGCAGTGCGCAAAGGGATACGCAGCCCCCAGTGGCGCTCCGATGTGCCTGCCACCCTCTTTTGGGTGGAAGCCACCGATGGGGGCGACCCGGCTGCAAAAGCCGAAGTGCGCGATCAGCTGTGGTTTTTGAAAGCCCCCTTCAGCGGAATGCCTGTGGCTTCGGTGAAACTCAAGATGCGTTTTGGTGGCATTCAATGGGGAAACGGCTTTGCCCTGATATCGGAGTACTGGCGCAAAGACCGCCTTATGCGAACCTCGCGCTTTGATCCCAACACCGAAGAGCCCGAACTCCAAACCATTTTCGACCGTTCATATGAAGACCGCTACAACGATCCCGGCCGTTTTCAAACAAAGGCCAATGCCGCTGGCTTTCAGGTGCTGTTATCCGATAAAAAAGGGAAGCAGCTATTCCTGTTTGGCCAGGGAGCCTCTGCCGAGGGCGACAGGCCTTTTGTGGATGCATTCGACCTTAAAACATTAAAAACCCGCCGGTTGTGGCGCAGCGAAGCACCCTATTACGAAAACCCCGTGGCCATCACCGATCCCGATAAGTTGCAGTTTATAACCCGGCGAGAGTCGGTGACAGAACAACCCAACTATTTCGTGCGCCGGCTCAACAAGCAGCAGCCCCGGCAGATCACCTTTTTCCCCGATCCCATGCCCGCACTCCGTAAGATGCAAAAAGAACTGGTTCGCTATCAGCGCAACGACAGCATCCCCCTTTCGGGAACGCTCTATCTCCCGGAGGGGTTCAAACCAGGCACCGATGCACCGCTTCCGACACTGTTGTGGGCCTATCCCAACGAATACAAAAATGCAGGAGCAGCCGGACAAGTGAGCGGATCGCCTTACACCTTCACACGTGTGGGTGCCACCTCGCCCATCTTGCTCGTAACACAGGGCTATGCAGTGCTCAACGATGCCAGTTTCCCCATCGTGGGCGAGGGCAGCGAAGAACCCAACGACACCTTTATTCCACAATTGGTGGCCAATGCAGAGGCTGCCATCCAGAAGCTGGTGGAAATGGGTGTGACCGACCCTGACAGGGTAGCCGTTTCCGGCCACAGTTATGGCGCTTTTATGACAGCCAACCTGCTCACCCACTGTGATTTATTTGCTGCTGGTGTGGCACGCAGCGGGGCCTACAACCGCAGCCTGACGCCTTTTGGTTTTCAGGGCGAGGAACGCACCTATTGGGAGGCTCCCGAACTGTATGATGCCATGTCGCCTTTTATGCAGGCCAACAAAATGAAACACCCGCTGCTGCTTATCCATGGTGCTGCCGACGACAATTCGGGCACCTTTACCATGCAAACTGAGCGCTATTACGATGCATTGCGCGGACTGGGTGCCACCACCCGCATGGTGCTGCTGCCCCACGAAAGCCACGGCTACAGGGCAAGGCAGTCGGTGCTGCACATGCACTGGGAGTGGGTGAACTGGCTGGATAAGTACGTGAAAAACAAAGCCGTGAAAAATTGATTTTTCGAACAGTAGTTTTGGTGCATCAAACCACACAGTGCTTGTTATTTGCCTAATTTTGTAAAGTGGTGTACCAACAAAACGATTTTATTAAACCATTCATAACCAATACGCTTCAACATGAAACTAAAACACTTCACCCATTTGGCCTTTGTGCTTTTGATGGCAGCCATGCTGCTGATGCCTTCCTGCAGCCGTGTTCCCATTACCGGACGCAAGCAAATCAACCTGCTGCCTTCGTCGCAAATGCTTAGCATGAGCTTTCAGCAATACGACGAATTTGTGAAAACCAACAAAATTTCGAACAATGCCGCACAAACGGCCATGGTAAAGAAAGTTGGTTCAAAAATTCAGCGGGCTGTAGAGGACTATTTTGCCTCGAAAGGCATGGCCCACGAGCTGAAAGGCTACAACTGGGAGTTTAACCTGGTTGAAAGCGAAGAAGCCAATGCCTGGTGCATGCCGGGCGGAAAGGTGGTTTTCTATACCGGCATTTTGCCCATCACCAAAGACGAAACCGGCATGGCCGTTGTGATGGGTCATGAGGTGGCGCATGCGGTGGCCGAACATGGCAACGAGCGCATGAGTCAGGGCATGCTCACCCAATTGGGTGGGATGGCTTTGGCTGTTGCCATTCAGGAGAAACCCGAGCAAACACAAGCACTGTGGATGACTGCCTTTGGTGTTGGCAGTCAGGTGGGGGTGATGCTGCCGTTCAGCCGCCTGCACGAAAGCGAAGCCGACAGACTGGGCCTGATTTTCATGGCCATGGCTGGTTACAACCCTTCGGAAGCTGTTGCTTTCTGGCAACGGATGGCTTCGATGAAAGGCGGTCAGGCACCACCAGAATTTATGAGTACCCACCCCTCCGACGAAACCCGTATCCAACAAATCAAGGAATGGTTGCCCGAGGCGATGAAGTATTACAATAAGTAGTTAATAATGAACAATGAATAATGAATAATGAATAATGAACGCGATAGCGTTCGGGTTCATCATTCACAAATTATTATGCGTAAGCCCTTTGTGCTGCTTTGTGACTTCTTTGCGGATCTTTGTACAACAGCTTTTTTAAGTCTGAAAGTCTGAAGGTCTGAAGGACACTTCAAGGCGCAATTTCAATTGGGGTGAACAGTGATCTGAATAGCTGATGCAATCAAAAGGAGGGACGAAACATCGCTATTTGATTAAATAGTTGTCCTGGGGGCTTGTTTACCTCCCGAAACTGATTTATTTTTGATTGATCAAAATAAAAACGAAACAATGAAAAAATTTGCAGTTGTGTTGGCAGGTTGCGGTGTTTTTGACGGGGCTGAAATTCATGAAGCCACGCTGGCCATGCTGGCTATCAAGGAAGCAGGAGCCGACTATCAGTGTTTTGCTCCCGATATGGAGCAATACCATGTGATCAACCACCTGACCGGTGAAGTGATGAACGAAAAGCGCAATGTGTTGGTGGAAGCCGCCCGCATTGCCCGTGGCAAAATTCTGCCTTTGTCGGCATACCGCGCTGCGGATTATGATGTGCTGTTTTTCCCCGGAGGTTTTGGTGCCGCCAAAAACCTCTCTACCGTTGCCTTTGATGGTCCAAATGCCACTGTGCAGGCCGATGTGGAAAGGGCAGTGCGCGAAACGGTGGCCGCCGCAAAACCCATCGGTGCCATGTGCATCTCGCCCGTGTTTGTAGCAAAGATTTTGGGCGATGTGAATGTGACCATCGGAACGGACGAAGGCACCATCCAGGTGATTGAAGCCCTGGGGGCCACCCATGTGCAAACCCAACACGGCGATGTGGTGTGCGATCACGAAAAGCAGGTGTTTACCACGCCCTGCTACATGCTCGATGCCACCATCAGCGATATCTGGGATGGGGCATACAACATTGTGCAGGCCATCATGGAGTCGTTCGAGGTTTCAGAGGCGTGAGCGAGGTTGTGAGGGTGTTGCAAAATAAGTATTCGACGACATTATCCTTATAGCTATGCAGTTGCCTAAAACCCCATCACCTGCATGATGTTTTGAAATGTGGGCTGGTAGGGTGCTGTGATGGTAAGTTGTTCACCGGTTAGCGGATGACTTAACTCCAGCGAGCGGGCATGCAGCAGCATGTCGTTGTGGTTCCATTTTTCCAGAAAAAGCCTGTTTTGCTTGTTGCAACCATGCGGCCGGTCGCCGATGATGGGGTGAAAAATGTGTGCAAGGTGCTTTCTGATCTGGTGCATGCGTCCTGTGAGGGGCATGATTTCGAGCAGGGAATAGCGCGAGGTAGTAAAGCCACCCGAGGGGATGTCCAACTCTGCAGTCCTGAGCCGGCGGTAGTGCGTCACCGCTTCCTGAAGCTGGCCTTTTTCGTTCATCAACGGATAGTCAATCACACCGGTTTCATCCGTAAATCCGCGCACAATGGCATGATACACCTTGCTGATTTCGTGGCGCATAAACTGCTGCTGAAGCATACTGTCCGTTTCTTTATCGAGCGAAAAAAGCAATACGCCTGCCGTTTTACGGTCGAGGCGGTGTGCAGGATACACGCGCCTGCCTATCTGATCGCGCAGCAGCTGAATGGCAAACTCCGAAGCATCGGCGGCAATCATGCTTTTGTGCACCAGCAAACCGTGCGGCTTGTTGATGGCTACCAGGTGGTCGTCGGCATGGAGGATGTGGAGCAAGCGTGTGAGGGGTTTAGAATAAGCAATGCCAAATTGTTGCCAAAAGTAATCAAAACAGGCTTGCTTTTAATTAGCTGCTTCCATCTCGCTGGTATATCCACGGGTTCGTGCAGGAATATTTTTAAAGAATTCCCTCCATTATCAACATTTTTCCCGAAACATCCCCAATTGTCAGCATTCCATTTTCGTGAGCGACCCTGCTGGCTGAATCAAACAGATGGCTGCATCAGAAGTGTAAAACGGTCACACACATATGTTATCTAAAACGCTGACAAGATGATTGTTGAAGTAAGGAATTGAAAAGCTCCATAACTTTCCTTCAGGTCTTGCCCTGTAACTTCAAAAAAAAGAGGCTGCCTCAAGCAAGACAGCCTCTGTAGTTTCTTTTTTTTAACTAAAACTAGTTCAGTGCGTTGGCAGTGATTTTGGTGTTGATGTATACCTTTACTCGAAATCCAGCATCAACAGGATCGGCAGTGCCAAAGAATTTAACATCAAACGCCTGTTTGGTGTTGATAATATTCATCAAATTGTTAAACTGGTCTGAGGTTGTGCTGTATTCAAATGTTTTGCCAACTGTAAGGGTAACATTTTGTTCAACCCATTGAGCAGAGGTATAACCAGCCTTTTCAACGCTCAAGGTGGCAGACCCTACCTGAACGGTACTATTTGGTGCATTTGTAATTTGAATGATTTCAACAATTACTTTTTCAACTTTTACTTCTTTGATTTTAGCAGAGTAAGTTTTGAAATCTTCATTGGTGTTTGGATCAATCGTTTCTTGCTCATTGAAAGTACCCATTGCCTGACCAGATTTAACGGTAGGTTGAACAGCGACATCCATTTCAGTTTCGAAGTTGGCATCAAACGTAACATCAGCCAGGTCTTTGATTTTTTCGCATCCGGGTGCTGCAAAACCAATGAGCAGCAGGATAAAACTCAATTTTAAAAGTGTTTTCATTTGCAGTTGTTTAATGGTGAAAGGCAAAAATAGTACAATTCGAAGCAATGTCAACAGATTAACGAAGTTTTAAGTGTATTCGAGCAACAGTTGCACCGTTGCAGCCGGACTACCGGAGGAGATGTCGATGACACGGGTGTTTTCTAAACCAAAGTGCCGGATGGTTTCGCTGAGCAGCTCCGACCGCACCACCCACACAATGCTGACAGCTTCGGCTTGCAGAAGCTGGTGCAATCCGTCAGACCATCCGCCTCCTTTCAATTCCATGGGGCCGGTTTCGTCGATCACCACCCACTGCCCGGGTTTGTTGGCAAGTTGTTTCAGCCTTTCGTTGCCTAGCCTGAGGGCTTGCGGATTGAACCAAAAACGGCTGAAGTTGTGCCAGCCGGCTTGTTTTTCGGTGGTGGCAAGGTCAACCACTTCATCTTCAGGCAGTATATGCAGCCGGTAGCCTGTGAGCGTCTGACCCGAAACCACCGCCTCTGCCCGAATGCCGGCATACGAAATGTTGTGTTGCTGCATCAGCCGGAGCAGTTGCTGCACAAAGCCCGACTTTCCCGCATGCACCCCGCCGGTGATAAAGACCACCTTGGGCAAACCCATGCGTTCGAACTGTGCATACAGGCTTTCCGACCGGCCAAGGATGTGTTGCATCAGCTGCTGACGGCTCTTCAAAAACCTTCGGGGCTGGGGCAAGGCGGCAATGAGCGCCGGCAAGGCCGAGAAAGCCATCGAACTGGCTTTGTACAAGCTGCTGAAACCATGCCTGTGAAGCAGTGAGCGCACCACCGGACTGCGCAGCTCAACACTGATGGCAGGGAAGGCCACCAACACGACCACTGCCCTGAAATTCATTTCCAGACCAACATACAGGCCTTGCACCGAAAACAAGCTGCCCGAAGCAAGCCATTCCCACAACATCGCCGCCAGCACGGTGATGCCTGCAAACTGCATCCACACCGAGGGTTTGAGCAGGCGGCGAAGATTGCGTCTGTAGTTGGTCAGTGCATAGAGCAAAAAAACCATTCCAACACCCACGCCGGCAGTGGCACGGCCGCTGTTGAGCAGAAAGAGCGATCCTGCCACCAGCAGCAGGATCAGCAGGATGTGCCAGAAGGGATGTTTTCGCGGACTGTCGTCGGAAAGAAAGGAGGCGTCGTGGTTGAGGGGAAGTGGTTCAAGGGCAATGGTCTGCGCTTTGTAGCGCTGTCCGGCCTGCCACCCGACCCAGGCAGCCAGCATGCCCACACTGAGATAGCCGGCACTTATCAGACCGAGCAGGTCGGCCATGCCCCAGCCCTGCAGGCCTGTGATTTTTTGAAGGTATTGCAAAAAAGCCTCTGCAATGTGCACCAGGTTGAATCCGTAGAGCAGCAAAAGGTTCACGATTTTTTGCACCAGTGTCCAAAGCACTGCCAGGCCACCGGCAAGCAGCAGCGCGGGAAGTTTACGGCCGAACAACAAGGTCACCCCCTCGAAAAGGAGTGCTTCGGCCGTGATGCCAATCATCGGACCAAAGATGAGTGCACTGGGCGATACCGATTTCATGAGCGCACAAATCAATCCTGCGCGGATGATGATGCCGCGTTGCGGCCATAATTGTGCGAAAGCCGCCAGCAGCACCACACTCGAAGCCGCCAGCAGCATGCCGGCAAAAGGAATATGCAGGTTGTGCAGAAAGCTGCCGATGATGATTTCAAACGATGCCCAGGTGCTTCCGATGACGGCTGCTTTCAGCCATCTTCCGTGCGAATGTGTGTGCGGCTTGTTCATGCAGGAATGCCGGAATAATTTGGCGGCTTTAGCGGGTGGCAACCACCACTGCCTTTTTCCAGGCCTGCACCTTGCCTTCGGGATTGAAGGCCTCGGCGTAAACCACATAAATGC
Source organism: uncultured Lentimicrobiaceae bacterium (assembly GCA_964492695.1). Taxonomy (GTDB): domain Bacteria; phylum Bacteroidota; class Bacteroidia; order Bacteroidales; family F082; genus JALNZU01. Next base: position 11,258 of record CAZBMR010000058.1, read on the forward strand.
CTGTCGCCACCTTGTTTCCGTTGTCATCGAGGCCGTTCCAGCTCACAGCTCCTTCCGGGCTAACGAGTTCGCTTTTCACCAGGTGACGCTGATGCTGTCCGCCGCTGCTAAAAATGTGGATATTTAAGGTGTATCCCGCCGCATCGAGCAGCCAGCCAATGCTTGTCACATCCTCAAAACCATCGCCGTCGGGTGAAAAGAGTTCGGGTTCAACCACCAGGTTGTCGGTGGCGATGGCTTCGGTCAGATGTGCCGAATTGAGGTAGCCCGGCGTGGCAAAACCAGTGGATTGTGAAGCCGAGTGCCAGTTTCGCGGATCATCCGACGGGCTGTCGAATGCAATGCGCTCGAGCGAAACGCCGTCAACATAGTTCAGCAGCGGATAGTGCATGTCTTCAGTGTACGACATCCAGTCGATGGCCTGTCCGTTGCGGTGGCTCAGCAGCACGGTGCCGCTTTCGTTGCTGTAGGTTGGAAACGTTTCCATGATCACAAATGTTTCGGTGGCTGCCTCCGGATAAAAGGAAGTGACGCCGGTGGCCGAAGTGGCGAGCAGGGCATACTGGCCAGGCTGCAGCAGCGTGGTGGTGCTTGTGATGACTTTAAGCGTGGTGTCGGGCGGATTGGGTATGCTTTGCCGCACGCTGCCCAGGCGCAGGTCTTCGAGGTTGATGAGCTTATCCGAGCGGTTGTACAGCTCCACAAAGTCAACGCCCCCATCGAACGGATGAAAGAGCACTTCGTTGATGATCACATCATGCGCTTCAGGCGTTTCAGGAAGGCCAAACACCACGGTGCTGCCTGCAGCCACAGGCCTTCCGGCACAATTGACCAGGTTTTCCGACAGTTGCAGTGTGTATAAAGTGCCTTGCTGAAATGGCGCTGCAAACGCGACTTCCACAAAATTGGGTTCGGCAGGGTTGCCTGTGGCCATTACAGGATGCTGATTATCGGGTAGCAGCAAATAGTTTTCGGTCATGTTGAGGGTGGTAGCCTCCATCTGCTGGTCGAACCAGAGTTGGAGCAATGTGCCCGAAACCAACCGGATGGCCATAACCTTTGGTAAGCTGTTGTCGGGTGCATAGATGCTGTTCAAGCGGCCCGGCGTTCCGCCGTTGGGGTCGTTGGATGCGGCCCAGTTGGCAGCACCACCGCAGGGATTGGCAGGGTCTTTTTGTTCCAGTGTCCAGCCTCCTTCGGTTTTGTCGCTGTCGGCATACCAGCCATCGGTGTAGCTCACAGAAGAAATGTCGAGGCCCTGCGCACTTGTCAGCACAAGCATTGTACCACTGTTGGCCAGCTGAAAACCATCGAAACCGTAAAAAGCTCCGTAAATTTCAAGCGACGGACGGGCATCTTCATCAGCCAGGATCAGGTATTCCTTTGGTAAGATCTGTACATTGCTGAGGGTTTTTTCTGACGAACCGATGTGCAGCACAAAGCCGTCGAGGTTTACAATGGCATCGGTGGTATTGTAAAGCTCAATGAATTCATATTCGGGCAAGCCGATGGCCGGGCTGGGATCGGCCATGATTTCGTTGATGACCACATCGTTTCGGCCGGCCACAAAATAACTCAGGTCAACGGTGGTGGTGGCCATCACATTGCCAGCCAGGTCTTCCAACCCATTGATGCTGAGTGTGTAGATTGTTCCGTTTTGGAGTGGCTGCGCCAGCTCAAGCAGCACTTCGGCTGCATTGGTTCCCTGAATGGCTTGTGCAGGTTGGCCCAGGCCACCGCTCAGGCTGTAGTTCTGGGTGTTGCTGAGGCTTGCACTGCTGAGTGCTTCGTTAAAAACGAGGCGAATGGTGGTGTCGCTGGTGGCGGCAGCGCTCAGCAGCAGGGGAGGTGTGTTATCTACTATTTCGGCTCCGGCATAAATGTCGTCGTAATACATTTTGGTGCTGTTGCTCACCGTGAACTGCCCGAAGAAGCCAAAAAAGCCGTTGGGGATAGCCTGGCTGTCGGTGCCGCTGGCCTGAAGGCCGTAGATGCCGCTGCCCGAGGCATCGGAAAACACCGACCAGAGGCCTTCCTGTGTGCGGGTCACTTTCACAAACAGTGCAAAAGAAGTGGCCAACAAACCCTCAGTTCCACGGCAGATGCTGGTGGAGGTGCTTCCTGCCTTGCGAAACAGCTCGATGGCATCGTTGCTGCCTGCCTCACCAAAGCGGAGGTAAAAGCCGTTGAGCGGCGCACTCAGGTCGGCCTGATCTGCGGCCAGATACACCTCGCTGAAGTTGCTCCCCGATGGCGAAAAAGCCAGCCTGATCCAGAAACGCCATTCCATGTTGCCACCGCTGGCAGTGAATGGAGTGCTCAGCCAGCTTGTGCCGGCTTCGGTGGCACTCAGCTGCAACTGCTGCGACTCGTTAACGATGTATTTGTCTGTGGTACCGGACCATACGGGACCGGTCGTGAAATTGCCATCGGTGAATGATTCATTCAGCTGGGCGAATGTCATCAGGGGAAGAAAAGCGAAAAGTAACAGAAAGCGCTTCATTATTTTATATTTTTGCATCCGCTTTTTTTGAAGTTGTAAATGTAGATAAAAAATCCAAGCAGCCCCTGTCATGAAGATTGCAATAGTTGGAGCTACCGGTCTGGTGGGCCGGATGATGTTGAAAGTGCTGGAGGAGCAGCAGTTCCCCGTTAATGTGCTTATCCCTGTGGCTTCGGCCGCATCGGTGGGAAAAACTGTGCATTTCAAAGGAAAAGAACATATGGTTGTAACGGCCGAAACGGCCATATCCATGAAGCCTGATCTGGCCTTGTTTTCGGCCGGTGGTGCTGCCTCACTGCGTCTTGCACCCTTGTTTGCCCAGGCTGGCATCACGGTGATTGACAACAGCTCGGCCTGGCGCAAAGACCCCGCTGTGCCACTCGTCGTTCCTGAGGTGAACGGAGAAGCCATTCAGGCAAGCGACCGCATCATTGCCAACCCCAACTGTTCCACCATTCAGATGGTGGCAGCCATCGCGCCCATCCACAGGCATTATGGCATCAAAAGGCTGGTGATTTCCACTTATCAGTCGGTGACTGGCAGCGGCGTCAAAGGGGTGAACCAGCTGGATGCCGAACAGGCCGGCCAAAAAAGCCCAAACCCTGCTTATCCGCATCAGATTCACCGCAACCTGATACCCCATGGTGGCGATTTTGCTGCCGATGGCTATACCAGCGAAGAAGAAAAACTCGTGTTCGAAACCCGCAAAATCATGTCGGCCCCCAGCATTGCCATCACCGCCACGGTGGTACGTGTGCCTGTGACCGGTGGCCACAGCATGACGGTGAACATCGAAACAGAAAAACCTTTTGAAGTGGATACCATCCGCCAACTGCTGGCTTCCACACCCGGCCTGGTGCTCCAGGACGATCCCGCCACATTCCTCTATCCGATGCCACTAACGGCTGCCGACCGCGATGAGGTGTTCGTTGGACGCATACGCAGGGATCACAGCATTGCCAACGGACTCAATCTGTGGGTGGTGGCCGACAACCTGCGCAAGGGCGCTGCAACCAACGCCGTGCAGATTGCCCAATGGCTGATTGAAAAGAAATACGTTTAACCGCTGTGAAGGTCTATCGCAATATCAACGACTTCAAGCCCGTGAAAAATGCCATTGTCACCATTGGCACCTTCGACGGCGTGCACCTGGGCCATCAGGCCATTTTTCGCAAGATGACTGCTGATGCCCGTGAGCTGGGTGGTGAAACCGTGGTAGTTACCTTTCATCCTCACCCACGCCTGGTGCTCAACATCGATAGCAGCAACCTGCGCTTTATCACCACCCAGGAGAAAAAACTCGAAATTTTTGAAAAAACAGGCATTGACAATGTGGTGATCATTGAGTTTACACGGGAATTTTCGCGCACCACCAGCGAGACCTTCATCAGGGATTACATTGTTGATAAAATCAAGCCGGCACGCTTTGTGATAGGTTACGACCACCACTTTGGCAAGAACCGCATGGGCGATTTTAAGCTGTTGTATGACCTGGGACAGCGTTTCAACTTCAAAGTGGAACGTGTGGCAGCGCAGGACGTGGAAAATATTGCCGTGAGCAGCACTAAAATCCGAAAGGCGCTCGAAAACGGCGATGTGAAAAAGGCCAACCGCCTTCTTGGCTATGAATATACGATCTGCGGCGAAGTGATTCACGGCAATGAGCTGGGTCGCACCATCGGCTTCCCTACGGCCAACATCAGCGTGCCCGATGCCTACAAGGTGATCGGGGTGTGCGGCGTGTATGCCTGCCATGTGGTGCATGAGGGTGTCGCATACAAAGGCATGGGAAACATCGGCTACCGACCCACCGTGTCGGGAAACAGCCAGCTGACCACCGAAGTGCACATCTTCGGCTTCGACCGGATGATCTATGGCCACCAATTGTGCATCAGCTTCGTGGATAAGATACGCGACGAAGTGAAGTTTGCAAGCCTCGATGCCCTGCGGCAACAGCTGATGGCCGACAAACAGCTGGTGACCGAAATGCTGGCATAAGATTCCGTTGCCTGAGCAGCTGTGCTCCCCAACAAAATTTCTTTTACTTTTGTCATCAAACAGGGATGATTGTCCCCTATCAAACACATGACGCTATGAACAGAAAAATGATGGTTGTGCTTGTCCTGCTTGCGGCAGCACTCACCCCATTCAGCAGCAAAGCCTGCACCAACTACCTGGTTACCAAAGGCGCTTCGGCCGACGGCTCAACGATGATTACCTATGCAGCCGATTCGCACGTGCTCTATGGCGAACTCTACCACTGGGCTGCCGGTACGCATCCCGACGGAACCATGATGGATGTGTATGAGTGGGATACAGGCAAGTTTTTGGGAAAAATCAAACAGGCAGCCCGCACCTACAATGTGGTGGGCAATATGAACGAGTTTCAGGTGGCCATTGGCGAAACCACTTATGGCGGCCGTCCCGAACTGGTGGATACCACCGGCATCATCGATTACGGCAGCCTGATTTACCTCACACTGCAGCGTGCCACCAACGCCCGTGAAGCTATTCGCATCATGACATCACTCGTGGAGGAATATGGCTATTACAGCTCAGGCGAGTCGTTCAGCATTGCCGACAAGGAAGAGGTGTGGATTCTGGAAATGATCGGCAAGGGAACACAAATGAAAACCGACAAGAAAACCAAAAAGACCTTCAACGCCAACAAGGGTGCTTTGTGGGTGGCCATGCGCATCCCCGACGGCTATGTGAGCGGCCATGCCAATCAGGCACGCATTCAGACTTTCCCCATGGCCGATGGCGTGAAATCCATCACCTCCAAAGAAATGGGAAAAATCAACGACCCCGCGGTTGAAGTGGTATATGCCGACGATGTGATCAGCTTCGCACGCAGCAAAGGCTGGTATGTGGGCGACGACAGCGAGTTCAGCTTTTCGGACACCTATGCACCGGTTGATTTTGGCGGTGCCCGCTTCTGCGACATCCGCGTGTGGACCATGTTCAACAGGGTAAGCCCCGGCATGGACCAATATTGGGACTATGTGAAAGGCAACATCAAACACGAAGAAAAATTTGCCGATGGCCGCCCCAATCCAAACAAATATGCTACTAACCGCATGCCGCTGTGGGTGAAACCCAACAAAAAAATCAGCGTGCACGACATGATGATGTTCATGCGCGACTATCTGCAAGGCACCGAACTCGACATGAGCAAAGACTTCGGTGCCGGTCCGCACGAAATGCCTTACCGCTGGCGTCCGCTCACCTGGAAGGTGGATGGCGTGAGCTATGTGAACGAACGTGCCACCGCCACCCAACAGACCGGTTTCTCGTTTGTGGCCCAGTCGCGCTCGTGGCTGCCCGATGCCGTGGGCGGTATTATTTGGTGGGGTGTTGACGATGCCAACGCCACCGTGTATATGCCCCTCTATACCAGCATGACCACCAGCCCCAAACACATCGAAAGGGGCAACGGCGCCATGATGGAATGGTCTGAAACTTCGCTTTTCTGGCTCACCAACATGATCTCCAACCTGACTTATACCCGCTACAACCTCATTCAGGCCGATGTGGCGGTGGTGCGCGATGGCCTCGAAAAAACCTTTATCGAACGCACCGCCTCGGTGGATGATGCCGCCATGAAACTCTACCGGCAGGACAAAAATGCCGCCATAGCTTTCCTCACCGACTACAGCACCGATGTGGTGAGCCGCACCTTTGCCACCTACAAAACCTTGTATCAGGAGCTGTTTATGAAATACATGGACGGCAACATGAAAACACGCAATCCCGGACA
>CAZBMR010000059.1:0-17089 GCA_964492695.1 uncultured Lentimicrobiaceae bacterium
TGCGCAAGTTGAAACCCGACCTGTTTCTCTCGCCGGATGGCTATCTGAGTCTGCGCAGCAAAACTCCTGCCCTTGCGGTGATGCACGACTTGAATTTTGAACATTTTCCATCCGATCTGCCTTTGGCTCCACGCCTGCACTACAGGTGGTTTTTTCCGCGCTTTGCCAAAAAAGCCGTTCGGGTTGCCACCGTTTCAGAATTTTCCAAAGCCGATATTTCACGGCTTTATCATATTGACAGCCAAAAGATCGACGTGGTTTACAACGGGGTCAACACCGCCTTTGGCCCGGTGGACGAAGCCACTGTGCGTGCCACCCGCGAACATTACAGTCAGGGAGTGCCCTATTTTCTCTTTGTGGGTTCCTTGCATCCACGCAAAAACCTGGCCCGGCTTTTCAAGGCCTACGACCTTTTCAGAAGCCAGACCAATCAGTCAGTGAAGCTGTTGGTTGTGGGAGAAAAAAAATGGTGGACACCAGCAATTCGCAATGCTTTTGAGGCGATGCAATGCCGCGATGAGGTGGTTTTTTGCGGCCGCCTCGATGCCAACACCCTGCACAGGGTGACGGCTTCAGCCCTTGCAATCACCTATGTGTCTTATTTCGAAGGCTTTGGAATACCCATTGTGGAAGCATTCCGCTGTGGTGTGCCTGTCATCACCTCCAATGTCACTTCCATGCCCGAGGTGGCCGGCAATGCAGCACTGCTTGTTGATCCCAGCGACATCACCGATATGGCCAATGCCATGGAAACCATGGCAAGCGACAGTGGATTGCGGCAAGAGCTCATCGAGGCAGGTTTTGAAAGAGCCGGACATTTTAGCTGGGATAACACTGCTACACGCCTTTGGGACAGTATTTTACATGCCATCAATATGAAACCATGAACGCCATGCACAATATCTTAATCCTCGGATCGGGTGGCCGCGAACACGCCCTTGCCTGGAAAATACGACAAAGCCGTCTGGTGAAAAAACTCTATGTTGCACCAGGCAATGCCGGCACCGCCGATGTAGCCACCAACATACCCATTGATGTGACCGACTTTGATGAATTACGCCGTTTTTGCATAGAAGAACAGGTGGATATGTTGGTTGTGGGACCAGAAGTGCCACTCGTTGAGGGTGTTGCGGATTTCTTTCGCCGCGACCCCATGCTCACACACATCGCGGTGATCGGTCCTTCGGCAAAAGGTGCCAATCTCGAAGGCAGCAAAGCCTTTGCCAAAGATTTCATGCAACGGCATGGTATTCCAACAGCGCGCTACCTCTCGGTAAAGGAGGAAAATCTTGCCGAAGGGCATGCCTTTCTCGAACAGCTGCAGCCACCATATGTGCTCAAGGCCGATGGCCTTGCTGCCGGTAAAGGCGTGCTCATCCTGAACGACCTTGAAACCGCCAAAACCGAACTCAATGCCATGCTGAACGGCATGTTTGGCAAGGCATCCGCCGAGGTGGTGATCGAAGAATACCTCCATGGCATTGAGCTCTCTGCTTTTGTGATCACCGATGGATCCAATTTTTTGATGCTGCCCTCAGCCAAAGACTATAAGCGCATCGGCGAGGGCGACACCGGTCCAAACACCGGCGGAATGGGTGCTGTGTCACCCGTGCCTTTTGCCGACAAACTGTTTATGGACAAGGTGCGCAGTCGGATTGTGCAACCTACCGTGGAGGGCCTCAGAAAAGAACAGATCGATTATCAGGGTTTCATCTTTGTGGGCTTGATGAATGTGCAGGGCGATCCTTATGTGATTGAGTACAATGTGCGGCTTGGCGACCCCGAAACAGAAGTGATTCTTCCCCGCATCAAAAGCGACCTTGTGGAACTCTTTCTTGCCTGCAACCGCAAAACACTCGACCATTTCAAGCTGGAAACCGACGAGCGCTATGCCGTTACGGTGGTGTTGGCAGCCAAAGGCTATCCGGGCGAATATGCCAAGGGCATGCACATTCGCAAGCTGGAGCAGGTGAATGAATGTGTAGTGTTTCATGCCGGTACCGCCACCGATGCCAGCACAGGACTGCCCAAATCCAGTGGCGGCAGGGTGCTGGCCGTCACAGCACTCAACATCAACCTGCACGATGCCCGCAGCACTGCCCTGGACAATGCCGGCCTCATTCAGTTCGACGGAAAATATTTCCGCAACGACATCGGCCTCGATGTGATTCGATTTAAAATGTAGCAGACAATTCCATGATCATCCGCTTCTTCCGATCGAGCTTTTTGGCACAATATGTCATGATTGTGCTCACGGCCCTGGTGCTATGGTTGCCCGCCTTTGTCAATCCAGAGCCGGCTGCATCACCCGATGCACTGAGCCCCGTTTACCATGCGTTGTTTCGGCTCGCCTCGCTATCGCCACTTGCCTCCACCCTTTTTGCTTTTGCACTGATGGTCTTCATGGGTGTGATGCTGAATACGATGCTGGCAAAATATCAGCTCATCGGCCGGGTGTCGTCGATGGCAACCTTTGTGTGGGTGCTGCTTATGAGCCTTTCGCCTGCGCAAACCAAACTCTACCCCATGCTGGCAGCCATGCCCCTGCTGCTTTATGCTGTGGGCATCCTGTTCAGAATGTACGACAGCAGTGAAAACGAACTGGATATCTTTAATGTTGCCTTTCTTATGTCGCTGGCTTCGCTCATCTGGTTTCCGGCACTGCTGTTGATGGTATGGATTTACCTTGCACTCTTTGTGCTCCGCATCACCCATTTCAGGGCCTGGATCATCCCTCTGGTAGGCATGCTTACACCATATCTTTTTTTGGCCACCTGGTATTTCATGGGCAACGAACTGCTTGCACAATTAAAAGTCTATGTAACTGCTGATCAACTGATTTACTTGCCCAATCAGCTGCCATCGGTAACCGACCTGCTGGTTTTTGGACTGTTAACACTCATGGTGGCCAAAAGCATCAGCATTGCCTATACTAGCGTGGTCGACAACAACATCAGCATTCGAAAGCGGAAAGCCATCATGAATGTGCTGATGTTTGTGAGTGTGCTTTTGCTGTTTTTCAAGGCAGCCCACCCCGCCCATCAACTGTTGCTTTTAGTACCCGCAACGGTGTATCTGGCCTTCAGCTACACGTTTATTAAAAAGTACTTTCGGGCACAACTGTTTCTATTGTTGTTGTTTGTGTTGGCGCTGGCAAACAACTACCTGCCCTTGTTGCGATGAGCAGCTTGCAATCCTGTTTTCAAGCCGGACAGCTCGAAGCCGGCCTCGATGAAGCCGGCAGGGGTTGTTTGGCAGGTCCTGTGGTGGCTGCCGCGGTGATTTTGCCACCTGATGCAGATCATCCTTTGCTGAACGACTCAAAAAAACTCAGCGGGAAACACCGGATGCTGCTCCGCGAATGGGTGATGCAGCATGCCACTGCCTGGGCGATTGCTTCAGCCTCACCTTCCGAAATTGACGAAATCAACATTCTGCAGGCATCTTTTCTGGCCATGCACCGGGCAGTGGCACAACTCAACATCAAGCCCACGCTGTTGCTGGTGGATGGCAACAGGTTTAAGCCTGTGGCCGGCATCAGCCACCATTGCATCGTGGGTGGCGATGCCCGCTTCCGAAGCATCGCTGCAGCATCCATCCTTGCCAAAACCGAACGTGATGCACTCATGCAAACACTCCATCAGGATTTTCCAAACTACGACTGGGCACAAAACAAAGGTTATCCCACCAAGGCACATCGGCAGGCCGTGGCTGCCTGGGGCTTGTCGCCGCATCACCGGCGCTCGTTTAGTATGGGACAGCAACTCCAACTGCCGCTGCAGGGCTTTTTGAATGAATGACCCGGTGCATCAGCTAAAAATGATTATTTTTGACCATTGCTAAACCAGTTGGTTGGCAAAAGATGTCATGACACTCAAAAAGTTGCTTCTGTTGATCGTGCTAGCCATGGCCACATTGATGGCTGTGGTGTTTTGGTACACAAGCACCTTCAAACCCAGGCAACTGTATGATGCCGTTCCGGCAGATGCTGCCCTCATCATCTACATGCCGCACGCTGGGGCTTTTGTGCAACAATTTTCAACTGGCACCGACTTTGCTCCAACGCTGGGCGAAATGGACTTTTACGGCGATCTGCGTCAAACGCTGCTATCGCTCGATAGTCTGGCACTTGCAGCCAATCCCGCTTTCAGACAGTCTATCATGCAAAGCCCTGCTGCCTGCGTGATGATTGAAACCAGCAGTGGCCTGGGGTGGGTGACCATCCTGCAGGTGGATGACAACCTCAGCATGCATGCCATCAGCGAAAAAGTGAAGTCAACCTATGGTTTTGAAGCCGCCCTGATCGAACGCAAATTCAATGGCTACCCCACTGCAAGCCTGGTGCGCAGGCAGCAGCAAAAACAAATCAGCTTCAGCATCACCGGCGGACTGCTGATTTTGAGCAACGACCGCGAAGCATTTGAAAAAGCACTGATGCAACTCAGTCTCGACACCAACCTGATGCAGGATGCCGGTTTTGCCAAAATGAGGTCAACCCTTGGCGCACAAGCCGATGCCCACGTGATGCTGCATGCAGGACGAATTGACAAGGTGCTGAATGCCAACACAGCGCTAGATTACCGTGATAATATCCAAACACTTGCTTCAGGATTCTCAGCCTGGATGGCACTCGATTTGGGCGTTAAACAAACGCAATTGCAGCTCAACGGTTTGAGCATGCCAATGCAGGGAAGCATCGTTGGTGAGCTGACACATTATGAGCCGGCCGGCATGGCGCTGCTGGATGCAATGCCTTCAGATACGCGGCTCTTGCTGCATATGAGCATGAACAAACTGGGTGATTACCTGGGCCATGCAGCCGATTCTGCAGCAGAACAAGCCCTGTCATCCCTTGCCGGATTCCCGCTGTCTGCCTTACGCGAAAAATTGGGTAACGAAATAGCTGTTGGATACCGCGATGGTCCAAAAAATGATAAAGTATTTTTATTGGCCCAGCTCAACGATGCTGCGGGCATGAACACGCTGCTGGGCAACATCAGCGAAGATATGAGCGGAACCAGGGTGAGGCGCATCAGCGATCCGATGCTGCAAAACTTTTTCCCCATCGTGTTTGGAAAGGCATTCTCAGCCATCACGCAACCCTGTTTCCTCATCGAGGGGCAAATGTTGATGGTTGCCAACAATGGTTTTCTGCCGGAGCAATTGTTGCTCACGCAGCAGCGTGGCCGTGTGTTGGGTAAAAACGAAGATTTCAGGCAGTTTTCGGCACAACTCAGTCCTTCGTCCAACATCCTGCTCTACAGCAACCTGGCTGCCGGACCAGACCTTTTGAACAGCTTCACAGATCCACGCCTGGGCTACCACCTGAACCGCAACCGGCAAGCGCTGGGCAAGTTTGGCGGAGTGGCACTTCAGCTGAGTGCCGCACAACCCATGCTTTATGTGCATGGTGTGATTCATTATCAGCCCAACAGCACCGACGATGGCCGCGAAGCATGGCGCAGCACACTCTCAGCAGAAGTTGCAGGCGCTGTTTCGGTGGTGTATCCTGCCGAAGGCAATAGTCAGCCGCTGCTCCTGGCAACAGATGCCAACAACATGCTTTACGCATTTGGTGCTGACGGACAACTTCGTTGGAAAAAACAACTGTCGTCACCACTGATGAGTGAGGTAATAAGCTTGACCGTGTCAACAAAGCGACAGGGGCTGCTGTTCAACACGAGCAGCCACATCCACCTCACCGATGCAAACGGCAACGAGTTTTCGGGCTTCCCGATCCGCCTGAAGGGGCAGGCAACCAATGCGCTGAGTGTGGGCTTTGATGGCAGGGATCAGCGCATCCTGATTGCCGATGTCAATCGCAACGTGCACAGCTTCAACCTCAACGGCCGCGAAACCCAAGGCTGGATTGCACCAAAAAGCACCGAAGTCGTGCGCAGCAAACTGGCCATGCTCGCTGCCGGACAAATCGCTTATGTGGTGATTGCCGACGATGCCGGAGCAATCAAGATTACCGACCTGAAAGGCAATGAACGCATCCGCGTGAAAGGCCCCTTCAAAAAAGCCAAAAATTCAGCCTTCTACCTCAATCGGACGAATGCCAAAGGTGTAATACTGACAACCAACGAACAAGGCAAGTTGCTGTATGTGAGTGGCTCAGGCACACTCTCTACCACCGATTTCGGCAATTTCTCCGAAAATCACTACTTCCTTTACGAAGATTTCGACGAAAACAACTCCATGGATTTCATCTACCTTGATGGCAACGAACTGCATGTTTTCGACCGCTTCAAAAAGCTGCTTTTCCACCATACTTTTATGAACCCCATCACCACGCCGCCCCAATTTGTAAGGGTGGGTCAGCAGCGCAAGTTGCTTCTGGTGAGTGATCCCATTGCAGGCGAAGTATATTTGACCGACAGCCGCGGCAAGATGGTGATCAGCTCCGGAATAAAAGGAGAAACCCCCTTTAGCGTGGGCAGCACGGGAGGTTTCGAAGATATGTTTGTGCTGACAGGAATCGGAAACGAGCTGGTCTGCTATCAGGCCTATTGATCAAAGTCCATACCATTCAAATTGAGCGATTTACAGAAACAATCCCCTGTGTATTTTTCGGTCACCGGAGCCCCTGTTCAGGACATGAAAACTAGGTATTATCAGACCTTCAGATCCCCTCAATCGTTTCCCAAATCGCCCAACATGGGCACAAAACGAAAGATGCCAAAAGCTTCGCGGCTGAGGCTGCCATCGGCTTGTTTGGTAAGACGCAACATGGTTTGTTCATCACCCTCGCCGTGCGGAATCACCATGAATCCACCGGTTTTGAGCTGACTGATGAGTGCCTGTGGAATTTCGGGTGCTGCCGCTGTGATGAGTACACGATCGAATGGTGCAAATTTGGGCAGACCTTCGAAGCCATCGCCCAAAAAAAGCTGAGGTTTCCAGGGCATCGCTTCCATGAAAACTTTCGTTTTCACAAAAAGTTTGCGTTGCCGTTCGATGCTGAACACCTTGGCCCCCAGCTCTGCCAGCACACAAGCCTGATAGGCCGATCCGGTGCCAATTTCGAGCACCTTCATGCCACGCTGCACCTGTAGCAGCATTGTTTGAAACGCAACAGTGTATGGCTGAGAAATGGTTTGCCCGCTACCGATGGGAAAAGGCTTGTCCTGATAGGCAAACTCCAGAAAAGAGGAGTCGAGGAAAAAGTGTCTTGGAACCGCTTCGATGGCTGCCAGCACTTTCTGATCATCAATGCCTTTGGCACGAAGGCTTTCGACAAGTTGTTTCCTGAGACCCTTATGCCTGAACGTATCCTGCATGTAATGTACTTTTATTCTGCGTGTTAGTTATTTGGAGCTTTTCTAAATTCGCCGCATGCGAAGGTAAGAATATCCGCTGAACCAAAAAGTGGTACTTTTGCAAAAAGTCAGATTCATGTTGAAAATAGGCGTGTTGGGTGCCGGACACCTCGGAAAGATTCACATCAGATGCATCAGGTTGATTGCAGAATATGAACTCGTTGGATTTTATGATCCCGATCCTGCCACGGCAGAAAAAGTTGAGAAGGAATTCGGGATCAGGTCATTTCCTGACATCGCTTCGTTGGTGGATGCTGTGGAGGTGGTTGACATTGTGACACCTACCATCGCCCATTTTTCCTGTGCATCAGAGGCCCTTCAAAAACGCAGGCATGTTTTTATCGAAAAACCCATTGTTGCCACCCCCGCCGAAGCCCGCGCACTCATCAGCATGGCCACCGAGGCAGGCGTGAAAGTGCAGGTGGGCCATGTTGAACGCTTCAACCCGGCTTTTATGGCAGCACGCCAATCCATCCGCCAGCCCATGTTCATCGAAACGCACCGGCTGGCACAATTCAATCCCAGGGGTACTGATGTGCCTGTGGTGCTCGACCTGATGGTGCACGACATTGATATTTTGCTGAGTGTGGTGGATTCCGAAATCAGCAACATCAGCGCCAGTGGCGTAGCTGTGGTGAGCGAAACGCCCGACATCACCAACGCACGCATCGAGTTTGAGAATGGTTGTGTGGCCAATCTGACTACCAGCCGCATCTCGCTAAAAAATATGCGCAAAACACGCTTCTTTCAAAAAGACGCCTATATCAGCGTTGACTTCCTCGACAAAACCACCGAAATTGTCCGCATGCAAACCATTGACCACGAACCAGATAACCCCATGGCCATGGTGATTGATCTGGGCAACGGAAAAGGCTTGCGCCAGATTGATTTCGAGCGCCCCGAAGTGCAACCATCGAACGCCATTCAGGCTGAGCTCGAAAGCTTTTATCAGGCCATTGTGCACAATCAACAACCAATGGTAACCATTGAAGACGGCTACAAAGTGTTACTTGTTGCGCATCAGATACTTGAAAAAATAAACGAAGCAACAGGCAAAATTCATCTTTAAAAAACCAGTGCGGGCACAATATTCAGCCAGCCCAAAGCGTTTTTCACAAACCAAAGATCAAAACGGAATTATGCCACAATCTTTACGATTGCTGTTTTTCATTTTCTTTTTCGGACTGGCACTCAGCCTTTCGTCCTGCTACAAGTTTGAAGGCGATCAAACAATCCCGGCATACATCCGTATCGACACCGTTGTTTTTAATACCGACTATATTACACAGGGCAGCAACACCCACAACATCACAGATGCATGGGTGTATGTGGATGACCAGCTGATAGGTGTGTATGAGTTGCCGGCAACTTTTCCGGTGCTCGTTAGCGGGCCGCACAACCTCGAGATCAGACCAGGCATCAAGCTCAACGGCATTGGAGCCACACGTGCGCCCTATCCGTTTTACAGGCCGTTTATTCTCGATGATTTTGAATTTATTCCAGATTCAGTGCGAAAGGTTAACCCCGTCACCTCTTATTACGACAACCTCACTTTTGCATGGATGGAAGATTTTGATGGCTCCGGCCTCTCGCTCGAAAAAATCAGTTCGAGCGACACCGTCATGGTAAAAACCAGTCCGGCCAACAATCCTGAAGCCTGGCTATCGGCCTACAGCGCTTTCTCGGGTGTGGCACACCTCGATACCGCGCACAAAGTATTTCAGGCCGCAAGCTTTATGTCGTATGTTTTGCCAGGCCTGGGAAAGCCGGTTTTGCTCGAACTCGACTACAAATGCAGCCAGGAATTCACAGTGGGCCTCATTGCCAAGCTCCCTTCCAACAACCTGGTGCTGCCGCTTGTGGTTGTGAATCCGAGCGATGAGTGGAACAAAATCTACATCAACCTTGGCCCAAATGTGTCGGAATACACAAATGCCGAATACTTTAAGGTATATTTCGATGCAGCCCTCAGCGGAGCAGATGCAGCAAGCATCTATTTCGACAACATTAAACTGATCTACAGAAACCCTGGCGAATGAACCGAAAACTACAGGTGGCCAAATACATTCTGCTCGACTGGATCGCAGCAACAATGGCGTGGTTTCTGTTCTACATCTTCAGAAAACAAAGCGAAGACCCCTCATTTTACGAAAAATACGAGCTGATTTTCGACGATCCCAACTTTTGGTCGGGCTTGCTCCTCATTCCTTTGGGCTGGATAATGCTTTACATCATCGTTGGCACCTACAGAAAAATTTACCGCAAAGCACGTCTGAAAGAATTGGGACAAACCCTGGTCATGACGCTCATCGGTGTAACTGTGATCTTTTTTGTGGCCATACTCGACGATGTGATATTGACTTATAAGTCTTATTATCAGTCGTTTTTGACATTATACACCCTCCATTTCCTTTTCACCTATGCCGGAAGGCTGGCACTCACCTCCATCACTGTGCGGAAAATACACCGCAAGGAAATTGGATTCAATACGGTGATCGTGGGCAGCAATGGCAATGCCACCAAAATATACAAAGACATTGAAAAACAGGAACGTTCGGCCGGAAATATTTTTGTGGGTTTCCTGAGTGTTTACGATAAGGATGACTACAAAATAGGCCAATACCTGCCACATCTGGGGCCTTATCAGAACCTGAAAAAAGTCGTGGAAGAATACAATGTGGAAGAGGTGATCATTGCCATTGAAAGAACCGAAACCGACACCATCGACAAAATTATTGCCCACCTTGAAGATACCCTTGTGGTGATCAAAATCATCCCCATCATGCAGGATATCTTGTTTGGAACCGTGAAGCTGAGTGGCATCTGGCATGCTCCCCTCATTCAGATTTCGCCCGACCCGATGCCCGCCTGGCAACAATCGCTCAAGCGTATCATGGACATCGTGATCTCCATCCTGGCCATCATTGCCCTCATACCCTTGTATATTTTCACCGCCCTGGGCGTTAAGCTCTCTTCGAAAGGACCTATTCTTTACAGTCAGGCGCGCGTTGGTTTACGCGGGAAACCCTTTAAGATGCACAAATTCAGGAGCATGTATGCCGATGCCGAGAAAGCGGGGCCACAGCTGAGCAGCGAAAACGACCCGCGCATCACGCCTTTTGGCAGGTTTATCCGTAAAGTACGCCTCGACGAAATCCCTCAGTTTTTCACCGTGCTCAAAGGCGATATGTCGCTCGTTGGCCCGCGCCCCGAACGGCAATATTACATCGATCAGATTGTGAAACGTGCACCCCACTACCGGTTGCTGCTCAAAGTGAAACCGGGCATCACCAGCTGGGGACAGGTGAAATATGGCTATGCCTCCGATGTGGACGAGATGATCGAACGCCTGCAATACGACATCCTTTACATCGAAAACATGAACCTGGCCATGGACATCAAGATATTGATCTACACGGTGTTGATTGTGCTGCAGGGAAGGGGCAAATAAGCATGCCCAATGCAGCTCACGATTCGAAAAGGCTGCACATGCGTTCAGCGAAAGAAATTTTTCTGTTGGTTTCTCCTCTTCAGTTTAGCCGTAAACTGAGCGGGGCACACTGATTTATCAGCTTCAGGCCCGCTTTGTTTCAAACAACTGCTGCCTTTGGCAAAACTTCGTTAAAACCTTGTTACCGTTCAATGAGGTTCGTTGCCTTTTTGGCAGCAGGCCGGCAGGCGGTCGTGGGCTTTTTGGTCGGCAGGCAGGTCATCTGCATCATAGCCCAGTTTGGTGATGGCTTTTTTCAGTTCTTCCTTGCTGTTTTTCCCCTTGCGATAGGTGATGGTGAGCACCTTGGTTTCGGAATTCAGCTCCACCGATTTCACGCCTTTTTCAAAGGCGATATTCTTCTCGAGGCGTTCCTTACACATATCGCAAATGGCAGAAGTCTTTATTTCAACGGTCTCATTTTTGCTGTCGGCATTCTGTGCCATGCCAATCCTTGCAAACCCCAGGAGAATCAGCAGCAGAGCAATCGGTATGATTCTTTTCATCTTTCTCATTTTAAGTATATTAAACCAGGGAAACGCATCAAGGATGCTTTGGCACTGCAAATCTAAATAAAAAGTCAGAATCAGGAGGGGCTGAGCAGTCTGCAATATCCCTTGTTGGAAGTGGATTAATTTCTGTTGCAAAAGCATGTCATCAATGTTCAAATGATTTTTGTTACTTTTAATGCCGCTTAGCAGACGAAGATTGAATCCATCAAAAAGAAAAGCAACTGAAGCAATTCGAAACATGATTTCAGACCAAAAAACAAAATAACTTGCAAACGCTCAGAACCAAGATCGACATCCACTCCGAGGACTTCATCCGCAACCGGGAAGCATTTTTAAAGTTGCTGAACGAAGCTAAACGATTGCAGCGCGAAGCTGCCCGCGGCGGCAGCGAGCAGGCGGTGTTAAAGCACAAAGAACGCGGCAAATTGCTGGTGCGGGAGCGCATCAACCTGCTGCTCGATGCCAACACCCCTTTTCTTGAACTTTCGCCCCTTGCAGCCAATGGCTTGTATGACAATGGCTTTCCTTCGGCAGGCATTGTCACTGGCATAGGTATGATCCATGGCCGCGAAACAGTGATCATTGCCAACGATGCCACCGTAAAAGGCGGCACCTATATGCAATACACCATCAAAAAGCACCTGCGGGCGCAGGAAATCGCCATGGAAAACAGGCTGCCGTGTGTTTACATTGTAGATTCAGGCGGAGCTTTTTTACCTGAACAGGACACCGTGTTTCCCGACAGAGACCATTTCGGGCGCTTCTTCTACAACCAGGCACGCATGTCGGCCATGGGAATCGCCCAAATTGCCATCGTGATGGGCTCGTGCACCGCCGGAGGCGCATATGTGCCGGCCATGAGCGACGAAACCATCATTGTCAAAAATCAGGGAACGATTTTTCTTGGTGGCCCACCGCTCGTGAAGGCCGCCACCGGCGAGGAAGTCACGGCCGAAGAGCTGGGCGGGGCCGATGTGCACACCTCCATATCGGGTGTGGCCGACCATTTTGCCGAAAATGAAACGCATGCCCTTGCCATATGCCGTAATATTTTCGAAACCCTCAGGCCTGCAACGAAGCAGCAGCTCGAAATCCGCCCGGTGGAAGAACCCATCTACGACCCTAAAGAGCTGTATGGCATTGCCCCCGTTGACTTGCGTAAACTCACCGACCCGCGCGAAATCATCATGCGCATGGTGGATGGCAGCAGGTTTCAGGAGTTCAAGGCACGCTACGCCACCACCGTTGTTACAGGTTTTGCCTACATCATGGGATTCCCGGTGGGCATCATTGCCAATTTTGGTGTGTTGTTCAGCGAATCGGCCCTCAAAGTGACGCACTTTATCGAGCTGTGCACCGCACGCAATATCCCGCTGGTGTTTCTGCAAAACATCACTGGTTTTATGGTTGGAAAAGACTTTGAGCGCGGTGGCATAGCCAAGGATGGGGCAAAAATGGTGCATGCGGTATCCAATGCCAATGTGCCCAAATTCACCGTCATCTTCGGTGGTTCGTTTGGAGCGGGCAACTACGGCATGGCCGGCAGGGCCTTTAGTCCGCGCTTGCTCTGGATGTGGCCCAATGCCAAAATCTCCGTTATGGGTGGCGAACAGGCTGCCAATGTGCTTGTTACGGTGAAGCAAGACCAATATGCCGAACGCGGCAAAAACATGCCAGAAGACGAACGCAAACAACTCTACGATGCCATCATGGCAAAGTATGAGCGCGAAGGTGCAGCTTTGTATTCCACTGCAAGGCTGTGGGACGATGGCATCATCGACCCTGTTGACACGCGCAAAATGTTAGCCATGGGTATTGCTGCCGCTTTGAACCAACCTTTCCCACCGCAGCAATTCGGTGTTTTTAGGATGTAAGCGATGAAAACGTACGAATATCTCATTACCCAAACCACAGGAGCTGTGCTGCACATTCGGCTCAACCGTACTGAACGTCACAATGCCCTGAACCAAAAGATGATAGCTGAGCTTACTCAGGCTTTCGCGCAGGCCCCCGCCACTAACGGAATCAGGGTGGTTGTGTTGTCGGGCGAGGGAAAATCGTTTTGTGCCGGCGCCGACCTGGACTATATGCGCGCCATTGCAGACTTTGGGCCCGAAGAAAATACCACTGATGCAGTGAGCCTGGCCACCCTGTTCGACACCATTTATCATTGCCCAATTCCTGTGGTTGGCATCGTACATGGTGCAGTGGTGGGTGGTGCCAATGGCCTGATGGCAGCCTGCGACATTGTCATTGCCGAGAAAGACTGTATGTTTGCCTTTAGTGAGGTTAAACTGGGCATCACTCCTGCCACCATTTCGCCATACATTATCAGACGCTGCGGACAGGCAGCAGCCCGCGAACTCATGCTCACCGGACGACGCTTCGATGCTGCCGATGCTTTTCGGCTCCAATTGGTCAATGCAGTGGTGGACAAGGCTCAACTGGAAGAAAAAACACAGTATTATGTGTCGCAACTCCTCGAAGGCGCTCCGGGTGCATTGAGCGATTGCAAGCAACTGATCGACGACATGGCAGGAAGCCATTTATCGACCACAGAGCTGATCCCGGAAACTGCCAAACGAATTGCAGCACGCAGGGCTTCAGCGGAAGCTCAGGAAGGCATCAGTGCTTTTTTCGAAAAACGCAAACCAAGATGGAGAATAATACAACAAGATGAAGATCAATAAGATACTTATTGCCAACAGGGGAGAAATTGCAGTGCGCATCATGCGAACCCTGAAGCAACTGGGAAAGACTTCGGTAGCGGTATATGCCGCGAACGATGCCCAAAGCATGCATGTTGAGCTGGCTGATGAGGCATGGCTGCTTGAGGGCGAAACCTTAAAAGACACCTACCTCCACATTGACAAAATCATTGACACTGCCTTGAAAAGCGGGGCTGATGCGATCCATCCGGGCTATGGATTTCTTTCGGAAAACCCCTTATTTGCAGAGGCATGCACAAGGCATGGACTTATTTTTATCGGCCCAAGCTCCGAAAACATTCGCCTGATGGGCAATAAGATAGCAGCCCGCGAAACAGCCATCCGGTTTGGTTTGCCAGTGACGAAAGGGCTGAGTGGTGATGTCGCAACCTTGATCCAAAACAGGGCAGAACTTCAGTTTCCCGTGCTGTTGAAGGCAGCAGCCGGCGGTGGTGGCAAAGGCATGCGCATTGTGCACGATGCCGGCGAATTACCACAGCTGCTCGAAGCAACCAGCCGCGAGGCTGCACGTTATTTTGGCGACGGCAGTGTGTATATGGAGGAGTTTATCGAAAAACCGCGCCATATCGAAGTGCAGGTGCTCGCCGACAGCCATGGTCATGTGGTTCACCTGGGCGAACGGGAGTGCTCCATCCAGCGGCGCTATCAAAAAATTATTGAAGAGTCGCCATCGGCCAGCCTCACACCTGAACTCAGGGCAACGATGGGTGCTGCTGCCGTGCAGCTTTGTCGTGGTATTCATTACCGCAATGCCGGCACCATCGAGTTTTTGCTCGATCAGCAAAACCGGTTTTACTTTTTGGAAATGAATACGCGCATACAAGTAGAACATCCTGTCACCGAAATGGTTACAGGCATCGATCTGGTTGCCGAACAAATAAGCATTGCCGAGGGCCGGACGCTTTCGTTCGATCAGGAATCGGTGAGGCAACAAGGGCATGCCATCGAATGCCGCATCTATGCCGAAGACCCCCTGCGCGATTTTCTTCCCGCCCCGGGCCAAATCAGTTATTATCGCGAACCAGGTGGCAAAGGCATCCGAAACGACAGCAGCCTCAACAAAACCGGCGAAATCAGCTCATTCTACGATCCGCTGATCAGCAAACTTATTTGTCATGCCCCTACGCGCACCGAATCCATCAACCTGATGCACAAAGCCTTGAAAAACTTTCAGATACAAGGCATTCAAACCAACATCCCCTACCTTTCTGCGCTGATCAGGTACCCTCAATTTGTTGAAAACAATATCAGCACCGGCTTTTGCGAACAGCACACAGACGATTTGATTCAATTGATCGAAAACGAAAAAAAACAAATTCCCGTAAGTCAAATCATCGCGGCTTTTTTGCTCGTCAACCCCGGACCCGCCCTTGCAACACATCAGGCAGATGTTTGGAAAAACATCGGGTATTGGAGGAACCAAATGGTTTTTGGTGTGGAGGTCGGCAACGACCTTCATGAGCTTGAAATCGTGGAGCGAAACAGTGAAGGCCTCATTTTTTTAATGGCCGAAAATGTTTTCGATTGCCGTTTGCTGAGCCTGAAAGGAGGGCAGATGCAATACGGCATCAATGAACAACTTGTCGAGGCAGTTGTTTCTACAGACGAAAAAGGCAATTGCATTGTGCAATTGGGAGTCCATCAATATGCCATGCGTCGCACCGACCAGCTTCAGGCCGGAGCGCATCAACTTTTTGAAGGCGACAGCAGCACACAGGGCAGTTTGTTTGCGCCGATGCCCGGAAAGGTAATCAAAGTGGCCGTGTCAGCCGGCGCTGTTGTGCAGCGCGGCAGCTTGCTGGTGGTGGTTGAAGCCATGAAAATGGAAAACAACATCATCGCCCCCCATGAGGCTGTGGTTGATGTGGTAAACGTAAAAGTGGGTGATATGGTGGACACCAAAACACAACTTGTTCATTTAAGGGAAATTGAAAATTAATAATTAAAACGAAGGATGATGAATTTTGATTTGTCGGAAGAACACAACCTGATCAGGGAAACCGTGAGGGATTTTGCCGAACGCGAAATAAAACCTGTTGCCAGGGAACTCGACGAGCAGGAAGCATTTTCTTACAGCCTCACCAAACGAATGGGCGAGCTTGGCTTGTTTGGCATGTATCTTCCAGAAGCATATGGCGGACAAGGCACCGATACGCTTTCCTACATCATTGCTGTTGAAGAACTTGCCCGTGTTGATGGCTCACAGGCCGCCACGCTTGCTGCGCACAACTCGCTCGGGATTGGCCCGCTCTATCAGTTTGGAACAGATGAGCAAAAAAAGAAATACCTCCCACAGCTCTGCACCGGCGAGGCGCTTTGGAGCTTTGGCCTCACTGAGCCCAATGCTGGCAGCGATTCGCGCGGTTCGAAAACCACAGCCGTGCTCGATGGCGATGAATGGCTGATCAACGGTTCCAAAATTTTCATCACCAACGGAGCTTCCGACATCAGCCTAGGCTGCACTGTGCAGGCAGTGTTTGAAGATGAACAAGGCAAAAAACAGTTTACCACCATCATCGTCGAAAGCGATACGCCCGGATTCAGGCGTGTTGCCATGCATGGCAAGATGATGTGGCGCGCATCCGACACTTCTGAGTTGTTTTTCACCGACGTGCGTGTGCCTAAATCCAACCTCCTGGGCCAGATAGGTCAGGGGTCAAAAATCATGCTCACCACCCTCGATGCCGGACGCCTTTCGATAGCCGCCATGGGACTTGGCGCGGCACAGGGAGCTTATGAGCTGGCATTGAAGTATGCCAAAGAACGCAAGCAGTTTGGCCAGCCGATTTCCAGCTTTCAGGCCATTGCATTCAAGCTGGCCGACATGGCTACAAAAATCGAACTGGCCCGCAACCTGCTCTACAAAGCCTGCTGGCTGAAGGATCAGGGGCGTGCCTATGGAAAGGAAGCAGCCATGTCGAAGCTCTACTGCTCCGAAATTGCACGTGAAGTAGCCGACGAAGCCGTTCAAATTCACGGGGGCTATGGCCTGATGAAAGAATACGACGTGGAACGCTTCTACCGCGACCAACGCCT
>CAZBMR010000060.1:0-3183 GCA_964492695.1 uncultured Lentimicrobiaceae bacterium
GGCAGTTATACATTCGCAGCACCGCCGAAGTGCAGCTCGACAGCACCCGCTGCGGAGGCGGTGGTGGCGGTGGAGGAGAGCCCGTTGATCTTGTGAACGAAAATTTCAGCGGCGTGACCGAAAATAGCGACATCAACTTCTCGGGCTGGACCAACATTGCCGAGGCCGGCACACGCAGATGGCAGGGCAAAATTTACCAGGGCGATGGTTATGCACAGGCATCGGGCTACAACTCCAACCTCAGCAGCATGGTCACATGGCTCATCACGCCCAACGTGAAGATGGACCAGCAAAAATATTTGCGCTTCCGAACAGCCAAGGCTTATTGGGAACATGGCAGCGAGATTCCAATGACAGTGATGGTTTCATCGAACTTTGATGGAACAAACGTTGCCACCGCCTCATGGACGCCCATTACTGCAACCATCGCAGGCCAAAGCGATGCGGACAACACATGGGTGGCTTCGGGTGATATTGACCTTTCGGCTTTCATGGCAGAAGAACAAATTGCTGTAGCATTTAAATATACCGGCAGTGGCACACTCTCCACTTCCATGCGCGTTGATGATGTTTACATCGGCACAGAGCAAGGCGGCGGCGGAGGTGGCGGCGGCAATGGTGGCACCATCGACGATCCGTTTACCGTGGAAGAAGCCATCGCCCAGCAAAATGCTACACCTTATGTAACAGGCTGGGTGACGGGCTATATCGTAGGTTCAGTGAAATCTGGCATCACCTCCGTTGCCTCCAATGACGACATTCATTGGGCTGCTCCATTCACCCTTGCAACCAACGTGCTCATTGCCAGTGCTCCCAACGTGAACGACTACACCCAGTGTGTGTTCGTAAACATGCCGGCCGGCAGCGACTTCCGTTCGCAGGTGAACCTCATGGATAACCCCGGAAATCTTGGCAAAGTGCTCAAAGCAACCGGCACCTTGCGCACCTATTTTGGCGCAGCCGGATTGCGCGACAACCCAGGAACAACCGCCGACTTTGTATTCGACGGTAGCGGTGGCGGCGGCGGTGGCGGAAACGCCATCTTTACCGAAAACTTTGACGCAAACACAGGCACCTTCAGCCACTTTAGCGCCGAAGGAGACCAGGTGTGGGGTTGGGGCAACTTCGATGGTGGCTGTGCCGTGATGTCAGGCTTTGTCAATCCCAACCGCTTCCCGAACGACGATTGGCTCATCTCGCCTGCGATCAACCTGTCTTCACACACAGGATCGGTGATGAATGTCCGGCAGGCCGCCAACTACGTCAGCTCTCAATGGGAATACATTCAGGTGATGATTTCTTCGGATTATGATGGCAGCAGCAACCCTTCGCTGCAAGGCACATGGACCGAACTCACCGTTCCAAACATGCCATCGGGCACCAGCTGGAGCTTCGTCGATTCAGGTGATATCGATATCTCGGCCTACGATGGACAGGCGTCGGTGTATGTAGCTTTCCGTTACAGATCGTCCAGCTCAGTGGCGTCCACCTGGGAAATTAGCAAGGTTGAAATTAAGTAGGTACTTGAAAGTAAAATAGAAAAGGCTGCCAATTTCCGGCAGCCTTTTTTTATTGAACAGGGTTGTTGCCTTTCACATTCAGATGAATGCGGTATAGGTGCCGGCGTGCAGTGATGAAAAGCGTTTGATAATCTTCACCTCCCCAGGCACAATTGGCGGGTGCAAGGGGTGTTTGAATGGTGCCAAGATAGCGCCCATCTTTATTCAAAATAACAATGCCATGAGGACCTGTGCAATAAACATTTCCTTCTGCATCAGTTTTTAGTCCATCAAAGCCATTTTCCCGGCCTAAAATTTCATGAGGGGGATTTTGAACGATGAGCAATTGGCGCGAAACTGGCATGCCGGTTTCATCTAGTTGGTATTTATAAATGGTTTTTACAACATCAGGCTGATTGTCGGTGAACATGTCACTCACATACAAATACTTCTGGTCAGGAGAAAGCGTAATGCCATTTGGCCGCCATAAAGTGCTGTCGATGATTATAAGTTTGTTTTCTTTGATGAGATACACCCCATTGAATGGCAGTTCCTTTTCTGCCGAAAGTTCTTGCTTTGGCAAACCCCAACATGGGTCGGTAAAATATAACCAACCTTTGTTGTTGTAAACCAGATCGTTCGGACTGTTTAGTCGTTTTCCCCTAAAACGGTCAGCAAGTATAACTTTTTCACCTTTTGCATCCCTGCGCAGCACTTTGCGTTCGCCATGTGTACACATGGTCAACTGCAAGTCCTGATCGAAAGTCAAGCCATTGGTATTGGCCGACGGGTTTAAAAAATCAGTGAAGCCTTTTTTTTTCTCCCAACGGATAATGCGATTGGCAGGGATATCGGAAAACAACAAATAGCCATCGGGATGCCACACAGGGCCTTCGATAAACTGAAAAGTGGTATCGAGTATTTCAAGTTTTTGCGAGGGTCGGACGATTTCGCTTAAAGCGCTGTCAGCCAAAAGAATAGAATGGTTTTGTGCAAAGGTATTGATGCTGAAGAGTGAAAGCATCCATCCCAGACACAGCGTTTTAGAAATGATTTTTTTCATGGTAACCAGGTTTTTGATGTTTAGAAAAGAAGAACATCAACATGAACCTGCAAGAATAGAAAAATCAGTTGGAACAGGCGCAGAATTGTCAGGATTATCAAGCCTTTTTTCTGGCTTTTTTAGCCTCGTTTTCCAAAAACTCCTCAATGGCCATGGTCATGGATGGGCTGTTTTTGGTAGGCGCTTCAATATTGAGCGTAAATCCTGCTTCTTTGATGGCATCACAAGTTGACTCACCAAAACCACCAAATATCTTCTCGTTTTGCTTAAACTTTGGAAAGTTTTTTTGCAGCGACTTGATCCCTGCCGGGCTGAAAAAGATGACCATGTCATAATTTTCCAGCTTGATGCCGGCCAAATTGCTGGCAACGGTGCGGTAGAGTACTGCTTTGGTGTAGGCTATCTTGTTCTGCTCCAACAAGTCAGCCATGCTTTCTTTGGCGATATCAGAACAGGGAAGTAAAAATTTTTCTTCCTTGTGTTTGCGGATAATGTCAATCAGATCGTTGAAGCTTTGCTTGCCGTGAAAAATTTTGCGCTTACGGTATTGCACATATTTCTGCAAGTAATAGGCTGTAGATTCAGAAATACAGAAATATTTCAGCGTTTCGGGTACTTCGT
>CAZBMR010000060.1:3283-17079 GCA_964492695.1 uncultured Lentimicrobiaceae bacterium
TAATAGGCTGTAGATTCAGAAATACAGAAATATTTCAGCGTTTCGGGTACTTCGTAGCGCATTTCTTTGGCAATCCGAAAAAAGTGATCCACAGAGTTGCGGCTCGTCATGATTACCGCTGTATGATCAACCAGTGAAACACGGTCTTGCCTGAAGTCCCTCGCCGGCACGCCTTCGATGGTTATAAACTTATGAAAATCAATCGTTAGACCATATTTTTTTGCCAACTCACCATAGGGCGACTTTTCAAAATCAACAGGTTTGGGCTGGGAAACAAGTACTGACTTAATCTTCATAGCTCCGAAAGTTATGCTTCAATAGTTATTCTCTTCAATTTTCAACCTAAAAACAAAATACTGAATCTGTCCCAAACATAGAAACCGGTTTTTATAAATCGATTTTCATAGTTAATCCATTCATCCTCAGCCTATAACACCCCCGTTTGCGAAAATCTGAAAGGTTTTGATTACAATCAGCAAGGGTATAATTTCAAGGGCGCAAAGATATAAAAATAAATAAAGCAAGCCGAAGGACTTCTCGGTTAGTCCTACACGTAAGCTGCGGACAATTCTTAGAAATTGTGTTAATCCTAACATAATCAGACTTGTAACCAATGAGATTGGGCCTGGCTGATAGTACAAAACAAGCAAAAGCGGCACCATCACGAGCAACGACACAAGGGCAAAAGTGATTTGGGTGGTGAGGTAACGCTCGCCGCTGTCGCGTGCATCAAACAGCACAGCTAAAAACATGATTGTGAGATATTTGCCACTGATAATGAACGCAGCTATTAAAAACAGCAGCAGCAAATCGAGCCACCAGCTCCCCACAATTGAAATGCTGCCTCCTGTTGACATGGCTATCCCATTGATCAGAAGTGCATAGGCCGCAAAATACATGAGGCTGTATAAGTAGGTCAGGCCATTGTTCAGCGGATACCATTCGCGCAAGAGCTGCCATTGTGCATTGTTGCTGAATGATGCCGTTATGAATTGAAAAAACCGCCTCGGATATAATACTTTGGTTATGACTACCAGGCCGAAAATGATAAAGGGGATCAGTCCGGTAAACATGGTGCCGTCAACTGTTGCTGGCTTCAGGGCGCGGGGCGCAATCTCCATCGATTTCATGCCTTGCCGCACAAAAGGGTGTTTTATCATCTTCACCGGCACAACACAATGACTCACAAGGCTATCGCCACCCAAGCCAAACCATTCCCTGGCCGATGCTCCGGCAATGGTATAGGTTTTTCCGCCCAGGACAACATCAGCAGTGGAAAAATTGTAGGTTTCGTTTGAAGCACTCATGGTATAAAAAACGTGCAAATTTAGTAATTTAAATTCGTTATAAAGAAGAGAAATTATCTAAGATACATAAAATCAATATAATAGAATTGACACCTCAAATGTGAACACTTTCACACAAGAATGCTTATCTCGGGAAAAAGCGGTAATTTTGCAGCCGATTTTTATTTACCACGCTGATTATCACTCATGAATCTTATTCAAACCATCAGAGACCGGGCAAAAGACAATCCCCGCCGAATTGTTTTGCCCGAAGGAACCGAAGAACGTACTTTACGCGCCGCCGACATCATTCTTGAAGAAGGTCTGGCACACATCATATTATTGGGCAATGTGGACGAAATGCGCGAAAATGCCGGTCATTGGGGGCTGAAGCACATTCACAAAGCCACTTGCATCGACCCCCTGAACCATCCCCGCAAGCAGTATTTTGCCGATATGCTCTATGAGCTGCGGAAAACAAAGGGAATGACCCCCGAACAAGCACTCAAACAGGTTGAAGACCCCTTGTATCTGGCAGTGCTGCTCATTAAAAACGGTGATGCGGATGGCGAAGTTGCCGGCGCAAACAACGCAACAGGCGATGTGTTGAGGCCTGCTTTTCAGATTGTTAAAACACAACCTGGCTTTAGTGCAGTATCCGGCGCCTTCATCATGATTGTGCCTGACAAGCAGTTTGGTGAAGATGGCCTGATGGTGTTTGCCGACTGTGCGGTGAATCCCGACCCATCTGTTCAGGAGCTTGCTGAAATTGCCGTGGCCTCAGCTCAAACTGCCAAAAGCATTGCAGGCATCGAGCCGCGCGTGGCCATGTTGAGCTTCTCAACCAAAGGCAGTGCAAAGCATGAAAAAGCGGATAAAGTGATTGCAGCCACCGCCCTCGCAAAACAAATGAATCCTGATTTGCTGGTTGATGGTGAGCTTCAGGCTGATGCCGCCATCATCGCTGCCATTGGTAAGAAAAAAGCTCCCGGATCAGCCATTGCTGGCAAAGCCAATGTGCTTGTATTTCCCTCGCTCGAATCGGGAAATATTGCCTATAAACTGGTGCAGCGCCTGGCCAATGCCGAAGCCATCGGGCCGGTGCTTCAAGGCATGGCTGCTCCCATCAACGACCTTTCACGCGGTTGCTCCGTTGAGGACATTGTGAACCTGGTGGCCATCACCGTTAATCAATCAAATGGTTAGTCACAGCCCGATTCAGTTATTTTGAACTTATTGACAATAATTAATACTTAATATATTATGAGTGAATCACTTGAAGATTTCAGTTTGGGCGTAAAGCCCAAAACAAAGGGTGCAATCCACAAAATTGGTGTGGTGGGTTGTGGCGCAGTCGGACAAGAGATTGTGCGAAACGTTAGCGAATACGGCCTTGACGTTATTTTCCTCGACCTCACAGAAGAGCGGGTGAATGAGGCCTTTACCCAAATTGGAGCGCAGCTCGACGAAACCATCAACCATTGGGGCCTTACCCCGGGCGAAAAACGCGCTATCCTGAGCCGCATCAAAGGTACTACAGATTACAAAGATCTGGCAGACTGCGACCTGGTGATTGAGGCAATCAGCTCACGCCGCAAAGGAACAAGCATCGAAATCAGAAAGGAAATCTTTAAAAACGTGGAAGCAGTGGTGCGCCCCGACGCCATCATCTCTTCCAACATCGTTACCCTGATGATCTCCGATCTGTCATCCGTGCTCAAATATCCCGAAAGGGCCATCGGTATCCATTTTATACTTCCTATCAACAAAAGCAATGTGATTGAAGTGGTTAAAGGCATCAGCAGCTCGGAAGAAGCCTTTGAACAGGTGGCCAAATTTGCTGGAATGATCAATAAAAAGATTATCCGGCTCAATGAGTCGCCTGGCAACATCGTAACCAGAATGCTCGTTACAACCATCAATGAGGCTTGCGAGATTCTGATGGAAGGCGTTGCTTCGGTGAGCGACATCGACATGGCCATGCGCGAATCGGGCTATCTGTTTGGACCATTCGAAATGGCCGACCGCATTGGACTCGATAAAATTTTGAAATACATGGACAACCTTTATCTGGAGTTTGGCGATAAAAAATACAAACCATCTCCCATTCTCAAAAGGTTGGTCAGGGCAAACTACCTAGGTCGTCCGACAGGTCGCGGTTTTTATAACTATAAATCCGGAAAGCCTGTGGATCAAACTGTTACTTGCGCTGTTATCAAGTAATCAGTCCGGTGGCTCAACATATTAGGTAATCAGAAAACAGGTTCATCAAATGGAAATGAAAATTATCGTACTAAATTGCGGAAGCTCTTCAATCAAATATCAGCTTTTTGAAATGCCCTCAAAAAAAGTGTTGGCAAAAGGCCTTGTCGACAAGATTGGTCTCAAGGGTGCCTCCATCAAGCACAAGCGCAGCGATGGGGTTGAGGCAAAAATTGAGGGGGAAATACTTGATCATCAGGCAGGTATCGAATACCTTCTGGGCATCATGATCAGCGAAAAATATGGAAGCATCTCAAGCCTTCACGAAATTGATGCTGTAGGACACCGGGTGGTGCATGCCGGCGAAAAATTCAGCGGCAGCGTTTATATCAACGACGAGGTGATCGATGCACTGGAGGAATGTATTGATCTTGCTCCACTTCACAATCCACCCAACCTCAAGGGTATTTATGCCATGAAGGCCTTGCTGCCCGATGTACCGCAGGTGGGCGTTTTTGATACGGCTTTCCATCAAACCATGCCACCCCGTGCCTACCTCTATGGCATCCCTTATGCCCTGTACGAAAAATACAAGGTGCGCCGCTATGGCTTTCACGGAACAAGCCACAAATATGTTTCTGCCAGGGCATGTGAAATTTTGGGTGTGGACATCAACACACAAAAAATCATCACCTGCCACCTCGGAAATGGTGCTTCGATGGCTGCCATCTGCAATGGCAAATCGGTGGACACCACCATGGGTATGACACCCATCGAAGGTTTGATCATGGGCACGCGTGCCGGCGACCTCGATGTGGGGGCCTTGCTCTATATCGCTGATAAGGAAGAAACCAGCATCCAGTTTACGAGCACCCTCGTCAATAAATTTTCAGGAATGTTGGGCATATCAGGCGTTTCGTCTGATATGCGCGATATTGAAAATGCTGCCGCCGAAGGCAATGAAAGGGCCAAAGTGGCCATGGAAATGTATCAATACAGGGTGCGCAAATACATAGGCGCATTTGCAGCAGCCATGGGAGGCCTCGATATGATCATCTTTACAGGTGGCATCGGCGAAAACGATACGGTCACCCGAACACGCTCGCTCGACGGCCTTTCGTTTTTAGGCATCGAAATTGATGAGGCTTTATCGCTCAAATCACGCGGCAAGGAGCAGCTGATCAGCACAGCCAATTCCAAAGTGAAGGTGATTGTTGTACCCACAGATGAGGAGCTGATGATTGCAACCGACACCTATGACATTTGCGAACACATGCTGGCCACCACCAATTATTGAGCTTGCTTCTTTTTAGCACAGCGCATACAAATCATCATAAAAGGCCCTTTTGCAGGGTCTTTTTTTTATGTGCATCGTTGCCTGGCCAACACCCGGCGCAATGCATGCTTTTGTTAACTTTGCGGGCTTTGCAAACGGATATGAAAGCTGTAAAAAATTGGACGCTCTGGGGTGTAATCGGGATGGTATTTTTTATAACTGCTTGGAAAAGCGATGGTTATTATCATGCCGACGAGCATTATCAGCTTATTGAGTTTGCAGGAAAAATCCTGGGGACACATCAGCCCGAAGAGTTGGCGTGGGAATACAATGCCCGTTTGCGACCTGCGCTTCAGCCCACAATAGCCGCCTTTTTTTTGGCTTCATCAAATGCCATCCAACTCAAAGATCCTTATCGGCAGTTGTTCATTCTGAGGTTGTTAAGTGCCTTGCTTACCATCGTTGTAACTTCATTTTTTGTCAGATCGTGGCAAAATGAGGTGTCGGGCCTGGCACGTGGATGGTTGTATGGTTTTTCGTTTCTGCTGTGGTTTATACCTTTTCTGGGAGTCAGGTTCTCAGCCGAAACCTATTCGGGTTTATCCTTGCTGGGTGCGTTGGCTATTTCAAGAAAAGGACTGAATAGCAAAAAAACAGCCATTACGTTTGGGGTTGTATTGGGGTTTGGTTTTTTGTTTCGCTATCAAATGGCGTTTGCAGCGGCAGCTTTGTTGTTGTGGCTCTTGTTCATCGCCCGCACCCGGGCCATCAGGTTGCTGCAGGCTGGTGCCGCATTTTTGGTCGTCCTGCTGTTTGGACTGATCCTTGATTCATGGTTTTATGGCGCAATTACGTTTGTGCCTTTCAACTATGCGAAAGCCGTTATTGATTCAGGGGGCAGCGGCTTCGGCACCGATCCCTGGTATTTTTATTTCGTCAAGCTGGGCACTTATTCCGGCTTGATGATAGGCATTCCATTAATAATCAGTTTATTGCTGATATTGCTGTTTGATGTTCGAAACCCCGTTTTGTGGGTGTTTTTATCGTTTGTGCTGATCCATATGGTCATTCCCCACAAGGAGGAGCGGTTTTTATTTCCGGTGGCTTTTTTGATTCCCTATTTTTTACTCAAGGCCTATGCAATCATTCGAGGTAAATGGGGAGACCGACCTGGTGTGAAACCAACTTTAAGGATGATTGCCCTTGTGATCGTGCTCACAAACATTCCGGCCTTGCTCGTCATGGCCACCAAGCCTGCCGGTCTGGGACGCACAGCAATAACGAAATATATTCATCAAACCTATGAAAATAAGGCTGTTAAGCTAGTCTTTTGTACCTGGTCAAACCCCTACAATCCATGGCAGAGCTTGCCGCTGAAATTCTATCTCGAACCCGATATCCAATTCGGGCAGGTGAAAAACCTTTGTGCTTTGAACGATACGCTCATCGACCCCAACCGCATCAACCTGCTGGTTTGCCGCAAAGCCGACCTGCTCCATGCGGCTTGCAGCAAACAGCCTGAGGTTGCCGGCTACATTCAAAAGGCCGAAAGCGTTTCGGACTGGGTGCTATGGCTCAACAGTTTCTATAAAGGCCTGGATGATAAGGAGATCCTCTATCTGTACGAAAAACAAACTTCCAAGCCGGGTCTTGGCCACTAAAGCTTTGTGTGGCACTTTGATTGAGGGAACCAGTGCGCACTTATTAAATGGCATTCAACACGTTGTATTGTGACATTTTAATGGTTTTTTAATATGGCTGAAAAAATAAAAGCATTTATTTTTGCAGACCGGTCTGCTTCATTTAAACCTTGTCAGCAGACTTTGATTCATACAAACCAAACAAAAAACAACTTCGTTGGCAAAATGGGATTATTTGGCCATAATAAAACGCAAAAGCTTCTTGGGAACTTTGATGTGGCATTCCGCTTTCACGATCCTGAGTCCAGGGCACTCATTATTTACAATCATGGGCATAGCCGGAAATGCAAGGTAGAGGTAGTGGTTCGCACTTCTAACAAACAGGTTTTTAGCCACTTAATCGAAGAAATTCTTTCCCGCACAGGTGTTGAGCTCGCATTCGACTCCCTTCACAGCACCGATGGCAATGCCTTTGCCGGCAACATTCAGGAAGTCGTGATCAAATATGCCGGTGCGGAGCGTGTTTTTGTATTGAAGGAAAACAAATTTACAAAATAGCTGTTCGCGCCATCCCTTTCGGGCATCAGTCAAGCTGCTCAATCTGTTTTGCTTCCGGAACAACCACCTTTGCAAATCCATCGCGCTCAAGTACCTTTTGATAGGCTGCAAGTGCATCAGAATCACCATGAACAAGAAAAACCTTTTTCACTTCATTTTTGCGTTGGCATTGGAGATATTGCCGCATTTCTTCGTAATCGCCATGACCGCTAAATGCATCTATGCGGTAAACATCGGCACGCAACTGGAATTCTTTTCCAAAGATCGAAATAACAGGCCGCTGTTCAATGATTCTGGCACCCAGTGTATTAGGTGAGCAATATCCCACCATCAGCACCGAATTTTTTGGGTTTTCAACGCTGTTGGCCAGATGGTGTTTGATGCGTCCTGCTTCAGCCATTCCCGAGGCCGAAATGATGATGCAAGGTTCTTTGGTGTCGTTGAGTGCTTTGGAGTCGTTCAGCTCCTTGATATAATGCAAGGTGTTAAAGCCAAATGGATCAGGATCATTTTCAATCACTTGCTGCACATCCTCGTTCAGTTCGCCCATGTGCATCCTGAATATTTCGGTTGCATTTACGGCAAGCGGACTGTCAACATAAACGGGTATTCGCGGCAGCAGGCCTTCGTTGTAAAAATTGTTCAGCACAAAAACAATTTCCTGGGTGCGGCCGATGGCAAACGAAGGAATGATGAGCTTGCCACGTTTTTCAACGCAGGTGTAGCGAACCACTTCCAAAAGCATTTGCTCGGCACCTTTGCGGTCGTGATGCAGCCTGTTGCCATAGGTTGATTCGGTGATCAGATAGTCGCATTGTGGGAAAGCCCGCGGAGGCTGAAGCAGGTAGTGATTTGGCCGGCCAATGTCGCCGGTATAGGCAATGCGGGTTGTTTTTTCAGGGTAGCTCAACTCGATCGATACGGCTGCACTTCCCAGCATATGTCCTGTGTTTGTAAACTTGATCCGGGTGTGGCCATCAATCTGAAACTTTCTGTTCACCGAAATGCCGATAAAAAGCTCCATACACAGCTGCGCATCTTTCTGGGTATAAAGGGGTTCAACAGGTGGAAGCCCTTGTCGTGTCCGTTTCTTATTGAACCAAACGGTATCGTGTTCCTGAATGAAACCGCTGTCGGCCAGCATGATGGCGCACAAATCGCGTGTGGCATGGGTGCACAACACCGAACCCCTGAACCCATGTTTGTAAAAGTAGGGTATCAATCCGGAATGATCGATGTGTGCATGGGTGAGGATGATGTGGTCTATCCTTGCCGGATCAATTCCCGGATTGCGGTTCATGCTGTCGGTCTCAAGTCCTTTTCCCTGAAAACTGCCACAATCCAACAAGATCTTTTTCCCATGATCAGTGGTTATAAGGTGCTTGCTGCCAGTAACTTCGCCTGCTGCACCCAAAAATTGTATGTTCATTTGCCCGTAATTTAACGTTGAACTCAAAGATAAGCAACAAATGCAGCTTATCCAACATCCAATTCGTCAGATGAAAAAATCTTCCTTCCGCTTGCTTTTAGCTACCTTTGTGCTGCATTAAAAATCCATTCAACACGATGAAAACACTCAGGCTATTTATGTTGCTTCTCGGGATGTTTACAATTCAAACTATTCATTCACAGTATATTACGCCCGGAACCGGAATGAGCTACTCACTCAGCGATTTGGTGAACCTTTCGGCTGGTGTTGTATCTTTTTCCGATGGACAGTTTCATATTTCGAACACACTTACCATCGCGGCCACCGATACCCTTCGCATTCAGGATGCAGTGGTGGTGCGCGTGGCCAGTGGCATCCGCCTCGAGGTGAGTGGTAGCATACAAAGCGACCCTGCTGCGGGCCAGGTAATTTTCACCGCGGCTGACACCAGCTCGGCTTCGACCAATTTTAAGGGCTTCCGCTTTGAAGATGCTCCCGGCAATGTGTTCCGCAATACGGTGGTTTCATACAGCGGGGGCATTCAACTCATCAGCAGCGAAGCCGTTTTTGATCAGTGTGTTTTTCGCAAAAACGGCTATTCCAATGTTTCAGCAGTGATCACCTATAGCAACTGCAATCCCTTGATTAACAGCTGCGATTTTATTGAGAATGCCCGTTCTGCCATCGGCTCTGGGGCCAATGTGCAAGGCTCACCCACCATCACAGATAACTTTATCTACCACAACACCACCGATAACAGCAACCGCCCGCAAATCAACCTCGGACCGGGGGCTTCCGACACCATCCGAATCACAGGGAATTATATCGAGGGCTATTATGACAATGCCGGCGGAATCGGCATCAGCAACCTTGTGGGTGTTGGCAACACAAAAGTGCTGCTGCGTGATAACTACATCATTGGCAACCGCTACGGATATGCACAGATTGGCAACAACATCAGTGCGGTGATCGAACACAACGAATTGATTGATAATAACATCCAAAACCAGCCAAACCTCGGTGGGAGCGGATTGAATTTTCAGACAACCGGCAGCGGAAACACTGCCATTGTAAGGCATAACCTCATCAAAGGCAACCTCTGGGGCATTACCATTCAGGGCTCGGCCCAACCTGCCTTTGGCACTGCAGACGATCCGGGAAACAACCTCATCTACGGCAATGAAAATACGGGAACAACCTATGCACTGTATAACAATACGGCCCTGCCCATCACCGCTGTGGGCAACTACTGGGGAACCAATGATGCGGCTGTGGCCGAGGAACATATTGTGCACCAGCCTGATAACAGCAGTCTTGGGTTGGTTTCATACCT
The DNA here is from genome assembly GCA_964492695.1 of uncultured Lentimicrobiaceae bacterium. Lineage (GTDB taxonomy): Bacteria > Bacteroidota > Bacteroidia > Bacteroidales > F082 > JALNZU01. The sequence continues at coordinate 13,008 of CAZBMR010000060.1, forward strand.
TCCGCTGATGGAAATCCATCCCGTGATTGAAGGCTTTGTTTTTCTCGCTGACGAAAATCCTGGCCTGAGCTCCAACAGCGTGGGTGTGATTGATGAACAAAACCACAGCATTCAGCTGGTTGTGCCTTCGACGGCCAATATTGCCGCACTCATACCGCAGATCACACTTCCCCGCGCTGTGGTGAGCGATCCGCAAAGTGGAGTGCCTGTTGATTTTTCCAATCCTGTGTCATATACCGTGATGACGCCCCATGGCGAATCGGTGGTTTATACAGTGACAGTAACTGTGGAGCCAGCAGCTTATTCGGTAAGCTTTGAGGTGAACGACCCCAACGGCACGCCTTTGACAGACGCGACCCTTGTTTTTGCCGGTGTTGAGCAACCACTGGGAGTTTATGTGATTGAAAATGTCATTCCGGGAACTTATCCCTGGGAGGTTCATCATCCTTTGTATGAAACAGCCTTTGGTGTGGCAGAAGTGACGAACACTGCGCTGCTCATCCCGGTTAACCTTCAGTGGCTCAGCTACGATCTCACCTTTTTCGTAACGATAGGCAGCATCCCCTCGGCCGGAGCCACCGTAACGGTTGATGGAAATCTTGTGCAGCTGACAGATGAAAATGGTTTGACAGTTTTTGAATCGCTGCTGCCTGGTTCCTACACATGGGAGGTCTCGCAGGCACCGTATCCCCTGACATCTGGTGTGGTTGAAATCACTGATCAGGACCTCACTGTGGAAGTGGAACTCGATGTGAATCCTGGTTTTGGAGAGTATGAAGCAACACAGTTCTCTATCTCGCCCAACCCGGTTGCCGGGCTGCTAAACCTGAAAAGCACCCATGCATCAGTTCAGCAAGTGCTGATTGTTGACGCAAAAGGCCAGATTGTGAAAAACATTACCTTCAGTCAGAGTGAAATGAGTATTGATGTGTCTGACTTACAGTCAGGTGTTTACACTTTACATATCAAGAACGAAGGTGGAAAGCCACTGAGGTTTATCAAGCAATAATCCCCGCGATCATTAGGTCAGATTGAGTGCTTTCATCAGGGCTTTGATTTCCTTGTGAGCCGACTCGATGTGCCAGTCGTCTTTCACGAGCGATGGATCTGGTGTGTGGGTGTATGCGGTTTGTATGATAGATTTGGCCGATGCATGCACCTCTTTGATGTTGGTAACATTCAATATGTCAACTACATTGGTAGAATTTATTCCACTACCTGCCATGATGGCAATGTGTTCGCCAAAATTTCGCTGATAGCGGGCAATGGCTTCGCGGCCCTCCCATGCTGTTGCCCGACCGCCGGAAGTGAGTACGCGGTTCACACCCAGTTGAATGAGCTGCTCAATCGTTTCATCAGGATTAGCAGCCACATCGATGGCCCGGTGAAAGGTGACCGACATACCACTGGCAGCGTCCAACAGCTCGTTCATCTGGGCAGTTTCCAATTTTCCGTTCTTATCCAGAACGCCAATCACAACGCCTTCAAAACCAAGCTCTTTGGCAAAAAGTATGTCGTTCAGCATGATGTCAACACAAGCTGGCGTGTACACATAATCGCCCCTGCGCGGACGGATGAGCACATGCACGGGAATGCCAACACGCGCGCGCACCACCTTCATGGTGCCGGCAGATGGTGTGAGTCCTCCTGCTTCGAGGTTGGCACACAGTTCGATGCGTTGCACGCCCGAAACGGATGCGGCGATGGCAGAAAAAAGTCCATCGGCGCAAATTTCAAGTGACTTCATATTGTAAATCAGGGGATAAACTTAAACTCAAAGCCCCAGGGATAGTTCTCGACGAGCTTGGTCTCGCTCTGAACCGTCATGTCGTACGAACGCTTCACCGTGCGTCGTGAAGAAAAGATACCCAGTCCATTGTTCACGTTCGAAAACTGTGGCACTTCCTGAATGATCGAGTTGCTTGGGGCATTCACTTCGATATAGGTGGTGAGGTCGCTGCCACCGGCAGAAATGTAAATGTCCACCTTTCCTGTAAATCTTCTCACATTCAATGCGTTGACGTCGATCACCGAAGAGAGGCGGTTGTAGAATTCTTCTCCGCTGTAACTTATTTCGAGTGTTTCGGTGCCTGTAAGTTCATCGGCATTCATGGTTCCCATGTTCCAGGTCATGGTCTTGTGCAACGTGTCAGACGAGCCTGGCCAGATTTCGGTAAAGTTGAATACCATCACCACCTCGTGACGAAGCGCGTTGGCAGCTGCCTTCCATTTAACAGATGTGGCAGCTGTGGAAGCAAAGTTGAACCTGTTCACCGGCTCGAGTATCGAAAATTCTTTTACAATTTTTGTGCTTGCTTCAACCACCTGATTATCACGCTGAATGCTCAAGGTATAGGTGGCTTCGGGATCGATGGGAGCAAGGGTATAGTAAAGTTTCTGCTGGGGGAAATAAAAGATGCTGTCGCCTGCCAGCTTATTGTGTTTTGTAATCGTATCCAGCTGAATATCAGTGATTGTCACGCCATTTCTAACCCCTTTGAGTCTGGCGTCGAGCTTTCCAGCATAATTACTCGAATCTGGCACACGTGCCATTAACAATGCGTTGCCAGGCCCCAGAAAAGCCTTGGTGATTTTGATGAAAGTGGTATCGGCATTGCTTTCGAGCAATCCATAAACAATCGTAATGTCTTTGTAGTCTGCATAGTTGTCAACGTCGGTGGAGCAGGACGATAATAAGATGGCCGCAACAACTGAAAAAATGAAAAGAAAATAACGCATCATGGCATTGAGATTGAAATGCAAAAATAAGCAAACAATGGTTGTATGGGCCACACATCGTGTTAAATGCCCGATCGGACAAGCTAAAGGACGTCTTATGCAGAAAATTACATCAGCATGCCTGCTTTACATCCGTAACAAAAACGCTTACCTTTGCCCGCCTAATCAATAAACTGTATTTAGATATGTACCTCTCTGGCAGCATCCCAAAAATCACCACCCACGTGCTTCAGGAAATGAAGCTGAAGGGGGAAAAAATCGCCATGCTCACGGCCTACGACTATTCGATGGCCAAAATTTTGGACGAGTCGGGCATTGATGTGATTTTGGTGGGCGACAGCGCATCGAACGTGATGGCAGGACATAAAACCACCTTGCCCATCACCCTCAACGAAATGATTTACCATGCCTCTTCGGTGATGCGTGCCGTCACACGCAGCCTCGTTGTAGTGGATATGCCTTTTGGAACCTATCAGGGCAACTCCAAGGAGGCCCTGCAGTCGGCCATTCGCATCATGAAAGAATCGGGTGCCAACGCCGTTAAAATGGAAGGGGGCGAAGAAATCCGTGAATCGATTGATCGAATTCTGAGTGCAGGTATCCCAATTCTTGGCCATCTGGGTCTTACACCTCAGAGTATCAATAAGTTTGGCACATATGTGGTGCGTGCCACCGAGGAGCGTGAGGCCGAAAAGTTGCGCCGCGATGCCAAAATTTTGGAAGAAGCAGGATGCTTTGGCATCGTGCTCGAAAAGATTCCCTCAAAGCTTGCCGCAGAGGTCACTGCTTCTGTGAGGATTCCTACCATCGGAATCGGTGCCGGCAGCGGAGTGGATGGGCAAGTGCTGGTTTTGCACGATATGTTGGGTATCAATCAGTCCTTTTCGCCACGCTTTTTACGCCGCTACCACAACCTCTACGATGAGATTCATGGCTCTGTGACCAATTACATTGGCGATGTGAAGTCGCGCAGCTTCCCGTCAGAAAGGGAGCAATACTAATCTTTGCATGACTTCGCTTTCCGAACGTGTGCTGTTTGAGGACAATCACCTGTTGATTGTCAATAAGTTGCCGTCGGAAATTGTGCAGGGCGATAAAACCGGCGACACCTCGCTGCTCGAATTGGTGAAGGCTTACATTGGTGCGAAATACCAAAAACCTGGCAATGTGTTTGCCGGTTTGGTGCATCGCATCGACAGGCCTGTGAGTGGTGCGGTGATGTTTGCACGCACCGGCAAGGCACTAAGTCGCATGACCACCGCGGTGCGCGAACGCGATTTCGACAAAACCTACCTCGCCATTGTCCGGAATCAACCTCCGCAAAAGGAGGGTC
>CAZBMR010000061.1:0-16595 GCA_964492695.1 uncultured Lentimicrobiaceae bacterium
GCTTACGCCACTCCCGCCAACCCTCTCACCCGCCTCGGTGAATAAGTCAGGCTAGCGAACTCAAGACATTCGTCGAGGATCGTAAGGGCCATGATCGCCGCTACGCTATCGATGAAACAAAAGCCCGGACCGAACTGGGCTACGTGCCGCAGCACGATTTCGAAAGCGGCATGCGCGGCACCTTACGATGGTACCTTGAGAACGAAGCTTGGTGGAGACCGCTGCTAACTGAACGTCCATGAGGCATACCTCACCAATAGACGGTATCAATCCTTTCGAGTTCGGGCGTTCAAGCCCACACATTGTGCTCAGCGAGCTCCAGGTACCGCCCCAGCACATTGATTGATTTCCACCCGCCGGCTCGCATGATCGCCGCCGTGTCGAAACCGGCACAATGAGGTGGTCCCGCCTTCTTGGACAGTTTGGCGGCTGAGTTAAGCTAATCCCGGTTGTCGTTCATGCCGCCTGTTTGATCATCAGATCATGGGGGGCATGCCCCCCATGATCTGATTGCCCGATCCGCCGATAGGCCTCGACCGGGGTTCGCCCGGCCAGGCCCGAGTGCGGACGCTGGGTGTTGTAATAGGTAATCCACCGGCCAAGGCCAGCCCGCAGCTCGGAGCCGGTCTCGAAGGCATGGAGATAGACGCACTCGTACTTCAGGGATCGCCAAAGGCGTTCGATGAAGACATTGTCCATCCACCGGCCCCGGCCATCCATGCTGATCCGCACCTCGGCGTCGCGCAGCATGCTGGTGAAGGCTTGTGACGTAAACTGGCTGTGGTCTGAGCCCGAGGTTTCTACCAGCTATGAGTAGAGCCTGCGCCCGGTTTGATGCCCATGCTTGGGCGTGATGGCAACAACCGGGTTGGGGGTTAACCCCCAACCCGGTTTGCCGACTGAACCGGCTCCCATCTCGGCCGGGGTTCTGTTCCCGAGGCTCGAGTGGGGTCGGAAGTGGTTGTAGTCGTGCCGCCAGTCAGCCAGCACCTGACGGGCATGGCCAAGGCTGGTGAACAGCGTCTCATTCAGACATTCGTCACGCAGGTGAGCGTTGAAGCTCTCGATGAAGCCGTTCTGCTGCGGCTTGCCTGGCGCGATGTAATGCCACTCGACGTCACGATCCCGCGACCACCGCAGGATCGCCATACTGGTCAGTTCAGTGCCGTTATCGCTGACCACCATGGCTGGCTTGGCCAGACGCTCGAGAATGGCGAGATCGAGCTCGCGGGCAACGCGCAGACCCGAGATCGAGGTGTCGGCGATGAGCGCCAAGCACTCTCGGCTGTAGTCATCGACCAGGGCAAAGATCCTGAACCGACGTCCGCAGACGAGCGCGTCCGACACGAAGTCGAGGCTCCAGCGCTGGTTCGGCCCCTGAGAGATCGCCATGGGCGCCCGCGTGCCCAATGCTCGCTTGCGACCACCGCGCCGGCGCACCTGCAGGCGCTCCTCGCGATAGAGCCGCCGGAACTTCTTGTGGTTCATCGTCCATCCTTCCCGGCACAGCAGCCAGTGCAGTCGGCGATAGCCGAACCGGCGGCGCTGCCCCGCCAGCTCGCGGATGCGGGTTCGTGCCTCAGCATCGTCCGGCCGACGGCTGACGTAGCGCACCGTCGTTCGATCCACGCCCAGCGCCTCGCAGGCCCGGCGCTGGCTCACCTCGAAAACCTCCTGGAGATGAGCCACCGCCTGCCGCTTGGCGCCAGGCGTCAGAACTTTTTTGCGCTGATCTCCTTGAGCATGGCGTTATCGAGCATAGCGTCAGCCAGGAGACGCTTCAGCCGAGCGTTCTCCTCCTCCAGCGACCGCAGCCGCCGGGCATCGGAGACCTCCAGGCCGCCATACTTGGCCTTCCACTTGTAAAACGTCGCTGAGCTGATCCCGTGGCGGCGGCACACATCCGCCGTCGCCATACCGGCCTCCTGCTCCTTCAACACCGCGATGATCTGCTCCTCGCTGAACCTGCTCCGCTTCATATCCATCCGACTCCTTCAAGGGCCGGACTCTACTCAAACCTGGAGGAAATCCACGGGCTCAGACCACCTGCCATCCCATCGATGGCTTGCCGCTTCCAGGACGCGATCATCGTGTGGTGCACGCCATGCTTGGCTGCCAGCTCCGCCAGCGTCAGGTCACCCCGGATCGCCTCCATCGCCACCTTGGCTTTGAAATCGGCGCTGTAGCGCTTTCTCGTCGTCTTCATTCCCGTACCAATCCATCAGGTCGGGATTAGCTTAGCATCCTGTCCAGAAAACCGGCACCACCTCACTGAGGCGCTCATCCACACCGACGTCCACTCTCGTGACAGCCACCCTGGATACGCCGCCGCCAAGAGCGGTGACGCAGACGCGGGCCTGATGCTGGCTGCTGACCTCCTTTCTCCTGACGGGTTGGCTCGCATTCAGGCACTCGTTGGAGGCCGCCCTACTCTTCTTCTGCCGGTGGTGGCGGACGAATTGACCGGCTTCAACGCGATCCCCGACGCGATGGCTCAGGTTCTGGGGAACAAGCTGGGCTTGCAGGTTATCGCTGGTGAAATTGTACAAGCGAACAAGGTCGGCCATACCCGCGCCCCGGCATTCCAGCGTCTGGTTACCCCGGCGACGTTCGAGGGGCACGTGCAAGCGGGCGCAAACTAGGTACTCGTGGACGATCATGTCGGTCTTGGCGGCACGCTCGCCAATCTGCGCGGCTATGTAAAGGCACGGGGCGGCGAGGTCATCGCGATCACAGCCCTAACCGAGAGCCGAGACGCCCGCATAATTTCAATGCAGCCTGCAACCCGAAATGTGCTATGACACGGCCATGGCCAAACGCTTGACGACCTTTGGCAAAGCCAATTCGGCTACGGGATCGACTGCCTCACGGAAGTCGAAGCTCTCAACCTATGTCGTCAGCACTCAGTTGCCGCCATCGAGAATTTCCTGGCTCAGGCAGCAGTCGAAGCACGTGGCCGAGGTCTCCAGGCAGCGGTTGAGCCAGGCGACTGACTGAAAAAATCGAACATTGGTATAGTCGCGTTCAAGCCTCGAAACGCGGCAACGTCGCGCAATTGAGGGCGGCAGGGATTCTTCCCGGCGTCCCGGTCCAACAGGTCATCGACCGATTTGCCGCTACCGGCGGAAACGAAATGGGGTCCGGGAGATTTCGAAGCTCCGAGAGTTCAGCCGCTCTTGCGGCCAACTGCTTCGGCTGGTTCATTTATCACCCACTACGCTTCGCAGCTCTGCCTGGCATCGAAGCTGACAATCCTGTCGAGATGGTGGACATCGAATTTACCGCCCGGTTCCCGTGGACAGGTGAACACTATCCATGGCTTGATGCTGTTGTTCAGACGCCTCAAATACTGCTCGGCGGCGAATGAACCCTTTCGCGATAAGAAATCCGTTTCGCTGTCCGCAGCCTATGGTCGCCCGGTTTGGGGGGAGCAATATGTGCCGCTACGAGGACATGCGCGATAGTTGCGCTCCGGAGCGATGACCGGGCCGGCATCGCTCACACGTCTGCGTAGACAATGTCGTGATGTTTTCGACGCATCAGCGAGCCGGGCATCACCTGCCCGGCTCCTTGGCTGCTGCTTATCGCAGGGCATGACTGCTACCGGCGAAGACGAAGTCTTGCCGGATAATCGGATCATCGCGGTGCACCAGTTCGTCAATGCCTTCACCGGGGTTGAACGCCGCAATTGCCTGGCTCAGCTGCGCCGCTGCATTCCAGGCCGGAACAACGCCGCCCCAGTCCATTGGCACAGCGACAGGCCTTTCGATTGGCAAGAGAGAGATCTCTGTTCGTGGCTCTACATCCGAGGCGAATCCCTCCAGATAGTCACCTTCGACCAACGAATCTATCGGGATAATCGCAATTGGCATTTCCGGCCGAATTCGAACAAGGCCTCGCGGGCTGGCTAAGTCATAGCTTAGTGCAACGTCGCTGAATGCCGCTTGGGCCCCGTCTGTCCGCGTGAACGTCCCCGTATTGACGGTGATGTTTTCGCCCCAATTCCACGTCCGGTCAACAGCATGCCCACGCAGATCAATCGAGACAACCCCGGCGCTTTCGAGTGACACAACTTCACCAGCCTCGGCCTTGCCATTGCCGTTGCGATCGCTCCAGACCATGAATGCGGCGAACTTGTCATCCTTCAAGGAGAGGATACCATCGCCATTGCTGTCGAATGCCCTGAGGCCATCGAGATCCGACTTGGCGCCGGGCTTGTCGCTGGTGAAGCTGAGCTCGCCACCATCAGTGACCGTCCCGTTACCGTCCCGGTCAATGACGAGAAAACCATCGTCCTTGCTGACCCAGCCCGTCTGGTTGGCGATCCCGTCTCCATCCCAGTCGAAAGCAACCCGGCTGTCTTTGTTGTCGATGAGCGAGACACCATCGCCATTGAGATCAAGCACGATGGGCGAGGTGATCCCTCCCTGAACGCCGCCTTTGAACTGGACCTTCTCAATCCCAGAAACGATGTCGGTCCCGTCATTGCCATCGGCCGAAGGCGCGTTGTCTTTGATCGAAACGATACCGCCCGAAGTTATGATCGAGTAGGTTAACTGAGCACCTGAGAACACTGCGATGTCGGTTCCCGCACCGCCGACTAGAGTATCGTTGCCCCCGCCGCCAGTTAGCGTGTCGTTGCCTTCGCCGCCATTCAGGACATTGGAAGTTGCCGTGCCTGTAATGACATCGTTGCCGCTACCACCGGTCGCATTCTCTACATTGCTGATGGTATCGCTCTCGCCAGTCGCTACGGCTTGCGCAGTCGTTGCAGCGAGGTTGAGCGTCAATGCCGTGCCAAGATAGCTGTAATCGACCGTGTCGTTTCCTGCCCCGCCGTTGATTTTGTCGTTGCCCGCGCCGCCGATCAGCCAGTCATCTCCGTTTTCCCCGAGCAACTGGTCGTTCCCGGCTCCGCCAGAGAGGATATCATTGCCATCGCCGCCATAGAGCTTGTCGGCCGCAGCACCGGTGATGATTGAGTCATCGCCCGCCCCGCCTCCGATTTGGGTGATCCCGGTCAAGGTGACATTGGTGAAATCGAGCGCATCGGAATTTACCGAGCCCTGAATGGTCACGCCGGCAAGTCCGCCGGAGCTAACCGACGATACCCCGGTGGTGTTTGACAGCCATAGCGGTGCATTTGCCGACTTGGCGACAATGTTTGCGACATTGCCAAGGATCAGGAAATCGCTGGCATCAAGTTGCGCCAGATTTGTATCCTCGATCACGATATCGGGTCGGGTCGCCAAATCGATCCGGACATTGGCACCGTCTTGCACTAGGCGTGACTGAAGATCGGCGAAACTGTTGATCCCGTCAGTACCCTTACGGATCACGATCCGGTCGTTGCCATCGTCGTAGTCGATCAACGTAGCCCAGGTCGTATCCCACGGTGCGTAGGACAGGAACGCCCCGTCGAAGACATAATAGTCGTAGCCGGCCCCGCCCGAAACGAAGTTGTTGGTGGCCATCACTTCGATCACGTCATTGCCGCGGCCAGCGAACACGCTGGTGTTCCAGCCGTCTGAGGTGATGTAGTCATCACCGTCCATGGCGCTGGCACTGAAGTTTGAAGCGCCGTTCGCGAGCAATCGTTCCGAAGCATTGCCAATGTGCTGCCAATCTGACAGGCTGCGCGTGATGGAAGTGGTCGGATAGGGAACCGCACCATCGGCCGGGCGCGCGCCGAACCCACCCGATGTCGCCCACGCGCCAAACATGAAGTCTGCGGCAGTCAGGCTGCTCATCTGAACATTTTTGAGCGTGATGGGCGACAAGCCCTTGAGCGTAATTGCCGTATCCGCACCGCTTTGGCTCAGGAACGGTTGCAGTGAGGCGAAATCTGTGACTCCTCCCGTGGCGTTGACGATCCCGATCCGGTCGCTGCCCTTCTGGAAGTCGGTAACCCTGGCCCAGGCGGTCTTGCCCCGGTCAGTGGGATTGACCGAGCGGCCATCGAATATGAACACATCCGAACCGGCTCCGCCGGTCACGGTGTTCTGCTCGCCCATCACCTCAATGATGTCGTTGCCATCACCCGCTTCGGCCACCACGTTCCAGCCATCAGTAGTGATGTAGTCGTCGCCGCCGAAAGTGTAGATCCAGGTATTGGCGGCTCCCCGGCCGACCACGCGGTCGCTGCTGTTCCCCATCAGTGCCCATTGCGACGGGGTCAGCTCGGCGCCGGTGGCTTGGGGGCCGACACTGAACGTAAATAGGTCCGATACGCTGCCGCCGCGCCCGTCGCTGGCGGTCACGCGGATGTCATACGCTCCCAGTGCAGCAGCATCGACGGTGCCGGCAAAGGTCCGGCCTGTCAGCGAGATCCAGCCCGGCAGAGCGCTGCCGTCGGCCATGGTTGCCGAGTAGCTCAGCGCATCGCCGTCGGCATCGGTAAAGGCGCCAACTGGGATTGTGACCGAAATCGCTTGCCCGCGATTTGCCGACACATCGGCCAGCGGCTGCGCCAAAGTTGGAGCATGGTTGGAGAGCGGCACATGGATCAAGAAGCTATCGGCAACGCTCGCCTGGCCGTCGCTTGCCGTGATCCGGATATCGAGCGTGCCCGGATAGGATGCCGGGACTGTGCCGGTCAGCCGAGTTCCGTCGAAGATCAGCCACGAAGGCAGAGCATTCCCGTTGGCAAGCTGCGCTACTAGCGTCAGGTCATCGGTATCTGCATCGCCAAAAGTTCCGGCAGGAATTGCAATATCGATTACCTGACCGGTCACCTGCTGGTCCGGCAGTGGGATAAGCACAACCGGTGCATCGTTGACGGGCGCGAACACCAGATCGACCATCCGTTTGGCCGTACCTGTTGGACTTGTCGCCAAAACTTCTAGTGCAATGGTACCATTGTAGTCAGCAGGGGGCTGACCCGAAATGCGCCCATCGACAAGAGATATCCAACCCGGGACCGGCGTTCCGTTGGCGCTTGCCAGGGTCAGGGTCAAAGCGTCGGTATTCTGATCGCTGAACCAATCGCTTCCGATCTGAAAGTCGAAAGACTGATCTTCGACGAGGTTGACCTCAACATCACCCGGCAAAGCTTCCGGCGGGCGTAAAGAGTAGATTTCGGTGACGTCACCGTTGTCATCTTTGAACGCAATTTCAGAGACATTTACGAGGTAATCGGTCTCCGGGAACTCGGGATCGAGGCGTTCGATCTTGAACCAGTTATTGCCGAGATTCGTGATCGCAAAGTCGGAGGAAGCACCGAAGTAGTAGGCTGTGTCCGACCCGACCGGATCCTCTGTCGACAGACTCGGGGCAATTGACTTGCCGATATCCGCAAGGCTTGCCGTCCCAGTTCCGACGATCAGGTCATTGCCATCGCCTCCATCCAGAGAATCCCATCCTGCCCCACCAAGAAGCACGTCTTCACCGAAGTCGCCCGAGATAACGTCATCGCCCGCGCCGCCGATCAAGTTGTCGCCATCATCGCCGCCCACAAGGATATCGTTGCCGTCGCCGCCATCGAGCCAGTCGGCACCGGATCCGCCGTAGAGGTTATCCAGGCCTGTTCCGCCATACAGCGAATCGTCGCTGCCGCCTCCGTTCAACAAATCATCACCGGCGGCCCCAAAAAGTTGATCGGCGCCAGAGCTTCCAAACAGCTTATTGTCGAGCTCGTTGCCTTCGATCTGTGTTCCCGTCGCAGAGGCACTTGCGTCTTGTGCAGCCCCCATCAGGACGACGCGTTCGACATTGTCTGGCGTATCGAACGTTACGCTTGAGTTGAAAACGGTATCGTAGCCCCCATCGGCGAGCTCGGAGACAGCGTCGGCAGGGCTGTCAACATAATAGATATCGTCTCCCATGCCGCCGGTCATGACATCGTCGCCACCTCCGCCAATAAGCAGATCATTGCCTGTGCCGCCGACAAGCGCGTCGTTGCCATCACCGCCGTACAAGGCATCGTCGCCCGCACCGCCGTCGAGGCTGTCATCGCCAGCCATGCCGTTCAATTGGTCGTTTCCGTCAGCTCCAACGAGCTGGTTGCCGAACGCGTTTCCGGCCAAAACGTTGTCGAGCTCGTTTCCGATACCCTGGATTGCCGATCCGCTGAGCTTCAAATCCTCAACATTGGCAGAAAGCGTGTAATCGATGCTGGCCGTAACCAGATCGCGGCCTTCTCCGGTGAGTTCGATTACCACATCTGCAGCATCATCGACGACGTAACGATCATCGCCCGCTCCGCCCGCCATGATGTCCGCGCCTGCCCCGCCGTCCAGCAGATCGGCACCGGCCAGCCCGGTAAGCGTGTCATTGCCTGCAAGGCCGAACAGGGAATCCCGGGCATCGGTCCCGGTCAGCACATCGTCGTCCTCGGTCCCAGCGGCATCGCTTCCACCTTGCCGCCGCGCCAGCTCAGCATTGAAATCCGCTACCGAATAGGTCTTGTCTTCCTCAACAACATAGATCTCGTCGAAGTCGGTCAGGGTAACAGAACCGATCAGGTCCCAACGATCGGAAATCGTGATGGTTGTGCCCGATAGCGTCGATTTGAGCGCATTCATGTCCCAGGTCACGGTCAGCCGATCAACCCCGGCACCGCCGGAGTAGGTAGCGTCACCTGGTGCCAAAGAAATGTCTTGGTCGCCCTGCTGAGCGGATTGTGGACCGAGCGCCACGGCGTCGGCGACCAATGGCGTTGATGACACTGCGGCAAAGGCGATTGGACTTGCCGAGCGAGAGGCAGGGGACGAGGCGGCACCGATCGAGACGTAAAGCGGGCCATTGTCACCGGCTGTGATCTCGAAGGGAGCCTTGCCGACATAATCGAAGGCGGTTCGCTCACCGCCAACCTGGATGCCGGTCAGGCCGGACGGTGGGGCATCATAGCTGGCATAGTCGCTGCTCTGGCCATAGATCAACGCATCGGCTACCCGGATCTGTCCGCCATCGGCCAGCGCAATGATAAAGGTACCGCGCATTTCCCATACAGGCAAGACATCTAGATTGGGCAAATCTTCGCCCACCATGCGTGCACTGGTCAGCTCGAAGCTTACAGAAATCTCTGCGGAAGAATAGGCGCTGAGATCGAGGTTGATCTTTGGTATCTTAATCTTCTCTGAAAACAAGAATTCTGAGATATCGTTAACGTCATCGGAGTATTCAAGTGTGCTTTGCGCATTGATGGTAATCAGGTCGATGCCGTCGCCGCGCTCGTACTTATAGGAAAATATGCCTGCTGGGTTGGCCAGCAACACGGTATCGTCGCCCGCGCCGGGATCGATCCGATAGCTCGCATCGTAGTCGAGGAATCCGGAAGCCCGGCTCGCCGTGGCAACCACCAGTGTGTCGTTGCCTGCACCGGCCGTGATGCTCCCGCGACCGATGTTCCCCGAACCGGGGTCGACCAAGTGGAAATCCTGATCGACAATAAAATCGTCCGCATCGCCACCAACGATCACATCGTTGCCTTCGCCGCCAAAAATCACGGCGCTGGCGGTAGTATCTTTTACGCTGACAAAGTCCGCGCCATCGCCCGCGCTGATGACCTTTTGCTCGTCGCTATCGTCAGAAATCGAGTCGTCATAGCCTGACCCAAGTATTTGGGTGCGGAAACCATAGAGTTGGATTTTTCCTCCGGTCAGCCGGTCCTCAATGTAGCCAGTCGGGGACAGAGAGATGATCGCGCCCGCTCCCTTCATCTTGGCAGCATCAATGATTTGGCCGCGCGAGCCACGCTTGTCGCCATTGTGAATAGTTACATCTGTTCCGGCGAATATATTACCACTTATCGAGAAAGTTGTTTGACCACTTTCCAGGAAAACTTCTTCGACGCCGTGCACTTGATCTGCGCCGTCATTGGTCGTGATTTCAAGGCCTGGCGATGCCGATCTGCCATTGTAGTATATTCTGACGGTCCCGGGATCTGCGCCATAAACCAGGGTGTCATGCCCAACCCGGCCACCGAGATCATTTTCAGCATCGCCCCAGATGATGTCGTTGCCTTTGTCGCCAAACAGCCAATCGTCACCTTTGCCACCAATCAGCATGTCGTTGCCGTCACCGCCTAGCAAGGCGTCGGCAGCATCGGACCCAATCAACGTGTCATCGCCCCCGGCAGCCAAAAGTATGGCGGGCCCACTCCCGGTTGTGCGTTGCTCCGTTTGGTCCGTGCCAACAATCAGAGAATACTTTTCGTTCGCCGGTGTATCGAACGTCACCCCTCCGGCTCCCGACAACGAAATGGAATCGATTTCGCCGAAAGCCTGGGCCGCGTCGACTCCAGCCCGGTTACCTAGCCAAAATTTCAAGCTGTCGATGACGAAGTCGGCATCCCGCCCCGAAAGCGTTCCAGATGCCAACGTCGCTTTCACCAAGCTCTCAGCAAGCTCGGAGGCCTCAACTGATTTGTGCAACTGCGACGTCCCGTTGAGAGACCATGTCTTGTCAGACAGATCGATCAGCAGCGAAGCTTGATGACCCTGGCTAGCGCTCAGGACACCCGACGTGGCAGCGTTCCATTTGGATGAGAGTAAATGTTTGGACGCGAGGAGGCCGGCAAATTCGGCAATCACGCCACCAATTGCAAACTTCACATCGTCATCGATGAAAGATGGCAACGAACTGACAAGTGACCCCAGATCATCAGCGTCGTTGAATAGCGCACGGATGCCTGTATCGCCGAACGGTCGTGCGCTCGCATCGCCTTCGTTGATCGCCGAGTAGGCAATAACTCGGGCAAGCTGTTCGCCGGGAGATGCCGCACCTGTTCCATCATTATATCCTAACGACTGCGCTATGTCCGAAGCGGCTGTCGATGGCAGGATGTAGCGGTAGGAGTTTTGCCAATCTGACCTGCCATTCTCTTGCGGCCACTGCTTTTCCCCGAACAGAGTGATCGAAATCCAAGCCGGGCTATGAAGGTCAATTTGCGTCCCCAAATCAAGTGGCGTTGAGGACGTCAGAATTCCATAGTTCGAAGTTGAGAGGATGTGCGCACGATCTCCGCTCAAACTATCAGCGATAGACAGCCCCAATTGCTGAAGACCGAGTGCGGTGAAGCCAACTCCGTTCAGGGCCGTCCCTATAATTGCCTGATAGTTGTCGATCGACGCCGCGATTTCTCCGCTGAGCGAGTAGCCTGAAACCACACTGAAGTCAGGAATTCGGGCGCGGATGTTGGCTGCAAATTTGTCCGCAAACTGCTGCCAGGTGTTTTCCGATCCCGGAATCAAATCGGACAAAAGGAAAGAAACGGAACTCCCAAAGGCGCCAAGGATAGCCTCACGATCAAGCAGGAGATCAGAAATGGTGGCAAGAAAGGCGTCGCTGATCGCAGTCTGGTTGGCAAGACTACCAAACGGAATGGGATCAAAGACTACCGCATTGGCCAATGCTCTGGAGCCGACAAATCCAGCCAGCCCCCCGCCCAGCGAGTGCCCGGTGAGCGTGATGTCGCTGCCAGCGCCGACCGAGACGGCGGAGGAAATGAAATCCAGTCCGGTTACCCGGCGATAGAAATCTCGCGCCAGACTGGCCTGGCTGTCGGTTCCAAAGCCGGTGAACATGCTCCAGCCGTTGAGCACATCGCGCGCGCCGCTTTCCACTTCGCCGAAATCCGTCCCGCGAAACGAGATGACCTTCTCCCCGTTCCAGTCATAGGCGATTGCGTAAAAACCGGCTGCTTGCGCATTTGCGCCCAACTCAATTACGCTATCTGTCTTGATCGTAGCTGTGCCCAGCTTGGTAACGTTGGCCACCAAAGGCAGGCCTCTTACTCCTTCACCATATCCGCGGTTGTAGGAGTCCATTGCCAAAATGGAGAGGAATACATCGCGGTTCATCATTGGCCTCCTTGGATGAAGTCAAGTTCCGTAAGCGTCGCTGAAAGTGGGAGAGCGGTGCCGGACGGGGGGTATTGAGAAATGGGGATGTGTACGAGAGCACCTCTTGTTCTCCCCAACCACCCCAGTCTTTTCTCGATCCCCGTCGTCACCGGATCGTCGGTCAGCTGCACGGTAATCCGCTTCAGCTTGACGCCCTCGCCAAAGCTCCTGGCCAGATCATCGGGATCGACCTGCTCGACCGTTATGGGATCGGCGATATCGCGAAAGCGCACCAGCATCGGGTAGTTGTCGCGTAGCCCCAGGATATCGACTTCACGCGGCAGATCGTAGATGCCGCGCATCGTCAGGAGCTTGGCGTACCGGGCCTTGATAGCGTCGCGCCAAGGGTCCTTCATCGCCTGCCGCTGCTCCGGACTTGGATCTGGAACGATTCCCCTCATCATCGCCTGTCCAGCCCAGTCGACATTGTCACCTGAACGCAGCAAGGCAAACATCAATCCGCGCCGGCCCAGATCGACCGTGACCGCCTCCCCGCGTACTTCGGTGGTGTACACCGCCATTGGACCGGCGGCCTTTCCGCCAACCCCAGAGCGCACCTCGATCACGCTCGATCCGGTCTTCAGCCCCTCGGGCGTCTCGACCTCAAGCGTCAGGCGATAGCGATAGTCAGGGAACCGATCGCCGACTATCCCGCAACCAGGCAAAGTCAGCGCCGCAACACCCGCCAGCAAGGTCAAGATGGTGCGCCGGTTCATGCGGCAATCCATTCATCGCGATCAATATTGTCATTCGAGGCTTGCTGACTGACAAATCCAGCCAGCCCCCCGCCCAGCGAGTGCCCGGTGAGCAGAATTGGCGTTCCGTTGCCTATCGGATTATGAATCGAACGGCGGCTGACATCTTCGTAGAACTTGATCGCCATCGCGCCCTGCGCAGCCCCGGAGAAACCCGCACCCAGCGACCAGCCGTTCCACATATCCCGAACCAGCGGACTGTTGAGGAAATCGGCGACGCTGTCGACCGAGAACTCAGGATTGGTCCCGCGAAACGAGATGACCTTCTCCCCGTTCCAGTCATAGGCGATTGCGTAAAAACCGGCGTTCACCGCGTCAGAACCACTTCTAATGTCGGACTGTCTTGATATCGTCGTAGTGCCTAGTTTTTTGCTTCCGCCAGGAAGCTTAAGGCCTTCACCATAGCCGCGATTGTAGGAGTCCATGGCGAGAATTGAGAGAAATACATCGCGGTTCATTTGTTGAACTCCGTGCTAAAAGCGCCAGAAGAAAGGTGTGAAGCGAGTTTGTCAGTCGTCATGTCTTCGATTGACGCAGAGGTGCCATCGAAGTGCTTGTCTCGAAACTCGATCCACCAAGGAAAGCGTTTCTCGATCCCCGTCGTCACCGGATCGTCGGTCAGTTGCAGGGTAATCCGCTTCAGCTTCACGCCCTCGCCAAAGCTCCTGGCCAGATCATCGGGATCGACCTGCTCGACCGTTATGGGATCGGCGATATCGCGAAAGCGCACCAGCATCGGGTAGTTGTCGCGTAGCCCCAGGATATCGACTTCACGCGGCAGATCGTAGATGCCGCGCATCGTCAGGAGCTTGGCGTACCGGGCCTTGATAGCGTCGCGCCAAGGGTCCTTCATCGCCTGCCGCTGCTCCGGACTTGGATCTGGAACGATTCCCCTCATCATCGCCTGTCCAGCCCAGTCGACATTGTCACCTGAACGCAGCAAGGCAAACATCAATCCGCGCCGGCCCAGATCGACCGTGACCGCCTCCCCGCGTACTTCGGTGGTGTACACCGCCATTGGACCGGCGGCCTTTCCGCCAACCCCAGAGCGCACCTCGATCACGCTCGATCCGGTCTTCAGCCCCTCAGGCGTCTCAACCTCAACCGTCAACCGGTAGCGATAGGTCGGAAGACTGTCCCCCAGAACACCGCAACCAGGCAAGGTCAGCGCCGCAACACCCGCAAGCAGGAGAAGAATTGAGCGTCGTCCAGCCTGGAACGCACTCACCGCTCTCTCCCCGCTTCCTGCCTGGCCTGGTCGATCGGACTGATCAAATAGCTGACGATGCTGCGCGTTCCCGTCCGAATATCAGCTGTAAGTGCCATCCCGGGAATGAGCTTAACCCTTTCATTTTCCCGGTCAATCGTGTCTCGGTCCAATTTGATGCGCGCGGTGTAGACAAGCCCGAGCTTGTCGTCCTCGATGGCATCGGAACCGATCGTTTCGACACGCCCCGGCACCGTGCCGTAGCGCGTGAACGGAAAGGCTTCGAGCTTGACCGCCACGCTTTGCCCTTGACGCACAAACCCCGCATCCTTGTTGAGCAGCTTGACCTCTGCCACAAGCGTTCCGCCTTTGGGCACGATCATCATGATCGGCTTGGCCGGTTCGACCACGCCGCCAACGGTATGGATCGCGAGTTGCACCACTGTTCCGTCGACCGGCGCAACAAGTTGCTGCAGGCGACTGCGCTGTTCGGTCTTTACCAGCTCTTCCTGTCTGAGCGCTGCATCGGCCTGTGCTTTGGCAAGATCACCCAGCACCTTGGCACGCGCTTCGGCGCGGCTCTGGATAACGGTGGAACCCGCGCCGGCAAGCTGGGCCTCGGCCTTTCGCTCGGCCTGCAGCGCGGCATCACGGTCCTTGATCGTCGCAAGGCGCTGGCGGCGGAGCTCGATCACCTTGAGTTTGGGAGCGTAGCCCTTGGCGAGCAGGTCTTCATAGGCCGCAAGCTGCTGGTCGATCAGCGGGATCGTTTCGTTGAGCTTCGCAACCTGAGTCGCGGCTTCGTTGCGGGTGGCCAGCGCTGCCGATCGATCGAAACCGCGTCCATCGATTGAGGCTTCAAGCGCGCGCCACTCGGCGAGAGCCAAAGCCTGCTGGGTTGCTGCCACATCGGCCGGGGTTCCCTCTGGCGCGGTAAAGCTCAGCCCGTGGCCGTCAAGCGCGTGGAGGACTGCGTTGCCGCGAGCGACCTCGAGCTGCACCGTTTGCAACGCGCTGCGCGCTTGCGCCGTGTCGGCCGCCGTGGCGGTCGGATCGAGTTCGACCAGCACCTGGCCTTTGCGGACCTCCTGACCGTCACGGACAAGGATCGAACGCACCACTCCGGCATCGCTCGACTGGATCAGCTTGACATTGTCGACCGGGATAAGCCGGCCTTGCGCGGAAGCGACAACATCGACCTTGCCGAAAGCGGCCCAAGCCAGCGCAATCACCAGGCCCAGGCCGAGCAGATAGGCGCTCAGTCGGCCCGTAGGGGATACCGGGCGCTCGACAATCTCAAGCGCGGCGGGAAGAAACTCGGTTTGGCCTGCCTGGACCTTTGCTTTTACGCGCTCGCGATCGTCGGCGAGCGCGGCTTTGGCGATCTCCCAGTGGCGGCTGAACATGTTCATGCTGCGCCCCCGCCATCGGCCAAGCCCATCTGCTGACGGTAGAGATCGGCATAACGCCCTCCCGACTTTAGCAGGTCTTCGTGGGTTCCACTCTCGATGATCCGGCCCCGTTCGAGCGCGATGATCCGCTGGCACTGCCGGATTGCGGACAGGCGATGGGCAATGATGAGCACCGTGCGCCCATGCGCCATGGCCTTGAGGTTCTTCTGGATGATCGCCTCGCTTTCGGCGTCGAGCGCGGATGTCGCCTCGTCGAGGATCAGAATACGGGGCTGGGTGACCAGCGCGCGGGCGATGGCGAGGCGCTGGCGCTGACCGCCCGAAAGGTTGACGCCGCGTTCCTCGACAATCGTGTCATAGCCCTGCGTCAGCCGGACGATGAATTCGTGCGCGCCCGATAGTTCCGCTGCAGCGATCACTTGCTCAAGCGGCATCGCGGGATTAGCCAGAGCGATGTTCTCTCGGATCGAGCGGTTGAACAGAAGGTTCTCCTGAAGCACGACACCGATCTGACGGCGCAACCACGCCGGATCAATTTGGCCGATATCGACCCCGTCGATCAGGATCCGGCCAGAAGCCGGAACGTAAAGGCGCTGGAGCAGCTTGGTCAGCGTCGACTTGCCCGAACCGGATGAGCCGACGATGCCCAAGGTCGAGCCAGACTGGAGATCGATATCGATGTCGTCGAGCGTCCAAGGACCTTCAGGACCATAGCGGAACTTCACTCCCTCGAAGCGGACATGGCCGCGGATCGCGGGCAGCGCAGTGCGGCTGCCAGAACCAGGCTCAGAAGGCTGGTTGAGCACATCGCCAAGTCGGTCGATCGCAATGCGTACCTGCTGAAATTCCTGCCACAGTTGCGCCATCCGAATGACGGGGCCGGAAACGCGTTGGGCGAACATATTGAACGCGACCAGCCCGCCAACTGTCAGGTCGCCTGAGAGCCTGATCCGAAATTAAGTTGAGTGGTATCAGCGGGTTAGCTTGACGCTAGCCCAAGTCGTTGATTCAGGGGTTTTGCGAAAACTTCCGGAGACCAACGATGTGGACCGATACCACTCGGGCTCAGTATGCCCGTGCGGAATTGGCTTTGCCAAGCGATTTGACCGACACCGAGTGGGCTTTGCTCGAGCCGTTCGTACCACCGCCCTCGCATGTGGGGCGCCCGCGCAAGTGGCCGATGCGGCGCATTGTCGAGGCGATCCTGTATCTGCTGCGCGGGGGCCTTCCATGGCGGATGCTGCCGCCGTGCTTCCCGCCGGTCTCCACGGTGCGGCGCTGGTTCTACCTTTGGCGCGACAACGGGTTGTGGCTCTCGCTCAACGTAAGCGTGGCCGATAGGCCGCCTTGCGCGCGGTTGGCTGGATAGGCTGATTGC
>CAZBMR010000062.1:0-16549 GCA_964492695.1 uncultured Lentimicrobiaceae bacterium
ACCGACAGATCAATGCCGGACCACCCCGGAGCGGCGGCCTCATGAATAGGCCGGGATAAGGCATCTCGTGAAAATCGTGGGCAAGATCCAAATCTTGCCAGCCGTACGATGCCAACACGGCTAGATCCATCTGCCGATGAAGATCTCGAAGAGCCACGATCTGTGCATCTTTGTCTTCCCGGTTATGGAAGCGATTATAAAATTGTGTCGGGCCGATAGAATTTTCTGTGAGAAAATCGTCTCGCATCTCGTGGTATTTTTGGCCAATTCGGTTTAGCCGTTCGTCATTGCCCGATGCCGGCATTGGCCAAGTCTCCAACGCTGCCGATGTTGAATAACTCAACGTAGATGCGCCGAGAGTTGCGCAATTCCAAAAGGCCCATTCCTGATGTAAGCTGGATTGCAAAATTGCAAAATCCGACCATGCGTATAGAAAATATATTTTCGTTTTATGGTTATAAACATTACTAGACGGAACGCGCCGGAAGGTTACGTATTTCGCCACTACAGGTGACGCTAGGAAATAGGTGTGACTTTTGGATTCGCGCATCAGCGATGGACGAAGATCCCAGAATTTCCAGAAACAATCTTGATGTATTTGGCCGGTTAGAGAATCCCGATAGGGTTTCACTAGCTCTTCAAGACGTCGGAATGCTGGTTCGTAGCGCCTGGCTTCCTCCTCCGGCCAATCATGGAAATATATCGCCCATCGATATGGACTCAGGTTCGGCATATTCGCGATGTCCTGCCCATTGAAGAGCGGACGAATTATTTGCTCGCAGTCCGAGTCTTGGGCAAGGATTTCGGCGCGCTCGTCCTCTGTAAGCTCGAAGCCGCGCCCCATTACGTCCTGACCTTGTGAGAATTTTCCCTTCAGCGACTTGAGTTTCATTGGGCGCTTTATCTGAAAGTCTTCCTCCAATGCTCCATTGATCGTGGCAACAGCGCGCTGATCAAGAATGACACTGCCCTTCCAAATGCTTCGGGTGATCCAAGCGATCGAAACAACGACCGCCGCGTTTCCTGGCCACGGAAGCCTGGAGAGGGCGCTGTATATGGTGCCGCCACTGGACATAATCTGATCAAGGCAGACTACCCGTGAACCAGTTTCGGTGATTGATTTCGTTGCCAACAAGCCGATCCCGCCTGATTGCGAGATCAGATAAAATGAACGCAAAAAGAAATAAGCGCAAAAATCGGGCGATCCGGCTACGTCGTTGCGAATAAATTTCAGATATTCTTGATATGTTGTCCCAAGCCGGCGACCGATCAACCGTCCTCCCATAAATGGAGGGTTTCCGACTATTGCGTCGAACCCGGAATCGTTCCGCGAAAAGACCTCTGGAAATTCGAGCGGCCAATGGAAAGGACGCCGTGCCACCCCATCGGGGGCGTCATGCACGAGGTTGGCCGTTGCTTGCTGCAACAAGCGGGTCCGAGCATTGACATCACCGCCTGCGGCCTCGTCGGCCATGGTCGCCAGTGCCGTAATACTCACGGCGCGTTGTCCGGCGAGGACAATGCCGACGAGCGCATCGGCGATTAGCTCCGGCAGAGCGAGTTCGCTACGCGACTGAGCGTCGAGCGCCGCCATCGCCTCGACATCCCCGATGTCACGGATCGGGATCGAGCGAAGCTGACTGCGAAGCGCAAGCGCCTTGTCGACGGCCGACCGGATCGTCCGGCCGAAAAGGCGAAGTTGCGCCTTGCCCTTCGGCTTCATGTCCAGCTCGATGAGCTGGCCGAAATCGTGGATGCCGAGCAGGCTGTCGCCGCTCCGCAGGTTGTGATCGAGGAAGCCGAAGGGCCGTCCCTTGGCGAGCGTCGTCAGCCAAAGCGACAGCTTGGCGAGTTCGACCGCGAGCGGGTTCTTGTCGACGCCGTAGAGGCAGCGTTCGGCGATCAGCCGACGCGCCAAGATGGCCCGCTCCTCGGTGTCGCGTGACAGCGGCTCGAAACCGGCCACGTCATCGGCGGCGAGGATACGGCCTTCGTCGTCGATCCGGCTGCCCGCCGCCTCCATGTCGGACCAGGCTTCGACCAGCCGGTCGGCGAGCCAGCGGCAAGCCTGCACGAGGAACGCTCCCGATCCCATCGCGGGATCGCAGATCTTGAGGTCGAGGAGTTCGTCGGCGCTCTTGAGCTTCCAGTCCTCGCGCGCGGCGCCTTCAGCCGGGCCGCGATAGACGATCGGGGTCAGCGTCTCTTCGACGATCTTCTCGGTCAGGCTTTTGGGCGTGTAGTGCGTCCCGCTCTCGCGCCGGTCGGCCCCTAGAACGACGACGAAAGCGCCGGCGTGATGAACCAGAGGGTATCCCCACGGGTCCGTCCGCAAGAGTTCTGAAAAAGGCAAAATGCGGTCGCGCAGGGCCACATCACCACGGCAGACAGTGAGCAATCGGGCAGCCACGCGCTCGTCCGGCTCCCGGCCGATGGCATTGCGAATGGCGGGCTCGGAACGCTCGCTCCGTTCCTTCAGGAGATCGACGATCCTGTCGGCGCCGTCGAGCCGCGAGGACTCGATCTCGCCGAGCGCCACGCGGGCGTTCTTGGCCTTGGCCGCTCCTTCGAGTTCGAGCGTCACGTCATCAACGCGCTGAACCGTGCGTTCGAGGAGACCCTCATAGACGTGACCGATCTGTTCCACGTCGAGCGCGCGGTAAGACAGTGTACGGCCCTCGAAGGTCTGGATTGCTTCCAGCAGGAGCAAGACCGTCCGGTCGTCGATGGGCAAGGGCTCGGCGGGATCGCTACGCCAGTTCGTGCCCTTCTTGCGGCCTTCGAGGAAAGGATAGCGATCCGGGTCGAAGAGCGAGCCGCCCATAGCCGGCAGTCGCAGCAGCGGATGGTCGATGCCGCCATAAACGCCGCGGAACAGGGCGAGCAGCCGCGACCATGCCGAGCGGCGGCGTTCGAGTATCTCCTCGGTGTCGGCGCGCAACTGCATCCGCAGGCTGGAGAGCGCGTAGAAGGCGTCGTAGCGGGGATCGCCGAGCAGGAGCAGGCCGCGCTCTTCCGCCGCCAGCAGGAAGACGAGCCGCATCATGACCGTGAGGCCGGCCTCGTAGAGTTCCTTCGGATCGACGTCGTGCAGCAAATCCCGGTTGCGATCCTGGTCGGCACGGTCGAGGGATTGGACCAGCACTTCCACCGCGCGACGGACCTGTTCACCGAGCGCGTCGGTCACGTCATCCTGATGCTTCAGCGATCGCTCGAACAGCGCCGGCAGCCTTTCGGCTTCGGGGCCGAAGAAGCGACGAACCCCGAGCAGGCTGACGAAGGCGCGGAGCGTTTCAGGCTCTTGGCCCCACAGGCGGGCATACCAACTGGCGAAGCTGGCGACCGCGCCGGCTGGCGCATGAACGAGCATCCAGCGTTCGCCATTGGTCACGAGACCGACCGGGCACTCGACGGCGCGAAGCAGCGCCACCATGCGGTCGCCGGGTGTCGCGGCCAGCCCGTCGTAGTTCCGGGTGGCGTCGAGATCGGTGTCGGGATCGTAGAGTTGGACGGGCAACAGCGGGGCGTCGCCCTGAGTCGGATTGACGATCGCCAGGTCGGGCGCGATCGTGACGCCGTGCTCGGGCAGCGACACCTTCAGCTGCTCCGGCAAAGACTCCGCGCGGCGCAAAACTTGATCGTCCACCTCCAGGGCGCTCTGAAGAACCTCGTCGATCCACGCCGAATGGATCGCTGGTAGGTCGGCATCGTCCGCATCGACGGCATCACGCCATTCGTCATAGGCGGCGCGCAGCCGCTGCGGGCGGCCAGAGGTCAGGGCTTCCAGTCCTTGGGGAAGCACGTCGCGTAGTACAGGCACCGCGAGGAACGGTCCCGATACCTCGATGAGGTTGAGCCAGTCGTGGTTAGTGCTCATCGAGGCTGCCCCTTCGTCAGCGACTCGGGCACCAGCAGGACGACCGCGACGGGAAAGGTGTGATCCCGGACATTGGAATATCTGTTCTCAATGGCGCGCACCTCTTGCTCCCGTTCCAGCGGAATACGGGCGAGCCGCGCTTCGAGTGCAGCGTTATCGCGTCGGAGCTGGGTGCGTTCATCCTCTGAGAACAGTGAAAGCTGTTGAGGTTCACGGTCTGCGGCGAGTTCGGCCCGCAGCGCCTTTTCGAGATCATCGAGCACCTGACGGATGTCGTCGCTCTCCAGTTCCTTTCGCGTCTCGATCGAATTGGATAGGAAGCGCAGACGGTCCTTTGAGCGGGCATCGACCGACGCCAACACTGAATCACGTTGTTTATCGAAGCGGGTACGCAACGCGGCGAAGGTCGTATCGGGCAACAAGGCAGGGTTGGAATCCTGGAGCCATCGGCGCACCTCAGTCACGCGATCTTCGCGGCGGAAGCCGGCGTCGCGCAGATATCCGCCGGCCTCGGTCAGTTCCTCGTGCAGGCGATGATGACTGCCGCCGGTGATGACCAATCGAGAAACCACGATGACGGCGGGGCCTTCGATCTTGCCATCGGGCAACGAACGGGCGGAGACGCGGTGGATCTTCTTCACGTCGTCCCGAGCCCAGATTTCGGCGCGCAGAAGGCGCAGGCTCATCTGGACGAGGGGATGATTGAGATGCACCAGAACGACGTCATCGCGCCCCTTCGCCACGTCATGGTCGAACGTGATGGGGCGGACTTTCTTCGTGTAGGGATGCTCCAGCCCCTCCAGGCATCGCGTCCATGAACCGGACAGCGCCGGCATGGTGAAGATGGTTCCATCTGGAGCCCCGGGCAGAAACGTGGCCCCGAGGTCCGGTTTGTCCGAAAGGCGCAGTGCCGCTCTCACGGCTCGTTCGATGTGATCCGGCGTGAGATTTTGCTCGCGCTTGGTCTCGGCGAGACGTTCGTGCAGCTTCGCGACCCGATCCCGGAGATCGCGTTCGGCTCTGACGAAGCGACGCGACTTTTCCATGCGGGCTTCGGCAAGCCGGGTATCCAGGTCACGCAGCCGTCCCTCGATCAGATCCGGGAGTTGCGGGGCGATGACCGGGTTGACGCTCCCCATGTCGGCCCGCATCGCGTCGAGCTTCCGAAGCGCCCGCAGAATGTCCTGTCCGTGATCGCCTTCGTCGTCGACTGGATGCCAGATGACCACTTCGCCGGAGCGCTGGCCGTGACGGTCGATGCGGCCGTTCCGCTGCTCCATAACGTTGGGATTGTATGGAATTTCCAGATGAATCATCAGGTGGCAATGGTTCTGAAGGTCGATGCCTTCGGATGCCGCGTCGGTCGCCAACAAGATTCTGACTGGCGATTCCGAGGGGTTGGCCTGGAACGCCGCCTTCACCGCTTCACGTTCATCGTGATCCATGCCGCCATAGATCAACGCCAGCCGATCGCCGCCGAAGCCGTGCGACACGAGTATCTCTTGCATCCACTGCTGCGTCGTCCGGTATTCGGTGAACAGGATGACCCGCTCATTCGTCCATTCGCCGCCCTCTTGGAGATGCTCGGCCAGCCACTCCAATACCGCGCGCGCCTTGGAGTCCGCCATGCGTGATGCTTGCTGCGCCCAGGAGCGCAGGCGTTCCAGCATCCGCCGCTCTTGCTCACTGGGCGGCCGGATATGTTTGCCGGCTTCGCTGAGCGCGTCGTCTTCCGCGGCCTCGTGCAATGCGTCGTCGGCATAGTCCTCTTCTGCCTTCGATATGGCGCGGCGAAGGATGCGATCATCCAGCTTGCGCCTGGTCTGGTCGGCCGACAAACGACCTTCGATCGTCGCAATATGCTTTTCCAGCGTCGCCGCGAACGCGGCGGGCGACGATGCGAGGCGCTTGCGTAGCAATTGGTGGACAAAGCGATCGACGGCTCGGGCGCCGCCCTCGCCATTTTCACGAGACGATATGTACTCGCCCAGAAGATGCCGGATCTGCCTTTCGTCATCTTCATACTTGATGGGGAGCCCTTCGAGACGCCGCACCGGGTAAAGTCGCTTGCCGTTCGCATCCACCAGGTCGCTTTTCAGCCGCCGCACCATGACCCGAGCGCGCTGGGGCTCACTCGGCAGGACGTTTCGGGCGAAGCGTTGGTCGTCGAGCAGTTCGAGCAGAGCAGTGAACGACTCGGTGTAGCCGTCATGGGGCGTGGCGGTGAGAAACAGCTTATGCTGGAAATGCGGCGCGAGCAGCCGCACCAGCCGGGTTCGGAGGCTCTCGACCGCATAGTGTCCAACCGTGGGCGCGATGTTGTGCGCTTCGTCGATGACCAGCAGATCGAATTTTCGAGGATGGGTGACGGTGGGCGGCAACGCATCCCGGAACAGGCGCAGCCCTTCGCCTTGCTTCACCCAATCGATCGACGTGATTAGGAGCGGAAACGACGTCCACGGATTGGCGTGCAGGCCGCGTTCACGACGCAAGCGCTTGACGAACTCGGTATCGACGATGCGGAAGTCGAGGCCGAATTTCTCCTGCATCTCCGTGCGCCACTTCTCCTGAAGGGACGCTGGGCACAACACCAGCACCGTGCGGGCACGATGGCGTAAGAGCATTTCCTGGATCACCAGGCCGGCTTCGATCGTCTTTCCGAGACCGACATCATCTGCGATGAGGAGGCTGGTGCGGGCCATGTCGATGGCTCGCACCAAAGGATCAAGCTGGAAGTCTTCGATACTGACGCCGCTGCGGAAAGGCGCCTGAAGATATCCTCTGTCGGCGTTGGTGGCAGCGCCCCATCGGACGGCATCGAGGAACGCCTGTAGGGAGGCCGGATCGTCCAAGCCGGTGATGCGTGGCAGACCAGCCCGCTCGATGACGTGAGCGCCGGGTTCCAACTCCCAGAGGACTTCGATTTCCTCCCCAAGGGCGTCTTCGTCGATCGACGTCAGGCGGATGAGGTGACGTTTGGGAAGGCCGGGCGCCGTCGATCCACCGTCGACTTCCGACACGATCCATTGCCGCCGGCGCGCTTCGACCAGTTGGCCAGGCTCTGGAATCGTGTGATGAGCGATCTGAGCAGCCGCGCTGCTCGCACCTCTAACGATCATTGCAGCTCGCTCCCGCCTCGAACGACGTTTGCAATGCGTTCGGCCGCTTCGTTGGCACACTCATGTGCCCAGACGCGAATGACACGCCAACCCGAGGCACTCAGACGCTGATCGGTATCTGCGTCTCGGGCGCGGTTCGTTTCGATCTTGTCGCGCCAGAATTGCGCGTTGCTCTTCGGCCAAGAGGCGTGCTCCGGGCACCCGTGCCAGAAGCAGCCATCGACGAAGACGGCGACCCTGTTGCGGGGAAACACGATGTCGGCGACACGCCGCGGCTTGGTCAGCAGCGGGACGTGCAAACGGTAGCGTAGCCCTCGTGCGAAAAGTTCCTTCCGCAAGGAGAGTTCGGCGCCGGTGCCCTTTTGCCGCACCCGAGCCATGCGGAGGCTCGCCTCATGCGACGAGGGGCTTACGCGCGACATCCGCGGTGCCTCCCTGCTTCGTTTGATCCGTCTGCACTCCGACGCCGAGATGCGTCACGATGCTTTGGCCGATCGCCTCGCCGAGAGCGACGGGGACGGCATTTCCGATCATTCGGCCCAATACCTTGAAATGTGTCGGGCCATCATCGGCCACGAAGGCGTATTTCTTCGGAAAGCCTTGGAGGATCGCCCCCTCCCGTAGGGAGATTGCTCGGTCCTGATCGGGATGGCCGAATCGACCGTTGCCGAAACCATAGAATTGGGTGGTGATCGTCGGAGACGGATCGTCCCAGGTCATGCGCCCATATACGCCCGGATAGGTGCGGCCCGTTTCTCGCCGATGACATTCGGCGACCAAGCGCTCAGGCCAATCACGCCACGTTCCACCGGGGCGAGAAGCCCGGATGCGCTCCAAGTTCAAATCCGAAAGCCTGGACGTGGCATGGAAGGCATCGTCGCCATGGACACTTCCCGCCCCGATGGCGGGGAGCTTTCCAATCGCGTCCCTTACGGTTTTTGGCTTCTTGTGGGTCGGCGAGATCAACTCGATGGGGCCGATCAGGCTCGCCAGGATGACCATACGCCGTCTGGTCTGTGGCAACCCATACTGGGTGCAATCTACGACGCTCTTCCAGACCTTGTAGCCCTGCCGCTCAAGCGTGGCGACGAAATCGTCGAAGACGGCGTGCTTCTCGACCAGGGGCACGTTCTCCATGGTCACGATGTCGGGGCGCGCGGATTTGACGAGGCGCGCGAACTGATACAGCAGGGGCCAACGCGGGCTGGTGCGGGTGTCGTAGCGCTGCGAATAGGTCGAGAACGGCTGGCACGGCGCACAACCCGCCAAAATTCGAATCTTCGCATTGCCATACAGTTTGTTCAGATCCGAAGGCTTTACGTTCTTGATGTCCTTGGAGAGGAAGCGCGCGCCGTTGTTGGTCTCGAACGGATAGCGGCACGCCGTATCGACATCGATGCCCGCGACGACCGGGACGCCCGCTCGAATGAGACCGTGCGTCAAACCACCCGCGCCGCAGAACAGGTCGATACACGCTACCTCGCTCATTTTTTCCTCCCCGAGGCGCGTTTTTCAGTTCTTCGCGCATCCCCTATCGATTGTTCGTCAACCTCATCCGATGCCCTCCCGGCCCGCACCCAAGAATCGACTTCATCGGACTTGAATTTCCAAAGGCGACCGACTTTGTGAGCCGGCATCTCTCTTTTGGTTATCCATCCATAGATCGTATCTTTACTCACCCCCAAGTAGCCGGCCATTTCCTCGACGGACATCCAGCGGTCGGACATAGCCGCACTTTCTTCAGTCAAAGCAGATACGTTGACTATCTCACCGATCCAAGTTGGAGTAAAGCTGATTTAACCGGATTTGAACCGATAAGCCATGCTCTTTTCCGAGGCTGGCGGTGACACGGGCCAACATGGAGACCGCGCACAAATAAGACGCGGAGAACCGATAGCCCCCGTCAACAGGGGTGTGGGCCGAACCCGTCTCCGCACCTTTCCTATATGCACGCCAGAGCGCGACCTTCTTGTACGCTTACAAATCCAGGCTTTTCATTGAACGACCTCTATCGCCATCTATCCGCTCAACTCGATGAGCTGGAAGGAAACAACGGATGAGCCGACAAGCACAGCCCACTACCACTCGAACCATCCGGCGGCATGAACTACGAGAAATAGTCCCGCTGGCCGACACCACGATCTATGACATGGAACAGCGCGGCGAATTTCCGCAGCGCTTCTATCTTACGTCCCGCTGCGTGGTCTGGGATCTTGCCGAAGTCGAGGCTTGGCTGGAGGAACGGCGCCGCGCCTCACGCGCCAAGGTCGTAAAGCGCGCACCCATTCCCGATGTCCAGCTTCGCAAGACCCGCCCTATCAAACATTCGGTTCGGGCGTGAGCAGGTCCATCGTCGGCGGATAAAGCGTCGGGGTATATTTCTGACCCGCGACCCAGGCATCCACCAGATTGGACCATTCCTGCATCATGTGCCGACGCTGATGTTCGTACTCGGCCTTGTTGTAGATGCCGCGCGAGGATCGGCCGTCCTCATGCGCCAGGCACTTTTCAATCCAGTCGCTGTTGAAGCCCAGTTCGTTCAGTAGGGTTGAGCCCGTCCGGCGCAGGTCATGGACCGTGAACGCCTCCAACGGCAAACCTTCCTTCTTGGCTCGCGCCACCACCGCCGTCGTGATCCGGTTGAAGGTCGCACGCGACATCGGGGCGTCGGCGTCGTAGCGCGATGGGAGGACGTATTTCGAGTTGCCAGCGCAAGTCTTGAGCGCAACGAAGATGTCGAGCATCTGCTGCGACAGATAGACGTTGTGGGCCTTCGAGCGCTTCATACGCTCCTTCGGGATCGACCAGACGGCGTTCTCGAAATCGACTTCATCCCAGACCGCATCCTGCAATTCGCTCTTTCGCACCATCGTCAGCAGGAACAATTTCATCCCGAGCCGGATCGTCGGCAGCGTCGGGACATGCTCAAGCTGACCGAACATGATGCGGATTTCGCCGGGAGAAAGCGATCTGTCCTTCGGCACGAAGGTCGCGATCGACGCCGGACCAACCTCATCGGCCGGGTTGGCGACCTTCTCGCCATGCAGGATCGCGAAGGCGAAGACCAGCTTCACGATGTCTCTGACGTGGACCGCCGTTGCTGGCGCTCCACGCTCCTTCACCTTCGCGCACAGCGCGCGCAGATCCTCCGGTAGAATCTCCGGCAGCAGTCGGTTGCGAAACGTAGGAAGTATGTCGCGCTCGAAGATCGACCGGCGCATGGCGCGCGTGCTGTCCGCCATTCGCGCTTCCTGAAGCCAGCGCTCACCGAACTGGCCGAAACTCTTCGCCTCTAGGAGGCGACGCTTCTCGCGCTGCTTCTCCTGCGCAGGCGAGCGACCTTCTGAAATGGCCCGCCGGGCATCGACCACCTTCTCTCGCGCGCGAGCGAGGGACAGGCCGGCCGGCCCATACCGGCCCAATGTCAACGTCTCCCGGCGGCCGTTCAGCCGGTAGTCCATGCGGAACACGATCGCGCCCGACGGCTGGACCGCGACGTACATACCGTCACGGTCCACGACCTTGTACAATTTGCTTTGTGGTTTCAGCGCCTTAATGGCAGCATCGGTCAACATCCGCACCCACCTGACTGGTCCAAAAATGCCGGAGAGCACCCAATTATACCGTCAGGCCGAAAATGGCCGTTCCGATTGTATATTTCCTCTGCTTTTACAGCGAATTAGGCCAAAAAATATACCGTCAGAAGCTCTCTTGCCTCTGACGGTATATGTGATTTTGAGCTGAGACAAGATTCGCCATACCGTCATTTCGGAGGCTAACCCCGCGATAGACCGCGAAACGTATCGAACAATTTTTCCTTCTATTTCAATGATTTATGTCGCATTGTAGCGTGTTGCCGGATACGCCCGGAGGGGTAAAAATTATTCCCACTCGATCGTGCCCGGGGGCTTCGAGGTGTAGTCGTAGACGACGCGGTTGATGCCCTTGACCTCGTTGATGATGCGGGTCGCGACGCGGCTCAGGAAGGCGGCGTCGAAGGGGTAGATATCCGCGGTCATGCCATCAGTGCTGGTCACCGCGCGCAGGGCGCAGACGCTGTCATAGGTGCGGCCATCGCCCATCACGCCCACGGTCTTGACCGGGAGCAGCACGGCGAAGGCCTGCCAGATCGCGTCGTACAGGCCGGCGTTGCGGATTTCCTCGAGATAGATCGCGTCGGCCTTGCGCAGGATGTCGCAGCGCTCGCGCGTGACTTCGCCGGGGATGCGGATGGCAAGGCCCGGCCCGGGGAACGGGTGGCGGCCAACGAACACTTCGGGCAGGCCGAGTTCACGGCCGAGTTCGCGCACTTCGTCCTTGAACAGTTCGCGCAGCGGTTCGACCAGCTGCATGTTCATGCGTTCGGGCAGGCCGCCGACATTGTGGTGGCTCTTGATCGTCACGCTCGGCCCGCCGGTGAACGAAACGCTTTCGATCACGTCCGGGTAAAGCGTGCCCTGTGCCAGGAAGTCCGCCCCGCCGACCTGCTTGGCCTCTTCCTCGAACACGTCGATGAAGGTCTTGCCGATGAACTTGCGCTTGGCTTCGGGGTCGGTCACCCCGGCCAGGCCGCCGAGGAACAGCGCGCTGACGTCCTTGTGGACCAGCGGGATGTTGTAGTGGCCGCGGAACAGCGAAACGACCTGTTCCGCCTCGCCCAGCCGCATCAGGCCATGGTCAACGAAGACGCAGGTCAGCTGATCGCCGATCGCTTCGTGGATCAGCACGGCGGCCACCGCCGAATCGACCCCGCCCGACAGACCGCAGATCACCTTGCCCGAGCCGACCTGGGCGCGGATTTCCTCGATCTTGGTCTTGCGGAATTCGGCCATGGTCCAGTCACCGGCCAGGCCGCAGACATGGCGCACGAAGTTCTTGTAGAGCTTGCCGCCGTCCGGCGTGTGGACCACTTCGGGGTGGAACTGCATCGCGTAGATGCGCTTTTCATCGTTGGCGATCACCGCATAGGGCGCGCCCGGGCTGGATGCGACCGGGCGGAACCCGGGGGCCAGCGCGGTCACCTTGTCGCCGTGGCTCATCCACACCTGGTGCTTTTCGCCTTCGGCCCAGAGACCATCGAACAGCACGCAGCTGTCGGAAATCTCGATGAAGGCGCGGCCGAATTCGCCGCTTTCGCCCGGCTGCACCTGCCCGCCCAGCTGGTGCATCAGCGCCTGCTGGCCATAGCAGATCGCCATGATCGGCAGCCCGCTTTCCAGGATTTCCTGCGGAATGCGCGGGCCGCCTTCATCCAGCACCGAGGCCGGGCCGCCCGACAGGATGATGCCCTTGGGCTGCATCCGGGCAAAGGCCGCGGCGGCGCTGCTGAAGGGGGCGATTTCGGAATAGACCCCGGCTTCGCGCACGCGGCGCGCAATCAGCTGGGTGACCTGGCTGCCGAAATCGACAATGAGGATGGAATCGGAGGGCTGGATCGTCATGTCTGGCCGATAGGGGCGACAGGCCGAACTGGCAAGATTGCGCGCTATTTCGCCTGTGCAATCTCCCTGAGGTCGGTCTTGAGCAGCTTGCCGATGTGGCTGCGCGGCATCTCGTCGATCGCGTAGAGCGCGGAAACGCGCTGGGTCTTGCCCAGGCGGCTGTTGGCAACGGCGCGGATGTCGTCCAGCGCGTCCTCGCCCACGCCCGGCTTCAGCACGACGAAGCCGACCGGGGTTTCGCCCCACTGATCGCTGGGAATGCCGACCACGGCGGCTTCGACCACGCGGTCATCCTTGGCCAACTCGGTTTCAAGGTCGATCGGGAAGATGTTGAAGCCGCCCGAAATGATCACGTCCTTGGTCCGCCCGACCAGTTCGACGAAACCTTCGGCGTCGATCCGCCCGACATCGCCCATGCGCTGCCAGATCGAGCCATCGGTGGGATCGGTCCAGTAGCCCTCGCGGGTCTTTTCGGGCTGGTTCTTGTAACCCAGCATCATCACGTTGCTGCGCCCGACCAGTTCGCCCGCCACGCCGGGCGCGACCTCGTTCAGGTTTTCGTCGATCACTTTCA
Organism: uncultured Lentimicrobiaceae bacterium; assembly: GCA_964492695.1. Classification (GTDB taxonomy): domain Bacteria; phylum Bacteroidota; class Bacteroidia; order Bacteroidales; family F082; genus JALNZU01. The sequence continues at coordinate 13,012 of CAZBMR010000062.1, forward strand.
GCCCGTGGCCGGGGGCCGGCTGGCCCACGGTGTGGAGCTTGTCAGGGTGCTCGTGCGCCATCAGGATGCAGGAAACGCCGCCTTCGGTCATGCCATAGTATTCGACCAGCCCGCCCGGCATCCGCGCCAGCACTTCGGCCTTCAGGTCCGCCGGGAACGGGGCGGAGGTACAGAATTTGTAGCGCAGCGATGACAGGTCATAGTCATCGAACTGCGGGAACTGCATCAGGCGGCGGTATTGCACCGGGACCAGCATGGTATGGGTGATCCGTTCCGCCTGTGCGCGCTCCAGCCACTTCTGCGCGTCGAACTTGCCCATGATCGAGACATAGCCGCCCGAGAACATCGTCGGCAGGAACGTAACCAGAGTGGTGTTGGAATAGAGCGGCGTCGACAGCAGCGCGCGGCTGGACTGGCCATAATTCTGCGCGGCGCGGAACGTGACCTGGCGCCAGCGCATCCCGTGGCTGTGAACGATGCCCTTGGGAATGCCGGTAGTGCCCGACGAATAGATGATGTTGAACGGGTCCTTGTCGTCCGGCTCGAACGCCGCCGCCTTGGTGCCGGGGGCGGCCATGAACGCGTCCAGTTCCTCGTCCAGCACGATCTGGCCGCTGATCGGCAACTTGAAATCGCCCAGTTCGGTCAGCTTCGCACGATCGATGAACAGGTGGATTGCGCCCGAATCCGCCGCCATGCCGCGCAGCTGGTCGGGGCTGGCGCTGGTGGTCAGCGGCGCGGCGCAGCCACCGGCGCGGATCGCCGCCATATAGACCAGCGCATAGTTGACGCTGGACGTGCCGAGGATCGCCACGGCCTGGCCGCGCTGCAACCCGTCAGCCTGAAGCCGCGCCGCGATCCGTTCCACCCGGTCGGCCGTGTCGCGCCACGACAGGGTAGTCTGGCCATCATAGAGCGCCGGCTGATCGCCATTGCATTCGCCCCAGGCCGAAACCAGCGCGGAAAAGGAACCGAAGGGCTGGTCAAGCAGGGCCGATGGATCGCCGGACATGGATGGATCGTTCCTCTCAAGAATGCGGTTGGTTTGTTTGCGGCTATCCTTGCGGATCGACAGGCCCCCTGTCCAGCCCATGCTGTGTCGCGCGCTTGACTGGCCGCTCATGCTGCAGTTGCGAAAAGCGCAACGGTTGTGAAATCCTTTGCACTCGTAATCTCTACCGGAATAGTTATGTTGCAACTGCGAACAACGTTTCGCGAATCGCACTTGGAGAACAAACATGCGCAGCAACATCGTCTCGATCATGCTGCCGATCATCGCCGCCGCTGGGATCAGCGGCCTGATGTTCACCGCCGCGCTCGCCTGAGCCCGGCGGCCCGGCCCGTGGGGCCAGGGGCAGCACCTCCCAAACCAGCAAAGGGCCGTTACGCCTTGGCGTAACGGCCCTTTGTTTGTGGGTTGGGTTGTTTTGGTTAGGTGCGCCCTTCGCCTCCGCGAAGGGCTTGCAACACCAGCCCGCTCCCCCGGCCCAACCACCCGTTCAAGATACCCTGTGGGTGGTTGGGCCGGGGGAGCGGGCTGGTGTTGCAAGGACAGGCCGGATGGCCTGTCCGCACCGGCGTCAGCCGGAAAGAAAACCCCTCCCTAACCCATCACTTGCTCGACAGCGCCTTGACCAGGTCGAACAGATAATCGCGCCCGGAGTAGAGCGACTTGACCGCGATCCGTTCGTTCAGGCCGTGCGCGCCGTTGCCATCGGGATCGCCGTACATGCCCGGCACGCCATAGGTCGGGATGCCGACCGCGGCGAGGTAAAGCCCGTCGGTCGCCCCGGTGGACATGGTCGGGATCACCGGCACGCCCGGGAAGTGCTTGGCCGAGAGTTGCTCCATCGGCCCGACCAGCGCGGGGTCGAGCGGCGGGCTCTTGGCGATCGGCTTACCCTTGAGGGTCTGTTCGATCTTCACGCCGGAATCGCCGATCACCTTGGTCAGCACGGCCTGGGTTTCATCGGCAGTGCGCCCGGGGAACATCCGGCAGTTGACGTTGGCCGTCACCGTCTGCGGCAGCGCGTTGAGCGCGTGACCGCCGTTGACCAGCGTGGCAACGCAGGTGGTGCGCAGCATCGAATGGAAGCCCTTGTCGGTGTTGACCTTGGCTTCCGCGTCCTTGTCAGCCGGGTTGGCGGCCAGGGCGACCATCGCCTTGCCCATGTCATCCGGGCGCATCGCGCCGGCCTTGGCGAAGAAGGCGCGGGTGGTGTCGTTCATTTCCAGCGGAAATTCGAAATCGCGGATCTTCGCGATCGCATCGGCCATCTGGTAGATCGCGTTGGCGCGCACCGGCTGGCTGGAATGGCCGCCGGGGTTGGTCGTGGTCAGGGTGAAGTCCTGGTAGGCCTTTTCGCCAACCTGGATGGTCTGCACCACGAGTTTGCCCTTGCCATCGGTGCGGCCGCCGCCGCCCTCGTTCAGGGCAAAGGCCGCGTCGATCAGGTCGCGCTTGTTGTTCGCCAGCCATTCCGCGCCGTTGAACGCGCCGCTGGTTTCCTCGCCGCAGGTCAGCGCCAGCTTGACGGTGCGCTTGGGCTTGTAGCCTTCCTTGGCAAAGCGGATCAGGGTGTCGGTCCAGACTGCGGCCTGCGCCTTGTCGTCCGCCGTGCCGCGGGCATAGAAATAGCCGTCTTCCTCGATCAGGGTGAAGGGATCGCGCACCCAGTCGCTGCGCTTGGCCTCGACCACGTCGATGTGGGCCAGCAGCAGCATCGGCTTCAGCTTCTTGCTGGTGCCGGGATAGACCGCGACCAGCCCGCCATCCCTGGGGTGTTCGCTGGTGAAGTAGACGGTGACCTGGTCATCCTTCAGCCCCGCTGCCTTCAGCCGCGCGGCCATGCGCTCGGCCGCCAGGGTGCAGCTGCCCGTGGTAACAGTGGTGTTGGTTTCCACCAGTTCCTTGTAAAGTCCGCGAAATTCGACCTGGTCCGGGCGCAGCGGGGCAGGCGCGGTCTGGGCCAGTACGGGGGTGGACAGCAGCGAGGCGGCAAGCAGCGCGCCGGTAAACTTGGTCATTGCGGACTCCCTGGAACAATGCACGCAATCAAGCAGGAATTGGCTGTGGATGGAAGGGGCCTTGCCCCGCCGTTTTGCTTTCCCCTCGCGCGCGCACGGCCTATAGGCCGGGCATGTCAGACACTCCCGAGCAGATCCCCAACCAGAACGCTTACGGCGCCGATTCGATCAAGGTCCTCAAGGGGCTCGACGCCGTGCGCAAGCGGCCCGGCATGTACATCGGCGATACCGATGACGGCAGCGGCCTGCACCACATGGTGTTCGAAGTGTCGGACAACGCGATCGACGAGGCGCTGGCCGGGCACTGCGACCTGGTGCTGATCGAGTTGAACCCCGACGGCTCGGTCTCGGTCGAGGACAACGGCCGCGGCATTCCGACCGGCCTGCACCCGGAAGAAGGCGTTTCGGCGGCCGAAGTCATCATGACCCAGCTGCACGCCGGCGGGAAGTTCGAGAACACCAGCGACGACAACGCCTACAAGGTGTCGGGCGGCCTGCACGGCGTGGGCGT
>CAZBMR010000063.1:0-4094 GCA_964492695.1 uncultured Lentimicrobiaceae bacterium
CCGCATGCGCTACCGCGACCAAAACTTGCGCTGGAGCGCATGGTCTGACGAGCTCAGCTTTGTTTACCTTGACCCACAGGCTCTGGATCAAATAGCTGCAGATGCCGCCTGGCTGTCAGTGTCGCCCAATCCTGCCTCCGACCATGCAATCATCCAACTGAGGCTCAATCAACCGCAAGTTGTTAGCATCAGCCTGATCGACAGCAGGGGGCGGCTCATCAGGATGCTGGCTCAGGAGCTGCCTGTTGCCGAAAGCATCTCGGCAGAGGCAGATGTGGCAGATCTCGAACCGGGATTATACTTCGTCATCATTCAAACAGAAAAGGGGAACATGGTTCGAAAGCTGCAGATTACCCACTAAGTGTCTTGAAGTGAGCAAGATGTTGTTTGGATTGTTTGCAACGAAGCTGGTCCTTCACCAAAAAAAAAGCGCCTCCACAGAGGCGCTCAAACAATTACAAACCAAGTTAATGATTACTTTGTAACCATTAATTTCTTAACACTAACACTCTGATTTACAAAAAGATTCATATAATAAACACCTGCCGGTAGCTGGTCTACATTCAGCTGATGTGTGTAGGTACCTGCTGAAAGATAGCCTGTTTTCTCTTCCGAAATCACTTTTCCGGTCAGGTCGGTCAAAACAAAACGCACATCGCCGTTTTCGCGCAGGGTGTAGGGGAAGCTGGTGATTCCGGATGCCGGATTGGGACTGTTTTGTTCCAACAATCCTGCCTTGAGGGCGTTTTGGGCGTGGATACCTGTGCTGGTGCTGGCATCGCCAAGTTCGAGCACCTCTTCTGCGGTGAGAGCAACATCCCAGATGCCGGCTTCTGAACAAAGCATGGTGTTGTCTTCGCCATCTTCATCGGCAAAAAGCAGTAGGGTAGCTTCGAGCGCATCGCGGTCGTCAACATCCATGCCTGCGCCATCCACCCACAGCTCACCGTTCATATAGATTTTGAAGAACTGCCCGTTTTTAACGGTCACGATGAGCCTGTACCAGCTGTTTTCGGAAACGGAATTGGCCGAATAGCCGAAGCGCCAGGCCCCAATGAAGTTGTCGGGGTTGATAAACATTTCAGCATCGTTGGAATTGTCGGCCGCGGTTTGGTAAATGGCATGATACATGCCGCCGGTTGGCATTAAAATGTCGAGTTGCAGCGTGTATTCGTTCACCTTGGTTCCGCCACCATTGGCGGCAATACCATGGGTCATGGTTAAATAGCTGCCTACCGATAGTTCAGTTGCCAGGTTTCCATCCACCGGGCCGGCCACCGAAGTTTGTGTGCCGGTTAGCACGAGGGCCTGACCGGTAGTTGCTGCCAACATATCGAGCGGATCATCAAATTTCCACCAGCCTGTGCGTGGCGGAACGCTGGCAAACGTGGTTGCACCCCACAACAGGAGGGCCATCAAAGCGAATAAAGATTTTTTCATAGTTAGAGGTTTTAATTTAAAAAAGGGTTAATGAATAGGGTTTGCTTAATCTGTTAATATCCACATTTTTTGATTGGTATCGTCGCTGCCACCATATTGGCGTGCAAGTGCCTCAATCACATTGTTGCGGTTGTAGGTCAGCTCGTCGGCCGGATACATCCACCGCAGGGGCAGTTGTGTTACAATGGCGTTCAGGTTGGTGGCAGGGTTGATGGGGTATTCCGGATATCCCACACGCCGATACTCATAATAGGCATTCCAGCCATCCTGCATAAAGCCCATCAGGTAGCGTTGCTGCCAGATTTTCTTCAGCTGATCATCGGTGCTGCCCGACAGTGCCACATTGGGTTGTGCCACATAGCTGTTGATGATGGTGGTGGTGATTTTCATGTTGTGGTGGTATTTCGGATCGTCGGGTGTGTTCATGGCTGTAAACTGCATGGCAGCCACCACACCTTTGTTGTAGAGATCGGCAGCATCACCGCTGATCCAGCCGCGCAACACCGCTTCGGCCATGATAAAACATTGCTCGGCATAACTCACATAAAAGGTGGGTTCGCCTTGTGGCAAGGCATAATAGCGGGGGTTGATGCCGCTGATTTCGTTGGCAACGTATCGGGCAGCAATTGTACTGTACACATCCGACGGGTTCACACCCACATAGGCGTCCCAACTCATGGGTGTTTCGCCTCCATTGATCTGGGCCAGGGCTGGTTCGGCATAATAAAACATCCTGTAGTCGTTGAGTTCCTTCATCTTGTCGATGATCATGGTGCTCATGATGGGGTATTTGCGGAAGTTGCTGTTGTAGAATGGATAATTCTCCACTTCGAGGGTTGAATACACCAGCTGGAGGTTATCGCTGTTTGATTGCAGCAGCGGTCCGTTGCCGGCGATGGCCTGAAACCTGCTGATGACCCGTAGATCGGCATCTCCCGTTTTTTTCCACAGATGGCTCAACACCTTCAGGCTGAGGCTGTTGGTAGCAGCCTGCCATTTGGCTACCTTCCCCTTGAAAACAGGGTCGCCATCAAAGTTGCGGCCTGTGGCAAAATACTTTGCAGCCGAATCGAGCTCGTTCAAAACGCCGGCCATCACCTCTTTTTGTGTATCATAAACCGGATTATAAATGCCATTTTCGCCCTGAAGTGCCTGGCTGTAGGGGATGTCGCCCAAAGCCATGGACAGGTTGAAAAACGTGTAGGCCCTGACAAAATGCCCAAGGGCCTTGTATGAACCTTCTGTCACCGAACCTGCTGCGGCCTCCTCCATCTTTTTCACATTCGTCAGCTTCACCAGGGTGGAAAAGGAAGTGCGATCCAACTTGTTGTATTGATAGTTGTTTGCACCCTCCATATAAGATATGTATTTGGCCATCATGTCTTTATACAAAAAAGCATTGCCAACGTAGGGGTACTTGAATGTTTCAAGTATGAGGTTGGTAGCCAGCATCGAGGCAGTCACCTTTGTGGTTTGGTTGGGATCGGTGTTGAAGTCGTCAAACTTTTTACAGGCGTTGAACGACCATGAGGTGCTGATGAGTAAAATGATAAGAATGATTTTTTTCATGGTATTCACGATTAAAAGTTTGTTTTCAAGTTAAATCCAACATATCTGATCGAGGGCGAGACCAGGTCCCACGACGAGCCGTAGTCGGGATCAGTCATTTTGTACTCTTTGCCCCAATACCAGAGGTTTTGGCCAACCACCGACACCTGAAGGTCTTTGAGGCCGATTTTAGCAACAGAATTTGCAGGCACATTCCAGGTGATGTAGAGTTCACGGAGTTTGATAAACGTCTCGTCCAGAATGTTTTGACGCCGCCACGACCAGGCCCCGGTATGATAACGCCGGATGTAGCCTTCGTATGACACTTCCACATCATTTGGCGCAAATACGCGGGAGTCTCTGATGATTTGTCCGTAGGTGTCGTAATCAACCGTGCCTGAAACGACCTTTACCCCCGGGGCAATGTAATTGGTGAGCCCATTCACCACTTCGTCATAGCGCCATTGGTTGTCGGTTTCGATGTAAGCTCCTGAATGCCATAGAAATGCATCCAGTCGTGAAAACGACATGCCACCCACACGACCATCGATGGAAAAGCCCAGGGTGAAATTTTTGTAGCGCAGGTCGGAGTTCAGACCCCACACCCAGTCGGGATTGCTGTAACCTGCCACACTCTCATAGTTCGAAATCACAGGCATGCCGTTTTGATGTATGATGTTGCCTTGGGGGTCGCGCTGCCAGTCATACACAGTGTAGGCATCCACACGGTTTCCCACCTTGATCCAGGGCAGGTCCTCTATGTAATTGGTATCCAGTTTCGTGTAGTACGTCACATCAGTTGCCCAGTTGAGGTTGACGTTCCATTTCCAGTCGCGGGTTGCAACCGGTGTTGCGCCCAGCATGATTTCAAAGCCCCGTTTAGTGGTTTCGGTATCTGTATTCACCAGTTTCTGGTAAAATCCTGTGGCTTCGCTGATGTCGGCCCAGTCGATCATATTGTAATTACGGCGCTGGAAGTAGGTGAGGTCGAGTTTCAGTTTATTACCAAAGAAAATGGCATTTGTACCGGCCTCAAAGGTCTGTGCTGTAGCGGGCTCTATGTTCCAGTCGCTCAGATCGGTAGGGAAATACGCAGCATTGTATCC
>CAZBMR010000063.1:4194-16392 GCA_964492695.1 uncultured Lentimicrobiaceae bacterium
GTTTGCCATTCGATGGGATTTTTTGAGGCTTTCAACGAATAGAATCCTGGAATCGAAAGTCCGCCCTGTGTGTTGGCCTGAAAGTAGTCGTCTTTCTTAAAGAAAATGGTAGCCCCAGCAAGGCCTTCTATTCTCCAATCTCCAAATGTTTTGTCTGCGCTGATTATCAGGTCGTTGTTGAGACTGTAGCCTGTTTGCTTTTCATCGGCATAGTAGCCGTAGGAGCTCCATGCGTTGCGCGAGCTGATGGGGTTGCGCGAAATGTGTCTGTTCAAATAGGAATCGAGCCCGCTCCGAAGCATGAGCTTCAGCCAGGGCTGAAATTGATAAGAGGCTGACACATAGCCACTCATGATGTCGCGGTCGGCAGTGGTGAACACTTCGTTGGCTAAGTACCAGGGATTGTCGTACCACACGGTATTGAACCAGTTTTGCGAAATGTCTTTCTCCATCCAATAGTTTTTATACTCATTGATGTCCCATTCTGCACCCACCCATCCGATGAGGTTGTACAGAAAACCACCTGAATATTGATTTCCACGTATGTTGGGCGATACGTGTTTTGAATAGGTGATGCCCGATTCCAGGCTAAATTTGTCGTGTTTCATCTCGCCACTGAGCGAATAGGTGGCCTTGTTGAGTTTTTGGTTTGGAAACTGGCCTTTTTCGTAAACATGTGATATGGAGGCCCTGATGCTGCCGTTGTCACCCTGATGCGTGATGTTCAGGTTGTTATTGGTGATGACGCCCAACTCCTGAAAGTTTTTCAAATTGTTTTTGCCCTTGGAAACCAATGGAACTGAGTCTTTCCAAATCATTTCAAAGGGGTCCCACAGCCTTGCCGTGCGTCCAATGTCGAGCTTGTCGCCCCACACATAGTCGTCGCTGTATTTGCCGTGTTCGCCCGAAGAATAGGATGTTTGCGTTTCGGGCAAAACGATAAAACCGGCGTTGAACATGCTTGAGCTGTTCACCGACACCGAGATGCCTTTGGCTTTTCCTCCGCGATGGGTGGTGATCATGATTGCTCCGTTTGCGCCACGCGAACCGTAAAGTGCTGACGATGTGGCTCCTTTCAACACATCGATGCTTTTGATATCGTCAGGACTAATATCATCGATGGTTGTATTGGCGTTTGGTACACCATCGATAACGATGAGCGGGTTTTCGCCACGCAATTGAATCACAGGGTCTTGGCCGAAGTTGGTGCTGTTGAAAATGGTCAGGCCGGCAATTTTACCGGTGAGCGTGGTGGTAGGGTCACTCATTTTCACGGTCTGAATTTTGTCGCCATCCATTTTCTGAACGGCATAACCTACTGCTTTTTCTTCGCGCTTGATGCCAAGGGCCGTCACCACCACATCATTCATCATGATGTTGCCTTCGCTCATCTGTATGTTGAGTGTTTCTCCGGGTCGGGCAATCACTTCAACCGTTTCGTAGCCTACAAAACTTATTTGCAGTATGTTCGACTTTTCCGAGGGTTCAAGTTCGAATGTTCCGTCCATGCCGGTGATGGTTCCATTCATGGTACCTTTGAAAAGCACTGTTGCTCCCGGAAGTGGTTCGTTGGTTTTGCTGTCGGTCACTTTGCCCTTCACCGGTTTTTTGTCATCCTTCACCGTTTTAGGCGCAATGATGATTTGCTGCTCTTTCACGATGATGCTCACCTTTTTGGTGTCGAACACCTTTTCCAGAATGTCGGAAATGGTGGTATTGGTGTATTGAGCCGTCACCGTTTGCTGGAGGTCGATGTTTTGCTCATTGACCAGAAACTTATACGAGCTTTGCGCCTCGATGGCATTCAGAAGCTCATTCAGTGTGGCTTTTTCCAGGTTGATGCTCACCTTTTCGCTTTGAGCAAGCAGGGTGCCTGCAGCAAACAGGGTCATCATCAGGAGGAGGAGGCGTACATGTTTTATCTTCATAGATTCTTGGATAAATTTGGTTCAAATAGGGTAATAACATCACAAGCTACCGAAAAATCAGTACCTGTATTTGATGATTTAAAAGAAAGTTATACCTGCAATGGCCTTGCCAGCCAATTCTTTAAGGCGGTTCTGAAACAGAAAGCGGATGGTTCATCATCATGTTTATCAGGATTTTGGTTTAATCACGATGGTGCGCCGCTTGAAGCTGCCATCAGGCATGTTCACGGGCTTTTGCTCTTCCCAATCGAAAGGCGAAGCAATTTTCAAAAGGTTGAGCACATTGGTCAGCGTTTCGTTTTCGAAAGTGGCCCTGAAGCGCAGTGCCTTCACGCGTGGGTCTTTCACCTCGAAACGGGCATTGTATTGATAGCCAAGACGTTCGAGAATCGATGCAAAGTCATCATTGCGAAACACAAGTTTCCCATCCCTCCAGGCATAATAGCGGTAGGCATCGCTTTCTTCGATGCTGAGTTGGTTTGTGCTGAGATTCACTATGGCGCTTTGATCGGGTGTGAGATGTGCTTGCTTACCCCCATCGTGCAGCACCTCTAATTTGCCTTCGGCCAGGCTCACTTTCACAGTGGACGATCCTTCGCGGGCTATCACATTGAACTTTGTTCCGGTGGCCCTGGCTTTCACATGGGCTGTTTCTACCACAAAAGGATGATCTGCATCGGAATGAACTTCGAAGAAAGCTTCTCCTTCTAAAAAAACGCTGCGTTCGGCCGAAGTAAACCGCTCAGGATATTGGAGGGTGCTACCGCTGTTGAGCCACACTTTGGTGCCATCGGGCAATGTTAGCTGGCTAACCGATCCAAAAACAGTTTGCGTGCTAAGCTGTGTAGCCTCCTGCGTTTTGCGTTGCTGCAATTGCCATGCTAAAAGCAAGGTGCCTGCAAGCAGGGGAATGAAAAGCACAGCGGCAATGCGCTGCATTTGAATGGCAAATCGGTGGGCTTTTTTCGATGGTTTTATTTGCTGAAGTGCTTGATTTAATGATGATTCTGTGTGGGGTGTCAGGTGATTCGAAAGGTCCCAGATGGCCTTAAGTTCCTTGAAGTGATTTGCATGATCGCTTGATACTTCCATCCATTGTTCGAGCTGTTGGCAGTCGTCAGCGCTTGCTGTCCCGCCCAGATACCTGGCGATGAGCAGATCCATGTGCTGTTGTTGTGCAGAATGATTTTGTTCCATAGTAATAAGATGACGTTTGTGAAACGAAATACCACAATTATCTTGAATATTCGTTATTTTTTGGTTGTTTAGTCCTGAAAATCGGTGAGTTTTTCCCGCAGCATTGCCAATGCCCTGCTGATTCGGTATTCTACCGTACGCACCGAAACGCCTTCTTCAGCGGCAATGGATTCATACGACCTGGCTTCAAACCTGTTTTTCCTGAAGGCGTTGGCAATTTCAGGCGGGAGCTCGGCAAGGGCGTCCATCAGTGCTTCCTGCAGTTGCATAAAGGCAAGATATTGTTCGGTATTGTCAACAGTGAGCATCGGGCTGGCTTTCACGCTGCCGTTATACTGTTCGATGATGCGACGGTGCCGCAAATGATCGATGCATTTGTTGCGGATGGCCCTGAAAAGGTAGGCGTTGAGGGAGCTGGTGATGGATAGTGATTCCCTGATTTCCCACAAATGCACCAGGGTGGCCTGCGCCATTTCTTCGGCAAGCAACTGATTGTGCAGTATGCCGTATGCAAAACGCGTCAGCTCAGGAAAAACGGAGCGGTAGATTTGTTTAAATGCATGCATGTCGCCCCGGATGAGGCGTTCGGTCATTGTTTGCTCGTTGAGAGAATCATCCGCATGCATGCAACCCTACTTTCGGCAAATGTAAAATTTTTGCGTCATTTGCAAGGCTTCAATGCCCAATCAGGCCTGCACCAAGGGCTAAAGCGATCAACAAAAGCATGACGGCAACAAATGTTTGCACAAATCCAAGCGTCACCTTTTTCAGGAGCTTGTTTCCGATGAATGCGCCAAGCATGGCGGCCAGCGTGGCTACCAACACCAGCTGCAGGTTGTCTTCGAGGCCCGATGTGCTGAATTTGGAGTAATACACGCTCAGGCGCGTGACGTCGATAAAGGCTGCAATCACCACACCGGTTCCGATAAAAGCCTCCTTGGAGAGACCTGCCTTGATGAGGAAAGCCGCACGCAATGCTCCCTGATGCCCCGAAAGCCCGCCAAAAAAACCACTGAGTACACCACCAAGTGGGAGCTTTTCTTTTCCAAATTGCAGCTTTTTTAATCCCGGAAGCAGGTCCATCAGGGCAAAAAATACAAGCAACAAAGCCATCACAAAATTCACGGTCTCAACACTGTATTGCTTGCCCATCATGGAATAGCTGAACAAGGCTTCCATGCCACTGAGGCGCAAAAGCAACCACGAGCCCGCAAAGGCTGCCACAATAGCTGGCACTCCAAAGCGCAGCAGCACCGCCTTGTCGGCATGTCGGGCCACCAGCACCAGCTTGAACAGGTTGTTGAAAAAATGTACTACTGCCGTGAGCGCAATGGCCAGATCGACCGGGAAAAAGAGCATGAACACCGGCGCCAGCAATGTTCCCAGACCGAAACCAGAAAAAAAAGTGAGCACCGAAGCGGCAAATGCTACCAGTGCGGCCAATAAGAATTCCATGAATATCTTTGAGTTTAATCAAACCATCCGTCGCAACGAAGGTTTGTGGTTTATTTTACTACTTGTTCCAGCAAGGTTTCGATGTCGCCTGGTGTTGACATGATTTTGCTGAAGGTGCCCATCGTCAGGTCGGGGAAGCTCAGCGCAATGCGGAAACGGCCGTGCAGCATGTGAACTTCGTTGCCTTTCACCAGCAGCTCGTATGGCAGAAAAGCCGTGTGGCGCGGACTGCCCTTGTCAACAATGGGTAAAAATTTAGCTTCACCCGTTGGGCCCGTAAGTTCAAAGCCATAAAGACACAGGTCTTTGCCCGGAATCACCACTTTGTAAACCAATTTTAGGTTTGGTTTTCCGGTTTTCAGAGCAGCATCCACCTTATCAACAGCAGTCTGATGGCTGGCAAATTCGCCGAGTTCCTCCGTATCATCAAAATAGGGCATGCCCATCATGTAGTGATAGCTGTGCAATTCATTGGCTGTCATGCCTTCGGCCGAACCAAAACCTGTTCCGATAAAACTGCCGGCAGTTTTGACAAGCTTCTCAATTTGTTCGTTCACCTTTGTGTAGTGGTTAGCTACCTTCTGATAATCAGCTCTAAAATACGCATTTCCCCAATAAAACGGATTCGTATAACTGACCATTGTTTTGCCGTTTTCAACCGTGATGGCAACCCGCAGCGTGGCTGCAAACCCAGTCAATCCACCCACTTTCTGAACAGCGCTGATGAGCTCCGGACTGCTCACCACCAGCAGCCAACGGCTGTTGTCCTGCGCGGGTTGATACTCGCCGGCAAGTGTCAGACCACTCATGGTCATGTTGTTAAGCAAGGTGTTTCGCACCTGTTGGAGCGTTTCGGTTGATTCGGTGCCCAGCACATAGGGTTTCAGCTTTGCTTGTGCCAGCAAACCAGATGTCGTAAAAACAAAAAATGTTAGCAGCAGGCTTACTGTCTTTTTCATGAGAACATGGTTTGAAATATGCCTGTAAAAGTAGGTTATTTATCTCATGTTCTTGCTGTTTAACAAACAATCGGTTGGGCTATTTTCAGCAAAAAAAAACCTGCAGCTTCAGCCACAGGTTTTTGGGGGTTTAATGCAATTTAAAATTTATCGTTTGATAAATTTGCTGTGGTGCTGATCTCCGTTTTCGTGTGTCAGTCTCAAAAGGTAAAGTCCTGAAGGCAGGGTGGCAACAGGCAGGGAGAGCGAATTTGTTCCGGAGCCAGCCTTGGTGCTGCCCTCACCAGCGATGCGTCCCGAAAGGTCGGTGACAGTCCAATGGATGAGACCCGGATATTGACTCTGGTAAGTGAGTTGCAGCTTATCGTCTGCTGGATTTGGATACATTGCTCCCACAGAGATGTTGCCCTTGTTTTCGGCCACTCCCAGAAATCCGTTTCCTGTGAAGGTCATGTTGAAAACAATCTCAGGTTGTGCTTCACCGAGTTCAACAGGCATATATTCGCTGTTCACGCCGGCCAGCTCGGGATAGAGGTAGTAGTTGCCAAAAGCCAGGTTGCTGAAGCTAAATGAACCATCCTGGTTCACAGCTTGATAGCTGATGATGCTGTGTGCATCGTTGAGCAGGAACACATTGATCTTGTCGAGGTAAGCCTGACCCGTTTGTCCGGGGTTGATCACGCCACTGATGGAACCACTGCCTGCATCGGGTGTTCCGGAGGCTTGTATCAGTTGTATGTCGCAGGGGTTGGGTGTCACACCAGGGATCACCGGCAATGCTTCTTCCCAGAAAAGGGTGTTTCCGTAATAGGTTGGCAGATAGCCGTTTGAGCCGGATGGCAGAGCAAGGATGTTGAAGCTGCCGCTGGGAACAAATGGAAACATATATACACCGGCTTCCTGAAGGGGGGCCACTGCCACAAAAGGCAGGTAATTGGTGTCGGCCTGCATCGAGAAGATCAGCGTCATGCCTGCGGTTGTTGGAAAAGCGCCTTCAAACACTTGCCCATACACCTGATTAAAGGCAACGCTGTCGCCAATCACCACATTTTGGGAGGAGGCTGCCATGCAGTTGTTGTCGTCCCAGCTAACCAGGGTCACGTAATAAACACCCGGACCGGGGAAGCTGTAGGTGATGGGATTGCCCAATGTTACCACACCTGTACCAAAATCCCACTGATAGGAGGCTGGAACATCGGTGGAGTGGAAGCCTTCGAACAATACATCGTTGCCTACCACGCTGTAGGTGAAATAGTTGAAGCAGTTGCCTGTGCCTCCGCCCACATACACTTGTTCGCACCAGCTGCTTTGGCAGCTTGCGCCCGAGGGGTCGGTTCCGCTCACCGTCAGGCATACCTGATAGCTACCGTTTTCAGCGTAGAAATGCACCGGGTTTTGCTCGGTTGAGCTGCTGCCATCGCCAAAATCCCAGCTCCAGGCGGTGATTTGTCCAACGCTCATGTCGAGAAAGTGCATGGCTTGCTGTCCGTTGAGGCTGTCGGGGAAGTAGCTGAACTTTGCCAGGCAGTTGCTGTTGCCGCCCGAAACCACCGTTTGGCAGAACACATCGTAGCAATTGCTGTCGGGCGCGCTGATGGTCAGGCACACATTGTAAATGCCTGGCACGGTGTATTCGTGTGTGGGGCTAAATTCGGTGGAAGTGGTATTGTCGCCAAAATCCCAATGCTGTTGCGTGAAAATGCCCTGCGAGAGGTTTTGAAAAAAGATGGCTGTTTGTCCGGGTGTGGGGAGGGGTTCAAAAAATGCCTGGCAGGGTGGTGCAGCTCCCACGAAAACAGTTTCTGTGTAGCTCGACTCGCAGCTGCCATCAGCGCTGTATATATTCAGGCTAACGGTGTATTCGCCTGCAGCGGCATATTGATGCATCGGACTGTGTTCTGAAGAGGTGTTGCCATCGCCAAAATCCCAGCTTTGCATGTCAAAATTCCCGAATGATTCGTTCATGAAGTTTACAGTCAGGGGTTGTGGCCCCGGAAAATAACCAAATTTGGCCTGGCAACCGGGATTGATGGTATCGCCCACAAACACAGGCAATGTTATGCTGCTGCTGCACTGGGTGGCATCGTTGTGAATGGTGAGGTTCACATTGTAAACGCCAGCGCCCGGGAAATCGTGCACAGGATGCTGTTCTGCAGTGGTTATGCCATCGCCAAAATCCCACACCCACGAAGTGGGGAATCCGGTGGAGATGTCGGTAAAAGCCATCGTGCTGGGGCTGTTGGCTGAGGGCACATAATAAAACATGGCAAAACAATCTTGCGGCAGACTGTCGCCAACAAAAACCAGGTTGCTATAGGAGGAAAAGCAAGAACCATCGGCCGAGGTGGCAATGAGCTTTACCTCGTAAACTCCGGGATTGTCCCAGCTTTTCAGCGGGTTTGTGTCGGACGAGGCTGTGCCATCCGAAAAATCCCATTGATAGCTCAGTCCATCGCCGTAGGATTCGTTTTGAAACTGCACCGTGAGCGGGCCTGCCGGAAAATAGGAATACATGGCCTGACAGGCTGCATTTTGGCACAAAACAGCAAAGTTGAAAATGAAACTGTTGGGCTGGTTGATGCCCACAGTCGTTGTTTCGCTCAGCTGTGTGCCATTGCATGCATCGGTGCTCACAACCAGTAAACCTTGCTGACCCTCCAAAAAGCTGGTCACTTCGTAATAGCCTGAGGTGTCGGTGGGAACGGCTGTGGCCACGCCTGAAAGGCTGTCGCCTCCAATGGGGGTGAGCACAACCACCACCAGCTGGTTGGCTACCGGATTGCCGGTGGTCTGGTGCACAACATGGCCCGAAACGGTCACGTTGATCTGGGCCATGGTGCTGAAGCCCAGTATTAAAGCAAGAAAGGTGAGGATTTTTTTCATAGTGTAATTGGGTATAAATGAATGATTTTTTTATTCGATTGGAATTCTGTTTGCGTTAGAAAATGATGGATGCCTTCAAGCTAAAACTATATGGCAGGTTGGTGTGGTCGGACTTTTGATACACCGAATTGAAATAGTAGTGGAAACCGGGTTCCAGGCTAAACCACACATCCTGCGACAAGCGCCGGCCGAAATACAGTCGGGCCGCCAGCTGCCAGTTGGTTTTCACGCGTTCGGGTGTGATCCGGTTGATCTGTATCAGCTGGTTTTGTCCTGCATCAAACGCAGGATCAACCGATTTGCCCGAAAGCAATACCGACAGGATGGGCGAAAACCGTATGCCCAGGGCGTAGTTTTCTTTTCGTACGAAATTGTATCCCAGGTTGATGGGCAGCTGCAGGTAAACGAACCTGCGTTCCACCCGCAAGTAGGTGGTGCTGATGCTGTCGGCAAACACCTGTTGCTCGCTCGTGTGCAGCGTCGATTCCATCTGAAAACTGGCCGGGTCAAACTGAAAACTGATGCTGTCGAGTTTTTGGTAGCTCCCCAGGTAACTTTTGTAATCGGCCGCATACTGATAATAGCCACGACTAAGGGAAACACCTGCTCCCAGGCCGGCAACATACCTGCCATCGAACAAATCCTGCTGATAAAACAGTCCCAGGTTGTGAACAAGTTTTTCGTTGTCAATCACCTTCACAAGCAGCTCGGGCATGTAGTAAAAACCCAGGTGTGCTTTGCGCTTGCCGTGGCTTTTATGCCTGATTTCCTGCGGTTTCGCCATCTGCTGTGCAGTCGTCTCAGTGCCGGGCAAAGTGTCGGGCCGATGCTGAACTGTCAGGTTTTCTGTCATTTCTTCTGGTTCAGCCATTTGTGGCTTTGCAGCTACAGCTTCCTGAGGTGTGTCGAAGTGATTGCTTGTTGCTTCTTTTTCTTGCGCGTGGTGTTGGGGAACAACATCGGCAACAACTTCGGTTGGGACGCCATCAGCACTGACTGAAACTATTTGATTGGCGGTTGCATGCTTTTTGGCGGCCAATCCAGGCTCAGAAATCGAAGAGGTGGCGCTGGAGTTGAGGGTTTGTTTGTTGGGCATCAGGCTGTCGGTCTGTTGATTCCTGATTTCTTGCACATCCACAGTTGCAGTTTTGTGATCAGGAACAAGCCAAAGCAAAGCCACCATGGCGTTGAGCGCCACAATGATTGCTGTCAGCCTGATGTTTCGGCCTAACGTATTCTTACCCTGCATGGCCGAGGCAGCCTCAACAAAGCGCTCCTGACCGCTGGCCGGCAGTTGGGGCTGATAGCCCTCGAGGCTCTTGCGCAGCTGTGAATCCATGTGGAGATGTTCTTTCATACGGTGTGTATCTGTTGTTGCACCATCATTCCCAGCTTTTTGCGGAGCAGCATCCTGGCTTTGAAAAGTTGCGAGCGCGATGTAGTCTCGCTGATGTTGAGCAATTGTGCAATTTCTTTATGCGGCATCTGTTCAAACACATGCAGGTTGAGCACCGTACGGTATCCGGCGGGCAGTTGCTGCATGGCTTGAATGAGCACTTCAGGCTGCGGCTCTGGAAAGTCGTCTGCCTCATCGTTTTCGGTGGCTTCTGTAAAGTCCTCACTGCTCATCAGGTGCATAAAACTCTTGCCTTCTGTTTTACGAAGCTGCCCCAGACATTCGTTGACGACGATGCGTTTCATCCATGCCATCAGCGATCCTTCGAAGCTGTAGGTGAACTGCGAAAGGTGCTTTATTCCTTTCAGCAGGGCTTCCTGAAGCATGTCCTCAGCATCTTCGCGGCTGCGTGCATAACGCAGGGTCAAAGCAAACAATGCGGGGGCGTAGGATGTATAGAATTGATTCATTGCTTTTTGATCACCTTTTTTCAGCAGTTTTACCAATGTTTCTTCGCTTTGCTTCATAAACCAATGCTAAAATGCAGTTTTCTGAAAACGTTGCCTGCGCCAGGTGAAAAAAATGCACATAAGCTCATTTTTGCTGATGGTTAATTCTGAGGCCATTCGGCGATTTCCATCGTAAGCTCATGTATTTCTATTACTTTTGCGCAAATTTAACCACGAACACGTGAAATCCATCAGAAAATTGTACGATTGGGTGCTGGCCTGGGCCGAATCGCCCAACAGCCGCATAGCGCTCTTTTTACTGGCATTTGCCGAATCGGTATTTTTCCCCGTTCCGCCCGATGTGCTCCTGATTGCCATGGTGCTGGGAATGACCCACAAAGCCTTCTATTTTGCGGCCCTTACCACCATTGGGTCGGTGTCGGGCGCTGTGGTGGGTTATTTTCTTGGTCGCTATGCCTGGGAAACGCCCTCCGGTGAATTTACAGGATTCGCCATGCTCTTTTTCGATTACATCCCTGGTTTCACTGTTGAGTTGTTTAACGAAATCAAACAGATGTTCATCGAATGGGATTTCTGGGTGATCTTTACGGCGGGTTTCACGCCCATTCCTTACAAAGTATTCACCATCACAGGCGGGGTGTTTCAAATCAACTTTCCCATGTTCATGCTGGCCTCCATCGTAAGCAGGTCGGCCCGTTTTTTCCTTGTGGCTTTCCTTATCTGGAAGTTTGGCCCGGGCATCAAGTCGTTCATTGATAAATACTTCAACCTGCTCGCTTTAGCCTTCACCGTGTTGCTGATAGGTGGATTTGTGGTCATCAAATATTTTATCTGACCATGTTGCTCTTTATAGAAATAACGCCCACCGTTTGGGGCGGCTTTATTGCATTTGTGATCTTCATGCTTGCCCTCGACCTGGGTGTTTTCAACCGCAAATCGCATGAGGTGTCCATCAGGGAAGCCCTGATTTGGAGTGCTGTTTGGATTTCACTCGCCCTGATTTTCAATTATGGGGTGTATCATTTCATCGGCCATGAAAAAGGGTTGGAGTTCCTCACAGGCTACCTCATCGAAAAGGCACTGAGCGTTGACAACCTTTTTGTGTTCATCATGGTGTTTTCGATGTTTGGCGTGCCTTCAAAATACCAGCACAAGGTGTTGTTTTGGGGCATCCTGGGCGCACTGGTCATGCGGGCCATCTTCATCTTTGCGGGTGTGGCGCTCATCAACCGCTTCCACTGGATCATTTATATTTTTGGGGCATTCCTCATCTACACCGGCTTTAAGATGATGGTGCACAAGGAAGAAAGCCTGCATCCGGAGCAAAATCCCCTGGTGAGACTCTTCAAAAAGCTCATGCCCGTAACCAACGAAATGCATGGCGACCGCTTTTTTGTGCGTATCAACCACAAAACCTTTGCCACCCCCTTGTTTGTGGTGCTCATCATCATCGAGTTCACCGATCTGATCTTTGCCACCGACTCCATCCCTGCCATTCTGGCCATCTCGCACGATCCGTTTATCATATTCTCGAGCAATGTGTTTGCCATCCTCGGCCTGAGGGCATTGTATTTTGCCCTGGCCGGGCTCACCAAATACTTTGCTTACCTGAAATACGGCCTGGCGGTTATTTTGGTGTTTGTGGGTGTGAAGATGGGCATTTCGGGTTTTTATCACTTTCCGATCGTAGCATCGCTGCTGGTGATTTTGGCCATTCTGGTGGTTTCGGTTGTCTTGTCGCTGTTGTTCCCGCCAAAAGATACTAAATCAGTGGATTAGGGCCTTCTGAAAAACTTCCCGAAAGATTGAACATGCTTTCCGGAATCAGGTAATATCCCTCAAAGTGTGAAAAGTAAACCCGCCAAAACGGTCAACGCCATTTAGTCATCTACAATTTTTGAACTTTGAAC
>CAZBMR010000064.1:0-11144 GCA_964492695.1 uncultured Lentimicrobiaceae bacterium
GAACAAACCGGAAAAGTGCGGGTGTTGGTAAAGCGCATCCGCGACATCCGTGTGATTGTGGTGGCAAGCGAATCGGAAGCCTTGCTGCTCGAAAACAACCTGATCAAAGAACTGCAGCCACGCTACAACATCCTGCTGAAAGACGACAAAACTTATCCCTGGATCTGTATTAAAAACGAAGCCTTTCCGCGTATATTTTCCACACGCAATCATGTGAATGACGGGAGTGAATATTTTGGTCCTTATGCTTCAGGCCGCATGATGAAAACCCTGCTCGAGCTCATCCGTCAATTATACCCCATCCGCAATTGCAGCCTGAACCTTTCGGAGCAGGCCGTCCGCAAAGCTAACTATAAAGTTTGCCTCGAATACCACCTGGGCAACTGCAAGGGACCGTGTGAAGGCCTTCAGAATCAGCAGGATTATGATCGGATGATCATCGAAATCAGACAAATCATCAAAGGAAACATTCAAGGTGTTTTGCGCGACATGAAAAACCGGATGATGGCCCATGCCGAAGCGCTCGAATTTGAAAAGGCACAGCAACTCAAGGAAAAACTGATGGTGCTCGAAAGCTATAAAAGCAAATCCACAGTAGTGAACGTCAACATCAGCAATGTGGATGTGTTTTCGCTGCTGGATGAGGCCGACTCTGCCTGGGTGAATTACATCAAAGTGGTGGAAGGTGCTGTGGTTCAATCGCATTCGGTGGAAGTGAAAAAGAAGCTCGACGAAACCGCCGATGAAATTCTTCAACTTGCGGTGGTTACACTCCGGCAGCGTTTCGAAAGCAATTCGCCCGAGCTGATTCTGCCCTTTGAGGTGGACGGACTTCCGGCAGGAGTCAAAGTGACGGTGCCACAACGCGGTGAAAAGAAACAATTGCTCGAACTTTCGGAAAACAATGCCCGTCATTTTAAACTGGAAACCGAAAAGCAACGCAGCCTCGTTGATCCTGAGCGACATACCAAAAGGATTTTGCTGCAAATGCAAAAAGACTTGCGCATGGATGTGCTGCCCGAAGTGATTGAGTGTTTCGACAACTCCAACTTTCAGGGTGACTATGCTGTGGCAGCCATGGTGCAGTTTAAAAATGCAAAACCCAACAAATCAGAATACCGCCATTTCAACATCAAAACCGTTGAAGGACCCAACGATTTTGCTTCGATGGAAGAAATTATCGAACGCCGTTATGGACGACTGTTAAAAGAGGAAAAGCCGCTGCCCCAATTGATTGTGATTGACGGAGGTAAAGGCCAGCTGGGAGCTGCCGTGAAATCGCTCGAAAAGCTGGGGTTGCGTGGAAAAATCACCATTGTTGGCATTGCCAAACGGCTCGAAGAAATCTATTATCCGGGCGACTCCATCCCCATCTACATCGACAAAAAGTCGGAATCGCTCAAAGTGATCCAGTTTCTGCGCGACGAAGCCCATCGTTTTGGCATCACGCATCACCGGAAGAAATTTGAGAAGGGTTTCATTTCGAGCGAGTTTAACAACATCAAGGGGATTGGCGAACACACTGCCCAGAAGCTTTTGCTGCAGTTCAAATCGTTTAAAAAAGTGTCGGAAGCCACTGATGATGAACTGGCTGCAGTGATCGGAAAAGGCAAAACCAAGGTGCTGCGTGCCTATTTCAGCCAGCGGGACAACGACTCATTGGAGGCTGAAGCGAACCGGTAGATTGTAAACCACGCGGACAGGCTTTCCATTTTGACGACCAGGTTTCCAGGCAGGCATCAGGCCAACAACGCGCAGGGCTTCTTCGTCGCAGCCACCTCCAATGCCACGCAACAATTGAATGTTTGTGACAGTTCCATCTTTTTCAACCACAAAACTGAGATACACCCTTCCCTGAATCATTTGCGCCCGTGCTAAAGCCGGATAACGCATGTTGTTCGATAAAAACGCCATCAGTGCCTGCATGCCCCCGGGGAATTCGGGCGAAATTTCGGGTACGAGCATCGGTGGCTCTTCCACCGGCATTTCTTCCACCAGCTTTGGCAGCGATTGATGTATGGGATCACCGGGAGCTGGAGCGGCATCAAAAGAAATATTCTGTTTTTCTTCTGCCAGGTTATCAATCATTTCGATCTTCACCGGTGGGGCAGGTGGCGGTGGCGTTAAATGCCTGGGCTGGGTCGTTGCCGGAACATGCTCGATGGGTGCATCATCAATCCAGCGGTCGATCTGGCGCATGCTCATTACCCCTTCCGTTCGGTATTCAAAGGCAAAAAACACAAGTGCAAGCGAAAGAATTACACCTATCTGCCAAAATATCAGGCGTTTATTTTCAAGATCGGCTTGCTGACTTTTTTTTGGCTGTGATTCCATGATGTGGTTTTTTTACATTCATTACCAAAAACGCAATCGATTGCGAAAATATTGTGTGAACCTTCTAAACCTTCCCTATATTTGTAGTGCGACTGTCGCCAAAACAGTCAGAAAAAAACGAAAACAGGATGATGATGCCGGAAATGATCCTTCCGTATGATTTGACTTTCACACCGCTTGTTGCCGGCTTCATGGAAGAAACCGCTGCCTGTTTTGGCGCATCCGAAGCCGAACAAAAACGCTCCCGCCTATGCGGTGAGGAGGCTTTTGGGTTGATCATGGCAGGTGTTCCGGCCTCCGGATTGAGCGAACGCTTTCATTTGAGGTGCAGCAGTGATGGCAACACTTTGATTTTTCAGTTTTCAAACCATGGCCGGCCGATGAGCATCAGGCACATACCCGCTTTTGATGTTGACGACCCCGATCACACAGCAGAGGGTCTTCAACTGGAATTGCTTCAGAATCTTTGCGAAAACATTCAGTTTCGCAACCTGGGGGCCAATGGCTGGGAGTTGGTTTTGGGCATCAAACTTGGGCAACTTAAGCTTCCGCCTGCACTGGAGCCTCAAAAACCTGCCCGAAAAAACATCCTGGATGAAGACATTCGCGTGCGCAAGGCTGACAAATCTGATGTGGAAGGCATCATCAACCTGGTGTACAATACATACCGGTACACCTATGTTAAATCGCTGTTCTACGATCCGTTATCGTTGGCCGAAGCCATCGAAACAGGCAAAGTACTTTCGGTCATTGCAACAGCCTCGTCAGGCGAAGTGGTTGGACACAATGCCATTTTGGTTGAGAGTCAGTTGTTGGGCGAGGTGGGCATGGCAATGGTTGCCCCCGACTATCGAAAAACAGGCACCTTTATTCGGTTGCTTCATGCCACCATGCAACTCCTTGAAAAAGAATTGCCTGGCATGCTTCTTTTTGCAAAAGCAGTCACCTCACATACCCACAGTCAGGCATTTCTTCAAGGTTTTATCACCACTCATTTTCAGCTTTCTGTTCATCCGCGAGCAGCATTCATAGGCATGAAAGAATACCACAACACACGCGAGAGCTTATTGTATGCCGTTGCTCCATCCAATGGATTTCTTGATATGGGAACCATTGGAGTGCCAGGGGAACACCTAGAGATGGTGAGGCAGGTGTTTGATATAGAGTCGGTTCGTGCTCAAATTGTTGCGCACCATGGCCGGCTGTCAGGTTCAGATAGCATCATCGTCAGCACTGCCGAATTCACCAAACAATGGGCGCAGCTCCATGTGTCGCAAGCCGGGATGGATTTGGAAAGGCAATTGAAAAAACAATGCCACCAATTGCAGCAGGAAGGGGTGGTCACAATCGAACTCAGCTATCCGGCATCCGCCGTTTTTCCTTCCAATATGGACAAAATGCTGACCGCTTCCCAATTCTTTTTTTGCGGCCTCAAACCCTGTGCCGACGGCGATTGGATGGTGGTTTACACCAACCTCACCCATCAAAAATTCGATTTTGACGCCTTGCAACTTTTTTCACCAAACCATCAATCCTTATTGGAATACATAAAAAAATGCCATACCAGATTATTCGAAGTAAAATGATTAACCAACTGAATACAATGCAGATACAACATATCAAAGCCACAACACCGCTTGTGCTTCGCCGCATGATGGTAGTATTTTTACTCTTTTGGCTCAGCGCCTGCAGCTTGCGAAACAATGGGACCGATATGAACTATGACTGGGTTTCGCAATACACGCTCGATAGAACAATGGTGGAGGTGAACACCACCAACGCAGCCACTGCGCTCGAAACGGTATTTCAACACAGATATACCGACAGTGCAGCGCGGGCCGCGTTTTGCCAGGATTTTACTGGCCCTGTTAGATTCCTTGACGATTCAACAGGATATTTCTTTGTTGAAACCTATCGCGCCTGGATGGTAGCACATGCCACTCAGCCTCAGCTTGTCGGAACCAATCGGATGGACGTTCAGGATGAGAACGGCAAGTTTTATGTAAAAGACATGGTGAACACAGCCATCTTCAATGGATACGGCTTTGTTGAATATTATTTTTCCAATCCCGTTTCAGGCCAGACGGAGCGGAAGATTGGTTTTGTGAAAAATATTCCCTCGGCCGAAATGTTCATTGGATCAGGCTTCTACGGCGATTCTGAGGGCAAACACTACACTGCCCAATCGGCCCGCATACGCATTGCTGAATCGGCCACACAATGCATGGCATCAGGCATTGCAGGAGTGCTGGCCCGGCAGGCTGCCGACAGCACCGACGGTGTGGCCTTGTGTCGTGATCTGATAGATCATGTCAGGTTTTTCGACGATCAGTCGGGCTATTTTTTCATTTACGATTTCAGTTGCCGCAATGTGGCCCATGCCATACAGAAGAACCTTCAAGGCCAAAACCTGTTCGATTACCAAGATTCACGTGGCCTCTACGTGATCAGGGAATTGCTGGCAGTTGCACAAAGCGGGCAGGGGTCGGGCCATCTGGAATACTACTGGAACAATCCTGTGACCGGAAATGAAGAGCGAAAACTTGCCTTTGTGAAAAAAGTGCCTGGCGTGAACTATTTTATTGGAAGTGGCATCTACATAGAATGATCATCGTGTGAGATAGTATTTTCTGTAGCTTCCATAGCTTCCGCCAGATCCGTTGGGAATGGTTTCGCGACGCCATCCCGAAATTACAATCTTGTCATCTTCAATCACTTCTGCATCAAGATACATATCATATCCATCCAATACCAAATCCTGACCTGGCAGGGCAAAAAACAGGGTGATATAATTGTCATTGGTTGTGTTGAAATTATAGGGAACCCAGGCTGCCGTATCCACTTTGCTCACACCATTTTTTTGATACTTGTGAATCATGTATCCCGCCCCATAACCAGGAACTGTTTGGTTAGGTTCGTGAAACACAATGGTGCCATGATTCACCCATACCGTGTCGCTCGTGATCGTGCTGATGCCTCCGCTGAAGACATCCGTTCTTCCAATCAGGGTGTCCACACGCCACTCGCCGCCTTTGGTAAAAATCTCAATACGACGTTCGGTTTCAGACTTTGGCAATACATCTTCAACCAAATCGCAGGCTGGTAGCGCAAGCACAATTGACAGCATAAACAATCCGGCAAAAAATATAAATTGAAATTTCATGATCAAAAAGGTTTTGTAGGTGAATTTTGGAGTGCAAAATTAGGCCAGCTGCCGCATGCAGTTCTACGACGAATACCGTAATTTGATTTGCTTTGTGCTGAATATGGATCATTCACAGTGAAGCAACATCTTTAAAAATGCCGGATTCAGCCGTAAATTCGGGCTTTTAATCGAAATTGCTTGCCAAGGTTAAGTTTGTGTATATTTTTGCACCCGCTTCTTAAAGCACTGTATGTTAATTTTTTGCAATAATTATCAACTTTTCTGCAATTGTATTTTTAATTTCATACCAACAATGAAAAACCACTTGAAATGGCTCATCCTTGGCACCTTTTGGTTGATTATTCTACCACCTGCGAAGGGGCAGAGCATGCTGATCGAAACCCTTGATGGCACGACCCATGCCGAACTGCTCAGCAATGTGCGCAACCTGCACTTTGCTGCTGATCAACTGATTGTTCAACTCAACAGCGGACAAACCAATGCTTTTGCATTGACAGGGCTCCGAAAAATTCACTTCGACACATCCACCGGGCTTGCCAACCAGAATGCTGAAAAGCTTGCACTCATGCCAAATCCTGCTAACAATGCACTCACTGTCAGTGGTTTACCTGCCGGAAACCAAACCCTGTACATCTACCGGCCTGACGGCGCCCTGATACTCACGAAAGAAATTACTGGAAACAGCACCACCCTCGAAATCAGCCACCTGAACAGCGGGCTTTACCTTGTTAGGGTGGCCGGCTTCACGACCAAATTCCTGAAAAAATGAGAGCGTTTATCTTATCCCTTTCTATTTTGCTTGGAGCAATGATTGCCCATGCGCAGGAAAAAATGTTTATCCATTTTTCCAACAAAACCACGCTTGGTGCACCGGTTGCTTCCACTGACAGTGTGTACTTCAGTAGCGATGCAACAACCGTGTTTTTCAAAATCAACGGACTTGTATGGCCTTATGCACTCAATACAATAGATAGCATTACCTTTGGTGCTGATTCACAATTGGTTGACCTGATTTATGAGGGAAATGAAGTTCGTTTGTTCAATCCCCTTGCGTTCGAAGGGGTCGATGTAAACCTGTCTGATGCCAATGTTACGGTGAATGCCACCACCGAGGTGCAGGATATCAACTTCCGTTTAAGCGGTTCAACGGCCGACGGCACCTTTAAAATCTACACTGCCAAACGTTACAACCTCATTCTCAATGGGGTTTCGATCACCAATCCCGATGGTCCGGCCATCAATGTGCAGTCAGAGAAAAAAACGACCATCATTCTGAGCGATGGCACAACCAACACCTTGACAGACGGCATTGTTTACGCACCAGCCCCCAATGAAGAAGATCAGGATGGTGCTTTGTTCAGTGAGGCAAAACTGCTTTTCACAGGCAACGGAACATTGATCGTTAACGGCCATGGCAACGATCAGCACGGCATTTGCAGCGATGATGAAATCGAAATCTTAGGGGGAAGCATTGTGGTGAACAGCGCTGTGAAAGATGCCATCCATGCCAATGACGGACTCCTCATGACCGGTGGAGATGTTCAGCTTACAGCCTCGGGCGATGGCATGGATGCCGATGCCGGTGCCATGGAAATCAGCGGAGGAAGCATCACCATGACGCTTCCTTCGGCTGATGCAAAGGGACTTTCGTGCGACAGCACCCTGCTGGTTTCGGGTGGAATCATCCACATCACCATGAACGGACATCAGTCGAAAGGCATCAAAAACGATCAGGCAATGACACTGAGTGGCGGAAACATCACCATTCACACAACCGGCGATGCCGTGCTGGAGGCTTCCGGCTCGGGCTACGACCCCAACTATTGTACAGCCATCAAATCCGACGAAAACATATACCTGAGCGGAGCCAACATAACCAGCACCTCAACAGGAAAAGCCGGTAAGGGCATCTCTTCAGAGATGGATATTGTGATAACAGGTGGCATCATAAATGTTTCTACATCAGGAAATGGCGCCATTTATACCAATTCTTCCGGTCAACTGGATGCGTATGTGGCCACCTGCCTCACAGCCGACAATGACATTCAGATTCTTGATGGCAGTCTCACTACCATGAGTTCGGGCCTTGCAGGCAAGGGCATCTCTGCCGATCAGGTGTTCACCATTGGCAGCACCGAAACAGCGCCAACTGTTCAACTGACCACCACAGGCGCGCGCCTGCTCATCAGTGGTTCGGGACAAAATGCCAATTATGCAGAGGCCAAAGCTGTGAAGGCCGACGTGGATGCAGTGATCAACAGCGGAACGATCAGCATCAGTTCTTCCGACGATGGCATCAAAGCTGAACATGGCATCATCATCAACAACGGAACCATCAGCATAACCAATTCGGTTGAAGGCGTCGAGGCCCCCTACATCACATTTAACGGAGGCAATACACACATCAAATCGAGTGATGACTGTGTGAATGCCACCTTCGGGGGCGATCAGACGGGCAACGACGGCAGCCTGCTCACCATCAATGCCGGGTATCTGATGGTGAACACCACCGGAGGCGACGGCCTCGACAGCAATGGAAATATTCTCATGACGGGCGGAACGGTAGTGGTTCACGGACCTCCCTCGGCACCCGAAGTGGGGATGGACTACAACGGAACCTGCAATGTGAATGGGGGCTTGCTTGTGATCTCGGGAACAAACTCGAATATGACGCAGGCTCCGGGGAGCAGTTCGGCTCAATACAGCTTCAAAATCACAACAAATCAGCAGCTTTCGGCCAGCACCTTATTCCATATTCAGAATGCTGCCGGAGATGATGTGCTCACGTTTCAACCCATGCGAAATTACTACTCCATCGTATTCTCTTCTCCCTCCATTCAAAACGGGCAAAGCTATTCGGTTTACACGGGTGGCAGCAGCACCGGAACAGCTGTTGACGGGCTATACAGCGGGGGCAGCTATTCGGGAGGTACGCATCGCAAAACCTTCACTGTCAGCGGAAAAGTCACAAGCGTTAGCTTCTGACAACTCCTCAAATGTTTTAAAAGGCTGAAACCTCCGGGCTTCGGCCTTTTTTTTGAGCATGGGCAGCCGCTGCAATCCCCAATTGTCACAGGCAACGAACAATTCTTTCATCCGATTGTTGTTGCTTGTAATTTGTAAATCAAATGGATACAGAACCAAACACCATGGCCTCCCTCCCACCCCTTTCTCCTGAGCAAACCAAGCAGCTGCTTGCAACGCTCAGCCTGCGTTTTAAGCAACACCCATACAGGCATCCAAATTTTAATTGGGCTGACATCGAAAAAAAACTTGATACGCAGCCCGACAAGTTGCGAGCGCTCTTCGAAATGGAGAACAGTGGCGGTGAACCAGATGTGATTGGTGATGAAGTGGCTGCAAGCGAATATCACTTCTACGATTGCGCTCCCGAATCGCCACAGGGACGCCGAAGCTTGTGCTACGACAAGCAGGCACTTGACGAACGTAAAGAAAACAAACCTGCTGGAAGTGTTATCGAAACAGCTGCCAGCATGGGCGCAAAACTGCTCACAGAACTGGAATACCGGTTGTTGCAGAAATTTGGTCCGTTTGATACCAAAACCTCGAGTTGGCTCGCAACACCTGACGACATCCGCGAAAAAGGGGGTGCCATTTTTGGAGATTACCGATACGGAACCGTTTTTATCTACCACAATGGAGCCGGAAGCTACTATGCTGCAAGGGGTTTCAGGACCCTGCTAAAAGTGTGAATGGCAGCCAAATGAATCGCATAAACGAAATTTTTTACTTTTACAGCCGTGCGCATCGCACCTAAACGCAAAAACAGATGACAGATCATCACGTAAACCTTTTCAATCGAAAAGAGCAAAACCTTTACATGCTGCTTTCGGCGGTGTTTATCACCAATGCCATTGTGGCTGAAGTGATTGGAGTTAAAATGTTCTCTGTTGAGAAAATCATGGGCATTGCACCGCTCAACCTGCCCTTCATACTGGACTCCACCATCAGCCTCAATATGAGTGTTGGCATTTTGATCTGGCCTGTCGTTTTCATCCTGTCAGACATCATCAATGAGTATTTTGGCAAGCCTGGTTTGCGCAGAATAAGTTATCTGGCATCCGGCCTCATCGGCTATGCTTTCCTGATCATCCTGGGTGCAACACAATTACCTCCGGCCGATTTTTGGCTGCAACTCAATGCCAGCGATGCGGCAGGGAAGGCTTTTGATATCGAATTTGCCTTTGATACCATTTTTCGGCAAGGTCTTGGAATCATTGTTGGTTCAATCACCGCATTTCTGGTCGGACAGCTGGTTGATATGCACACTTTTCATTTTTTGCGCAAACTGACCAACCACAAAATGCTGTGGCTCAGGGCAACAGGTTCGACAGTTGTTTCACAGTTCGTCGACAGCTTTCTGATACTTTTCATCGCATTCTACTGGCTTGGCAATTGGAGTTTCGTTCAGGTGATTTCGGTGGGCCTCATTCAATACATCTACAAGGTGGGTCTCGCCATCGCACTAACGCCTGTTATTTACCTTGTTCATTATCTCATTGATTCCTATTTAGGCCGAACCGCTTCCATGCAGCTGATGGAACAAGCCATGGATGATGCCACCTCGGAAAACGACGGCGACACAACCCTGCAGCCAAACTAGCCGAAATACCATTCAACTTCAAGGATACCCGCGCATGAAAAAGATTATTTACACCATTCTTTTACTGCTATTTTTAGCCTCATGTCAAGCCTACTTTGCCGATGAAAAACTCAAGGAAACTGATCAATCAGCTATAAAAGAGTTGCTTAGCGATCCTGATCCAAGCGACACCGTGGCAGCAGGGGAGTATCTTGTTGAATCAGCCGACCAGGCAACTGCCAGTTTGATTGCCGTCCGGCTTCGGCACTTGTATCAGGAAGACATCTCGAATAATTGGATTGACAGCACTGCCCGCAGGTTCATTCAACATGCGTTTGATCTCAATAACGACCAAAAAAATGAGCTGTTTGTTGGCTTTACAGGCCCCTACTTTTGTGGTTCGGGAGGATGCAACATTTTATTGCTATCGGCTGAAGGTGAGCTCATTACGGAGTTCACCGTGGTCGATTATCCTATGGTGATCGACACTGAAACAACTGGGGGCTGGCGCAACTTGCTCATTTTTAGCAACGGAGATTGGCATGTGTTAAAACACAACGGAAATGCCTATCCACCAAATCCTTCTGTGCAGCCTGCATTGGGCATGGCACCGCAGGAAGGTCTTCCGCGATTGCTTGATTTTATAAACAAACCCTATCCTTGGTTTAGGTTTTAAATGCTGCGTCAGCAGAAAAATCCGTGTTCCGCATGATCCCTTTAAAAGCCTTTCTACTTTAAAGGAAAAATCAATTTGGTAACAACACCAGCATCACCATCGTTTTCAATTTTCATTTTGCCTCCGTGCATCTGCATGATGGTGCTGACAACGGCCAAGCCTAAACCAGTGTGTTTATCATGATGATCTTCAACAAGTTCGAAAGGTTTGCCTAATAGTTCAAGCCGTTCCGGTTCGATCACCGGCCCCCGATTGGTAAAACTGATGGTGAATGCCGACATGGAACGTAATACACTCACAGTGAGCATACTATCTTCGTATGCTGAAACACAGGTGTTGTGAATAATTTCTTTTACAGCCATCAC
>CAZBMR010000064.1:11244-15592 GCA_964492695.1 uncultured Lentimicrobiaceae bacterium
TCGAGGATGCTGGTTTGCAGCTTGATGATGTTGTTCGACTTTCGTATAATCAGGGAATCTTCGGTGCTGTAGATCAGTGAAAAATGATTACCTGTGAGCAAAGTATAGTGAAAAACATCTTTGTAAACCTGTTCGAGAATGTCGACAACTTTTTCGATGGGCAGGTCAAAGGTCACCACAGCTTCAACGCGGTTGTTACGGATAAGGGGAAATGAACAGGAAGTAATAAAGACGTCGGAGCGCAGGCTGTCCTTGCGCGTAGGAATCCAGGTAGTGATGGTTCGCATATCCACCTGCTTGATATAGTCTTGTTCCAGAAACCCAATCTGTGCATGTGTGAACTGCTTTCTTACTGTCTTTTCCGCTTGTTTAAAAATGGCATACTGTTTCAGCGAGTCAGCCATGCCCAGGGTGTCTTTCACAAAAGAGAGGGAGATTCCGGAGAACTCGGGATACTTCTTCAGGTATTGTTCAAGCAAAGGGTAAATGGTTGTTGCATCGAGGCGAGGCAAAGGCAAATAATCGCGCCGGAAAAATGTAGCCGAGTTTTCGGCCTGATTTGCAATACGTGAGAAAATCAGATTCAACTGGTTGGCTTTCACTGCGAAATCGAAAGTCTGGCGCTCCTTCAGCAACGACATCATTTGACGGAAATTTACCCATTCAATAAGACCAGTGATGAATAAAACGGGTACAAAAAAATAGAGCAAGAGCTTGTGACGAATACCTAATCTCATGGAAACAAGTTTTGCGTAAAATTAGAAATAAATACAGATTCGATCGCCTGGCATGCGATGGCTGCTGCTTTTTAAACCGTTTGTAAACTTTTTATTGCTGTTGGAATCGTAAAAATCGATCAGGAAATGCTGAAAGCGGACAAAAAATCACTTCGTGTTGGGGCTGAGGGCAGGAAAATCGAATTTAATCGCTGATACATCAATGATGAAAACGAGCAGAAAGCCTATATTTGCAGCTGAACCATGAAAACAATATCCCTAACCGGCATGATTGTGATGCAAATCATTGTATCACTGATGCATTCGATGAGCTTATTTGCTTCAGAGCAGCAATTTGATTCAATCATACCCACCAAAGCAGACACTGCAAAAGTCAACTGGCTATTGAAACAAACCAGAGCATTCGTTTTCAAAGATCCGGCAAACGCACTCAACACGGCCACTGAGGCCCTTCAGTTGTCGGATAAGCTTGGTTTCGAGAAAGGACTGGCAAGTGCAAACGCTTATCTGGCTGAACTTTACATGAATTATAACTCAGGCAAAGCTGAGCAATTTCAATTTGATGCCATTGAACATGCCGAAAAAAGTGGTGATCAGGCTTTGCTCATCCGCATCATCAATCAAACAGGGATTTTCTATCAAACCATAGGCCAGTATGAAAAAGCTGAGCCCTATTTCCGAAAGTTGTACGAAATCCTCGTTGGGGAAGGAAAAGATTCAACTGCAGCAGCGGTGCTCAACAACCTTGCTGTTGGTTTTCGTTACAGAGGTATGGCTGATTCCTCGCTTTTCTATTTGAGAAAGGCGGTGAACCTTAATAAGATACATGGCAATTTGCTTTGGCTTTCACAAAATTACCTCAACATTGGACAGTATTTTGACAAATCAGGCAACTACGACAGCGCTTTATACTATCTTGATAAATCACTCAAGCTCACTACTGAGGCAGGCTTTACGCGAAACCTTTCATTGGTTCATGCTCGTCTTGGCCGCACCTATTTAGATGCAAATCAACACAGTAATGCACTTCATCATGCGCACCTGTCACTCCAGCTGGGCAGGCACAGTCTGAACAGGCTGCGGGAGCGCGAAGCGCTATCGTTACTCAGAGATATCTTTCGTGCACAAGGCTTGATCGATTCGTCATTTTTCTACCTCGAACAACTCGTTCAGCTCAACGATAGCATCAGGGCCGATGAAGCGCGTCAGGACGAAAAAGCCCGTCAGCTTCGTTTTGAACTGGTAGAGCAAATAAAAAATCAAGAAATTGAGGTGCTGGAAATGAAATCGGCACACACGCGAAAAAATAACCTTATCGCATTTGTTGTTTTGGGCAGCCTCGTGATTCTGCTGCTATTGGCAATTGCTTTGTTCAGACAACGTAACAATCTGATGCAAAAACAGTTGGATCACCAAAAGATCCAATTGGAAAAGGAGCACCTATTGCGGGAGGTTGATTTTAAAAACCGCGAATTGGCCACACATCTGTTGGCCATGCAAAAGAAAAACGAGTCACTCCTGCGCATTTCGGATGAACTAAAAAAGGTGCAACTCGATGCAAGCGACCACGACACGACACTGAGAAACATAGTGCGCAACCTCACCAAAACTTCCGAAGAGCAACTTTGGCCTGAGTTTGAAAAGCGCTTCAAGGAAATTCATGGCGACTTCAACAAGAACCTAACCCTTCGACATCCCGACCTCACTGCCAATGAACTGAAGCTGTGCGCCTTTATGAAAATGAACATGTCGAGCAAAGAAATTTCGGCCATCACCTCCCAATCTGTTGACACCATTAAAATGGGCCGGTACAGGCTGCGTGCAAAGCTCGGATTGCAGCGCAGCGACAATTTGGTGAGCTATCTGAACCAGATTTAGTTCAAGTTATCAGTTGATAAGCAATTTTTTATTCAACATAACTAATTGTATATTAGTTAATTGAAAATAACTGCAATCAATTTCGATGCTTTTTTCAGGCAATGTTTACTTTTTGTAAGGTACTACATTTGACCACCTTTCAAAGCTTGTGAATTATTTTTGCGCGCAACAATCAGCCTTTAAACGCTGAATCACAACATTACCCAATCGTAACCAGCTAAATCCAATGTGCTATGAAAATGTTTTACACGCTATTGCCAACATGCTTAATCTGTTTGCTTTTCCTTTGTGCAAATGATCAAGTGCAAGCGCAAGAAAATGCAAATGCAACCCTTGAGTTTACTAGTCTCACGCTTGGTACACCTCCTGCAAGTTTCATCGAAAACGGCGTCACTTGGGGATTATCCAGCACAAGCTCAAATTTTGAGGTAGCAACATCCAGCGGTTCAAACAATTTAAGACTTTTTGAAGCTAACAAATCGTTCACAATTTCGTGGACAGACAAATTTAAAATCTTCACATTTTACCTCGGCTTTGCTTCAACCGGCACTGGCAATTTTACTGTAACATTGGATTCTGACGGTACAATTGATGCTTCGGATATACTTAATCCGGCAAAAACTAAATCTGTCAGCAGCTCTTCAATTGGACAAATAGTTGATTTAACGACCCTTACAAATTCAAACATCAATATTATTCAGTTTAATACAAGCGCAACATTTACAGATGTGTATATTGACAATATTAATTACTATGATCCAGTGGATATCATCTGGAACGGGAACAATGGCACCGACTGGGCCACAGCCTCCAACTGGACAGGCGGCATAGCGCCAACAAGCTCAGACAATGCCATCATTCCCAACGTTACCAACGACCCTGTGATTGCTGCCACCGGTCAAATCTCCGTCAACAACCTCACCATTGAATCCGGCGCCACGCTTACCATTGCCAGCGATGCCACCGGCACAGGCTCGCTCATCATCAACGGCACACTCACCAACAATGGAGGCACCATCAACCAACAACGCTACATCGCCGGACATTCAGGGGTTGCCAACAAAGGGTGGCATTTCCTTAGCAGTCCTGTATCCTCACAACCCATTAGTGACTTTCATACAGCCGGCTCGGGTGATGACTTTTATTCATGGAGCGAACCCACCAACGAATGGATTAACCGTACGGCTTCAGGAAACGGATTGAATGGTTCTTTTGAAACTAATTTCACCGTGGGGAAAGGCTATCTGATTGCCAATCAAGCTACCTCCACAAAAACGTTTTCAGGAAACTTGAATACTGAAGATGTGAACGTTACGGGTCTTACCTATACAGGGAGCAGTTACTATAAAGGCTGGAACCTGCTTGGAAACCCCTACAGCAGTGCCCTCCAATGGGGCACCGGTTGGACGCTCAATAACATTGCAGCCAACGCCCAGATTTGGAACGAAGGAAATGCAAGCTATTCCGTTATAACTCCCGGAGGCTATATCCCAGCTAATAATGGCTTCATGATCTACACCTCTGTCAACAGCAATTCGGTCACGATCCCCAAAAGTGCCAGAGCCCACAATGCCACTGCCTGGTATAAAAATAAAGCCTCCGACGACCGCATTGTCCTGCATGCCATCGACCCAGCCGGCGGCACCCTGCAGGAAACCATCCTGCGCTTCGTTGAAGAAGCTACTGATGGTTTCGATATGGATTACGACAGCTATTTCCTTGCCGGATTTGCG
>CAZBMR010000065.1:0-8616 GCA_964492695.1 uncultured Lentimicrobiaceae bacterium
CGTGCTTCCCGGAAGATTGAACGTGCTTCCCGGAAGATTGAATGTGCCTTCCGGAGGATTGAACGTGCTTCCCGGAAGATTGAACGTACTTCCCGGAAGATTGATCGTGCTTCCCGGAAGATTGAACGTGCCTTCCGGAAGTTGTTTTGTCCTTCCCGAAAGATTGAACGTGCTTTCCGGAAGATGATTTGTCCTTCCCGAAAGATTGATTTTATAGCCGCGAATGCGCGAATAAGCCCGCGCCAGCCCTTTGTGTATCTCTGTGTGCTTCCTTTGAGAAACTTTGTGTAATAGCTCAATGAAGTCTGAAAGTCTAAGGTCTGAAAGTCTAAAGGTCTGAAGGTCAGATGTCTGAAGGTCAGTTCAAGGTTCAAAGTTCAAGGGGGTGATGGGTAATGTGTGGTGGGTAATGGCTATGCGTTCATTATTCATTCTTCATTAATCATTCTTCATTAATCATTTTTCGTCAGCCCTTTCGAAATGCCGCAGGCATGCCGAAAGCCATTCGTGTGCATCCAAAACATGCGTGGACTATATCACACTTTCCCGTTAGGGAAAGCCATCCGTGTTCATCCGTGGACATAAGAAATCACGCGCCAGCCTTCAAATCCTTGAATCTTTAACTCCTTACAGGGAAATCCATTCGTGCCATTCGTGGCTAAAATATATCATCCGCAAGGCAGCCCCTCACAGACAATCAGTGTATAATCCCACTTTCCCATTCGGGAAAGCCATCCGTGTGCATCCGTTGAACAATCGCCTCAGAAATTGCGTTAGAAGGTCTGAAGAAAGCTTGTAAAATCTTGCACCAGATGCGATAAACCTAAAATTTTTGCAAATGTCACCTTCCAAAAAGCAGCCCAGTGGCCTGACCGACCGTTTTTTGCACTTCATCGAAAAAGTGGGCAACGCCTTGCCGCATCCCGCCACCTTGTTTGCCATCTTTGCCGGACTATCCCTGCTGCTGTCGTGGGTGGCTGCGCAGTTCAATCTGGAAGTGGTGCATCCCGGCACAGGCGAAACCATCCGGCCTGTCAACCTGCTTTCGGTGCAGGGCTTGCACATGATCATCACCGGCATGGTTCCAAATTTCACGGGTTTTGCACCCCTTGGGGTGGTGTTGGTAGCCATGCTCGGAATTGGCATCGCCGAAGGATCGGGCCTCATTGGCACGGCCTTGCGCCTGATGGTGTTGTCATCGCCGCGCCGCATACTGACTTTCGTGGTGGTTTTTGCAGGCATCTTGTCCAACACCGCCAGCGAAGTGGGCTATGTGCTGCTTGTGCCGCTGAGTGCCATCATTTTTCTGGCCGTTGGCAGGCATCCTGTTGCAGGATTGGCAGCAGCCTTTGCAGGCGTGTCGGGCGGCTACAGCGCCAACCTACTGCTCGGAACCATCGATCCCCTGCTTGCAGGTCTTTCGCAGGAAGCGGCTCAGATCATCGATCCGGGCTATGTGGTCAATCCCGCTGCCAACTACTACTTCATGTTTACTTCCACATTTCTGATAGCCGCTGCAGGAACATGGGTCACCGAAAAGATGGTCGAACCCCGCCTTGGTAGGTACGAAGGTGTGGAAAAAGAAGAAATCAAGCAGCTGACACACAAAGAGAAGCAGGGCTTACGTTATGCGGTGATAACCGCTTTTGCGCTGATAGCCATCATATTGTGGGGCATCGTTCCGGCAAATGGTTTCTTGCGCGATGCAGAAACAGGCAGTTTGCTGCACTCGCCCTTTATGGATGGGATTGTGGCCATCATTTTCATCAGTGCGGCACTCATGGGTATCGCCTATGGCATCGGTGCCGGAACGATCAAAAACGACAGCGATGTGATGAAAGGCATGGGAAAATCGATGGAAGCCCTTGGCGTTTACATCGTGCTCGTCTTTTTTGCCGCCCAGTTTGTGGCTTACTTCAAATGGACCAACCTGGGATTGATTTTTGCCATTGAGGGGGCGGGCATCCTGCAGTCGTCGGGCATGGGACGCATTCCGCTGATGATTGGCTTCATCATCATCACTGCCATGATCAACATGGTAATGGGCAGTGCTTCAGCCAAATGGACCATCATGGCACCGGTTTTCATCCCCATGTTCATGCTGCTGGGCTACAGCCCCGAGCTCACCCAGGTGGTTTACCGTATTGGCGATTCGGTGACCAACATCATCTCGCCCATGATGTCGTACTTTGCTTTGATAGTGGCCTTTATGCAGAAATACGATCGCAATGCCGGCATTGGAACCATCATCTCAACCATGTTGCCCTACACTGTGATCTTTGCCATCGTGTGGACCTTGCTGCTCGTGGTTTGGTTGGTGCTTGGCTTGCCAATCGGTCCCGATGCACCGCTCAATTATGGTTGATCTCCGTCTCACAGGGGGTTTTAATGATAAATGGTTAATGGTTAATGTGCTGGCGCGTATTTGTCTGGGAGTCGGAAGTCAGTTCAAGGTTAAGGGAGTGACGGGTAATGTGTGATGGGTAATGGCTATGCGTTCATTATTCATTCATCACTAATCATTATGCGTCAGCCCTTTGTGTTTCTTTGTGTTTCTTTGAGAAACTTTGTGCCATAGCTCAATGAAGTCTGAAAGTCTAAAAGCCTGAAAGTCAGCGCCCGCTTCGTGTCATGCCAACCCCTCCACTGCTCAGTCCCCGCATTTTCGGGCTTGCTGTTCACGGTCCCAGACTCAAATATCAATCAAGCCGTTTCGGATGGCATATGCCAGCAGGCTCACCGTGTTTTTGGTATTGGTTTTGGCCATCAGGTTTGATTTATGACCCACGATGGTGCGTTCGCTCACAAACAACCTGTCGCCAATTTCCTTGTTGCTCAGTCCCTCGGCCAGGAGTGCGAGCACCTCGAGTTCGCGGCGGGTGAGCGCCAGGTCGTTTTCGGGTTTATCATCCTTCACCCTGCTTTTGGTAAAATAGTCCCACAGCTCCTCGCTGTAATAGGTTTTGCCGTTGTACACCGCCTGCAAAGCCCTGTCGAGCACCTCCTTGCGAATGTTTTTAATCAGAAAGCCCTTCACCCCGGCTTCGATCATATGGCTGATGTAGGCATCTTCCTTAAACATGGTCAGGGCAATCACCTTGAGTGCAGGCTTTTTTGCAATGGCGCGTTTGGTGGCTTCGATGCCGTTCATCACCGGCATCTCGATGTCCATGAGCACAATATCGGTTTCTTCCTCATCGAGCAGGGCCAAAAACTCAGCCCCATCAGCGGCTTCGGCCACCACTTTGGCATAGCCCAGCTTGTTGATGACCATCTTGAGGCCACTGCGAAAAATTTCATGGTCGTCCACAATGATGACCCGTATGACAGGCTCCATTTGCTTCTGTTTATTAATTCACAGCAAAGGTACATTTAAAAGCTGTGTGAACAGCCGTCAGGGCTGCACTTGCTTTTAGCCGGTGTGCGATGGATGCCTGAAACACGACACGAGGTGGTCGTTCACCATACCGGCAGCCTGCATAAAGGCATAGCAGATGGTGCTGCCAACGAATTTAAACCCCTCGCTGACAAGCGCTTTGCTCATGGCGTCGGATTGAGCGGTGCGTGCAGGTATGTCGGCAAGTGTTTCAAAACGATTCACAAGCGTGGTGCCACCGGTAAACTGCCAGATATAGTTGTCAAATGATCCATGCTCCTGCTGCAGGCGAAGAAAGGCCCTGGCGTTGCCGATGGTAGCACTGATCTTCAACCTGTTGCGGATGATGCCAGGATCCTGCATCAGTGCTTCTATTTTTTGGCTGTTGTATGCTGCAATGCGGTGTGGGTCGAAACCGTCGAAGGCTTTGCGGAAATGCTCCCGCTTGTTGATGATGGTTTGCCAGCTGAGCCCTGCCTGAAAGGCATCGAGCACCAAAAACTCAAACAGCTTTTGGTCGTCGTGCAGTGGCACGCCCCATTCGTTGTCGTGATAGGCCCGCATCAGGGCATTGTTTCCCGGCCAGCTGCAACTTCCATTTTCCATACATCCTGTGGTTTCAGTGATTGAATCGATCTTTCATACGTGTGCGAAGGTATGAAAAAAACGCCTTGTCCAGCCGCATTCTTTCAATTCATAACCAATAACTTAAAGCCCTAAAAAAGCCATACTGAAAGGTTTTGTTTTTTTCATAGCTTTGTCGCCCTTTGCAAAACTTATTCGTTTCAACTAATAATTTAAACATGAAAAAACTGATTCTTATTGTGCTTTTCATTGCGGCAATGTTGCCGGCAGGCATACGTGCCGACGAGGGAATGTGGATTCCCATGCTTGTTGAAAAGCTGAACCATGCCGATATGCAAAAGATGGGGCTGAAGCTCAGCGCCGAACAGATTTACAACATCAATGGCAGCAGCCTGAAAGATGCCGTGGTGATTTTTGGAAGGGGTTGCACCGGCGAAATCATCTCCGACCAAAGCCTGTTGCTCACCAACCACCATTGTGGTTATGGTTCCATTCAATCGGTGAGTTCGGTTGAGCACAACTACCTGAAAGACGGATTCTGGGCCGGCAATTTGTCAGAAGAAATACCGGTTGAAGGCTTAACTGTTCAGTTTTTAATCCGGATGGAAAATGTTACAGCACAGGTGCTTGATGGCATCACGGCACAAACTGCTGAAAAAGACAGGGCCGAAAAAGTGGCCACTGCCATGAAAGAAATTACGAAAACCGCCACCGAGGGTAACCACTACAACGCCATTGTGAAGGAATATTTCGATGGAAACGAATACTACCTGCTTGTTTACGAAACATTTAAAGATATCCGGCTGGTAGGCACCCCGCCCGAATCCATTGGCAAGTTTGGTGCTGACACCGACAACTGGATGTGGCCGCGCCACACCGGCGATTTCAGCCTCTTCCGTGTGTATGCCGGTGCCGACAACAAACCTGCGGCCTACAGCCCCGACAACAAACCCTTCAAACCCCGTCATTCGCTGCCCATCTCGCTCGATGGCATCAAAAAAGACGATTTTGCCATGATCATGGGCAATCCCGGCAGCACCGACCGCTACCTCACCTCATGGGGTGTGGCCATGGCCGTGAACGAAACCAATCCCACCCGCGTGAAAATCAGGGCCGAGAAGCTTCGCATCATGGACGAAGGCATGGAAAAAGACCCGGCAGTGCGCCTGAAATACGCCAGCAAGTATGCAGGCGTTTCCAACTATTGGAAATATTTTATCGGACAGACAAGGGGGCTGAAACGCCTGGATGTGGTGGAGAAAAAACAGCAAACCGAGCAACAGTTCAACGAGTGGCTCAATGCACATCCCGACATGAAAGCCCAATACGGACAGGCTTTGCCGCTCATCGAATCGGCCTACAAAACCATGGCCCCCTACAACCTCTCGCGCTGGTACATGACCGAGGCCATTTATTCAGGTGCCGAAATTCTGGGTAATGCCAACCGCTTCAATAAGTTATACGAATTGCTGATCACCCGGAAACACGATCCCGAAGCCCTGAAGGCAGAAAGCTCGAAACTGGAAAAAAGCCTCGACGACTGGTACAAAAACTTTGATGCCACCATCGACCGAAACTTGCTTGCGCGCATGCTCGAAATGTACAGCCAGGGTGTACCAGCCAATCAGCAACCCGAATTGTTTGTTAAGATGCAGGGCAATGCCAAAGGCAATTTCGGCGAGCTGTCCAACAAAATTTACGAAGCCTCGATGTTTGGCGACTACAACAAAATGAAGGAATTTTTGGCAAAACCAAACGCCAAAACCCTGGCCAAAGACCCTGCATTTCAGCTCATGCGCGCTTTTACAACCAAAAATCAGGAACTTCAGAAAGCAGCGGCCGCAGCATCCGACGACCTCAAGCTGGGCAACCGCCTCTTTGTTGCCGGCTTGCAAAAAATGCAACCCGGGCGCACCTTCTACCCCAATGCCAATTTCAGCCTGCGCCTCACCTATGGCACCGTGCAGGATTACTATCCGGCCGATGCCGTTCACTACAACTACACCACCACCACCAAAGGAATCATGGAAAAAGAAGATCC
This sequence comes from uncultured Lentimicrobiaceae bacterium, assembly GCA_964492695.1. Lineage (GTDB taxonomy): Bacteria > Bacteroidota > Bacteroidia > Bacteroidales > F082 > JALNZU01. Next base: position 6,003 of record CAZBMR010000065.1, read on the forward strand.
ATCGGTGTGGGAGTTTGAAGTGCCACAAAAACTCAAAGACATCATTGCTTCGGGTGGCTATGGCCGCTATGGCAACGCCGATGGCAGCATGACGGTGAATTTCCTCACCAACCACGACATCACCGGCGGCAACTCGGGCAGCCCGGTGATTGATGGCGAAGGCAGGCTCATCGGCCTGGCATTCGATGGCAACTGGGAAGCCATGAGTGGCGACATTGCCTTTGAACCGGCGCTGCAACGCACCATCAGCGTGGATATCCGCTATGTGTTGCTGATCGTGGACAAATTTGCCGGTGCCACCAACCTGATCAATGAAATGAACATTGTTCAGAACGACCTCAGGAGCAGCAGTCAGACAGCTGCACTGCAAGGCATGAGCAGTGAAGAATAAATGAAATAACATTCATTAAAAAAGGCGAAGCTGATTGGCTTCGCCTTTTTTTTTGATTGTTCCCTGTGAAAAAGGAGTTTTATTGCAAGCGTTTGATTTAAAACAGGCCTGACTTCGACACTGTATCAAAGTTAATTTCATAAAGTATTGATATATAATGAGATATTGCTATTGATTTATGTTTGAATGTGGCGCTAACCCCGACAAAAACACTTCAATGGCTGTTTTAAAGATTATCGATTGTTTTTTTATGAGGCAACGTTGCCGCAGACTTCATGACAAAAAAAAGAATGAATGAGTTGTTGGTGCGCATGCACGGCCTGAAACCTCTGAAAATGACACTCCTGAGGACATTTTGAATCATGTGAATGATAACTGAGCTGTTTGACTATCTCAGCAATATAGCTCACCAAAGGATTGTTTATTTGTACTTTCCCTTGATGGAAAGTACCAAAGATCAAGGGATGAACAAATGGATCTCCCCGCTCTCGCCAAACAGCGGAAATCTGTGCAAGGTCCTGTAAAGCGCCATGCAGGCAAGGTTCCTTTGAGAAAGATAGGCAGAGCATGGTTGTTTTGAAGACCATCCAGCAAGCATGGCACTTTACAAACAGCCCCTTTTGGGGGCTGCCTTGCAAGATTTCCAGCTGTTTGGCGATTCACGCCGGGCGCACGCTCCCTGTTCATCCCACCGCCTCCCCGCCCGACCCGGTGCAAGATGGAAGTGTTTTTAGTCATATGTGATTTCCAAAAGTGGCAGAAACTTGTGTTATTGGATGGATATGGCATCAGGTATTTCGACGATCTGTGTTGCATTGTCGAAGTTGGGAAATGTCATTTAATAAAAAAAGGCGAAGCTGTCTGGCTTCGCCTTTTTTATGATTATTCCCTGAAAAAGGTGTTTTATTGCAAGCGTTTGAAATGAAACAGTTTCTGCTTGTTTCCTTTGGCATTTTCTATCCTGGCATCCAGGGTTGTATCTGAGCTCAGCTGGTAAACGATGCGGTTGGGATAGTCGTGCTGCAGGTTTTCGAACACCCAGGCGGTGCCTTCCGTTGCTGTGAGCCCAAAACCCACTTCTTCGGCTTGATTCTGACCGGGCACACGCGCAAAAAAGTGCAGTTTTCCGTTCAGCACCGCCATACGCATCTCTTCAAGCAGCAATGTGTCGCCATTGTTCACGCTGTAGCTGCGGCCCGTGAGCAGCGAGTCGGTTGCAACCGTCCATTCTTCATATAACAGTGCACCATCGGTGGTAATCCACAGGCCTGCAAGGTCAGACAATGCCGGCCTGGATTGTTGTGGCGGATGGCAGGCAGCGAGCAGCGCAACCGCTACTAAAGGGAGCACTTGTTTGAGTTTCATGGCATGGATTTTTCGTGAAGCATCACCGGATCGGAAATTTTGATGAAGCCTTCTGACAAAACACGGCAAAGCACACCGCCACGCCAGTCGGGCATCAGGGCATCTTTCAGGCCGGGCTGCTGTTCGTCCATGCGGTGGCAGGGGTCGGTCTCACCCGTAATTTCGAGCCACACCTCCCCTATCTGTATGCGCTTTCCCTTTGTTTCTGCCAAATGCAGCCCACTCACCAGCAGGTTGGCGCGGCGGATGGTCCAGGGCAATTCCATGCCCAGCTCGGCGCATGCCAAATCAAAGGCTTCACGGCTGAGCACCGTCACCTGCCGTTTGCCGGGCAAGCCGCGCACATCGTTGTGAACGCCGGTTTCGAGGCCCACAAAGCAGGCATCGGTGGTGTGCATGGGGCCTCGCTTGGCCGTTTTGAAGGCAATGCCTTCGAGTTTGCCTGTATCAGCCATTGAGCCTTTTGGTGAGTTCGGCCGTTTGCGATTCAAAACCCTTTTTACCCAGCAAGGCAAACATATTTTTCTTGTAGGCTTCCACACCGGGTTGGTCGAAAGGATTCACGCCCAGCATATAACCACTTAATGCACAGCCCATTTCGAAGAAATAGATGAGCTGCCCGATGGTGTTGGCATTGATTTCGGGAATGCTGATGCGGATATTGGGCACTCCTCCGTCAACATGGGCAAGAATGGTTCCCTGCTCGGCCTTGTGGTTCACTTCCGAGAGTCGTTTTCCGGCGATGTAGTTGAGCTGATCGAGGTCGTTATCGGCATCGGGCACACGCATTTCGCGGGCAGGGTTTTCAACGGATATCACGGTTTCGAACAAGATGCGAAGGCCTTCCTGTATGTATTG
>CAZBMR010000065.1:8716-15399 GCA_964492695.1 uncultured Lentimicrobiaceae bacterium
TCAATCAGCTGGCGGATATCAATTCCTGCCACGGCAATGGGCAGCAGGCCCACAGGCGTCAGCACCGAATAGCGCCCCCCCACATCGTCGGGCACCACATACGAAACATATCCTTCGCTGTCAGCCAGTTGCTTCAAGGCACCACGGCTTTTGTCGGTGATGGCCACAATGCGTTTGCGGGCTTCTTCGAGGCCATATTTCTTTTCGATGTGGGCTTTCAGGATGCGAAATGCGATGGCCGGCTCGGTGGTGGTTCCCGATTTGCTGATCACGGCTATGGCATAATCCTTTTTGTCAAGGAGCTCGAGCAGATCGGCCGTATAGTCTTCGCTGATGTGTTGCCCTGCATAAATGATGTGCGGACCTTTTTGCCCGTTGAGCTGGGCAAAATGATGCGTCATGGATTCGATCACGGCACGCGCACCCAGATATGATCCGCCAATACCGATCACCACAAAAATATCGGCCTTCGCGCGTAATTCTGCAGCATGGGCTTCGATGGCGCTGATTTCGGCTTCGGTGATGGAAGAGGGCAGATCAACCCAGCCCAAAAAATCGTTGCCAGCGCCGGTTTTGTTGTAGATCTGACGGTAGGCACTCACAATCTTCTTGTCGTAGGCAAGCAGCTCCTCTTTTGGAATGAAGCCATAAAGCTGCTCAAGACCTAATTTCACTTGTATCATAAGATTAAAGGGTATAAATGATTCATTTTAAGCGCTGCAAAATTACAAAGAAAGGCTGCTGGCTGTGTTGGGAGGCAAAAAAAAGAGGCAGACAATCATGCCCGCCTCTCCGAACCAAAAACCAAAATTTATGAAAACCTTTTACGCACAGTGATTTCCACCAGCGGGGTGTCGATCACTTTAACTTAAAGAGGTATGAAAAGAACTGATGCAAAAATAATATCAATAAGCGGCGCAGGCTGTTAACGAACCATAACGGTTGTTAAGATTTGTTAAGCATCTGTAAACCATGCACATCAATGGTTTACCTTTGCTTTGTGAATAAGAAACTTCTCATTGGAATAGTCGTATTGATGTCGGCAGCCCTTGCGGGAATGATGGCCATTCAAATCTACCTGATCGGCGATGCCGTGAAGGTGAAGGAAGCCACCTTTGTGCGCGACGTAAACCAGGCCATGCAGCAGGTGGTGATGGTGCTCGAAAAGGAGGAAATGAAACGGCAATACGAATACCATGTCACGCTTATGAACGAGCGCGCCAACCTCATTGCTGTGTATGACTCGCTCAAGAGAAGCATGGCTGTGGAGCTGCAAAAGCCCATGACGCAGGACGAGTATGCGGCCTTTATCCGACGCACGACCATTGCCGAGGAGAAACTTCAGGAAATGATTTTTGGTTACAATGAAGCCTCCGAACGCATCAAGGAGCTGCAGCCTGTGCGCATCGACAGCATGCTGCGCGCCGAGTTTCGCCGCTTTGGCATCGACACCGACTTTGAGCTGGGCATCTACAGCCCCACCAAAAACGCCATGCTCTTTCAAAAAACCGGGCGCTATCCGCAACAGCTGATCGATCAAAGTTTCGCTTTCGACCTCTACCCTACCATTTCGCCTGTTCGTTTTGCCGACAGGCTGCTCGTTTATTTTCCCTACGAAAAACGCTTCCTCGTGCGGCAGCTCTCTACCCTGCTGCTTGTATCCGGCCTCTTTATCCTCGTCATCATCCTCGCATTTGCCTCCACCATCTGGGTCATCCTGCGGCAAAAAAAACTCTCGGAAATGAAAAACGACTTTGTCAACAACATGACCCACGAGTTTAAAACACCCATCTCAACAATTGGTTTGGCCTGTGAAGCCTTGCGCGACAATGACATACAAAAATCGGAAGTGCTCTATTCCACCTATATCAGCATGATAGATGAGGAAAATAAAAGGCTTGGAATGATGGCCGAACAGGTGTTGCAGTCGGCCGTGCTCGAAAAGGGGCAACTCATGCTCCGGCAGGACAAGCTCGACTTTCACGAACTGATCAGGGAAGCCGTGGCCTCGAAAATGCTGCAGGCCAAAAGCCGAAACGGACATATTTTTGCCGACCTCAAAGCCGAGCACAGTGTGGTGACCGGGGACAAGGTGCACATGACCAACATTGTGCTCAACCTGCTCGACAACGCCCTCAAATACACCGAAGACATTCCGCAGATTGTGGTTAGAAGCCGTAACATACCCAACGCCATCGAGCTGAGTGTGACCGATAATGGCATGGGCATCAGCCGTGCCAATCAAAAGCGTATTTTTGAAAAATTATACCGCGTGCCCACCGGCAATGTCCACAACGTGAAAGGCTTCGGCCTGGGCCTGAGTTATGTGAAGGCTGTGGTGGAAAAAATGGGTGGCATGATTGGTGTGAACAGCGAATTGAAAAAAGGATCAACATTTTATATCAGGCTGCCGCTGAGCAGCCAAGCTTAATGAAAAAATGACCATGGAACAACAGATGAAAATTTTACTGGCCGAGGACGACAAAAACCTTGGCACCATTCTCAAGGCCTACCTCGACGCCAAAGGATATCCGACCACCCTCTGCGGCGATGGACATGAAGCACTCGAGAAATTCAAGCGCGACGATTTCAACTTTTGCGTGTTCGACGTGATGATGCCCGTGATGGACGGCTTCACACTGGCAGCCGAAATCCGCAAGCTCGACAAAAAAGTACCCATGCTTTTCCTCACTGCCAAAGCCATGCAGGAAGACAAGGTGAAAGGCTTTGAGCTGGGTGCCGACGACTACCTCACCAAGCCTTTCAGCATGGAAGAACTCGTGCTCAGAATCAAAGCCATCATCCGCCGCTCGGCCGAAGACACCGCACGACCCACCGTTTTCACCATCGGAAGCTTCACTTTCGACTACAACAGACAGCTGCTCACCCGTGGCAGCGAAGAAAACAAACTTACTTCAAAAGAGTCGGAGCTGCTCAGGCTGCTGTGCGAAAACCTCAACAATGTGCTCGACCGATCGGTGGCACTCAACAAAATCTGGTACGACGACAGCTATTTCAACGCCCGCTCGATGGACGTGTACATCACCAAACTGCGCAAATATTTCAAGGAAGACCCCTCCATCGAACTGATGAATGTGCATGGTGTGGGCTTTAAGCTGCTGGTGAACAACTGATGGAGCAAGCAGCTCAATTGGCATCCTCCCACATCCGGCCTGCCACTTTTCAGGAAAAACCCGACACTGTGGCACTCACTGCAGCAGCACCTTACAGGTGGTTGTTGCAAAAAATGCAAAAGGGAGCAACGGTGGTTGCCTCCGACACCTATGGCACAGCCATGGCCTTCTACAGCTGGCTCAAACAGCAGGTTGGCAGGCAGCATCCGGTGAACGACTATGTCTCATCATTAAACAACAGGGCCGCCCTGCTGCAGCTCACCAACCTGCTCATGCTGCGTGTGCAACATGGCAAAGTGCTGCTGCACGGTGCGCCACCCAATCCCTGGCTGTCGGCGTTTTACCCAACTGACGCGCCTTTTCTGATGCGCTTTACCGATTTTCTGGGCATGAACGGTGCCTGGCAATGGCATCAAAAAGGCATCCGTTTTCCCAACCTTGACACACTGATTCATCCTTATTATGGCGTTTACTTTCCCACAAGAACGGAGCACCTGCAGCTGTTTGACGGCTGGCTGGCACAACAGCCGCCCTTTCGGCATGCAGTGGATATGGGAACCGGCTGCGGCCTGTTGACACACTACCTGCTCAAACATGGCGCGACACGGGTTACGGCCACCGACATCAACCCCAATGCCCTGATAAGCCTTCAGGCTGATCTTGCCCAAACAGCCTTTGCCGGCAAGTTGACTCTCGTGGAATGCTCGCTATTCGAATATGTTGATATGCATGATGTTGACCTGCTGGTTTTTAACCCACCATGGATACCTGGCCAAAGCAGCAACACCCTGGATTGGGCCACGCATTATGAGCCCGGTTTTTTCAATCATTTCTTTGATGAAGCCCACGCACATTTGCAGCCTGAAACCCTGCTGGTATTGCTTTTTTCCAACTTCGCCGAGCTTGCAGGCCTCACCACGGCGCATCCCATCCGTCAGGAACTGTTGCAAAACAGGTTTGAGCTGCTCAGCTACCTCAATGCTCCGCTGCAGCAAACCCCCTCAGCCCGCAAAGACTGGCTCTCGGCCATCAGGAAACATGAGCGCAACGAGTTGTTTGTGCTGAGAAAAAAATAAAAGGGCTGATCTTGTTCATAATCAGCCCTTTCACCAAATAAAATGTTTTAAGTCCGTTTCCTTCGATCTTATTCGTTGCGCAGCTTTGCCTTGTTTTGTGCATCAATCACCGCGATGGTGATCATGTTTACAATCTCGGAAACAGAGCTGCCCATTTGCAGGATTTGCACCGACTCCTTCATGCCGTTGAGCACTGGTCCAATCACTTCGTTGCCACCGAGTTCCTGCATGAGTTTGTAAGCAATGTTGGCCGACTCCAGGTTGGGGAAAATAAGCACATTGGCCGGACCGCCCATGAGGCGCGAGAACGAAAACGACTCCGAAAGCAGTTCATTGTTGAGCGCGGCATTGGCCTGTATTTCGCCATCCACCACCAGATCGGGATAGTGCTCGTGGAGGTATTCCACTGCTTTTCGCTGCTTTTCGGGCACTTTTCCATCGGCAGAGCCAAAGTTGGAATACGACACCAAAGCTACCCGCGGTGTGATTTTAAATTCTTTGACCGACTTGCATGTTTGCAGCGTGATTTCGACGAGTTGCTCCCAGCTGGGGTCGATGTTCAGGGTGCAATCGGCAAAAAAGACAGGGCCGCGTTTGCTGTTGACGATGTACATGGCCGATGCGGTATTGTTTCCTGGTGCCCTGTCAATCACCTGAAGCACAGGCCTGATGCTGTCAGGGTAGTTGCGGGTGAGGCCCGAAACCATCGTATCGGCATGGCCGGTAGCCACCATCATCGCACCAAAATAGTTGCGGTGCATGAGGAGGCTTCGGGCTGCTGCAAAGGTCATGCCCTTGCGTTGGCGGCGCTGGAAGAATGCCTCAGCAAATTGTTTGCGGCGGCCATTCTGATCCATGGAGCGCGGATCGATGATTTCGACACCTTGCAGCTCGAGTTCGTTTTCCTGGATGATGGCCTTTATTTTGGCAGCATTCCCCATCAGGATGGGCTCAGCCAGGCCTTCGTTGAGGACGATTTCTGCTGCTTTCAGCATCTTATAATTTTCGGCATCGGCGAGCACCACGCGTTTTGGATGATGCTTGGCGCGCGTTTTGATCTGCCTGAGCAGGGGATTGCTCGTTTTGAGCCGCTTACGCAGTTCTTCGATGTAGGCCTCCCAATTGCTGATGGGTTTGCGGGCCACCCCCGAATCCATGGCAGCTTTGGCAACAGCCGGAGCTACCCTTTCGATCAGGCGCGGATCGGTGGGCTTTGGAATGATGTATTCCCTGCCAAAGCGCAGGTTGTTCACGTTGAAAGCAATGTTCACTTCCTCAGGAACAGGCTCTTTGGCCAGCTGGGCAAGGGCCATGGAAGCAGCCAGCTTCATGTCGTCGTTGATTTCGCCGGCACGCACATCAAGTGCACCGCGAAAGATATAGGGAAATCCCAGCACATTGTTGATCTGATTGGGAAAGTCGGATCGGCCCGTGGCCATAATGATGTCGTCGCGCGTGGCCATGGCGTCGTTGTAAGCAATTTCAGGCACTGGGTTGGCAAGCGCGAACACGATGGGGTGTTCGGCCATGGCAAGCAGCATGTTTTTCTTCAGCACACCGGCAACCGAAAGTCCGAGAAACATATCTGCACCTTTCAGGGCTTCCTCAAGGCTTAGATCTGGAATGTCGTGCGCAAACTGCAGCTTGGTCTCGTTCAGATCGGTGCGTTTTTTGTTGAGCACGCCCTTGCTGTCGAACATGATGATATTCTGTGGCTTTGCACCCAGCTTGATGTAAAGTTTGGTGCACGAAACGGCAGCCGCACCGGCACCATTGACGACGATCTTCAGATTCTCAATCTTTTTTCCATTGATTTCCAAAGCATTGAGCAAACCAGCAGAGGTGATGATGGCAGTGCCATGCTGGTCGTCGTGCATGAGCGGAATGGGAAGCTGCTTTTTGAGTTCTTCCTCTATTTCGAAACATTCTGGTGCTTTGATGTCTTCGAGGTTGATGCCTCCGAAAGTAGGTGCGATAGCCTTGACCACCTCGATAAATTTCTTCGGGTCTTTTTCATTGATTTCAATGTCGAACACATCGATATCGGCAAACACCTTAAAGAGCAAGCCTTTGCCTTCCATCACGGGCTTTCCGGCTTCAGGGCCGATGTCGCCGAGGCCGAGCACGGCTGTTCCATTCGAAATCACAGCCACCAGGTTGCCTTTGGCGGTGTATTTATACACATCTTCGGGGGTTTTGTTGATGGCCAGACAGGGGTCGGCCACACCAGGACTGTAAGCCAGTGAAAGATCGCGTTGGGTGTGGTAAGGCTTGGTAGGAATCACTTCCAGCTTACCCGGACGGCCTTGTGCGTGGTAATTGAGGGCGTCCTTGTAAAATAACTTATCCATGACGAATTATGGTTTGTGAATTTGATGAGGTTCAAAGATACGGAAAATGAAGTCGTATTCAGCCTGAAAAACATGAAAAAGAATGAACAAATGCAGATATTTGAATGCGATCAGGAGGTGCA
>CAZBMR010000066.1:0-7102 GCA_964492695.1 uncultured Lentimicrobiaceae bacterium
GCCATCGGCCTCACCGACACCAGCAATCTGATGGCCGCTTTTCAGTTTCTGGCCAAGGTGAACGAGCACAACAACAACGAAGACAAAGCTGTAAGTGATGGAAAGAAAAAGGTGGCTGAAAAAATGAAGGCAGTGCTTGGCTGCGAAATTTACATCTGTCGTAACCACCTTGATAAAAGCGTCAAAGACAATGGATTCCTTGTGCCTTTCTTTGCAAAGAATAAAAAAGGTTTTCAAAACCTCTCCATGCTCAGCTCCATCTCGTTTACTGAAGGGTTCTATTATGTGGCACGCATCGATAAAGAGCTGCTGATCAAGCACAAAGAGCATCTGATTGCCACCACAGGAGGTCTCTCGGGCGAAGTTCCCAGCTTGCTGCTCAATGTGGGCGAACAGCAGGCCGAAGAAGCTTTGCTCTGGTGGAAAGACCAGTTTGGCGACGACTTTTATATCGAGCTCAACCGTCACGGACTGGAAGAAGAAGATTTTTTGAACAAATGGCTGCTTGGAATGGCTAAAAAGCACCAAATCAAATACTTTGCAGCCAACAATGTGCACTACCTCGAGCAAGCCGATGCCGAAGCGCACGACCTGCTCATCTGCATCAAAGACAATACAAAAAAACACGATCCCATCGGAAGGGGATATGGTCACCGCTTTGGTTTTCCCAACAATGAGTTTTATTTTAAAAACGAAGCCGAAATGCTGTCGCTTTTTGCCGACCTTCCGGAGGCCATCGAAACCATTGGCGAAATCATTGATAAAGTCGAAAATTTCACGCTCAAACGCGATATCCTGCTTCCTGAATTTGAGATTCCTGCAGCCTTCACCGACCCACAAGACCTTGAAGATCACGGAAAAAGAGGCGAAAATAACTACCTCCGGCACCTGGCTTACGAAGGCGCCAAGGCCCGCTATGGTGCATTAACACAGGAGATAACCGACCGCCTCGACTTTGAGCTGCAAACCATTCAAAAAACCGGCTATCCCGGCTACTTCCTCATCGTTCAGGACCTGATTGCCTCTGCCCGCAAAATGGGCGTGTGGGTTGGTCCGGGCCGCGGCTCCGCTGCTGGTTCGCTCGTGGCCTATGCCATTGGCATCACCAACGTCGATCCACTCAAATATGGCTTGCTGTTTGAGCGTTTCCTTAATCCTGAGCGCATCTCCATGCCCGATATCGACATCGACTTCGACGATGAAGGCCGCGCCAAAGTGATCGAGTATGTAACGAACAAATATGGCCAAAACAAAGTAGCACAGATCATTACTTACGGCACACTTGGTACCAAATCGGCCATCCGCGACATTGGCAGGGCGCTCGATACCGACCTGGCCCAGGTGAACAAATTGGCTGCCTCTACAGGCAATGTCAAGCTTGGCGATTTTTTCAGCCTTCCGGCCGAAAAGCTTGTAAACAAATACCGCCCCGAGCAGATTGAAGCAGGTGAAGCCCTGAAAAAACGCGTTGAAGAAAACAGTACCGAAGGGGCCATACTCAAAAATACGCTTGCCATCGAAGGCCTTGTTCGCAACACGGGCATCCACGCCTGCGGATTTGTGATCACACCCACCGACCTGCGTGAGCTTGTTCCGGTGACGGTGAGCAAGGAATCCAACCTGTGGGCTACGCAATTCGACAACTCAGTGGCCGAATCGGCTGGTTTGCTGAAGGTTGACTTCCTTGGCCTCAAAACACTCTCGCTCATCCGCGATACCATCGAGATCATCCGGCAGCGGCATGGCGTCGACATCAACCCCGACAACATCCCGCTCGACGACCCCAAAACTTTTGAGCTTTTTCAGGCCGGCGAAACCATCGGGGTGTTCCAGTACGAAAGTCCGGGCATGCAAAAGCACCTCCGCGACCTGAAACCCTCCACCTTCAACGACCTCATTGCCATGAATGCCCTCTACCGGCCGGGCCCGATGGCATACATTCCCAACTACATCAAACGCAAACATGGCCTCGAACCCATCACCTACGACCTGGAGGCCATGCACGAAATTCTGGAAGAAACTTATGGCATCACCGTGTATCAGGAACAGGTGATGCTGCTGTCGCAAAAGCTCGCCAACTTTACCAAAGGCCAGGCCGACACCTTGCGCAAGGCAATGGGTAAAAAAGACATCAACCTGCTGCACAAGCTGCAGGCCGACTTCATTGCAGGTGGCACATCCAATGGGCATGCGGAAGAAGTTCTCAAGAAAATCTGGAACGACTGGCTTGCCTTTGCCAACTACGCCTTCAACAAATCGCATTCCACTTGCTATGCATTCATCGCATTCCAGACAGCTTATCTGAAAGCCAATTATCCTGCTGCCTATATGGCTGCGGTGCTCAGCAACAACATTGGCGATATCAAGCAGGTGACCTTCTTTATGGAAGAGTGCAAACGCATGAAAGTGAATGTGTTGGGGCCCGATGTCAATGAGTCGCAATACAAGTTCACCGTCAACGATAAAGGCGAAATCCGCTTTGGACTGGGTGCCATCAAAAACATGGGCGAAGCAGCGGCCGGAAGCATCCTCGACGAACGAAGTGCCGCCGGGCGCTATAAAAGCGTGTTTGACTTCCTGGTGCGCAGCAACCTGCGCAGCATCAATAAGCGTACGGTGGAGGCCTTGGCTACCTCTGGTGCATTTGATTCGTTCGAAGGCATCCACAGGGCACAGTTTTTCTTCAAGGAAAACAACGAAAACCAGACCTTTCTCGAAAAACTCATCCGCAATGCCGGGCAGGTGCAGGAAAGCAAAAACTCTGCCCAGATCAACCTGTTTGGCGAAGCCATGGAGGTGGCAGTTTCTGAACCCGCTTTCCCTAATTGCGAGCGCTGGTCGAAAATGAAAGAGCTCCAGGAAGAACTCGATTCGATCGGATTTTACATCAGCGCTCATCCAATGGATACCTATAAAATTCAGATACAGCATTTTACAAACGCCTCCATCCAACATATCCTCGACAATTTGCAGGAGTTGAATGGTCACAAACTCAGTTTTGCCGCCCAGGTAACAAGTGCCGAGCACCTCACCAGTCAGCAGGGAAACGCCTATGGACGCTTCAGGGTGGAGGACCACAATGCTTCTACCGAGCTCACGCTCTTCAGCGAAACATATTTAAAGGTGAAACATTTGCTCGATCCGGGCACCTTTGTGCTCATCCATGCCGGCGTGCAGCCTTCGTTTCGCAACAAGGAAATGATGGAGCTCAAAGTCAACGACATCCAGTTGCTCGACCGCGTGATCGAACAATCGGGCAAGTCGGTGCTGATCAGGCTCGAAGTTGATCGCATGGACGAGGCCGACCTCGCCGCTATGGCTGCACTGCTGAAGGAACACGGCAATGGTAAGCATGCCTATTCCATCCAGTTGATTGACAATGAAATCAAACTAAAAACCACACTCCGGCCAAAGTCGGGCCGCGTCAATGCAACAAGTTTGTTGCCTCAGCTTGGTCAGTTTGATTTTGCTTCGTTCGAGCTGAAATAGTAATATGAATCAAACAAAAAAAGCCGGACGATCATCCGGCTTTTTTATTGATATAAAGTGTTGGTTTAGAAGCTAATGTCAACACCGATTGCAGCTGTGAAAGCATGCCTGTTATAGGTTTCGGTGTAGGCCGGATAGGGGGCAACAGCCGGGAAATCGCGTGTGTCTTCCACATAGCTGGTGTTCATCACGCCCAGGTTCAGTGCAAACTTTTCAGTGAATTTGTATTCAACTCCACCAGCAAAGCTGTTGGTGCTGAGGCTGTGGCTGAGGTCGCTCTGATAGATGTCTTTCACACCGGTGCGGGTGGCGAGGTATCCGGCGCTCACAAGGAACTTGTCAGTGATCTGGTATTCAAGGCCCAGTGCATATTCCATGTAGTTTTTATCCATCACCTGGTCGTTTTTCACATAAGCGCCATCAATCATTTTACCATATTCGGCGCCTTTGTCAAAGTACATGTGAATACCGCCGCTTACCTTAAACTTGCTGGTGGCATCAAAAGCAGCACCTACCGACAACATCGATGGCATATCGCTGGGCACTTCGGCACCATCGGGGAACATGCCCACATCGTCAACTTTGGTGCTGTTTTTCACCTTCACGCTGGCTTTGTGCTCATATTTGATGCCAATGTTCAGGCGGTCGAAATGCAGGTCAACACCAATGATGGGCACGATGCCCGAGCCCGATTGTGTAGCATCCACTTCTTTGTCGCCTGTTTTGTCGGCGTTAGCGCCCATGGCTGTTGCGTTGGTAGCATATTGTGTTGAAGCGCCGGCAAAAAACGCCTGAGCCTGTGCAAATGTCATGTTGGTTGGGTCGCCACCCAATGCGGCAACAGTTCCTTGCAGGGTTGCAACCTGTGCGGCGGTCAGACCAAGAGCGGTACCGTTGGCAAGTGGTGTGTCACCAGCACCTGCTCCAATGATGGGTTGCAGCGAATTGGCAGTAGCTCCCAGTTGCAGACTTACTGCGCCCAGATAGCTTTCCATGCTGGTGAAGAAATGTGGTGCGCTCACCATGGTGCCGGTGAAACCGGTGGCTGGGAAAGTGGGGTTGATTTGAATGTTTTTGATATAGCCGGTATAGCCGTTTTTCATGATCACATACCGCAATCCGAGGGCAACCGAAATCATATCATTGATTTTGTAGGCAGCGCCGGCCTGAATGCCATAATACACCGAAGTGCCTTCAAATTCAGTCTCGAAGCTGTATTGCGTTGTGGGAATGCCAACTGCTGTAAGTCCTGCAGGCACTGCAGCCACTTGCATCTCGAAGGATGGAAGACCGTCTTCGAAGAGCGCGCCGCCACCACCACCAATGGGATTGAAGGCGAGTGAAGCTGCAAAATTACCTTTCTTGTAAATGGCGTAGGCCGAAGGGAAAAGTGGTGCCTTCACCATGCCTTCAAATTCAGAACGGTTCAACCCGGGAAAAGTCGTCTTCACATTGCGGCTTTGTGTGATGAACTGATTGCTCAAACTAACGTGAAAACCGTCTTTCAGGAAGGCCATTCCGGCAGGGTTGAAATAGGTTGCATCAAGCCCAAGTGAAGCGTCACGCGCGGGCATTCTGATAAAAGATGCGCTCTGATTGGTGTTGTGAACAATGCCACCAGCCATGGTTACGAGTGCTAATGCGCTCAATGTCAGTGTTAAAATTGTTTTTCTCATAAATTAGAATTTTGATTTGTGCGGTTAAAAGTATGTTAAGAATTTCATATGGCAAAATTTATATGCATTCGGCAAAAAAAAACTGTTTTGAAGTATTCTTTTCCACGGACTTCTGCAACAACGTGCGTTCTGTTGAGTCAGCCCCGTTTTCCTTTTTTCCAGCGATACAGGGGAGGGGACATTCAGAACCCGGTTGGACGAATCAATACCGTTAAACTTTTTTTACCTGAATTGAGTGTATATTGTTGCATCGGTCCCGGGCCGCAGCTGCCACCTCCCAATCCGAGATGTGCCACATCAATGGTGAGGATGGTTTCGGGCCGGTGCCGCAGTTCCCAGCCGTGGTTGGCCTCATCCAAATCGGCAGGCAGGTGGTGTAAGGCGCTGAAGTTGAAGGTGGTATCTGCTTCGAATTGCAAACCCCTGCCTGTATGATCCAACACCGAAAACCAGCGCACATCGCTGCGGTTGCCCATGTCCTGCGGCCTGATGTAGTGTTCGGTCATGTCATCAACACTACGCTCATACCGACCAATGGCAGCCGATCGTTTACGATCGGTATAGTTTTCGTGCGGACCGGCACCATACCATTCCACCTGCTCAAACCCAGCAGGCATCTCCAAAATCATTCCCAGCTTTGCCAGCTGCCATTTCACGGTTTCGGGCTCAAATGTCACCGCCACTTCCACTGAGCCATCGGCAGCTACCTCATAACGCCAGCTGCTGTTCATAGAAAAACCGCCGGGAGCTACCGACTTCAGATTGATGTCGATTTGCACATGGTAAGCGTCATTTTGCGAGACGGTAAACGAGGTCACGGAGTCTTGCATAAACGCCAGCTTTTGGTCTTGCCACACAGGCCCCGGACCGTAACCAAAGATATAGTCGTTGTCCACAGGCGCTCTGAACACATTGGGGCGCGGGCCGCTGACTCTGTAAGGGGTTTCTTTCTTCCATGAAATCAGGCGTGTTTCTGGTGTCACGCCCCTAATGGCTTCGGGATGGGTGGCTATCAGTCGCACATCCTGCACCTTCCAACTGGAGATGGTCCCTGTTATTTTGCTGAAAACCAATTCAAAAGTTGGGTTCGTGATGGTCACCTCAGCCTCTTCTTCGATCAGTTTCAATGCCTGCACGGGTGTAAAGGTTTTTGCCATTGAAGCTGGCGCTGCCGCTTGCACCAACATCTGTTCCCAGGCAACCACATGTCCCTTTTTTGCCCAGACAAGGTCGTTTTTGAGGCTTAAACAGAGTTTCAAAAAATATTCCGAAGTTGACTGCAGCTGCGTCAAATCGAAGGGGATTGTCAATTCGGTGGCTTCTCCTGCAGCCAGGCTCAGGCCGGGCAACAGGCCACTTTGCGTCACCACACCATTGGCGCTGAGCTCCCACCAGGCTTCAAAGGCGTTTAAATCGGTGAAGGAAAAGCGGTTGGTTAGCCCGACACGGCCTTTTGGGGCATCAACGGCTTCGAAATGAACATTTTGGTACACTTTCTTCACTTCTTCCAGCTTGGGCGTTATCCTGCGATCGGCTGTTGTCAGTCCGTTTGCGCAGAAATTCCAGTCGGTGGGCCGGTCGCCAAAATCTCCTCCATATGCCAAAAAATATTCACCTTTCCGTCCGGGAATCTCTTTGTAAAGGCCCTGATCAACCCAGTCCCAGATGCAACCGCCGATCAGCCTTTTGGAGGCATACACCGCATCGATGTATTCCTGCAGATTTCCGACGGCATTGCCCATGGCATGCGCATATTCGCACATGAAAAAGGGCTTGGGGTCATCCTTTTCGCCTTGCTCAATCAACCAGGGCACATCGGGGTACATCACCGATTCCACATCGGCCACCTCGTTGTAGCGTTCATAGTGTATGGGCCTGTCGTCCAAGGCTTTCAATGCCCTGGAGGCGGCTTCAAAATTGATCCCCGGACCAGCCTC
>CAZBMR010000066.1:7202-15151 GCA_964492695.1 uncultured Lentimicrobiaceae bacterium
TTCGTGATTTTTTGAGAAAACAGGGCATTCTCAGGAAGCTGAGTCTCGCCGGGCTGCAGCATATACACCTCCAGCTGATGGTTCACACTTCCGCCATCGTGCCGCATTCGAATATCGAGCTGGAGTTTGCTGGTCGAGTAATCTTCATTGAATGAGGTTGTTATCTTAAAATCATCCACAGAAACCTTTGGTGTGGCATATAAGAACACATCCCTGAAAATGCCGCTCATACGCCAGAAATCCTGGTCTTCGAGGTAGCTGCCATCGCTCCATTGATACACTTCAACTGCAAGGCGGTTTTTGCCCGGTTTGAGGAATTCTGTAATGTCAAAATCTGATGGCAGCCTACTGTCTTCACTGTATCCGGCCAATTGTCCGTTTATCCACACGTAGTAGGCACTTTCGGCGCCTTCAAAACGGAGAAATACCTCATCGCCCGCCCAACTCCCGGGCAGATCGAAATACCTCACGTAGCTTCCAACAGGGTTGGGCAGCTTTGCTGCTGTGTAATGGGGTGGCACCGAATCCAGAATGAAAGGAGGCTTTCGCGGGTGCGGAAAGGGCACATTCGTATAGATGGGCACACCATAGCCTTTCATTTGCCAGGCCGAAGGCACTTGCAAATCATCCCAATACGACACATCAAAGCCATCACGGTAGAAATCCTTTGGTCGCAGGTCGGGATGTTTCACCCAATTGAATTTCCATGTGCCGTTGAGCGACAAATAGCGCGATGAGGCCAGCCGATCACCCTTTAATGCTTCATCTGCATTGCCATAGGCGATCCAATGGCTCTTTGCCTGCTGTTTGTTAATGGCAAAAACGCGCTCATTTTCCCAGTCGTGGCCGGTGGCCGCGAGCTGACCGACAGCCATTAAAAACAACACGACCATCAAAAAATTGATTCTTTTCATCCTTTCATCATTTTGAAGCAAACTTAGTGAAAAAGATAAAGTTGTATGGCCATATCCGGAACCAGATCGTGCAAGTTTACTTTCTTGCACACGTTTGCTATTTGGCGAAAATGGCTAATTTTGTCCAAAATAAATATTCACCCGATGCCACAGCTGTTTTGCTTTCCGATTTGTCTTCAGCAGCGGATCATCTTTATCCAGGTGTTGATACCCGGCACTTAAGACCTTGTTAAATTCCAGCTTGTGCATCTCAAATTATTCATCCATTAATCATTTCTCACACAATGAAAGAAAAATGTCCAACTTGCGACATCAGGCCGGCACTCGAGCGGCTTGGTATCAAAGAACTCAATCATGGTGCAAGCACAGGCAGCCAATGGCTTGAAACAAAGGGCGAGCTGCTTAAAAGCTATTCGCCCGGAGATGGCGAATTGATTGCCAGTGTGCAACAAGGAACCTGGGACGACTACCAAAAGCTTATGGATCAGGCTCAGAAGGCCTTTGAGGTATGGCGCATGATGCCTGCTCCCAAACGGGGCGAAATCGTTCGCCAACTGGGCGATGCCCTCCGTGAATACAAAGAAGACCTGGGCAAGCTCGTAAGCTACGAAATGGGCAAAATTTACCAGGAAGGCCTGGGCGAAGTGCAGGAAATGATTGATATAGCCGACTTTGCTGTTGGTTTGTCACGTCAGCTCTATGGCTTCACCATGCACAGTGAGCGCCCGCGTCACCGCATGTATGATCAGTATCATCCCCTGGGTGTGGTGGGTGTGATCACCGCTTTCAACTTCCCTGTGGCCGTTTGGGCGTGGAACACCATGCTGGCCATGGTCACCGGCAATGTGGTGGTATGGAAACCTTCCTCCAAAGTGCCATTGTGCGCTGTTGCTGTGCACAACATCATTGCCGGAGTGCTTAAACGCAACGAAGTGCCCGAGGGCGTCTGCAACCTCATCATCGGAAGCTCCCGCCACATTGGCGACAACTTCCTGGCCGACAAGCGCCTGCCTCTGATCAGCTGCACCGGTAGCGTGGCTGTTGGTCGCCGCGTGGGCCGCATCGTGGGCGAACGCCTCGGACGCACCCTGCTCGAGCTCGGTGGCAACAATGCCATCATCATTTCCGAAAAAGCAAACCTCGACATGGCACTCATGGCAACCGTGTTTGGTGCTGTGGGAACAGCCGGTCAGCGTTGCACCACCACCCGCAGGCTCATCATCCACAACTCGGTGTATGAGACCTTCAAAGAAAAACTGGTGAATGCCTACAAACAAATCCGCATTGGCAACCCGCTCGATCCTTCCACACTCGTTGGGCCGCTCATCGACCGTGGCTCGGTGGAGGCTTTCGTTTATGCCCAGGAACAGCTTGTGAAAGAAGGCGGAAAAGTGATTTATGGCGGCCAGGTGCTGAGTGGTGAAGGTTATGAATCAGGTTGTTATGTGGTTCCCGTTTTAGCTGAGGCCGAAAACCACTACCACATTGTGCAGGAAGAAACCTTTGCCCCTATTCTCTATCTCATGAAATACGACACGCTCGACGAAGCCATCGCCATGCACAACGGCGTGCCACAAGGTTTGTCATCGGCCATTTTCAGCACCGACCTGCTCGAAACCGAAAAGTTCCTTTCACACGAAGGTTCCGACTGCGGCATTGCCAATGTGAATATCGGTACTTCAGGCGCTGAAATCGGTGGTGCTTTCGGAGGTGAAAAAGACACAGGTGGTGGACGCGAATCAGGTTCGGATGCCTGGAAAGTGTATATGCGCCGCCAGACAAACACCATCAACTACAGCACCCATCTGCCACTGGCACAGGGTATTAAGTTTGAGTTGTAATCGCTGAAATCATCCTGAAACAGAAAGGCCATCAAACCGTAAACCCGGTTGATGGCCTTTTTTTTATTGTTGGTCGAAGCAGACTTATTCAGCCCTTTTGTAAACGATGGCCACCACGGTCACATCGTCGCCACCCATGTTGAGGCTCAGGCCATAGGGCCTGTCGGCCGGCAAAGCGATTTGTGCTGCGCCTGCCTTGCCGGTGAGCTGTTGCCAAAGGGTGACAGCCTGATGAACGCCCGTTGCGCCGGTGGGGTGGCCCCAGCCGATGAGTCCGCCGGTGGTGTTCATAGGGAAAGCACCATCTCTGGCGGTGTTGCCGGCAGCCACATAGGCAGCACCTTCGCCGGGCGCAGCAAGGCCGAGTGCTTCGGTGGCCAGAATGCCTGCAATGCTGAAGCAGTCATGCACCTCGGCAGTGCCCACCTGATCGATGGTGATGCCTGCATTTTCAAGCGCTTTGGCAGCTGTTTTTGCTACGGTGGTCATCTCAACAGGATTGGGCGGATCGTTGGTGATATTGCGTGTAAGTTGTGCAAAACCAACCACTTCCACTGCATCTTTTTTAGCGATACCCAACCTGGCCAGACCATCTTCCGAAGCTACAATGATGGCCGAAGCGCCATCCGAAACTTTTGAGCAGTCGTAGAGGTTCAGGTGATCTACAAAAAACTTTCCGTTGGGTTTGGCTTGGTCATACATGCCTTCCAGATCGGCCACATCGTTGTGGTGCTCCTGTGCAGTAGGGTCGAGCCGGGCGTTCTCAATGGCATTGCGAAACCAGCGGCCCATGCCTTTGCGGGCTTCCGCTTCGCCATACTTTTCATAATATACGCCTGCCCGATCGGAGAACTGACCAGGGAAGAAGTAGGCATGACCATCCTTGCGTTTTTTACTCCATCCTGCAGTAGCCAGGATATCAGCGCCATAAATGGCTTTCACCGTGTTTTGAACTTCTACACCCACGGCCATCGAAACCTCGGATGTTTCGGCAAGCACCGACCGGATGGCCGACAATACCGCCAGTCCGCCCGATGCACATGCACCCTCCACCCGCATGGAAGGTTTAAACTCAAGCGAGGGATGGACGAGGCTTGCAAAACCTCCCAAATGACCCTGCCGGTTGAAGCGCCCGGCCATGAAGTTGCCCACATACACCTCGTCGATCTTCTCCGGATCGGCAATCTGTGCCAGCGATGCTTGTCCGGCAGTGCTGATGTAATGTTCCAGACCCGGACGTTCTTTACGTGGATTGAATTCTTTTCGGCCGGTTCCCATCGAAATGGTGTTTGCGCCGGCAGCCAGATATATCTTTCTTTTCATTGGTTAAATCATTGAAATTAAATGAAATAGTTATTCACCGGACCATAGGCGTGAAAGAATCCGGTGAGCATCACCGTGTTTACATCTGCCTCGCTGTGGGCCACACCGTCAGCAACCAGTTTGCGTCCGATGGCATCGGAGTTTTTACCGTAGGCCATGGCCAAAGCCGCTCCATTGCTCACTGCTGTTTTCAAGCTGTTGAACCAGGCTGTAAAGTGTGCGTCCTTGTCGTTCAGTTTAATGGCTGATTTCCAGGGCTTCCACAACTCGGGCATGGCACCCAGCCAGGCATCGCAGGCAGCTGCAAAACGGGCCACTTCCACGTAGGTGTTGCTTACGGGATCAAACACGCCGACAACTGCGCCTTTGTCATACTTCAGGAAACCATTTTTCTGTGCGCCGCTGGGCAGTTGTCCGCCTTTCACACCCATCTCCATCATCCGATCGAGCAGGTCGCTGTGCAGGTCTTCATCCTTCAGGAAGGGGTTCATCACCTTCATGATAAACTGTACCACGTCAACACCCACGTAATCAATTAGCTGGAAGATGCCCATGGGCCGAACCAGGTAGTCCTGCGTCACCTTGTTAACGATGTAAACGGCTTCGGCAAACGGGCGGCCTGCCGACAGTTCAACTGCCTTGTTCAGGCCATAGAGCGCATCGCGCATAAAGTGGCCGTTGCCAATGAAGCCTGCAAAATCGTTGCTCGGCACCACCACTTTCTTGAGGGCTTTGGCATAGTCCATGGCAAACTGCTTCACTTCCGGCAGCGTCTGGCCGGTGACGATTAGCTCGACCAGCTTTTGAATGGCCGGCGGATTGTAGAAGTGGAACCCGAGCACACGGCCTTGCAGTCCGGCTTCATCTTCGATGAGGTGAATCGGAACGGAAGAGGTGTTGGTGAAAAACCAGGGCTTGTTGGGGTTGTTGGCATCTATCTGCTTGAGCAGCTTCACTTTGAGGTCTTTGTTTTCGCTCACGGCCTCAAAAATGAGGTTGGCGCGGTAGGCCGTCTCCATGGCTGTGGTGGGCCTCACGATGCGCATGGCATCGCGGATGTATTGCTCAATGATGTCGCCATTGTCAGTCAGGTCTGCCCTGTCAGCATACATCTGCCTGAGCCAGATGGTTTTCTTTTCGGCAATTTTCAGGATTTGCACGCGCAGGTAATCCATGATGCCTGCCAGGTTTTCGTCGGACAGGTCGATGGCATTGAGCACAAAGGTTTTGCCTTTGTTTTCGGGTTTGAGGCTCAGGTCGGTCATCTCAACCGCGGTGAGCAGCAGGATGCCGCTGCCCATTTTGCCGGCAGCACCCATCACAGCCACATGTTGTAATCTTTCGTCGTAGTTCATATATATTTGTAATTGAATTATTTCCAGTTTGGTGTTCTTTTTTCCAGAAATGCTTTCATGCCTTCTTCGCCTTCCGAGCCCGGGCCAAAGAGTGAGCCGAAGTGTTGTGCTTCGAGTGCACTCCCATCGTCCATGCTGCCGGCCAGACCCTGCCGCGTGACCTGTTTTATTTTTCGAACTGCCTGCGGACCTTTGGCGGCAATGAGTTTTGCAATGCGCATGCATTCGTCCATCAGTGCCTCAGGATCAGTTACTTTCTGCACCAGCCCGATGCGCAGGGCTTCCTCTGCATTGATCATTTCGGCAGTGGTGAGCAGATAGAGCGCATCGGCCAGACCCACCAGCCGTGGCAGCCGCTGCGATCCGGCATAGCCCGTGATGAGGCCAAGGTTTACTTCGGGCTGACCAAACTTCGCCTTCGAGGAGGCAATGCGGAAGTCGCAGGCCATGGCCAGCTCAAGCCCGCCACCCAGCGCAAAGCCGTTGATGGCTGCAATGACCGGAAAGGGCAGGTTGCCCAGATTTTTGAAGGTATTTTGTCCCAGACGGGCGAATGCTTCACCTTCAGCCACATTTTTGTGCACCATCTCGGCAATGTCGGCACCTGCCACAAAAGCCTTACCCTCACCGGTGAGGATCATCACCCTGATGCTTGAATCACCGGCAATGGAGGCAATCAGCTGATCCATTTCATTGAAAAAAGCAGTGTTGAGCGCGTTCATGGCCTGAGGCCGTGAAATGGTCACCTTCAGAATGCCTTGTTCGTTAACAACTTGTAAAATAGGTTCGTTCATAGTGTTTTATTTGATGCCCAAATGTAGCGGTTTTTTGTTTTCGCAAACGATTGAAATGCGATTAATGCTGGGGGAATTTCAGCATGATATTCCATGACGCGCAATAGCTAAAGCCATCAGGTTTTGCCGTTTTCACACCTCACTGGCACTTTCAACTGAAAAAACGATCAAAATATTGGTTTGCCCCGGAAGGCCTGTCGCCATGGTATTTCGTATAAAACATAAGAAATTTCGTTTTGAAACGAAAAATATTATAAGAAATTTCGTTTTAGAACGAAAAACCTTTACTTTTGCCGTATCATGATTCAAAGAACTTTACAAAAGCAGTTGGAACTGGACTTTGGAAAAAAGAGAGTTCAGGTCATATTCGGAGCCAGGCAGATTGGCAAATCTACCCTCGCTGAGATGGTCTTCAACAAATTTGAAGGAAAAAAACTGTGGTTGAATGCGGATGATGCCTCGGTGCGGGCACAATTTGAAAAGGCTGATGGAATTCAGTTGGACCGGTTATTCAGAAACACCGATCTCCTCGTGATTGACGAAGCACAACGCATCAGCAATGCTGGTATCATCCTGAAGATTTTGGCTGACCAAATCAAACACCTTCATGTGATAGCTACCGTCTCGAGTGCTTTCGAATTGAGCGACAAAATCAAGGAAAGTATGGTGGGTCGCGCATTCGAATACAAACTGTTTCCTTTTTCGACACAGGAAATGGTGGATCATACCTCATTGTTTGACGAGCAACGACTGTTGGAACATCGATTGACGTATGGATTCTACCCGGAGGTGATCAATCATCCCGGCGAAGAAAGGCGCATGCTGCAGCAAATCAGTGATAGTTTGCTTTATAAGGACCTTTTTTCGCTTGAAAGTATCAAGAAACCCTACCTTCTCGAAAAATTGTTGCAAGCCCTGGCCCTGCAGTTGGGAAATGAAGTGAGTTTTCACGAACTGGCCAACACCATAGGTGCAGACAAGGAAACCGTGGAGCGCTATATTTTCATGCTTGAACAGGCGTTTATAGTGTATCGCCTGCCGGCTTTCAGCAGAAACCTTCGTACTGAACTAAAGAAATCACGAAAGATCTATTTTTATGACAACGGCATCAGAAACAGCCTGATCAACAATTTTGCCCCCCTGAGTTTGCGAAATGACAAAGGAGCGTTGTGGGAAAACTTCCTGATGGGCGAGCGGTTAAAGAAAATCACTTATCAAAATCAATATTGCAACCGCTACTTTTGGCGTACAAGTCAGCAGCAGGAGATCGATTACATCGAAGAATTTGATGGAAGACTTCATGCTTATGAGTTTAAATTTAATCAAAACTCCAGTGCAAGAATACCATTGACTTTTAAGAATGCCTATTCAGATCATTCATTTCAATTGGTTGATTTGAGTAACTATATAGATTTTATTTTATGATCCTTTGAGGGAATTAAAAGGGGAGGAGTGATTCTATGAACAAACACATTGGCGAACGCAGCGAATGGAGCTTCTCAAAAAAAACGCCGGCCCAAATTGAGCCGGCGTTTTTACTATGCATTCAGAAAGACTACTTCTTTGATTTTTTGTCTTTCTTGTCTTTCTTGCCTTTTTTGTCTTTGCCATCTTTTTTGGCGTCTTTCTTTGCCTTGGCAGCCATTTTTTCTTCAACGGCAGCCTGGGCAGCAGCAAGGCGGGCAATTGGCACGCGGAACGGTGAGCAGCTCACGTAGTTGA
>CAZBMR010000067.1:0-14675 GCA_964492695.1 uncultured Lentimicrobiaceae bacterium
CCGGCAGCATAGCAAAGACAGGCCAGTGTGCGATTGTGGTCAGTCACAGTGGGCGAACAGCGCAAAGGTCTATACACAGTTACCCAGAAAAACAAAAAGGGCACCTTGCAGTGCCCTTTTGTAAAGTCCAGAAAGCCCTTCGGTCAGTTTACTTTCAAATAGAAAGCCACATCATCCGTCAGGGTGGGGCTCCCGCCAGCAAAGTCATATGTCCTCACTTCTATACTACCAGCCGGGCAACTACCGGCACCGCGATAGACGTATGCCAGCAGATCCGAGCCACTGGAACTTCCCCATTCGATATCCACCGTCGGATAAGCCGCCAACAATTTATCACCACTCAAGCCTGCTGCTTTGGAGGGTGTAAAGCAATACACGCCGGTTTCCGGGCTACTGAATGCTGCAAGATTTTTGGAAGGGCCAAAAGCATCACTACCCAGCAAGCAATCGCCGTTACCCCTCAAATACATGACCGCAAATTTGGCCTTGGTCACTGCCGCACACTGCTTTGTGAACGGATTTGACGTTATCGACGCAGACTGGGAATTGCCGGCAAACTGTAGGGGTTTACCAGAATTTGTCAGAGTTTCAGCCTGCAAGCCTCCTGCACACAACATGAGCCCCAAGAAAACGGATTGAAATTTCATAAAACCTCCTGAAAAGGGTAATCCAGAAAAAATCCACAGCAGAATCCGGCTGCGCCCGGCATATATAGCACACAGCCTTGCCTGTCACAGCACCTTTCAGGAAATTTTCTGCGCGGTGTAGACCTGGCAACGCAAGGTGGGCGACCAGTAACCGGGCGGCAGCCTGGCCTTGTGCCTGAGGTGCGCGACGAACTCGCGCGGTTCGGGCAGCTGCTCCCACACCGCCGGCAGGAAGGTGGCGCGATGCAGGCCATCTTCGATGATCAGGCCGTGCACACCGGGTTTCAGCTGGCGCAACAGGTCTGCTTCATCCTGCACCGGGAAATCGACCGGCTCGCTCAGCACGGACAGCTCGAGCTGGATATCCGGCAACTCGCGCGGCGATACCGGCGGGAAGCGAGGGTCTTGCAGCGCACTGGCCATCGCGTTGTGGGCCACATCCTGCGCCAGTGGCTGGTGTGCGGCGAGCGTGCCGATACAGCCGCGCAGCTCGCCGTGTGTCGTGAGTGTGACGAAACAGGCACCGGGCTCGCGCAAGCGCGGCGACACGTGTGACAGCTCCACCCAGGAGGCAGAGCCCTCGCGCACGGCCTGCGCCAGCGAGGCGCGGGCTATCGCCAGCAGTTCGCGGCCTTCCGCATCCGTGAGCGATGCGTTTTTAGCGGACGACATAGGCACCGTAGCCCACCACGCGATCGCGGGTGCCGGCGGTATCGCCGGAGTTCGCCAGTTTGACGCATTCCACCTGCAGGTTTTTCCTGCGCGCCAGCAGCAATGCGCCATTCAGCGGGTGGGCACCGCAGGCCTGCTCCGGGTGGATCTGTGTGTTGCGCCCCTCGATCAATGCCGAGGTTTCCGCATCCACCTGGCGCGCGGTGCCATACGGCAGGTAGTGCGACAGGTCCGTGCTGATGACCACCAATGTTTCATCACCGCCCCACACGGCATCCAGCACGGCGGCGACCGTTGCCGGATCCGCATCGCCCACCACCAGCGGCAGCAGCGTGAATTCTCCCAGCACGGTTTGCAGGAATGGCAACTGCACTTCCAGCGAGTGTTCCTGTGCATGCGGCACATCGTGCACGATGACGCCAGGCAGGCTTGTGATTGCCTCACGCAAACCGTTATCAATCGCGATCTCGCCCAGCGGCGTGGCAAAGCGGTCGACCGACGGCACGGCAATGCCGCGCAACGCGACACGATGGCTGGGCCCCAACAGCACCACACGGCGCACCTGCGTTGCCGATTGCAATTGTGCATAAGCAGCGCCGGCGATAGCACCGGAATAGATATAGCCAGCGTGCGGAACGATGATCATTTTCGGTGGCGACGCGGGCGCATCGCCTTGCGTGTAGCGCCGCACCAGCTGCGCCAGTTCGCCAGCATCAAAAGGGTAAAACAGGCCGGCGACGGCCGGCTGCCGGATAGTTTGCATGCGCAAGATCAACCCTGTTAACGATATACGGCCAATATGGTGCCGAACCTTGAACTCTGCAAGTCCGCCTCCATCTCATTAGCAACCCCATCAGTGCGCTGTGCAACAGCAGCGACCCGACATGACCCTGCATACCGTTCCCACCCGCTACTGGCATTCGCTGCCGGATGGCCGCCTGCAATGTGACCTGTGCCCGCGCCACTGCAAGCTGCACGAAAGCCAGCAAGGCCTCTGTTTCGTGCGCGAAGCCCGTAGCGGCGAGATCGTGATGACCAGTTACGGCCTCTCCAGCGGCTTCTGCATTGACCCGATCGAAAAGAAACCGCTCAACCATTTCTATCCCGGCACCTCGGTGTTGTCATTCGGCACCGCCGGCTGCAACCTCGCCTGCAAGTTCTGCCAGAACTGGGACATGAGCAAGTCGCGCGAGACAGCGACCCTGTCGTCCCGGGCGATGCCCGACCAGCTCGCGGACGCCTGCGTGACCAACGGCTGTCGCAGCATAGCCTTTACCTATAACGACCCGGTGATCTTCCACGAATACGCCATCGACGTGGCGCAAGCCTGCCGCGAAGCGGGTGTGAAATCGGTGGCCGTCACAGCCGGCTACGTGAACGAAGCGCCGCGCGCCGAGTTCTTCCGCCACATGGATGCGGCGAACATCGATCTCAAGGCCTTCAACGAGAAGTTCTACTACGAAGTGTGCGGCGCACACCTGAACAACGTGCTCGACACGCTGGAACACGTGCAGCACGATGCCAATACCTGGCTCGAGATCACCACCCTGCTGATTCCCGGCGAGAACGATGACCCGCACGAACTGCAGGCGATGACCCGCTGGATCCACGACCACCTCGGCCCGGATGTGCCGTTGCATTTCACGGCCTTCCACCCGGACTGGAAGATGCGCGACAAGAGCCACACACCGCAGGCAACACTGGCACTGGCGCGCCAGATCGCCCACGACAACGGCTTGCACCATGTCTACGTCGGCAATGTGCACGACCGCGACGCGAGCAGCACCTGGTGCCCGCATTGCCATGGCCTGCTGGTGGAGCGCGACTGGTACCGGCTCGGCGAGTACCACATCAGCGACGGCAAGTGCTCACACTGCGGCGGTGCCGTGGCCGGGCATTTCGACAACGCGAAAGGTGACTGGGGCGCGCAGAGAATGCCGGTGCGGTTTGTGAGTTAAGCTCCCAATCCCGCTTTGGCGTGTGATTTGACCCCGAACAACCTTGCCAGCCAGCTCATAGCGCCACACAATGAGCGGACAGCCGATGGAGCAACATCCCATGCAACAACACAGCGCAAAGCAGGAAGCACTGGAAGCTATCCAGCGACTGCCCGATACCGCCGACATGGAAGAGATCATGTACCGGCTCTATGTACTGGAAAACATCCGTCGCGGACAGCACGAGGCCGCACTAGGCAAGACCATCCCTGCTGAACAGGTGCTGCGAGACATCCAGGCATGGTGAAGTGGACCAACCACGCCCTGGCCCAGCTGCGCCACATTCACGATTACATCGCCCAGGATTCACCCTTCTATGCCAAGCGTGTGATTGAATCGCTGGTCAGCAAAACCATTGGCCTCGATGAACTGCCCAGGATGGGGCGCATGGTGCCGGAGCTCAACGACGAGGCCGTGCGCGAGATTCCGCTCT
The DNA here is from genome assembly GCA_964492695.1 of uncultured Lentimicrobiaceae bacterium. Classification (GTDB taxonomy): domain Bacteria; phylum Bacteroidota; class Bacteroidia; order Bacteroidales; family F082; genus JALNZU01. Next base: position 3,750 of record CAZBMR010000067.1, read on the forward strand.
ACTCCTACCGCATCCTCTACGAGATCAAGCCCACGCATATCAACGTGCTGGCCGTGATCCACAAGCGCCGCGAATTGCTGCCAGAGGAAATTACACGAGATCCGAATTAGCAGTTTGCCAGCGGAGAAGATACTCGTTATTCAAATGACCCCCCCCTGCGTAGTAGGGGAGGTGATTCGCGCAGCGAACCGGAGGGCTCAATAGGGGACAACGTAACCGGTATCAAATTCGAAACCGGTAAAAATCACGAGGAAGTCGTAGTTGTCGGGGTGGGGGCGGAAGAATTCCCTGGCCACCACGGCGCGTGCTGCGGCATTGGCCTGTCCGGTCGGCAGTTTCTTGTCATAGTTGCCGGAGAAGCGCATCACGGTGACGTGGTTGCGGTCCTCAATGAATTCGGCGCTGTAGGCACCCTGGGGTATATCAAATGGCGAAGGGTTATAGGGTTCTCCGCCCCAGGCACGCGAGACGCTGCCGAGCAAAACCAGCAGCCATAACACTGTCCATAGTCGAAATTTACTGGCCATGCTGGCTCCGCTGTTTGTTATTGGCATCCAAGGGAACGTCGATTGTCACTGGCTTCGGCATTTCCCGGTTTTCTATCGTCTTGCTGAGGCGGGTAACGGCTGAGGCCTGCCCCTTCTCCGCTACGCTGATCCACACTTCATCGTTGTTGGTGTTGTCTTTCAGTACCAGTTTGTCTGGCATTACCTTATCCACCGTCAGCTTCTCTTCAGCCAACACATCACCAGCACCCACGGCCTTCATCTCCCCGGCTGCCGTTCTCACCACCGCCTTTTGGTCTTGAGCAGAGAGCGCCAGCACATCCAGCCGAACCCGCTCTTCCGCGAATGCCGCCGAGGCGAACAACCACAGCAAAATGACAGAAAACGCATAAAAGCCGGGCATTAGCCCAGCAGCTCGATGTGCAATGTAGTGGATTGCTGCGTTCATCTAGTCTCTTTATCCTGCAATCATTGCGCTGTTCATTTTTCAATTCCTCCGGCACCTTTTACTTCGTCGATTTGTAACCAGAAACGTCGATTCTAGGGCTAATAAAATCCGCCGTACTGTTTGTAACATCTAACGCATTCTCAAATAATAATCTCCTTCAAAGCTAGCTTGAACATTTTCATCTGAGTCAAATTCAAAGGAAACTACCATACTATTTCTATTTCCACGACCTTGACGCTCTAGCTCTTCATACACAAACTGCTGAAGCTGCGATGAAACACCACTTTCCTCACACACTTGCACATCCTTAATTTTATTAAAAAAGATATAGGCTCTAAACATAAAATTATCTTCAGCCATAATGTGTGAATCATGAGCCCTATCGGAACATATCTTCTTAAAATATTCCCGAAATACATCATTGACACGATCCATATTTCGGTCACGCTCTTTCATACGTCTCTTTGCTCTAGCAAATGCGTCGTCACTTGGAATTTTACTCATTCATTTTCGCCTTCCACACCCAATTATCTTGCTCGAATTTGAACCCCAAGTCCTGGAGATAATTAACTTCTCGCTTAAAATAACCCGTGGCTTTTTCTGGATCATGTGAAAGTATAATTTCTTTACCAGCGCGAACCTGCTGATCAAGAAATGCCTCATTAATTGGCCACATATCGTCGAGAGAATTGTCTAATTCTCTCCAGTTATCCAACTTAAAGTATGATGCCTCATAATGCGCACCTACTTTTGTATAACTCTTACCGTCTTCTAAGAATTTACCAAGCACAACTTTGTTGCTTTCTGGGTTCTTGGTTGCTTGCAGTGCAAGATCGTCATAATAGCCCTGTGGTAACTTGTTAGTAACCTCTCCCTCACCCACCCTCACCGATTCTTCATTCCGAGTGAGTGGACCGGCATCGGATTCCCGGGTGACTATTGCCTCAGATTTCGGCTGTGCTGTTTTCAGCGATGGCTCTGCGGTCGAATCAAGATGACTTGAACCTGAGAAACGCTTGGCGATCTTGTCACCAACAATCCTGCCAGCAATGCCAGAAGCGGTGTTTTCAACCAGTGTCGAGCCGGCATCCTTTCCTTCTGCACCCACCTCATAGGCAGTCGTGACACCTGCATCAATAGCTGTTTCAGCTGCAAGCTTGCCCACTTTGCCTGCATTCTTGAGCTTGCCGCCAACGCCAGCCGTTGCCGCATTGATGCCGAAATTGGTAGCGATGGATTTTGTATACGAAAATTCTTCGTCGTTAGTTAATTCAGCAATGCCCCGGTCTACACCAACATCGAATGCCGTTTGCACCGCAGTGTAGAGAAAATACGCCGCCAGAGCAGGCAGGACGACATTGCCATCCGGGTCAACGTATACAGTAGGATTCTGGTAGGCATACAGATACTTGTGCAGCGAAGGCGGCAAATCATTCCGCCCTTCCCATGCATCCTGGCTCAGGAAACGGCCAGTATCGCTGTCGTAATAACGCGCTTTGGCGTACAGCAGATCCGTTTCCTTGTCTTCCACATAACCCGTAAACGCAAAACGGTTATAGCTGCTACCACTCTGCGCACGCTGGTTGCCAAAGGCATCGTATTGGTAACGCGCCTGCACGCTGCCGGTGGTGTTGGTGAGGTTCACCACGCTGTTCAGCGCATCGGTGAGATAGAACTGCACCGGCTCGCTGCTGCTGGTAAGCGAAACCAACCGCTCAGCGCCGTAATCGTATTTCGCGAGGGTGGTGTTGTTTTCGTCATACGCCTGCAGCAACGATTGCTCGTCATACGTGAAGCGCTCCACCCCGCGTTCGCCCTGCTTCTCGATACGCAGGCCGCTGGGGTTGTAAACGAACGAGGCGACCAACTGCCCCGGTGGCGGGGTGTTGGCATCACTGGATGCGGAGCCAAGGCACAGCAGCACCAGCAACAGCCCCCACAGGAGGCTGCCAGTCAGCTTGTGCAGTGCCGTGGGGCTATCATCATTCGCCGCAGAACCCAAACGCATACAGCAGCTACTGGGATTAACCCCAGCAGCTCGGTGTGCGATGTAGTGGATTGCTGTGTTCATTTAGTCTTGCTTACCTTGCAATGAATACGATGTGCATTTTTTACCGACTAAGCATCAGTTACTTTTAAAAAAAACAGCAACCACTCAGATTTAGTCTAAAATGTTTTTTAAATCTTTAACCCAGTCATCAAAATGCTCATATTTTTTTTCATACTCTTCATTTGCATGATTAAAATAATAAACCCCACTTAAAGAACCCTCTTCCTTGTTCAAACAATAACAATCTCCGTTTGCTATATCACAAAAGGGAACCATATTCACATTCCAATTACCCATAGAAACTTCACTATCGTAAACTTTGAAAATAGATCCGCAAAAATTTATATGGCCACTTGACACATTGAATATTTCAAAAGGGAATTTATAAATTGACATAAGCTCAATAAAATTAACAAATGTATCCCCGAAATCAGTACCAAACTTCTCTTTAAACCTATTCCAATCCTCTTTTGAAGGAGGATCATAAACAAGTGCATAACATTCAACATACTCACTCAAAATATCCGCAACATCCTCTTTATTCATAGAAGAACCTCAATAGTCATCATTTGGCAACTTATATTCCATACCGCGCCTTTCATAGTGCGCTCTAATCTCACTTTTTCTCTGTGGATCAGTGAGCTCACTTGGCTTATCGTGGCGAGAGTGATTGCCATCCATTCGATGAGTTCGCGTTGTTAATTCATCAAATACGCCCTGACTGTTTTCCACTGACTTTTGCTGTCTATGGTGAGCCTCTATTGCGTCTGGACCATGCTCTCTCCCTTTTGGCGAAAGCCCAGATCTCATTCGCTCAATTTCCTTGAATGATTTCGGAGTATATTTTACTGGCGGAACGTCCATATCTGGATCAGGATTTGGATAATTACTTGGATTAAACCCATCAATACGCTGATCAACTTTTTGATATCCACTATTAGCATTTATATCTTTATTAAGATTTGCACGTCCATACTTAATTTTTAACTCTTCATAACGAGAATTATTATTATCCTCTGAAAATTTTTCCCGATTTTTCAGTTTAACAACAGGACTATCCGCTGACTCACTTGTTACACTCGCCTCAGTCTTGGCCTGCGCTGTCTTGCTGACCTTGTCTTCCATTTTTCGCACATCATTAGCCTTGTCTTCCATTTTGCGAAGATCATTAGCCTTGTCAGCAGACTTAAGTGCTCCCTCCAGCTTGTCAGCCATCTTCATGGTCTTGTAGACCTTGCTGGTGCCCGGCACCGGGTTGATCAAACCCGCTGTGCTGACTGCCGCATCAAGCCGCGCTTCTTTCATGCCCTCCAGTGCGAGATTGGCAACTGCTTCGTTTTTATTGATTGTTGCAGCCACATAAACGGCTTCCTGCACCATCAAGCCACCTACATCCTGCGCAAAACTCAACCAATCCATCGGAGACACTGGATTATTACCGGAATAATCGACATACACCGTCGGATTCTGGTAGGCATACAAATACTTATGCAGCGAAGGCGGCAAATCATTCTGCCCTTCCCACGCATCCTGGCTCAGGAAACGGCCCGTATCGCTGTCGTAATAACGCGCTTTGGCGTACAGCAGATCCGTTTCCTTGTCTTCCACATAACCCGTAAACGCAAAACGGTTATAGCTGCTACCACTCTGCGCACGCTGGTTGCCAAAGGCATCGTATTGGTAACGCGCCTGCACGCTGCCGGTGGTGTTGGTGAGGTTCACCACGCTGTTCAGCGCATCGGTGAGATAGAACTGCACCGGCTCGCTGCTGCTGGTAAGCGAAACCAACCGCTCAGCGCCGTAATCGTATTTCGCGAGGGTGGTGTTGTTTTCGTCATACGCCTGCAGCAACGATTGCTCGTCATACGTGAAGCGCTCCACCCCGCGTTCGCCCTGCTTCTCGATACGCAGGCCGCTGGGGTTGTAAACGAACGAGGCAACCAATTGCCCCGGTGGCGGGGTGTTGGCATCACTGGATGCAGAGCCAAGGCACGCCAGCACCAGCAACAGACCACACAGGAGGCTGCCAGTCAGCTTGTGCATGGCTATATCGTAGCGATACCCCGCACGCACGCGCGAATAGCCGGGACCTGGCCCAGCGATCCGGTGTGCGGTGTAGTGGCTTTTTGCGTTCATTGATTCTCGCTTTACCTGTTACTCACTACGCTGTTTATTTTTTAATCCCTCCGGCACCTTTAACGCCAGTCAGCTTATGCAGTGCCGTTGGGCTATCATCATTCGCCGCAAAACCTACAGGCATACGCGAATGGCCGGGCATTAGTCCAGCAGCTCGGTGTGCGTTATGGCGGATTGCTGAGTTCATTTAATCTCGATAATCTCTTTAAACTTTGCCAAGCCCACGATCAGCCCATTCCTACCACTTACCACCTTGTCCATCTTTTAAATTAACTTGGATATTATTTAAATATTCGTTAATACTTTTCTCTAGTATGTCAATAATTTTTTTGCTTCCTGAAATCTCTACTCCGCTATCAGTCGAAAAGTTTATTTTCAGATCATATTTCCCAATACGATATGTCTTAACACTAATAGAAACACCACCAGCAACGAAAAATTTATCATTTATGATTTTAGCGCCGTTATCATTTAGGAAATTATCTATACACTTAATAACTCCTAAATCTGGATTTTTTATAGCCTTTAAATATTTTTTTCTTGAAAAAATCTGCATAATCCTAATCCTCAATCCTTGGAAGCCCAAGCTCACGTCGAATGTCGTTTGGCTCAATTCCAAGCTGTCTTGTTAACTGCCTATTAGGATCTACTGCTTTTCTAGCTATTTCTTCCGATGACAACCCATTAGCACGCAACCAACCAGTGGATGGCCCGTATATACTGTCATATCCCTTTGGCTTGAGGCCGCCAAATAACCTTTCTGTGAAAGTCCATTCTTTAGGTGTGATATTACGGGCATATATTGCCAGCCTCTGAATTGGTGGCGTCATATTTTTGTACTTAATTCCAATTTCTATACGCATAGTGTTCATTCTTTCTGCAATATAATCCCAGCTATGACCAACTTCTTTCATTGCATTCATTCCATGCTCAAGACTATAAATTTCTTTGACGTAATTTCTTCTAATCTGCTGAATGGAAATATTATTAGAATTCTTAAAAATCTTTTCCGCCGATCTTCCCGCCTGCGTCACAACTTTTGCAGTTTGTTGCACTCCTGTAGCTGCCGAACCTGCGCCTTTGGCACCAATAAACAACCCACCAGTGATTTCCCCCAACTGGTTTAATGCTGTTGCATCACCAGTTTTAACCTTCACACTGAATTCAGCAATTGCATCGCCAGTTTTCATGGCAAATCCAGACGGATTCTCCGCAATTACTTCACCCTTCTGCTTGATGGCCTTACCCGTATCCTCCAGAGCGCTGAATGAGCCGTCCAGTTCCGCACTGGATTCACGACCCAACGCTGAACCTGGTGATGCTTGTGATACAACGCTATTAGCAACGAAATTCACACTTCGCACTGCCAGCTCGCCAGTGCCTATAACTGCCTGCCCAACACCGGCTGTAACACCTGCCATCTTGCCAGCAGCCGTGTCTTGCTCTGAAGCAGCCTGAGCAGACTCTTCACGTTTTTTCTTCAAGTACTCTGCCGTTTGCACCAGTTCCTGGATGTTCCCCGTCGGATCCACCCACACCGTCGGATTCTGGTAGGCATACAAATACTTATGCAGCGAAGGCGGCAAATCATTCTGCCCTTCCCACGCATCCTGGCTCAGGAAGCGGCCCGTATCGCTGTCGTAATAACGCGCCTTGGCGTAGAGCAGATCCGTTTCCTTATCCTCCACATAACCCGTAAACGCAAATCGGTTATAGCTACTGCCGCTCTGCGCACGCTGGTTGCCAAAGGCATCGTACTGGTAACGCGCCTGCACGCTACCGGCCGTGTTGGTGAGGTTCACCACGCTGTTCAGCGCATCGGTGAGATAGAACTGCACCGGCTCGCTGCTGCTGGTAAGCGAAACCAACCGCTCAGCGCCGTAATCGTATTTCGCGAGGGTGGTGTTGTTTTCGTCATACGCCTGCAGCAACGATTGCTCGTCATACGTGAAGCGCTCCACCCCGCGTTCGCCCTGCTTCTCGATACGCAGGCCGCTGGGGTTGTAAACGAACGAGGCAACCAATTGCCCCGGTGGCGGGGTGTTGGCATCACTGGATGCAGAGCCAAGGCACGCCAGCACCAGCAACAGACCACACAGGAGGCTGCCAGTCAGCTTGTGCATGGCTATATCGTAGCGATACCCCGCACGCACGCGCGAATAGCCGGGACTTGGCCCAGCGATCCGATGTGCGGTGTGGTGGTTTGCTCGGTTCATTAACTCACGCTTTACCTGTTACTCACTACGATGTTCATTTCGTAATTCCTCTGGCATCATTACTTTACTTTTCTAATCTCTCTAAAATCTTTTACCAAATCAGAGTCAAATGAACCGTTTGTAACAATGCAACTAGCTTAGATACCAAGTCATGAAGTCAAAAAAACCATTCCATCCGGCACGGGAATTCCCTTTCAAAAACTCATCTCTTGTTGCCAGATCAAAGTCAAATACCTCGCCAGTTTTTGTGGAATACAAGAACCCTCCCTCACCTTCTGTAGATGAAAAACAAACCCACTCATTCGGCAGCTCCCAAACTTCGTGAATGAACGTTGTTGCCCTAGATACTTGCTGAGATGGCGACAAAATATCGAGAAGTTCTACATTAGATGTACGGCTATGAAAAGTCGACACCTTATAGCGCCTATAAAAGTCCGCAAACTCGCTATCTAAAGAAACACCAAGCGAATCAAGAACGCTATCAACCTCAATAGGGTTGTTACGCAAAAAATTACCGGTCTGCTTACTTACTAAGCCAACTAAATCAACAGGAATCATCTGAGGTTCTCCGGAATACGATCTATCCAATACTGATTTTTGTCTATAGTAAACAATGGGCGATTCACAGGAAATTCAGGATGCTGCTGTCTCCCGAATGGGTGCAGCGCTTCTCGCCCGTAACCTGATTTTGTGTAAAGATGCAGCGGTTCAGTAAGCTCAAACAGTGGCCCCTGCCCATTCTGCCGAGAGTGATGGAGATTCAATCTTTCGGGAACTCCATTCTTCATCACATATGGCGCATTACCTTGTACTACACGCTGTAAATTCGTTTTTCCATCGACGCTCAATCCCCAGTCAATTTCTTGCTGATAAACCTTGTATTCGTAACCCGTTCCATTCTGAGGTGATTTCCATGTCACCTCAGAAGTGAAGAACTTCGGATTCTTTCCGAGAGTCTGAATATTACTGTTTGTAACACCAACACCCCCCACTCTCGCAGACTCTTCCTGCCTGATAGCCGGGCTGGCATCGGATTCCCTGATGACTGTCGCTTCAGATTTCGACTGCGCTTGTCTTGGAGACGGCGTACTGCCACCATCAACAGTGACTTTAGAACCAGACAATTGCCGGGCTACCTTGTCACCAACAACCCTGCCCACAACACCTGACGCGGTGTTTTCAAGCAACGTGGAACCCGCCTCTTTCCCCTCAATCCCTACCTCATACGCGGTTGTCAAACCCGCATCAATCGCTGTTTCCACACCGAATTGTACGGCCTTGCCTGCATTCTTAATTTTCCCACCCACGCCTGCTGTTGCCGCGTTGATCGCAAAATTCGTTGCAATGGATTTCGTATAAGAAAAATTATCGTCATTAGTTAAACCAGCAATACCCCTATCCACCCCCACATCAACAGCCGTTTGAATCGAGGTATAAAGGAAATATGCCGCCAGAACCGGGAGAACAATATTGCCATCGGGATCGACATACACCGTCGGGTTCTGGTAGGCATACAAATACTTGTGCAATGAAGGCGGCAAATCATTCTGCCCTTCCCACGCATCCTGGCTCAGGAAGCGGCCCGTATCGCTGTCGTAATAACGCGCCTTGGCGTAGAGCAGATCCGTTTCCTTATCCTCCACATAACCCGTAAACGCAAATCGGTTATAGCTACTGCCGCTCTGCGCACGCTGGTTGCCAAAGGCATCGTACTGGTAACGCGCCTGCACGCTACCGGCCGTGTTGGTGAGGTTCACCACGCTGTTCAGCGCATCGGTGAGATAGAACTGCACCGGCTCGCTGCTGCTGGTAAGCGAAACCAACCGCTCAGCGCCGTAATCGTATTTCGCGAGGGTGGTGTTGTTTTCGTCATACGCCTGCAGCAACGATTGCTCGTCATACGTGAAGCGCTCCACCCCGCGTTCGCCCTGCTTCTCGATACGCAGGCCGCTGGGGTTGTAAACGAACGAGGCGACCAGCTGCCCCGGTGGCGGGGTGTTGGCATCACTGGATGCAGAGCCAAGGCACAATGCCATCAACAGGAAACAGTACAACAGTTTGTTTATTGCGCCATTCGCTGCACCAACGAACAGCCACACGTTTCCAGCTGCGCGAGATTTTCGCGGCAGAGAAAGGCAAGCATTGTTGATGGTAGCTAACTCCATATTTATTATTTAAAACTCTTGTTGATCATTTTTTATTCCCTCCGACACCTATTACTCTTCTCCAATATCTATGAAATCTTTTACCAAATCAGTGTCAAATGAACTGTTTTTGAAAACAACAGCGACTAATTGTTTTCTGCAATTCTATCTTCAATGTCCTTTGCCAGCTCTTTTGCTTTAGCACATCCAGCAACATCAACCGCATAGAAGTAGTTACCGATTTGATCGCTAAACACCAGCTGGATCTTCACGCTGCCAAATTCAATTAACGCCAGCCTAGTTCCCGGGCCTTCCTTTATATCAAGCAGAACACCTAACTCAACAGCAGTAAAGAACTCCACCAAACTATCAAAGCCCTCATAGCTGGAAATATCATTGACATGATATTCCAGCAGACCTTTTTCATTTTTAAACTCGACAACCGCCATGGTGAACACCTATTCTTTTCTTGTCAGCCCGAGGGATTTATCTACGCTTGGCCGTGATTCGGTAGAAGATTTAAGGATATCAGCCCACAAGTCGTCTCCAACCAACCCTTTAACTTGATATTTTCGTTGCACAATTTGTTTCAGCGTTAAATTTGGATCAGTCACATCAAGTTCAGCCGCAAGCTCTCTATTGCTCATTAACGCCCTCGCATCTGTTCTGATCTCATTCCTCAACTGGAATGCTTGAAGAGACTGCTCTCGAATGGGCTGAGACGTATCTATTTTTTCAGGGATTAGGTCTTCTTGAGAGTGATACCACTTTCTGGTCTCAAGCTCAGACAATGTGCCAGGCAATGGTTTGTTTGCAACACCAACATCCCCTACCCTCGCAGACTCTTCCTGCCTGATAGCCGGGCTGGCATCGGATTCTATGGTGACTGTCGCTTCAGATTTCGACTGCGCTTGTCTTGGAGACGGCGTACTGCCACCATCAACAGTGACTTTAGAACCAGACAATTGCCGGGCTACCTTGTCACCAACAACCCTGCCCACAACACCTGACGCGGTGTTTTCAAGCAACGTGGAACCCGCCTCTTTCCCCTCAATCCCTACCTCATACGCGGTTGTCAAACCCGCATCAATCGCTGTTTCCACACCGAATTGTACGGCCTTGCCTGCATTCTTAATTTTCCCACCCACGCCTGCTGTTGCCGCGTTGATCGCAAAATTCGTTGCAATGGATTTCGTATAAGAAAAATTATCGTCATTAGTTAAACCAGCAATACCCCTATCCACCCCCACATCAACAGCCGTTTGAATCGAGGTATAAAGGAAATATGCCGCCAGAACCGGGAGAACAATATTGCCATCGGGATCGACATACACCGTCGGGTTCTGGTAGGCATACAAATACTTGTGCAATGAAGGCGGCAAATCATTCTGCCCTTCCCACGCATCCTGGCTCAGGAAGCGGCCCG
>CAZBMR010000068.1:0-14567 GCA_964492695.1 uncultured Lentimicrobiaceae bacterium
TGGAAGGTTACCATTGTTCACGACCTGCAGGCCACCATGAAAAAAAATGGCGCGGATGTGCTGCCGGTTAAAGTCATAGAGTTGTGTCAACCCAAACTGGCACTTAAAATTTTGCAGGATGATGCAGCGCGCAGTGCATCGGCCATGATGCCCTGCCGCGTGAGTGTTTATGAAAAGGCTGACGGCAAGACCTACATCTCAGTCATGAATTCCGAGGCCCTTTCCCAAACCCTTTCAGGCACCATGGCCACGGTGATGACCGCTGCCACAAAAGAAATCGAAACCCTTATCAAACCCCTGTTGCGCTGATTGTAACATCACTGTTTGGCTGAACGTGCCTGCGCTCAAGGCCTGAAAAGAGATATCGGAAGTTTTGGAAGACATTTCGATGTAATCTTTTGGGTGAAAGATGGTCCCAAGGCCAATCACAGATCGTTCATGATGAAGGAAACGGAGCAAGCTGTTGATCTTCAATTTGCCAATCGCTTTAAAATAAAACAAAATGATGTTATTCAATCAGTTAATTCGCAGTATTTTTGCAAAAGGCAGGCAGTCGTGGCCGGCAAAGAACCTGGTGCGCTATCATTTTCACGCACCCACCGTCAGAAACTTTCACCTGCTTCCACAGCGTCCGCTTGCGAAGTTGTGGAGCAGCTTGTCAACACATCGGTTTCTGAAGTCGCAGGCTTTCGGACGTTTGCCTCAAACAAATCGTTATTGAGTGGAAAAAATTCTTGAAGTTCAGCACCTTGAAAAAACTTTTGGTGCGGTTAAAGCGGTAAAAGATGTCAGCTTCACAGTGTATCGGGGCGACATTTACGGCTTTTTGGGGCCCAATGGCTCAGGCAAAAGCACCACCATCCGCATGGTGCTCAACCTGATCAAGCCCGACGGTGGCGAGGTGCTGTTGTTTGGTAAACGCCTCAGCGAAAACCGGCACGAGGTACTCAGCAAAATTGGCGCCCTCATCGAGCGTCCCGATTTTTACACCTACCTCACGGCTTATCAAAACCTCGACATTCTGGCGCGCTATTCCGGCATCCGGCATCAACGCGAGAAAATCATGGAACTGCTTCGCATTGTCCACCTCGACGACAGGGCCCACGACAAGGTGAAGACCTTCAGTCAGGGCATGAAACAACGGCTGGGCATTGCACAAACCCTGCTGCACGATCCCGACCTCATCATCCTGGATGAGCCTGTGAATGGGCTCGACCCGCAGGGAATCAAAGACATGCGCGAAATGATTGTGAAGCTCAACCGCGAGATGAATAAAACGCTCATCGTTTCGTCGCATATCCTTCGCGAGATGGAGCTCATTTCCAACCGCATGATCGTGATCAGCAAAGGCCGCGTGGTGGTGGAGGGCGAAGTGCGCAAACTGCTGGAATCCGACCGGCAGCAACTTACGCTTGTGACCACCGATACGGACAAAGCTGTGCAGGTGCTCCGGCAGCGCTTCCCGGAAATTGCCTTCGACCGAAACAAACTCGACGAGCTGCAGGCCGAAGTGCCCACCGACGTGATACCACATGTGAACGAAGCCCTTGTGAATGCCGGCATCGGCGTGAAACAACTGCTCACACGCAATAACCTCGAAGATTTCTTTTTACAAAATACCTAGGGCTGATGGGAACACTGATCAAACTTGAATTTGGCAAGCTCTTCCGCAGGGGGACTACCTATGTGGGCTTCATCGCCATCCTGCTTATTGTGCTCATCATCCAGATCGGCATGTATGTTGAGGGGCAGAAACTGCTTGATTTTCTGGTTAAAAGCATGGCAGATGTGTTTATTTTTGAGGGTAACCTCATCAATTCCTATTCGGTTTCCTACATCATCATGAACAGCCTGTGGCTGCACATCCCCATTCTGGTGGCCATTGTGGCCGGCGACATGGTGTCGGGCGAAGCCGGAAGAGGCACCTTCAGGCTGCTGCTGACGCGGCCCGTGAGCCGCACCAAACTGCTCACAGCCAAGTATTTGACTGCTCAGGCTTACACTTCGATGCTGGTAGTTTTTCTGATGATCCTGAGTCTGGGTCTGGGACGTATTTTTTGGGAACCAGGTGATATGATGGTGCTCATGAATACCATCAACATACTGGATATGAACGACATATGGTGGCGGTTTTTCGTCGCCTTCGGCTATGGTGTGATGAGCATGTGGGTGGTGGCCGGACTGGCCTTCCTTTTCTCGAGCATGGCCACCAACTCGCTGATGCCCATCGTGAGCAGCATGTCGGTGCTCATCCTTTTCACCATCCTGTCAAATTTCAGCCTCGGCATCTTCGAAGTAATTAAACCTTTCCTGTTTACCACTTATCTGAGTGGCTGGCAGCTGTTTTTCGACGATCCGATCGACTGGAAGCTCATCACCAACGCCTCGCTGGTTTTGATCGGACACATCACCGTTTTTTATTTGATTGCCCTGCGCATTTTCGTTAAAAAAGACATCACCACATGATATTTCGAACCATCACTTTTGTAGCCATGATTTGTATGGCTGCACTGCAACCACTTATGGCTCAGCCTGATGCCAATGTTCTGGTGGCTGGTGTGTTGCAAAAATCGGCCCTTGTCAAATCCTTTGAAGCAGATGTGGCCATCGATGTGGATGTGGATTTCATCCGCATTCCGGTGAAAAACGGCAAGGTATTTTACAAAGCCCCCGACAAATTCCGTTTCAGGGCCACCGGTTTTGCACTCGTTCCCAAGAAAGGCCTGAACTTTTCGGTGATCGACATGCTTCAACAGCCACACACAGCTATTTATGCCGGCGAAGATGCTAAAAATCATTTGGTAAAAATTGTTCCTTCAGATCCCACCGCTGATTTTGTGATTGCCACCGTTTGGATTGAAAAAGGAAAAGACCGCATTACCAAAATGCAGGTAACATCCAGTGAGCAAGGCAACTACACCATGGAATTTGGCTATGGCAACCTCAATTACGAACTGCCCGTATCCACCACCATTGGTTTCGACATTCAGCAGCTCGACATCCCCATGAAATTTTTGGGCAACCTGAAAGTTGACCCCAAAAAAGCCGGTGAAAAAACCAAAGGAAACGTGAAACTGAACTATACCAACTTCAAGATCAACGGGAGTATTCCGGACACGGTTTTCAGGGAAACAGGAAGTGAGTGATGGCGGTGGCTAAATCGGCCAGTGACACGGGGTATATGATAAGGTATTTATTTGTCCTTACTTTGTGCCATCGACTTCAATTTTAAGAAAGTAGCCTCATCAATGCGTTGCCCGATGCTGTAGGACTCGTGGTGAGCCCTGCCAAAATGTTTCACTTTCTCCACCTCTTCCGGAACTTCCCATTCCACATGCTTTATCCCTTTTTTAAGGTTGGTTGACAACACTTTACATTGAATGATTGTTCCGTTAGGAAGTTTTTTCAGGGCCATTCTCAGCTTTGTACGCTCTTTGGCCGAGGTAAACTCATCGGTATAAAACTTGGCTTTAAAGTCGTCGTTGATGCGATAGAGCCTCAGGCCATTTTCATTTATTATCACCCTCACCTCCACCATCTGCCCACAATCATCGGTAAGCAGGGCATCGTGTTGCGCACTTTCGCCGCCCTTTTGTTCCTCTGCCACTTCAGCAGCTGCCACCTCCCCTGCGGGCGATTGCTCTACTACCTCTTCAGGCAGAACCTCAGTGATGGCAGGTAATTCTGCATTCGTTGTTGTAGTGGTTTCGGGCGTTTCGCGCGTAAAGATGGCATGGTCTTTTTCATTTTGCCCTTCGTAAATGGCTTCCATGATCGAGCCCAGTTCGATAGATTGAAATTCGGATTTGGAGAAATGACGCTTATGCACATATCCCAGCATTGAGCCACATTGCCATCCGAAATGAAAGCCAAACTCGATGAGGACACCATGATGATACTGATGCAGCGCGATGCCCCTGTAGGTGCCGCCCGGCTCGAAAGATGTTTCGCGCAGCTGTGGTATATCAGCGCCCAATACAACATGCAGCTTGTTCTTGTCCAATGTCAGCACTTTGCCAAAAAAAACCTTGTTCTTCAAATAGTGCTCAAGGGGTCTCCAGAATTCAGTGTTCTGGTAGTACCATGGCATACGGCTAAAGGGCACATAGGCAAAAGCACCATTGACCTTGACCAGAAATCCGTGGGTGCAAAGCTTATTGATTCTAAACGCAACAGACTCATTTTGTACATAATGAAGTTCCAATTGGTCCATGATGGGCCTCAACCATGCGAGCTTCTCTTCTGATAAGCGGGGAGAATTGATGGAATCGTTGATACCAAAATCTGTTAGCATGTTTTTGTTGTCGTCAATTTTTCAATCCATTGCCAGCTGTTGATTGTCATAGAGGTGTGGGGTTGCAACATGCCACAACAGCCACTAATTCACAGACCTCGTTGCATGCATGCTGCTACAAAGTTAAGCAGTTTTCGAAAACAGCATGCCACTGAATGTTTTCACAACTTTGAAACACTTTTCAATAAGAAATAACCTGAAAAGGCCATAATAATAAGCTACTTATTTATCATTAATGTCAATAAAACAGACTGATATTCAACACTCTATAATCACCATTCTGCCTCAGCCTCATTATTCATTATGCTTTATTCATTATTCATTCTTCATCCGAAAGCTTTCGGATTCATTACTCACTCTTCCCCAATCCAGCTCTTCAGCGTGCGAATCGCCTTTTGCCTTGTTTCTTCATCAAAATTTGCCAGCCTTGTCACGTGCGAACCTCCCGGCAGCACGAGCTTGAGGGCATTGGTGCGGTTTCCGGGCTGCACGGCAGTAGCCGACCAGGCATCGTAACCTCCATAAACATACACAAAATTGTTGCCTTCTTTCCGTAGCCACTTGTTTACTTTACGACTTAGACGCGGACTGTAGCGCACCTTCACCCCATCGGGAAGCGTATGGTTGAACGATGGCTGTTTCACCAGCTCAAGTAGGTTTTTAAAGGCTTTTGTTTCGTAGGAATAAAATCCCATCTCTGTAAGTGCCTGGTAGAAAAAGGGTTGGAAATATGCAATGCTCTGATCAGCAAAAAAATCGTAGCCTGCAGCATCGACAAAAGCACTAAAAACCGCTTTTGGATCGCTGCCGGGTTTGGGCAAGGTTTCACAGCTGCCGGAATACCACTGCCAATAGGCAAAGCCAAACTCCAGTACATTGTATTCGAAGGCCTTTTCAACACCACCTACCCTGTTGAAGGTGAGTTTCCGGCTTGCCGTTGAGTCGGCAAACATGGGTAAAAACAGCGCCCTTCGTTGCAGGAGGTCGGTTTGCAAGGCCTCCACGGCTGCCCTGCAGGCAGGCGTTGCCACGGTATCTTTGAAGTGATACACCCTTTTTTCCGCCACCGAAAAATTGAGTGGTGCCACATACGGCACGCTGGCTGCCACATCGTCGGGATAAAAATAGCGGTAATAAATGGTGGTTTGCCCGCCCTTGCTGATGCCGGTGCTCACCCATGCCTTGGGATAGATGCTTCGAAGTGCCTGGTTCACAGCGTGCAGATCGGCGGTAGCATTTTTCAGGTTGAGCTGCGACCATGCGAGGGAGTCGGGCATGCTTTTGCCAAAAAAGCGGTGCTCCACCACCACCAGGTTTGCATCGAGGGCTTCGGCAATTTCTTCTTCGTAGTCGGCCCATTGGGCATAGCCGGCTGCATAACCTTCGGTGACCATCACTGTGGGCCGGTCGAAGCCACGATGCCGCACAAACACACGCTGCATGAAACGCTCGCCAGTGGGATTTTCATGGTCGAGTGGTTGATTGATAAACAGCTCTGCAGCAGCCTCATACCTTGGCTTATTGGTATTGAACAACCGAAGTTTTTCGAAGCCGGCCTGCTGCCATTGCTGCTTCAGGAGGGTAGTATCGGCTGCGCCAGCCAACAGGGGCCACAGGAGGAGCCAAAACATCAGCGATTTTGCGCGCATGGTTCGTTTTTTTGGATGAGCACGCAAGTTAATCATATTTCTCCAAAACAAAACCGGACTGCCAATTGTTGGCAGTCCGGTAAAGATCGTGCGCTGTTGGTGTGCAAACTATTTGCTGATCATCAGTTTCTGAACATACAGCTGATCGCCGGCTTGTAGCTTCAAGATGTATGTACCATTGCTGAGCGCATCGGTGCCCATGCGAACCAATTGTTTGCCAGCGGCACTTTCAACAGCAGGCTGATAAACAACGGTTTTGCCCATCATGTCCACCACCTGAATTTCCACCATGGTTCCGGATGTCAGTTCAAAGCCAATGTTCAGCTCGTCCTTTGCAGGATTAGGATACACATTGAGGCTGATGGCATCGTTGAGTTCCCTTACGCCCACAAAATCACTGATCACATCGTTGGCATTGAGGATTTCGCCGGTGGTATTGTTCACCAGGAAACCAATGAAATGAAGCTTATCATAATTCCAGGTTTCAGGGATATCAAGGGCGTAGCTGTAAGCATGCACGCTTCCGGCTGCGATGGGTTGAGGAAGGCTCGAAGGTGTACCATAAGGTGTGTCGAGGATGATGCGGGCCACATGGTCGTAGTGCATCTGAGCTGCCGGAATGGTGCCGGGCATGCTTTCGAAACCGCACATAGGACCATTGCCGCCACCAGCATAGTAGTTGGCCTGATTCCATTGTGAGGTGGTTCCCCACAGGCTGTCTTCGGTTACGATCACACCAAAGCGCAGTTCGTCTTCCACATTGGCCACGAATTCCGATTGCAGGTCAAATTCCACCTTGCGGGCGTCGGGATTCCAGCTGAAATTGACGATGTCAACAGTGGCGGGGCTGATTTCGTTGACGCGGATGTTGTATGCGGTTTCCAGGTCGGAAGGATCGCTGTTTCCAGCCGTGCGGTCGGTGGTTACGTTTGGATATCCCTGAAAACCGGGGATGATGTTTCCGATGGCAGCGTCATAAGGCGCATAAACCATGGGGTCGCCATTGTGCACAGCCACACCGATCCAGGTTTCAGGATACGTTTCGGCCATATAGTCCATGAAGCAGATACCCCTCACACACCAGCCGCACCAGGTGCCGGTGGCTTCTTCGGCCAACACTTTTTTAACCGGAATAAAAGGTACAACGCTCACATTGGTGGTGATGCTGTTGTTGTCGGGGTTGAGATCGGTGCCGCCATTGATGTTGCCAACAGTGGTCACAATCACATGGGCACCCGACGAACTGAGAACGACCGGATCGGGATGTGTAAAATCGAGTGTTCCACCCAGCGGGATGTTGAGGCCCGTAAGGCTGTACACCACCGGAGCTTCACCATCGATGGCATAGCTCACATCGAAAGAGGTGATTGCTTCGAGTCCCTCGTTGGTGATCATGCCTTCGATGTTGAAGGGGGTATTGATGGCCACAAAGGGTTTGATATCCACTTCGGTAAGTGCAGCATCCAAAGCGTAGGGAATGAAGAGTTTTACATCATCAATAAACCAGTAATCAGCATTGTAGAGGTTACCAGAAATGAAGAAGCAAAACTGGAAGTCGCTTTGCCCCACACCACTCAGTTCAACAATTTTTGTTTCCGGACCCACATTTCCTGTTGGCAACTGCGACCAGATTACCTGCCAATCCCCTGTTCCAAAACGGTAGGCTGCACCGATGGTTACGCCGTTTGCATACCAGTCGTACATGTGCTTGAAGGAGAACGAGAGTGAGCTTTGCCCGGTGAGGTCAATCACGGGAGAAATGAGGCGCGAGGTGGTGTTTTGGTTGATGTAGGTAAACTTAGCCTCGGCAGGAGTTCCACCGGCATTGTTGGTCTGGCTTTTCGACCATTGGTTGGGCACACCTTCGCGTGTCCATCCTGCAGGAGGCCAGGTGCCATTAAAATCTTCGCTCAAAAATGTTTGAGCCGACGCACCAAATCCGAGGAGGAACAGCGCAATCCAAAGTAGATTTTTCTTCATAAGTAGTTCATTTTAAAGGGTTAAGGTTTTATGCATTAAAAAAGGATATTCAACGAAAAAACCGCCCCCGAAGGGGCGGCCAAACAACCAAAAATTTATGAAAACTAATTATTTACGACCAAACGGGAGCTTTTCACCGTGCCGTTGGTTTGCAAACGGAGGATATAAGCACCTGCTTTAAGCTGTTCAACATTCCAGCGGATGGTATGTTGTCCGGCTGACAGTGTGCTGTTGCTGATCACCTCAACAAGGCGGCCACTCAAATCGTGGATGGCAAGATTCACCTCACCGGCAGCTGCCTGATACAATTTTACTTCAATCTGTTCAGTGGCCGGATTTGGCTGGATAGCGATGATGCCGGCAGCGGTTTCTTCGATACCAACGTGCATGCCGGTTTCAAAAGTGACTGAAGCTCCGGGCGTTACAACAGCATTGGCATTCTGCACATCGGCAAAGCCAAATTCATATTGGGTATAAGAATTCAGAAGGCCTTCAGGATTAACGGTGATCACGGTTTTGTCGTCGTTGATGGTGGCAACAAAGGGGAAATCAGCACCACCCACCTGTTTCAGTGTGATGAGTGCTCCCACATTGTCGTTGGTGATTTCAGCACCACCAACGAGGGCAACTGGCATATTAAACATAATGTGCAGGTCGGCTTCAGTAGTCAATCCGGTTGTACCAGCCACCGGGTCGAAGGTTGCAACGGCTGCAACAGCGCCGGCTTCCTCGGTGTAGGCACTTTGGAACACATATTTGTTTGAATTGTCCTGAACAAAGATCACGGCAATCAGGTCTTCCATTTCTTCCACGTTGGTAGTGGTCATGTCGTGTGTAAAGTCGAGGGTTGTGGTAGCACCTGCTTCAAAGTTCATCGTCGTTCCGTAGGCATCGGGCATCATTTTCATCATCACGTGTTTGAAAGAAGTTTCGCCGTTGGTAGCCACGTTACCGGTGGTCACCTTTTCAACGATCACCACATGTGCAGTGGCATTGGTGAGGGTCACATAAGGTGTGATGCTGGCCGTTACATGGAAGTTGTTGCCATCAACCTGATGTGTGCCGCTGATGGTTACAAAAGCCGGATCGGCCATGGCTGTGTTGTAAGCGTTGTTGACACCTGCAGCTGTGGTGGCCACATTCTTGCCTTCAGCATAGAGCATTGGAACAGCACTTACACCGTAGTAGGTTCTGCGCACTCCACCTTCGGCAGTGTAATATGGGTCGCCTGAGCCAGGCCAGTTCATCTGGTACTTAATCAATCCGATGTTGTCGCCATTGTTAGCGATGAACGGATTGAACACCGAGTTGTTAAAGCTTGCACAAGGGGCACAGGTTGAGCTGGTGAATTCTTCGAACAAAGGACGGCGCTGAAGGGTTTGTGTGGGCACCCCTATCGTTTTCGAAATCATATCATTAGACGGATTGTCGTCTTGTGCGATGCCATTCACATTCGAAACCCACACCTGAAGGTTGTAGATTCCAGGAGCTGGATTAAGGGTTTGCGTGCATGAATAGGTGAAGGTTGCATCGGTAGCAACATTTAAGCCGCTAAAAGAGGTGGTGTTGACAGCGCCGCCATCGAGCGACCAGTTAACATCAAACGAGTTGAGGGTTG
Source organism: uncultured Lentimicrobiaceae bacterium (assembly GCA_964492695.1). GTDB lineage: Bacteria > Bacteroidota > Bacteroidia > Bacteroidales > F082 > JALNZU01. Next base: position 9,542 of record CAZBMR010000068.1, read on the forward strand.
TCAAACCTTCGTTGATGATTTTGCCACCAACAGTTTGCTGACCAAGGAAATACGATGGCACGGTTACTGACTGAACACCAGCATCCAGATTTGCACGGACAAACAGTTTGATATCGTCGATGTGCAGATAGTCCATGTTGTAGAGGTTGCCAGTCAAAAAGAAGCAAAACTGGAAACCTGCCTGACCAACGTTCGTGAATTCAACTGTTTTGCTCATGGGGCCCTGATTTCCTGTAGGATTCACCGACCAGGCCACTTCCCAGGCGCCCGTGCCAAAACGTTTGGCCACGCCGAAGGTCACCCCATTGGCATACCAGTCATAGAAATACTTGAAATTCAGCGTTACATCGGTTTGAGCGCTCAAATCAACGGCAGGCGAGATGAAGCGCGTTGTCGTGTTTTGATTGGTATAAGTGAATTTCAATTCAGGTGCGGTTCCACCTGCAGCAGCAGTGGCGCTTTTCGACCACTGGTTTGCCAGTCCGTCGATCGTCCAGCCTGCCGGAGGGAAGGAGTTTCCACTGAAATCTTCCAGCAAGAGGGTTTGGGCAAATGACATTTGCCCTATGAGAAATAAAGCAAGAAAAGTAAATAGTTGTTTCATGAATTTAAAGTGTTTAGTTAACAATTAAGCTGTTTGTAAAATATTCAATTTTAAGTCGTTGACCGTGATTTTTCGTTGAAGCTGATCCTTTGCTCTTGTGAGTTGCGATTTGGAGGTATTCACCGAAATGCCCAGCAACTGCCCTATTTCTTTGTGCGTGTGACCTTCGATGGCATTGAGCCTGAACACCTGTTGATAGCCATTTGGCAGGCTATTCACGGTGCGCATTAGCTCGTTGTAGAATAAGCCAGCTGTCACCGACATTTCTGACACTGCCTCATCCGGCATATGGCCCAGCTCGGTTTCTGTGAAGGTGAAGCGCGTGCGCTTGTAGAAGTTGTAGGCCGTGGTGACCATGATGCGCCTCAACCAACCTTCGAAAGACCCGTCGTTTCTGAAATCTTTCAAATACCTGAAAGCCTTGATAAACCCTTCCTGAAGAATGTCGTCCATATCCCAGCTGGTCCGGGCATAACGCCGGCAAACCGCCGTCATCCGCGGAGCAAAAACGTCGTACAGCCGAAACTGTGCCTGCCGGTCGCCTTTCAGGCAAGCTTCAATCAAAACTTTTTCCTCATTCGTACTCATGCAACACCCACTAATTTCTTAGTAATAGAGCCAAAAACAAACCGGCCAATAAAAGGTAAAGCAGCATAACAGCAATCCGTTCGATCTTTTTAAACCTATTCATCAAGCACAGCCAGCTTTTTTCGGCGGCTAAAGTAAATATTTTATGTTTCGATGATCAGCATTTTACTACTACAACGCCTTTACAACTGCATTTTATCTACGTTACAATGAATTTACCATCCCTACAAAAAAAATCATATCTATGTCATTTATTGAGACTTACAAGGATTTTAATCCTCTACTCACTTACATAAAAGCCATAAAAACCTTCTACTACAGTCAGTATAGCCGAAAAAACCAACAGTTTATGAATAGAACAAAAACAAACTGGTAAGCTGCCATTAAGATCGCCCGATATGAAACCGATAAAGCGGTTTAGTCGATCAGGAGGACGGTTCCCCTTCGTTTAAATTCAAACACGCGGGAGGAGGAATATGAGGCGAGCTCATATTCAATCACCCAGGAGTAAACACCCTGAGGCATCTTTTCACCCTCTCGGCTACCGTCCCACCCAAGGTTGTAATCAGAGGTTTCAAAAATCAGCTGACCCCAGCTGTCGAAGATCATCATGTGGTATGACAAGGGCACAACAGCACCAAAAACAGGTTTAAAGGATGCATTGCCTGCAGTGGAAGCCGGCCTGAAAGCATTGGGTATTCCAGGCTCAAAATCAACCAATTGCGTGATGATTTCGAACTCCTTTTGCACAACACAGCCATAGGCATCACGAACGTAGGCAGTGTAGCTTCCTGGGTAGAGCCGCTCAAACCGCTGTTCGGGCTGCCAGTTGGCCCCATCGATGCTATATTCGCAGCCATCAGAATAATCCAGGATAATTGCGGCACTGCCTTCAGCCAGACCCGCCCGACTGCCATTCAGGATCACTTCGGTTATTTCAGGAGGAGGTATGGACTGAATAAAAACCGCTTGCGGCAACTGTGCGAAACAGCCCCAAGCGTCGCGAACCAATAAATGTTTGCTACCAGCAGCCTGATTGATGAACTCATATTGGTTTTGCCAGCTGAGTCCGTTGTCGGTGCTGAAACTCAGCGGAGCAATGCCACCTTCGGCTGCAATGGTAAAAGAGCCATTGTCTTGATTGCAGGTTGCGGGCAAAACATCGTGAAAAGACAATGTTACAGCAGGAGCCACCTGCGGGAGCACGGAATGCTGCACCATTGAAGGCTGGGCACAATTGGCTGAGCTTGTCAGGACGCAGCTGATTACCTCTGCGGGCGAGGGCATCAAAGTGAGCGAAGATCCGCTTCCGGCTATATTTCCGTTTCTGTACCACGAAATGGCCGGTTGATTGCCGCCTCCTGATGTTACGGCTGTCAGCGTGATTTCGGTATCAGGACATATAGGCGATTCTGCCCCGGAAATGTTGATGGATGGCACAACCACATCCGATACAGGAATCACGAGTGGCACGCTCGCCACCACCGAAGGTGAAGCACAGGCTGCATTGGATGTAAGTGTGCACACCAGGATATCCATATTAGCAGGAATGTAAACCAAATCTGGTTGGTTTGATCCGATTGTTTCTCCATTTAAGGTCCAGCTAAATTCTGGCTGCGAGCCGCCGCCTGTGAATGCCGCCTGAACGTTCACCTGTTCGCCCAGACACACCACACCGTTGCTAAAGGTTAAACTAACAGAAGGCGAAATCCATGGTAAAATATTAAACGTCAACTCATTTGAATTGCTGACAGGCATCGAGGCACACAGGGCAGAGGAGGTCATGCTGCACTGCAACAAATCACCTGGCTGCGGATAAAAGGTTAAACTACTCCCCGTCTCCGGCCGTTGCATCCCATTGAGCATCCATGCAAATGTGGGAGCCGTTCCACCTCCTTCGAATTCGGCAACTACCTCAGCCATGCTGCCTTCGCAGAGTGTCAGCTCCGGAGCAACAATCGTGATGGAAGTCTCAACCACATCATTCACCGTAAAAATGAGGGTTTCTGAAATTGCCGTAGGGGTGGTCAGGCATGAAGCATTGCTGCTTATCATGCAATAAACAGAGGCACCGTTGGTTGGTACAAATTCCAAAAGTGCAGCGTTTGATGTTAAATCACCATTTACAAACCAGGAATAAGCAGGCTCGGAACCCCCATTTTCAACAACAGCCTGAACGCTCACCATGCTGCCCGCGCAAACAGCAGTTGTCGGCGTGGAAATGGAAACACCAGGTGTTAATGGCGCTGAAACCGAAAGGGTGATGTTGTTTGAATAGACCGGATTCTGACTCAGGCAGCTTTCCGATGCATTGAGCTCGCATTGTACAACATCCTGATCCTGTGGCTGGTAAACAAATGTCACCTCATTTCCCGCAGGAATGCCATTCACCAGCCATGTATAAAAAGGATTTTGCCCCTGGTTCACTACTGCTGCTTCAAAATGAACATACTCATTGAAACAAACGGAGGTCTGATCGGCCGAGATGCTTATTTCGGGCGTCACAACCGGGAAAACCGACATGACAATGGGATCGGAAAGCACTTGTGCTGGACTGGCGCACTGCGCATTTGAAATGAGCAAACACTGAACAAGTGCACCATCAGCAGGAGCATACAAAAAGGTGCTGCTGTTGCCTCCCTGGGGGATTCCATCTACAGTCCACTGAAATTCCGGCTGCGGGCCTCCATTGATGGCAGCAGCCTCAAAAACGACTTCAGTTCCTTCGCAAACACCGTTGGATGAAGCTGCCACTGTGACTGCAGGCAAAATTGCCGGCAAAACATTGAAGGTGTGGCCTGCCACCACCTGAGCGGGTGATGCACATGACTCGGATGAGGTGAGCCGGCATTCAAGCACATCGCCATTGGCAGGCACCAATTGAATTGTGGGCTGATTTGATCCGATGGGCGTACCATTGCGAAACCATTCAAACAAAGGTGCATCACCCTGCCCTGTCACATTGGCCGTAACAGTAATTAGTTCACCTTCACAGGGCTGGGTATTACTCAGCTGCAAATCAATGCCGGGCTGGATGGACTCGCTCACCACAACGCTCACAGCGGCACATGCACTTTCACCGCAAAATTCAGTTTCAAATCTGGCAAAATAGGTGGTTGAAACCTGGGGCGCAGGCAATTGAATGCTCACACCTTCGCCCACCAAAGGCCCTGTGAGGCAATCATTGGCATACCAGCGCAACACATCTCCCAAACCACCGCTGGCTGCAAGGGTAATGCTTCCGGTTTCGCCCTGGCAAATGACCGGGTTTGAAACCGTTGCGAAATCCGGAGCAACAGGATTGGGCAAAACAAGCGGGGAAACAGGTTCGGATGACGCAGGATTGTTGATGGTACAAAACGGAATGGAACTCTGCAGCACCACATGGATTTGATCGCCAGGATCGGGTGTATGTACAAAAGTGGCACTGTTGCTGCCTGCAACAACATCATTCAAATACCAGGTGAACAGCGGATTGGAGCCACCATTCTGCGGTGTTGCCGTAAACTGTACTGTTTCACCGGCACACACCTCATTTTGCGATGGGGCTACAGTAACGGCCACTGGCGCGTTTGGATGCAAAACAATGCTGATCACGTTTGAAGTTATGGGGTTTTCCGAAACACAAGCAACCGAACTGGTCAGGCGGAAGCTCACGGCTGCGCTGGCTGAAGGCAAATAGTTGAATGTAAGCGTGTTTTGCCCCGTTTGTAGAATTCCATTGACCAACCATTCGTAGGTGGGTGCAGCACCCTGATTGCCAACGACTGCCGTGAAATGGGCTTCTTCTCCCTGACAAAAATCAGTTTGTGGTGCGGTGATGGTAGCCTCTGG
>CAZBMR010000069.1:0-14515 GCA_964492695.1 uncultured Lentimicrobiaceae bacterium
TTGTTGATCCTTCTTTGCCATTTCCGATTTGTTATTGAAAATTGGCTTCATATTTATGTTGATTTGGAAAGATAGTAATTTTGAAAAGCTGAAATCGGCAATTGGATTGTCTAGATATTCTTTTGTTTTTTGATATTCTAAAAAATATGTAAAATGAAAAGCACTCATACAGATACTTCAACACCAAGACCAATACCCATAAAAAAGGCTAAAACATGAATACATTCTTCGATATAATCGGAAAGGCAGTTGGCATAATTTTTATTACCTCCTTGATTCTTCTATTATATGGAATAATTAATGATAAATATAAGCAAAAAAAGAGGACAACAAAAATCCTCAAAGAAAAATTAGAAGAAAAAAGAATATTAAATAATAAAATTATGGAGCTGCAAGCCAGTTTTAATTTTGAACCCATTTATGTCAAAAATATTGGCGGCTCTGGTTACCCTCTTCAGCAAGATCAGGCTTTGAATTTCGGGCTAACAAATGACTCTTTGATTCTTGTCAAAAAAGACGATCCTCCCGAAAGCATCGAAATATCCTTTGAAAATATCAACGAGTTAGAGATATCAGGCCCTGGCAAAGTAGTCACCAATGCTGGCATCGCAGGCGGTGGATTTGGTCTTGAAGGATTTTTGCAAGGTGCTGTAGCAGCAGCCGTTATCAATGCAGCAACCACGAAAAGCTCAACCAATACGTTTATCAGATTACTATCCAATACTGGCGAAATCTATCTGCACACAACAGAAATAGAGCCTGCAGCACTCAAAATGAAGCTCTCGCCGGTTTTCGTAAATTTAGCAAACCGTTCGAAGAAGGCTGTAGGCAATTCAGGGGGAAGCATTGCTGAAGAAATCGAGCGCCTTCAGAAATTGCTGAAGGATGGGGTTCTTTCCCAAGAAGAGTTCGATATTGCGAAGAAGAAGATTATTAGTTGATTTGGTCATTCTTTAATATCTATCAAGATCATTTCGATGATTATCTTTAAAACTAGGTGACGCCCCACTAATATTCCAAATATTCAGCAATTTACTCAATCCGCAAGTGCATAGTGCAGGCATAATTCTTTATCCCAAAATTCACCAACTCACCAGGAATATTAACACAGGGGTAAGCGCGCCGGCTTTCTTGAGGCTCTGATTTTTAACCGCACTATAAAATTCAGCAGGTTAAAGAAATACGGCCAAGGCTTTAAGTTTTACCACCCAAGTCCAATTCAATTTAATAATTAATCAGTGCCTGAAAATTCTCTCACCCCAATCAAAATCACATTATCTTAATATTCCAGCATGGAAACAGCCATTAAAAGCAACTGGTTCACTCGCCTATTGATAACCACATTCTGTGGATTCCTGGGAACACTTGTTGTATATCGATTTTTTTATGCAGACCCAAAGGCCGAAATATCAGCCGGACTGCTAATCATGCTTGCCTTCATTCTTGTACTAGTGCTGAGCGAATTATTCGACAATTTTTCTGTTGGTCAGTTAGTCACTGTTTCGCGAGAATTGAAGCGGAAGAAAGAAGAGGCTCATTTTCTAAAAGAGGAGAACTCGGAACTCCGGAATCATATCGTCACTATCTCTACAAACATTTCTCAAAAACAGACAAGCACCAATATCGTTGGACTTCCCACGAATCTGGCAGATATGCTTACAGTAAGGAAAGCTGCGCCGGAGGAAATTGCAACCAAGAACATTGAAGAGCAGCCCGCAGCAAGTCCTGCCACAGTGATACCCACGAGACCAGAGCGAATTTTTGATCGTGCTAAGGCTGAAGATCTGGCTATTAGCAAGTTCGTTACGGTCAACAATCTCCAAGCTTTCAACGTCATTCGAGATGCCAAGCTCTCTACTCAGTTCAGCGGCATTGATCCAATCACTGACACCACTCCAATATTCGATGGATATTTGAATACCTCAGATTCAGAGGTATTTGTTGAGGTACGGCCATCTTCGTACGCCAGCATGATGTTTCGAGACCGCTTGTATGTCATGCTGACAAAACTACATCACTACAAGACAATAAAGAAAGCGAATGTTTACCTTGCTCTTCTTCTTATCGAAATTCCAGAGCTTGCATCACGGTCGCCCTCGGGGTACCTAGATCGGCTGCAGCGTGAATTTGGACCTGCTATTGCGTCCGGACTACTGCGCATCCATCAAACTGAGTTTTCAGCCGAAGAACAGCAATTGGTTTTCGCAGGTGGCGGACCAAATACAGACTAAGCCATCTTTCCAGCGAAATATATTCGACAGCCACTCAATTCAGGTGCTGAAGGATATTTTTTATAGCTAGCGCTGGCCGATTCTGGCCTATTGCAGACATCGGCTCCCGCAGAAAAACTATACCCACACCATGACCTCCTATCTGCTCCTTGGTGCCGCCATCCTTATCGAGGTCATCGCCACCACCGCCATGAAATCCTCCGACGGGTTTAGCAAACTGGTGCCCAGCATGATTTGCGGGCTGGGCTACCTCGTTTCTTTTTATTTGCTGGCCCAGACGCTCAAAAGCATTCCCACCGGGGTGGCCTATGCCATTTGGTCGGGGGTGGGGATCGTGTTGATTTCGCTGATCGCATGGATGGTGCACGGCCAAAAGCTGGACTGGGGGGCGATGGCGGGGATGGCGCTGATCGTTTGCGGGGTGGCGGTCATCCATCTGTTCTCGAACGCCTCGGCCCATTGACGGCGGAGGCAATGGTGCCGTGGTTCGGGGGCGCCAACACACGGGTACCGGGGGAAAGATAGCTATTTTTTTAATAGCTAACACCGCTGATATTGATTGGTCTAGCGGCCGATTTCTCTTAAAACTACAGCCTCGCCCTCAATCCGCCTGGCCAAGAGCATCGAAGCCCGCAGGGTGTCATTGATACGGGTTTGCCAGCCGTCTCCGGTAGCACGCAGGGCGGCGAGCAAGTCGGCGTCCAGGCGGGTCTTGACGGCCTCTTTGGTCGTGGCCTGCACTGCCGACAGGCAGACCACTGACCTGCCCCCTCATTGCCGTTTATATGGGACCAACAAGTTTAGGGCCAAGTGGCAGCCCCAAACAGGCATTCACGTCAAGGACGAGGGTATCGGATACGTCGATCTAGCGACCATTGGTGCAAGATGACCTGAGATTCAGGCCTTGCACTTCGAGTTTGAAACTGCCTCAGTGTTTATCGATTATCGATCCAGAAATTCGATCACTAAGCGATTGAATTTCTCGGCATGCTCCCATTGTGCCCAATGACCGCATTTACTGAAAACATGCAATTCCGCATCTGGCAAACCCCAAACCATGCGCAGACCGCAATCCAACGGTACAAATCGATCATCTCTTCCCCAGGTAATCAGCGTTGGCGCCTTAATTTCAGGCAATCTTTGGCTAAGATCAGGGGAGAACGCAGGGTTTAGATTCAGACTCTTTACGAAATTATCCAGATGAATACGATTATTCATCATATTGTTCAGCCGCGCAGTGACCAGCTCCTCTGTCAGCGCCCCTGGATCAAAGACAAAGACTTTAAGCATTGCTTGCAGGCTTTCCAAACTTGGATTGACATAGACTGCTCGCAAAAGTTTGATGCCTTCAGTAGGCAAGGGGACAAAGTTACTGAGTCCTACCCCGCCTCCACCCATGATGATTAATTTTCCAAGCCGTTGGGGATACATCAATGCAAAGGTGAGTGCATTAGTTCCTCCCATGGAATTACCAACCAGATGCGCTTTTTCAATTCCGAGAACATCCAGCACGCCCTTGACTGCAGCCGCATTAATCTCTGAGCGCCAACCTTGATCTACGATGATCGGATCACTTTTGCTCCATCCAGGACAATCGATCAGAAGAACTCGGTAACCCGCTTGGGCAAAAGCATCCACGTTTCGATAGAAGTTACTCCAACCAGATGCGCCAGGGCCTGATCCATGGAGCATGACGACCGCTTCACCTGCACCGCCGGTGTCATTGATGTGGATTTGTGCATCCAGCTTTCCCTCTTTGACATGGATGAATTTACTAGTACCGGACTCAGTATAGGGTGTTTGCATTTTTTCTCCTTTAATATAATTAAACTGCTTTTTATAAAGCCAAATTAAACCTGATTCTCTTTTTTAGAAATTCCCAACACGAAAGGTGGAGGCTCAATACCAAGCATGACGCCACCAAGCATTCCAGAGGTGTCATCTGCATTTTGAGTAATATGGTTTGCTGCAGCAAGAACATCACGCAGAACCCTTTGCATAGGATTACTTGAATAGAGCCCTCGAGCGCCAGTTGCCTTATACAAGAGCAAAACTGCTTCCTCGATGTTACGACCAACATGTGCGATTTCACACATATAACGGGCCCAATCATCTCGTGCAATTAACTGCCGATCAGTGACCAGTGGCGTAGTTTCAGCCATGATTTGAAATAACCGCGCCTTGGCAGAGCTAATTTTAACTACGGCATTCCCAAGTCGGTCACGTACATAGGGACTGTTTGCTGCACTAGCACCGGTACCGACTTGCGTACGGACTTTCATCTGATCTGTATAAATATCAACGGCCTGTTGACCAAAACCACAGATCACAGCAGAAACAGAAGCATAGAAAATCAAAGTGAAAGGCCACAGATACATAGATCCTCTATCTGTTAAACGATAGTTGGACATGCTATGCGCCCGGTGAAAAGGTACAAAAGCACCTTTGATGCGGCAACTTTTGCTTCCTGTACCCTTAAGACCAAAAACATGCCAATCGTCAATCACCTCATACTCACTCCTTGGCACCAAGAAAGAGTATTTTTCATAGGGAACGCCTTTCTCATCTCTCAAGAAACCGCCGAAGAACGCCCATTGCCCATGGTCTGAACCACTCGATGTGGGCCATTGTCCCTCAAGAAAATACCCACCTTCAACCTGAGTGACTTTACCGGCAGTGGGATATGAAGAAGCGATCAAAACAGTATTGTCTTCCCCCCAGACATCGTCACCAGCCTGTGTGGGAAGATGGCCAAACTCCCATTGATGAACGCCAAGAATCATCATGTTCCAAGCACTGGAGCAACAACCTCGACCCAGTTCCATCAGAACACGCATGAACACTTCTGGGTTCATTTCCCAACCACCCCATCGTTTGGGTTGTAGGATCTTGAAAAAACCAGCATCTATGAACTCTTGAATTGTCTCTTTAGAAACCTTCCGGTTATCTTCAACAGATTGAGCACGTTCGCGCAGCATTGGAATCATTGCATGAGCGCGATCAATAAGCTCTTTAGCAGAAGGCTGCTGAGAAACCTGGGATTTTTCAATGACATAGGACATGGCTGTATCTCCTTTTTTAAAAATATAAATACTCATTCTATGAGTATTTATCTCAATTTATTGGTACAAAGCGACGATTGAAATAAACAAGTGCAGAAGCATCTTTTGTAGATGTGGATATATTCAACACCTCGCACATGAATACACTATGTGTTCCCGAAATAATTTCATCAATCACACGACATTCGAAACTACTCAGAGCATCACGTAGCATCGGAACTCCGTTTGCGCTATCAAACCAATCCCCTTCAAGAAAGCGATCACTTCCAATGACTCCCGCCTGCATGCCTGCAAAGCGCTTGGCCAAACTCTCTTGCTGGGCGTCAAGCACATTAACCCCCAAGTGAAGACTTGCCGAGATTACCTGATAGGCCCAAACATTACGATTGATGCATACAAGCAAGCGGGGCGGTTCTGCACTGACAGAACATACCGCTGTAGCGGTCAGACCCGCACGATTACCTTGATGGTTTGACGTAATGATCGTACATGCCCCGCTCATCAAAGCCATACCAGAGCGAAAGAGATCTGTGCTTACCTTTGAAAATTCTTCAGATGCAAATCTAGCTTGATCTGCGTGAGGGGAAGAAATTCCCTGTTGAAGAGACGTGACTGACATAATTTATCCAGTGCTTAATTGCAATTTAGCTGGGCATCATATTGCGCTTATGACCCCAGTCACTCAGTCTGTCATAAGTAGCTACTTGCCATTTCTGATCATCAATAACGACACCTCCCCACCCATATTCAATAGCAAAACCAGAGGGAGAAGTGACATAAAATGAGAACATTTGGTCATTCGGATGATGCCCAAGCTCCTTCGCTATCGGATATCCGGCTTTAACGCAACGGTCGTACGCCAAACCGACGTCGTTCATATCCGAAACCTCCACCATAAAGTGATTCAACTTTCGGTCGCCAGGAACAGCACCAGTGGCTAGTGAATGATGTCGTCCAGTTTTGGTATGGAAAAAAGTCGCATCAGCCACAAGGCCGGGAGCAATTTCTTCGCGGATATGATCACTCACTCGAAGACCAAGTACCTTCTTGTAGAAAGAGACCGATTCCTTGTATTCTTTCGATCGCACCAACAAGTGACCAATCCCCAGAAGACCCGTTTTAAAACCTGATCCTTTTAAGACTGAGGATTTAAATGGCTCAGAGGATAAAGCCGGACCGAAATAAAATTCATGTCGAAATCCGTTAGGGTCTTCACAGTGAAAGAGCGACTCAACCTTTCGGGTACTTGCTTGTTCGGGGTCCGCTTCTTTGACGTCGATTCCTTTTAATTTAAGACCGGCAATAAACTCCATCAATTCTTCAATGGTGCTGAATTGCCAACCAGCAGCTCGAAGGTCATCATCATCGCCATGCTCCAGCAGAATACGCTGTTGGTAGTCGTCCATACGGAGCGATAAACCATTGCTCTCCTCTTTTCTTGCCTTAAAACCGAGGATTTTTTCGGAAAAATCTTCCCATCGGGACAAATCACTGACCCCGAAGACGACATAGCCTAGTTGTGATATGGATGACATCTGATGCCTTTTGGGATGCCTTCAAAATATCTGGTACCTTAAAGATGCGAGGTACCAGATTTTCTGTAAAAATAAAATCGACTTGAGGAAGAATCAACTGTTTTGGGTAAAGCCCACAGACTTAATCCGTGCGCGCCATAGGTCGGTATCTGCTTTAAGCTGAGCAGCCAACTCTGCCGGCGTCGAGTGGCTTACATCCAATGCATGGATAGCCAGTGCATCGATCACTTCCTGTGAAGCAAGTACTGTTTTTAGTGCTGCATTGAGCTTGTTGATTTGTTCTGGAGTACTGCGTGATGGGAGAAAAAATCCATACCACTCACGGAATGCCAAATCTTTGAAGCCGGCCTCGGTGAACGTTCCCACTTGGGGAAGGAATCGACTTCTTTGCTCACCCGATGTTGCAATGATTCGGATACGGCCGCTTTTATGCAAGGGAAGCAAAGATCCCATGGCGCCGACGCAGGCTGGCAGATTTCCCCCTGCCAGGTCCGTGATCATATTTTGTCCGTTTGAATAACCGATATGGCTTAATTCAACTCCTGCAGCACGGCCAAGCAAAATTCCAGTGAAGTGAAGTGTTGATCCAGTAGCCCCCGTGCCAAAGCTTGCTTTCGATGGGTTGGCTTTAAACCATTCAATCAACTGATTGACGTTGGTAACTGAGGCTGGAACATCTTTCCCTACAGCCAATGCGTAGTTATAAGTCACCGCCATGCTAACGGGTGAAAAATCTGCGACAGGGTCGTACGGAAGCTGCTTGTATGTACTCGGATAAACACCAAGTACAGTCATTGGCGTGAGCAAAATTGAACTTCCATCAGGCGCAGAGTTTTTCACTGCAGCAGCAGCGAGTTGCCCACCAATACCCGTTTTATTTTCAACATATAAGCTATTTGCGTATACGCTGCGCAGTTTTTCTGCAACGATACGACAGAGTGCATCAATAGAAGATCCAGGGAACCCATTAATGATCTTAGCAGTCTCAATAGGCTGTGCCCAAGATGGTCTCAAAATACCGCCAAAGGCACTTGCAATAATTGCAGCTTGGGTAATTTTTCTGCGAGTGATTTTCATCGGTGTCTCCTTTCGTTTGGTTGAAATGCTCATTATGACCTTGAGCGCAGGTTATTTAATAAAATTTTTTATTAGCAAAACTTGATTCAGCTAATCTTTATAATACCCAACTCTAATAATTTACCAATTTCCTCATTGGAGATGCCTATATTAGAGAGAATTTCTGCGGTGTGCTGCCCTAGCGTAGGGGCTGGAATTCTTAATTCAGCAGGAGTGCGTTCAAATAGCGTAGCAGGACGAATCTGAATGGTTTCTCCTTCTGTAGGATGTTCCATGCGCTCGAATAGGCCAACAGCTTTGAGGTGAGGATGATTGAACAATTCTTCTAAGCTGTAGATTTTTGTGCAAGGAATGTCATTTTCCTCACATATCTGAAGACATTTTTCACTGCTAATCAATCGAGCGGTCTCTGCGAGATCTTCGTAAAGTTCTTTGATGCGCGCATTGCGCTCATTTGCATCATTAAGTCGATACTTTTCCAGGAGATCTGGCCTGCCTGCCTCACGGAAAAATATTGCCCAATGCTCCCCGGAATACGGAAGTGCAACCACAGCACCATCTTTGGTGATCGTTGGGCGACGTCCGCCTGATGTCAAGCGCATGTATCCAGGGGGGCCCAAAGGCGGCTCGAAAGCCGTCCCCCCTTGATGCTCCACCAGGGTAAAAGACACCAGAGTTTCAAACATGGGAACCTCGACATACTGTCCTTCACCCGTGCGTTCTCTGTGATAAAGAGCGGCCAGAATCGCATTTGCAGTGGCAAGCCCAGCCGTTTTATCGGCGATCAGTGTTGGGGCGTATTCGAATTTTCCACTTTGCTGTTGAATCAGCCCAACCAATCCACAGGCAGCTTGAACAATGTCATCAAATACAGGCTTACCCGCAAAAGGCCCATCCTCCCCGTAACCAGTCGCTGCACAGTAGACCAAGCGTGGGTTGATATCTCTAACGCTGTCGTAATCCAATCCAAGCCGTTTCATTGCAGCCGGACGCATGTTGTGTACGACGACGTCTACGCTATGGAGCAGCTTGAACATCAACTCCTTACCTTCCGTCGTCTTCAAGTCCACTGCGATTGATTTTTTATTGCGATTGATTGCTAGATAGATCGAACTCATTCCGGGATGACGGGCAGCGCCGTTCGCCCTCATGGGGTCACCGGTCAGCCCCTCAACTTTGATGACGTCTGCACCGTAGTCACCGAGGATTTGCGTTGCCAGCGGTCCTAGCACGATCGCGGTCAGATCTAGTACACGAACACCCGCAAGGGGCCCCTTGCTAACTTGGGCATCTTTCATCGTTGTCTCCTTGTCATGGGGCAAATCATAGCTTAAACTTGTCGAGCGTTCAACAAGTTTTATCTACGAACCACAGATCAAGGAGATATCAACAATGCAGGAATTGCTTATCAAGCCCGGCCAGCTTCCCAAGGAATGCGAGCAGCTGAGGCAGGAAGTCCGAGCTTTCGCTGCGGAAAAATTGGCTGACCGATCATCGGAGGATCGATGTAAGAGTTGGACTGGCTTTGACCCCGCCTTTAGCAAACAGGTTGCGGAGAAGGGTTGGATTGGAATGACTTGGCCACAAAACTTTGGCGGCGCAGAACGTTCGAGTCTTGAGCGATATGTCGTGCTGGAAGAACTCCTAGCAGCTGGTGCTCCCATGGGTGCACATTGGGTTGGAGACCGTCAAAGTGGCGCCTTACTGATGCATCTTTCCCCCACCGTCTGGGCGCCCCGACTGATGCCCAAGATTGCCAGTGGAGAGATCACTTTCTGTATTGGAATGAGCGAACCTGACTCTGGTTCTGACCTGGCTTCTGTTCGGACCCGTGCAGTCACGCATGAGGGCGGATGGCTCATCAATGGACGAAAGCTTTGGACTACGAATGCCCACCGTGCTGATTACATGATTGCAATCATTCGCACGGGTACGAACGGCGAGCTTCGACAGGCAGGTCTATCACAGTTCATTATTCCGATGGACACTGCAGGAATAACTGTACGGCCGATTTTGTCTCAAGATGGCACCCATGATTTCAATGAAGTCACTTTTGACGATGTATGGGTTCCAACGGAAAACCTACTTGGCAATGAAGGAGACGGTTGGAAGCAGGTTACCCAAGAATTAGCTTTTGAGCGCAGTGGCCCTGAACGCTATCTCAGCAGTATTCAACTGATGCTGGAAATGCTGGATGCAGCAGATCCTGAGAATGAACGACATGCCGTTGAGTTGGGTCGTAGAACAGCACATTTCGCAACGTTACGGCAAATGTCATTGGGCGTCACTTGCATGCTTGCCGAAGGGGCTAATCCAGCTCTCGCGGCCGCAGCAGTCAAAGATCAAGGCGCTTTGTTAGAGCAAGATTTACCCGCGCTTGCTCAAGACCTGTTTGGTGGAACAGTGGCTCCGGACTCTGACTTGGCAAAGGTGATGCGAGTCATCACTTTAGATGCTCCTTGTTTTTCCCTCCGAGGAGGAACGCGTGAGATTTTGCGTGGCATGTTGGCAAAAGGAATGGGACTACGATGACAAATAATATGATTGAACAAAGTGTTGCGCGTCTTTTCTCGGAGAACGTAACAGCTTCGATGTTAATGCAGCTGGAAAAAGACGTTTTTCCCAATGAATTCTGGAAACAAGTTGAGGACAATGGCTTCACTCTGGCGCTCGCTCCGGAAGAGCGAGGCGGCATTGGTGAAACTTGGGCTGGTGCTGCTTATCCAATTTTAAAAGGTGTTGGGTACTGGCAAGTGCCATTACCACTTGCAGAAACCATGGTTGCTGCCCAACTGCTTTCAATGGTAGGCATTGATGTAGAGCCAGGACCAATCGCACTTGCTCAAGCACCTGAAGATGGATTATTAAAAGTCGATCCATCTTCAAGCAACCAAGAGGTCATCCTTACAGGAAAACTTTCCAGAATACCATGGGCAAGACACTGCCAGCAGCTTCTAATCGGTTTAGCGGATGGACGCCTTGCTCTTTTAGAGCTTAGCAACAATGCTCATGTAGAAATAATTCCTGGTTCAGATTATGCTGGCCAAGCAATGGATACAATCGTTCTTCACTCTGCACGGGCTGTTTCGTCGGATAGGCACCCCATACCGAATTTGCTATCGCCAGTAAGAACCTTAGCTGCCGTGGCCTATAGCATCCAGATTGTTGGTGCACTTGAACGATTGCTCGATGAATCCGTGAGATATGCCAATGACCGTATTCAGTTTGGTAAGCCGATTGGCAAGAACCAAGCAATACAACAGCAACTTGCACTCCTCGCAGGAGATATGGCCGCAAGTCGTGCTGCGGCACTGGTCGCTGCTGAAGATATGCCTCATGGAACTCAAATTGATCCTGGACGGGCTTTGTTTAGCGCAGCGGTGACAAAGGTACGTTGCGGTGAGGCGGCTTCGCGATGCGCTTCAATCGCGCATCAGGTTCACGGGGCCATTGGCTTCACGTACGAGCATTCGCTACATTTTGCGACACGCCGCCTTTGGTCTTGGCGCGAACTGCATGGCAGCGACGCGCAGTGGGCAAAAATCCTGGGCGAAAATGCGATTCGAGGAGGAAGTAAAGGTTTTTGGCCAGCCATAACAGATCGAAGTTTTGACGTAAAAACTGATCTTACCTAATGCCAATAAAGTATGTACCTCAATGACTACATCAAATACCAATCCAAATTTTTCTGTCAGGACTATTCAGCATGGCCATGTCACTCTGGTTGAGCTTTGTCGTCCACCCCACAATTTTTTTGACCTCACAATTTTGTCTGAATTGGCAGATTGTCTGGACAAGCTTGAGATAGATCCTGAGTGTCGTGCTGTTGTTCTGGCTTCAGAAGGGAGCTCTTTTTGTGCTGGGGCGAATTTCTCGTCCTCAACGGATACGTCGCCAGTGACCCATCCGAAGATAGTTAATCCTTTATATCAGCAAGCAATCCGGCTGTTTAGCTTCCCCAAGCCCATGATTGCTGCTGTGCAGGGACCTGCCATAGGAGGGGGGCTTGGACTCGCGCTGGTTGCAGACTTTCGCATATCTTGTGCTCAAGCACGATTCTCTGCAAATTTTAATCGTCTTGGTTTTCACCCCGGATTTGGTCTATCTGTTACCCTACCCGAGCTAATTGGCCAACGTCATGCATCTCTACTTTTTTATACAGGGCGCCGAATTGATGGCCATAAGGCATTATCGATCGGACTTGTAGATTATTTGGTAGATCAAAATGATGTTCGTGACCATGCACTAAATCTTGCGCAGGAGATCGCCCAATCTGCCCCTCTTGCAGTTCAATCAACCCGCGCCACACTTCGCCAAGGATTGCTCAAACGCATTCGAGAAGCGGTTGTCCGTGAGAGTTCAGAGCAGTTCAATCACTTTGCAAGCTTGGACTTTCAAGAAGGTATTGCGGCTTCTCGGGAGAGGCGCCAGCCTTGCTTTCAAGGTCAATAAAATTGATGCGATAAGCAATGTGCCGCTAAGAAACAATTAACACCGAAAAATTATGCCGTCAAATAATTTAACAACTTTGATAGAGGAAAATTCACCAGAAATCTCTAACAACAATTCAAATCTATCTGTTAAAGAAGAAAGACGTACACAGGCAAGTCGTAGAGCTGATACAGAAAAACGACTTCTTCGAGCCGCTTTGGAAATTGTAGCGCGACGTGGTTCTGAGCGCATGACCCTAGCGGATGTCGGAGCAGCTGCTCAATGCAGTCGCGGTCTCCCTGCTCACTATTTCGGAAATAAAGATGGTTTACTGCAAGAAATGGCAAACTATCTTGCCATTAACTACGAAAACAAACGCCGTGCACACCCCCGTCCGAAGCCTGGACTTGAGGCGTTGCGTAATGCGATTTCACTTTACTTTGACATTAATAGTGAGTCATCGATTGAGACCCGCGCAACTATTATCATGATGTCTGAGGCGTTGCTAGAGGGCTCAACACTTAGCCATCAAATGGCAAATTACAACCGAAAAACTCTAGAAACATTAGAGCAGCATATTCTCAAAGGTCAATCCAATGGTGAAATTCGCAATGAGATTGAGCCGAAAGCTGCGGTCGCACTCCTTTTAGGTGCCATGCGTGGTGTCATGACCCAATCTCTTTTACATGGAGAAATAAATCTCACAAAGGTTAAAGAGCTAACACTTAATTTTATTGACAATGTACTAAAAAAGCCAAAAATAAATTGAATTTTTTAATTCTGATGAATTTAAAGGAGACAAACCATGAAAAAAATATCAAAGAGAAAATTTTTATTGTCGGCTGGATTTATTTCATCGCTCTCATCCAATTTCGCATTGGCGGAAGAGAAGTACCCCAGTAAGCCGATCAAGCTTATATTGCCCTTTTCCCCAGGCGGCGGCACTGATAAAAACTCACGCGCACTAGCCGAGGAGTTACAAAAAATTTTCAACATACCTGTTATATGTGAAAACAAACCAGGTGCCAGCGGGGCTATTGCAGTTCGTTCTGTCACCTCTGCGCCGGCCGATGGATACACTGTCTTGGTTGCCACCAACTCATTGGCATCGGTCAACCCAGTCACTGTTAAAGATTTAGGCTACGATCCATTCAAAGATTTATCGCCCGTCCATGGATTAGTTATTGCTGCACCAGTAATTTGCGGCCCTACCAACTCCCCTTACAAAAACCTCAAGGATGCACTTATCAAAGCAAGGCTTTCCAATAGCCCGCTAAGAATAGGGAATTATTCAAAAGGTTACGAGCTCCTCGCGAGTTGGCTTGGACATCTTGAGGGGGCTCCAGTTATTCACATTCCCTACAAAGGCCCATCCCAGATGCTTGTAGATTTAATTGGAGGTCAAATCGACTTTTCCATTGGCGATCCAAGCAGTGCAATGGAGCTTATTAATGCCGGAAGAATACGTGGATTTGCAGTAGGCGCCGAAAAGCGCGAAACGAATCTTCCAGATTTACCCACGATGAAAGAAATCGGATACGAAGATTATGAATCCTATGTATGGGCTTCCATTTTTGTCAAATCGGGAACCCCAATTAATATCCGCAAAAAACTCTCTGAAGCAATTGCTTTGGCAAACTCAACGCCGAAAATAGTTGCACAGCGTAAAGGACGCCCAGAGAAATCACTGGATCTTTCTTTGGAAGATCTTGGAAAATTTCAAAGAGAAGAGTATGAAAGATTTAAGAAGGTAGCAGATTTAACAGGATTTAATCCATCTTAAATGATGGCACTCAATTATTTTATAAATTTTTAGAAATTTCTAATCTGGGTACGCATTGCAACGCCAGTTTCATCACTGGTTTTATCAATTACACCTTGGCACATGAACCATCAGAGGCGATGGTTTCGTGGTTCGGTTCCGCTAACTCACGGGCATTAAGGAAAGTTATCCGCTCTTTTTTTGATAGCTACCACCGCTGGTATCCATTGGGCTAGCGGTCGTTTTCTCTCATAAAACCTGATTGCTTACAACGGATAGCCCCGGCGAAGCATCAAACTGCACGCGGTTGCGTCCGGCTTCCTTGGCCTGGTACATGGCGGCGTCGGCTTTTTTCATCAGGTCTTGCCAATAGACATCTTCCCCTTTGAACAAGGTGGCCCCCAGGCTGGCGCTGCA
>CAZBMR010000070.1:0-1278 GCA_964492695.1 uncultured Lentimicrobiaceae bacterium
ATCTTTAAAGAGTTGGTAGCAATTCCTTTACGCCGAGCATGGATGATCGTTGGAAATTTTGGATATTCTCTGCTATGGACTCGATCGTTATTGAACAGCTGGCCACCAAGAAAAAATCGTTACGGTTAGCCATTGTGACGGAGACCTACCCGCCCGAGGTGAACGGTGTCGCGTTGTCGCTGTCGCGCTTTGTCGAGGGATTGTCGGAACGCAATCATGAGATCCAGTTGATCCGTCCGCGACAACAGAACGATGCACTCCAACCGTCCATGGGCATGATTGAGGAAGTGCTGACCACGGGATTGCCCATACCCAAGTATCCGAATCTGAAAATGGGCTTGCCGGCAAAGAAGCGGCTGCTCGGTCAGTGGACCGTGCGGCGGCCGGACCTGGTGCATATCGTGACCGAGGGCCCCTTGGGCTGGTCCGCGCTGGAGGCGGCGCGCAAACTTAAAATTCCTGTGAGTTCGGATTTTCGAACCAATTTCCACAGTTATAGCCAGCATTACGGCATCGGCTGGTTGAAGCGTCCGATTGTTGGTTATCTGCGAAAATTTCACAACAAGACAGCGTTGACCATGGTGCCGACCGAGCATATGCGTCGTGAACTGAGTGGGATCGGATTCAAGAATGTCCAGGTGTTGTCGCGCGGGGTGAACGCCACGCTTTATTCGCCGACTAAGCGGTCGGCGGCATTGCGTCAGCAGTGGAACGTGAACGACGGAAATTTCACCCTAGTGCACGTGGGGCGACTGGCGGCCGAAAAGAATCTGACATTGCTGATGCAGGCCTACCAAGCATTGCGTGCTCATGATGCGCGCGTACGTCTCGTCATGGTGGGAGATGGCCCGGAGCGGGCAGCGCTGGAGCACGGATTTCCCGAGGTGATTTTCTCCGGGCTACGCCACGGTGAAGATCTGGCCGCGCACTACGCGTCGGCGGATCTGTTTATATTTCCTAGCCTGACCGAAACGTTCGGCAACGTGACATTGGAGGCCATGGCCAGCGGTTTGCCGGTAGTGGCGTTTGATTACGCGGCGGCCGCCCAGTATGTAACCCCAGCCAGCGGTTGCCTGGCGGCGCTCGATAACGACGGCGCGTTTATCGGTGCCTGTAAGACATTGCAAGCACGTTATCAGGAAGGCCCTAAAGTCTACGATACGATGCGTGACGCGTCACGCGCGCGTGCGTTGCAAGAAAGCTGGCCAGTCGTGGTCCAGCAGTTCGAGTCAATGTTGCTCAATGTCGCACGCCAAGGCTAAGCCTAAGCCAAAGCCT
>CAZBMR010000070.1:1378-14407 GCA_964492695.1 uncultured Lentimicrobiaceae bacterium
GTCAATGTTGCTCAATGTCGCACGCCAAGGCTAAGCCTAAGCCAAAGCCTTAGCCGTCCGCAGAACACTAACGCAGGCGAGGCGCATCCCTTCATAAAAAAGGACGGCATGTCGATGCCGTCCCTGATGCGTGGTATTAGCGCGCGGCGCCTCGATGTCCTGCTTAGGCCTTGTGCAAAAAGTGCCGGGCATAGCGGGGATGCAAGTCATCGAGCCGCAGGAGCGTCAAAAAGTCGGCGGTGTTGAAGTCCGGGTCCCAGGCCGGAGCGCCACAGATTTTGGCACCAAGCCGCAGGTAGCCTTTGACGAGCGGCGGCGGTTCCACTGCCAGCTGCTGGTTGAGGCTTTCGATCGGCAACGCCAGACGTGGGAAGGCGCGATATTCGATGGAGGCCAGATGGCTCTGGCTGAACTGCCGGTACAGGCTTGCTGCATAGTGGCCGCCGTCGGCCATGGAGACGCTGGCGCAACCCAACATCGTTTCATAGCCACCTTGCAGCATATAGCGGCCCAGACCGCCCCAGAGCGCCATGATGACGCTGCCCGTGCGATAGTCTTGGTGCACACATGAGCGGCCGAGTTCGATCATTTTCGGGCGTAGATGGGCAAGACGCGTCAGGTCAAATTCGCTCTCCGAATACAGGCTGCCAAGCTTGGCAGCCTTGTGCGGTGTCAGTACACGATAGGTACCGACAACGCGCAGCGTCTCTTCATCGCGAACGATCAGATGATCGCACCAGTTGTCGAATAGATCCTGATCCAAGCCTGCTTTGGCTTTGGGCAACACAGCGCCCATTTCTTCGACGAACACCTTGTAACGCAGGCGCTGTGCCTCTTCAATTTCATCCTGATGACGGGCCCAGGAAATCATGAGAGAAGGTTGGTGGGCACGGCCAGATTCCTTCTGGACGTCGTTTAACCCGTGGTGTGCGGGGAGATCCTCAAGGCCTAGGTTCTTATCGCTCATCGTCATCCTCTGTCGTTGGCTTGAAACACCACTGACTTTAGAGTGGGGAAATGACGAAACGATGAT
This sequence comes from uncultured Lentimicrobiaceae bacterium, assembly GCA_964492695.1. Lineage (GTDB taxonomy): Bacteria > Bacteroidota > Bacteroidia > Bacteroidales > F082 > JALNZU01. The sequence continues at coordinate 2,412 of CAZBMR010000070.1, forward strand.
GAAACTGTGACAAGAGGGTTAAGAATCAGTATTTGCCGATCAGGTCCGGGGGCAGAACCAGGCGTAAGACTGTTTGCGCCTTTTCCTGAGTCTCCTGCTGGCGCAAGCGATGGCTGAGCCACCAAATGGCAGACTTCTTCACCGACCAATCCTGTTCCTGCCCGGCCAACAGCAAGCTAGCGACGCGGCCGATCCATGGTTGGTGACCAATGACCAGGACGTCGTCGCCCCGAGGCCAGTTGATGGCCCCGAGTACATGACTGGCGTCAGCCAATGGATTGAGGTCAGCGATAATTTCCGGTTTATCGGTATAGGCTTTGGCTGTTTGCAGCGCCCGCAAGGCGGGGCTGCAGATAACGCGCATTTTGCGTTTCACGTTTTTCTTCAGCCACTGTGCTGTCGCTTGCGCTTGCTCGACGCCCTTGTCGGTGAGCACGCGTTCAAGATCGCGTTTGCTGCCGGGAGTAACGGGGACGCCGAGATCAACGGCTTCGGCATGGCGCCATAGAATGAGATTCATAGTGTTGCAACAATCAGCTTAAGTGAGGGTAAAGCAGCGTGCTCCAGACCGCGCCGCAGAGAATCAAGGCCAGCAGAACGGCGGCACTGCCATAGTCTTTGGCTCGCTTGGAGAGACTGTGGTTCTGGAATGATATACGGTCAACGGTGGCCTCGATGCCTGAGTTGACCAGTTCGACGATCAAGACGAGTCCGATGCTGGTCAGAAGCAGGATGCGTTCCACGGGATTAAAGTCGATGATAAATGCCCAGGGCGACAAGATGGCGGCGAGCAGTAATTCCTGGCGGAATGCGCTTTCCTCTTTGATGGCGAAGCCCAAGCCCGCGATCGAATGGGCGGTCGCCATCATCACCCGCCTTAATCCACGATGAATTTTATGCGGGTTGCTGCCGGGATCGTAATCCGGTTCGGGGTTTTGCATCAGGCAGCCGACTTTGGATGGATCGCATCGAGGAATTGCTCGGTCGCGGCACGCCACGAATACTTTTGGGCATGGGCAAGCGCGTCATCTCGACGTAGGGCCAAGGCGTCAAGACAGGCTTGGCGTAAGTCGTGATTGAGGGCGCCGCCGCTGGAGTCGCCGATCACGTCCAACGGCCCGGTGACGGGGTAGGCTGCCACCGGCAGACCGCAGGCCATGGCTTCAAGCAGCACCAAGCCAAAGGTGTCGGTTTTGCTCGGAAACACGAACACATCCGCCGATGAATACACTTCGGCCAGTTCCTCCTGCGAAAGGACGCCCATGAAATTGGTGTCAGGATACTTGGCGCGTAGGCTGGCGAGTGCCGGCCCTTCGCCGGCGACCCACTTTGAGCCCGGCAGGTCTAGGTCGAGAAAGGCCCCAATGTTTTTTTCGACGGCGACACGGCCGACATAAAGAAAAATGGGCGGTCGCGTGCCGAGACGACGCATATTGCGTGGTCGAAAGACATCGAGTTCGACGCCGCGGCCCCACAACACGACATTGGTAAATCCATAACGGTTGAGATCCGCCTTCACGACGTGGGTGGGCGCCATGACGGCTTTGGCTTTGCCATGAAACCAGCGCAGATATCGATAAGTCCAACTCAACGGAATGCGCAAGCGGGCGTGAACATATTCCGGAAAGCGGGTGTGGTACGCCGTGGTGTACGGAAATTCATGCTTGATGGCCCAACGCCGCGCCGCCAAACCGAGCGGTCCTTCAGTCGCGATATGCAGGGCATCTGGATTGAACGCTTCGATACGCCGCTGCGTCTGACGTTTCGCCCCCAGTGAGAGGCGGATGTCCGGGTAGGTCGGACAGGGCAAGGTTTTAAATTCGAGTGGCGACAAAATGTCGACGGTGTGCCCCATGCGCTCCAGTTCACGACGTGTCGATTTAAGGGTTCGCACGACGCCATTGACTTGCGGTTCCCAAGCGTCGGTGATGATCATGATGCGCATAATGAAACCTCCGAAGTTTCAGGAGCTGGCACAAGTGGGCGCTTCGACGAATTCCTTGTGCAGGCTAACCAGATTGAGCGGTGCGTCGATACGGCGATTCCAATGAATGATCTGCAGGTTGCCGTCGAAATCCTCGGCCAGGGCGGTCAGGCTTTCGACCCAGTCGCCATCATTGCAGTACAGGATGCCGTCGATGTCACGGATTTCCGCTTTGTGAATGTGGCCGCAGACCACACCGTCGCAATTTCGACGACGGGCCTCTTCAGTCATGACATGCTCGAAGGCCGAAATGAAATTGACGGCATTCTTGACCTGATGCTTGAGGTATTGCGATAGCGACCAATAGGGGAAGCCCAGTTTTACGCGAATCGCATTAAACCAGCGGTTGATATACAGGATGAGGCTGTAGGCGCTGTCGCCGACATAGGCCAGCCAGCGGGCATGCTGCATAACACCGTCAAACAGATCGCCGTGCGTGATCCAGAGACGTTGGCCGTTGGCAAGTGTGTGAATGGCATCTTCGCGCACTTCAATCTCGCCAAACTCCAGGCCGATGAATTGGCGCACGCTCTCATCATGATTGCCGGGGATGAAGATCACGCGGGTGCCTTTGCGGCCCTTGCGCAGGATCTTTTGAACGACGTCGTTGTGGGTCTGTGGCCAGTACCAGCCTTTTTTCAGATGCCAGCCATCGAGGATGTCGCCGACGAGATAGAGGGTTTCCGATTCGTGAGTGCGCAGGAAGTCGAGGAGATAGCTCGCCTGGCATCCTCGCGTGCCCAGATGCACGTCGGAGATCCAGATGGTTCGGTAGTGTTTAGCGTTTTCATCAAGCACGATGCCGGCATTTAAATCGTACTGCGTGAAACTGCGATTAAGAAAATATGACGAAACGATGAAATGCTTGAGCACTTAAACGATGCGACGTATCTTCAGGCCGAAATAAACGGTTAGCCCGGCGCCCACCATGATGAGCATGACGATCCAGAACGAGTGTTCCAGTCCGGGGAGATCGCCCATGTTCATGCCCATGACGCCGGTGACCAGCGTCATGGGCAGGAAGATAACGGTCATCACCGACAAGACCTGCAGGTTTTTAGCATTGAATTCGGCTACGTGCGCAGAAAGCTCATCCTGCAGCACCTTGGCACGTTCATGCAGGTTATTGACTTCGTCCACCAGGAAAGCCAGCAATTCGATCTGCTCGCGCAGCTTGTCGGCGTCATCTTCTGAAAACCACACGGGTCGGCGCCGCAACAAGCGGCGCAACGCCGTCAACTCGGGTGCGTAGTGGCGGCGCAGGCGGCTGCAGGTGATGCGCAAACGGCCCAGTGTTTCATGTTCGGGCACACGGTCGCCGGTGAGGAGATCTTCCTCCAGGGTATCCATCTGGTCTGAGAGCTGATCAGTGCGTCGGCGCAAGTGATTGGCACGCTCCTCGATCATTTCATGATAGAGAGCAACGATCGTCATCGGATTAATGCGTCGTTGGCGCAGCAGATGACGCAGGGTATCGGTTGTCAGCAGCGGATGGGCGCGTAGCGAGAGCATTAGGCGCGGCGTCATGATCGCCCAAAGGGTGCCGGTCTCCTCATCGTCCTCGTTTTTGGTGAGGCCGATGCGATAGTCATTCATGACCATCATGAGACCATCGCCGAACTCCTCGATGGTTTCCATGCGGCTACGATTGATTTCGTCGAGAATCGATTCTTTGAGCGGTTCGGGCAGATGCGGCGTGAGCCGCAGCCAGCGTTGGACGCGCGCATTAGACAGATTGAGGTGCAACCAGAGCGATTTGGCCGGATCCGCCAGCACCTGATCGACCTCTTGAGCGCTAACTTCGCGTGAAGAGTCATGGGATAGTTCCCAAGCAAAAACGACCCCGTCCTCGGGGATTTGCAAGGGGTCGATCAGGGCGTTGAGCGGAACAAAGACCATGAGAGAAAATTGTAGCCAAAGTGCGAATATATGAATAATTTATTGCACGCATATTACTTCCGGACAACCCAAAAAATTTCATCATTTTTCAAAGGGCTGCATGTCATAATTGAGGAAAATAATTGACCTTCAGGGAGAGAGCCATGGCCAGGACGCCAACAACGAAGACAACTGCTCAGGCAGCTAAAAAAACCCCAGCACGCCGTCCGGCGCGATCGCCGCGCGTGACGGCTGCAAAACCAGCCACGAAAACGGCTGCGATAACAGCCGGCACATTGACCGCAAGAAAATCTGCGCCGCGTGCGGCTGTTAAGTCATTGCCCCGCAAGGCGCCCGTGAAGGCGGTCACCAAACCCGTTGCTGCCAAGGCAATCTCCAGCAAGCTCGCCAAGCCGGCCAACCCGGTTACTGCGGCTCAAGGGAAGAAAGTCGTTCCCGTGAAAAAACAGAAGCTCGTGCGCGATAGCTTTTCTTTCCCGGCGCACGAGCATGCGTTGCTGGCCGAACTGAAGAAGCGCGCGCTTAAGCTGGGCAAAGAATTCAAGAAGTCGGAGATTTTGCGGGCGGGCATTGCGCATTTGAACAGCCTGGCCGATAGCGCGTTGATCATGATGCTCAACAAGGTCGAGCGCGTGAAGACGGGGCGTCCCGCGAAGAAGGGCAAAAAGAAGTAAGGATGCAAGATGGCCCCCGGTACCTGCGTCAGGTGCCGGGGGTTTTTTACGGAAAAAGATTGACGCTGCTACGGCTGCAGAATGTGCGCGTGCCCATGCCATCGCTCGATGTCATCGAAACGCAACATGATTCTGCTTAAGTGGGCGGAAATTGGAGGATGTAATTATGACGGAACCGACCATCAAGGACGTTTTGCAGGAGCTAGAAGCGATCCTGAAAGAAAAACCGAACTATGACAAGCTGCCGGGCGGCGCAGGCTACCGTAACGGCTACGCCGATGGTTATAAGCGCGCCGTGGGGCGCTTCAAGGATTTTCGTGATCGCGCGTTGAAAAAAGACAAGAAGTAAGCGCCAATCGGCCGTGCCGGCGCTGTTAAAAAGTCGCTGTTAAAAAGTATTTGTGCGCCGCGAAAATTGTCACAATTCGGTAACTTTGAACCCCTAAACTCTCCCTGAAGCAAAAGTTTCGTTGGCGATCTGCCAAGATTTCTTAGGGAGTTTTTATGAACGGTTCTATCAACAAGGTTTTGAAGAGCCTGCTGCTGTCGGCCGGTTTGATCGCCGGTGCAGCAAGCGCTGCTCAGATTACGGGCGCGGGTGCGACCTTCCCGGCTCCGATGTATTCCAAGTGGGCGGAAGCCTACAAAACGCAAACCGGTACGGCGCTGAATTACCAGGCCATCGGTTCAGGTGGTGGTGTCAAGCAGATTCTGGCCAAGACGGTCGACTTCGGCGCCAGCGATGATCCGGTATCGGCAGCTGAGCTCGAGAAGAATGGTCTGGCCCAGTTCCCGGCCGTGATCGGTGGCGTGGTGCCGGTGATCAACGTGGCGGGCGTAGCACCGGGTCAGCTGAAGCTGAACAATGATGTGCTGTCAGACATTTTCCGCGCCAAAGTGACGAAGTGGAACGACCCGGCGATTGCCTCGGTAAACCCGGGTGTCAAGCTGCCGGATACGGCCATTACGCTGGTATACCGTTCGGATTCGTCGGGCACGACGGCTGTCTTCACCGACTTCCTGGCGCAAGTCTCGGCCCCGTTCAAGGGTGTGGTCGGTTCGGGCAAAACCGTCAACTGGCCGGCGGGTGTCGGCGGTAAGGGTAACGCCGGTGTTGCTGCCAACGTGACCAAGATCGACGGCGCCATCGGCTACGTTGAATACGCCTACGCCAAGCAAAACAAGATGACGCACGTGTCGCTGATCAACCGTGACGGCAAGGCTGTTCAGCCGAACGAAGCCAGCTTCAAGTCGGCAGCGGCTAAGGCTGACTGGACAGGCACGCCGAACTTCGCCGTGAACCTGAACAACCAGCCGGGTGCCGGTTCGTGGCCGATCACGTCGGCAACGTTCATCCTGATGTACAAAAAGGCCGAGAAGCCGGAACAGAGCGCTGAAGTCCTGAAGTTCTTCAACTGGGCGCTGACCAAGGGTCAGAAGATGGCAACGGATCTGGACTATGTGCCGCTGCCGGATAACGCCGTCAAGGCCATCACCAAGAGCTGGAACGACATCAAGGGTCCGGACGGCAAGCCGGTCTTCGTCGCCAAGTAATCGGGCAATGCAGCAAGCCCACTAAGGGTCTCCGGCTTTGTGCTTGATCGCACAAAGCCGGAGTCTTGAGCCGAAATCCGGCCCCCGGGAGTTATCGCGTGATTGAGTCAAATGAAACTGTAGCCCAGGCCATGCAGCGCCAGGCGGAGAAATCCGCAAAGTTTCTGCGCCAGGATCGGTTGTTTGCGGGTATTACCTTCAGCTTCGCAGCCTTAGTGCTGCTCACGCTGTTTGGTATTTTGGTGTCTCTGGTCGTCCAGGCATGGCCGGTCTTCCAAGAGTTCGGGCTAGACTTTTTCATTAGTACGACCTGGAGCCCGACCGATAGCAATTTCGGCGCGGGTATTGCGATCTGGGGAACGCTCGCGACCTCGCTGATCGCGTTGCTGGTCGGCGTGCCGATCAGTTTTGGTATCGCCATGTTTCTAACGGAGTCCTGTCCGGTTTGGTTGCGCCGCCCCTTGGGCACCGCCATCGAACTGCTGGCTGGGGTGCCGTCCATTATTTATGGTTTCTGGGGTCTGTTTATTTTTGCACCGATCGTCCAGGAGTATGTGCAGCCGTGGATGATCAAGTGGTTCGGTGAGCCTTTCTTCGCCGGCCCGCCGCTTGGGCTCGGGGTCTTTACGGCAGGTCTCGTGCTCGCGCTGATGGTGATTCCGTTTATCGCTTCAGTGATGCGCGATGTATTCGAAACCGTGCCGAGCGTTCTCAAGGAATCGGCTTACGGTATTGGTTGTACCCGTTGGGAAGTCGTCAAGAATATTGTACTGCCATACACGCGTGTCGGTGTGATCGGCGGCATCATGCTGGGTCTGGGGCGCGCCCTGGGTGAAACCATGGCCGTGACCTTCGTGATCGGCAACGCCAACCGTTTTTCGCTGAATCTGTTCGCACCGGGCAATTCAATCGCGTCAACGCTGGCCAACGAATTTGCCGAGGCAGATCCGACGATGCATATCCCTGCGTTGTTCGGGCTTGGGCTGATTCTCTTCATCATTACCTTCGTGGTCCTTTCGGTCTCTGAATGGCTGATTAAACAGGGTGAAAAGAAGGCGGGGGTCAAGTAATGGACGCACGTTATCAAAAGCGCAAACTGATCAACAGCCTCAGCACGGTGTTGTCCGGCGTGGCGGTGGCCATCGGTCTGCTCGGCCTTATCTGGATTCTGGCGACCCTGTTTATCAAGGGTGTGCCAGCGATGAACTGGGCATTCTTTACGGAATCAACACCGGCACCAGGCTCTGAAGGTGGCGGTATGCTGAACGCCATTGTCGGCAGTATTCTGATCGTGGGCCTGACCACGGTGGTTTCCACGCCAATCGGTATTCTGGCAGGGATCTATCTGGCGGAATTTGGCGATCGCTCTAAAATCGCCGCAGTGACGCGTTTTGTCACAGACATCATGTTGTCGGCGCCGTCCATCGTGATCGGCCTGTTCGTCTATGCTCTATTTGTGGCGACCACCCATCACTTTTCAGGCTGGTCAGGCTCTATCGCATTGGCGCTGATCGCCGTGCCGGTCGTGGTGCGCACCACCGAGAATATGTTGAAGCTGGTGCCCGGTAGCTTGCGCGAAGCCGCGTTTGCGTTGGGCATGCCGCGCTGGCGCGTCAGTCTGGATGTCTGCCTGCGCGCCGTCAAGGGCGGTGTGACGACAGGGATTCTGCTGGCTATCGCCCGTATCACCGGTGAAACGGCGCCGCTGTTGTTCACGGCGCTGAATAATCAGTTCTTCAGTCTGGACATCGATCAGCCGATGGCCAACCTGCCGGTGACGATCTTCAATTTCGCCATGAGCCCGTACGAAAACTGGCAGGAACTTGCCTGGGGCGCATCTGCCTTGATCGCCATGCTGGTGTTGCTACTGAACGTTGTGGCCCGCGTGGCCTTCCGTGAAAAAACTCAATCCTAAGAGGTCTGTATGTCTGAATTTCTTTCCGATCAGGGAATCAACGTCGCGCTCAAGGTTCGTGACCTGGATTTCTACTATGGCGGCTTCAAGGGCTTGAAATCGGTCTCGATGGACATCGCCGAGAAGAAGGTCACCGCTTTTATTGGCCCGTCGGGCTGCGGTAAATCCACGCTGCTCCGCACGTTTAATCGCATGTATGACCTTTATCCCGGACAGCGTGCTGAAGGTCAGATCCTTTTCCACGGTCAAAACACGCTCGACAAGGGCGTCGACTTGAATCTGCTGCGTGCGCGCATCGGCATGGTTTTTCAGAAACCGACGCCATTTCCGATGTCGATCTACGACAACATCGCCTTCGGTGTTCGCTTGTACGAGAACCTGGCCAAGGCCGACATGGACAACCGGGTGCAATGGGCGCTCGAACAGGCTGCGCTATGGACTGAGGTCAAGGATAAATTGAATCAGAGCGGTCTGTCATTGTCCGGTGGTCAGCAACAGCGTTTGTGCATCGCGCGCGGCGTGGCGGTGAAGCCCGATATTCTGTTGCTGGATGAACCGACGTCGGCGCTCGATCCGATTTCAACGGCCAAGATCGAAGAACTGGTTTTTGAACTCAAGAATACGTACACCATCGCCATCGTGACGCACAACATGCAACAGGCTGCGCGCGTATCGGATTACACCGCTTATATGTATCTTGGCGAACTGATGGAATTCGGTGTGACCGACGAGCTCTTCGTCAAACCGAAACGCAAGGAAACCGAAGACTACATTACGGGTCGTTTCGGTTAATGTTTGCCGCCCCGCACGATACGTCGTGCGGGGAAACAAGCACCGAAGGTGCTGCCAACGTTAACTTGGCTTTCGATCGTCAGCCGACCCTGGTGGCGGCTGAGAGCGTGTTTGACGATCGCCAGGCCCAAGCCGGTGCCGCCCGTATCGCGTGACCGGCCCTGATCGACGCGGTAAAAGCGTTCGGTTAATCGAGACAGGTGCGTGGCGTGAATGCCGATGCCGGTATCGCGGACGTTCAAACAGCCGCCTTCGGCTGTGTCTTGCCAAGAGACTTCGATACGACCGCCTGCCGGCGTATAGTTGACCGCGTTGGTAATCAGATTGCTGACGATACTGCGTAACGCGGCGCTGGAACCGCGGATACACAGATCCGCAGGCACCTGGTTATCAATCTCGTGTTTGCCCGCGGAAAGATTCTCCGCAGCCACGATGGACTCTTCAATCAGAGGCGCGAGCAAAATCTCGGACTCGTCGACAAAAGCGGTGCTGGCTTCCAGCGTAGAGAGCGTCAACAGGTCCTGCACCAGTCGGTTCATCTGTTGCGCTTGCGCATGAGCTAGGTCGAGATAACGTTGCTGTTTATCTTCGCTGAGCGTCGCGTGGTGCGCTTGCAAGGTCTCAATGAAACCGCTGATGACCGTGAGCGGTGTCTTGAGCTCATGCGATACGTTGGCGACGAAGTCTCGCCGAACTTTCTCCAACTTTTCCAATCGTGTCAGGTCGCGTATCGCCAGCAGTGAACGCTCGTGACCGTAATCAATGACGCTGACCATGTAACAGGCATCTTCTTTGCGGCTTGGGTGGTACATGAGTGGCTCAGTATAATCGCCTTGTTGCAGATAGGCCACGAATTCCGGTTCGCGCACCATGTGTTCGATCGGCTTGCCCGTGTCCTTTTCGGGCGAGAGGAACATCAAGGTCTCGGCGAGATGGTTGAGCCAGAGAATTCGCCGCTGTGCATCCATGAAGATCACGCCATCCGGCAGCGCCTCTAAAGCGCTACGAAATTGCTCTAGGGCCGAGGCCAGTTCATTTTTTTCTCGGGTGCGAATCTTGACGCGTTGATTCATGCTGGAAACGAAGTCGCCCCATACGCCAGAAGCGTCCGGCAAGGGGCCGTCTAACGGACCCAAGATCCAGTCTTGCATCAATCGGAGATTGCGCCGGTCGAGATAAAGGCGAATTGCCAGAATGACCACTGCGCCGGTTAACAATAGTTCTAAAAACGACATGGCAACCTCCTGAGCCGCCATGCTACCACCAGGCGCTATGCGGGTCAGTCGTTATGGATCGAAAAACGGTAACCGCTACCGCGAACGGTTTGAATCAGGCTATCGTGTCCCGTTGCTTCGAGTACCGAGCGCAAGCGGCGAATGTGCACGTCGACGGTGCGCTCTTCAACAAACACATGATCGCCCCAGACCTTATCGAGTAACTGTGAGCGACTGTGTACCCGCTCCGGGTGTGTCATGAAAAAGTGCAGTAAGCGAAATTCGGTTGGGCCAATAGCGACGGCCGAGCCGCCAGCGGTGACTCGGTGCGTGACGGGGTCAAGCACCAGTCCATTAACGTCGACCTTGTCTTCGGTCAGTTGTGGTTTTCTGCGGCGTAAAACGGCTTTGATACGCGCCACGAGTTCACGCGGCGAAAACGGCTTCACCATATAGTCGTCCGCACCAATTTCCAGACCGGTAATGCGATCCTGCTCGTCGGTGCGTGCCGTGAGCATGATGATCGGTACGTCCTTGGTCCGTTCGGTGGCGCGGATTCTCTGGGCGAACTGAGGACCGGAGCGGCCCGGCAACATCCAGTCGAGCAGTATCAAATCGGGCAGATTGTGCACCATCGCCGCCTCCGCGTCTTCCGCTGAGCCGGCTTCAATGACACGATGCGCCGACGCTTCCAGGTTGACCGTCAGCAGTTCGCGAATCGCCGGATCATCCTCGACGATGAGAATGGTGGCTGCCATGAAGGTCAGTTATTGGCTGTTTGCTCGCCAGACAGACGCACACGAATGTCTTCGACGTTACTGTGGCGAACGTTGAGGCCGGAAGCGATGTAGATGACATTCTCGGCGATGGCGCGGGCGTGGTCGGCGACGCGCTCAATGGCCTTGGCCATCCCCATGATTTCCAAAGCTTGCGAGATCGTTCGCGGGTCTTCCATCATGAACGTGATGAGTTGGCGCGTGATACTGCGATATTCCGAATCCACCAGATCGTCTGCCTGGAGCACATCGGTCGCTGCCATACTGTCGGCGCGTGCGAAGGCGTCCAGAGCGCGACGCAGCATGTCCAGGGCGTCTTCTGACATATGACGCAGTTCGACGTTCGGTGTGAAGAGCGGGTGCTTTTCGTGCAGTGAGCGGGCGATGCGGGCGATCTTGAGCGCCTTGTTGCCGGCCTTTTCCAGCTCAAGGCCAGTTTTTTGAACGCCGATGACGACACGCAGATCGATCGCTGTCGGTTGGCGCTTGGCGATTAGCTGGTTACAGACCAAATCGAGCTGCAACTCAGCTTCATCGAGGCGAACATCCCCTTGCTCGACCTGGGACAGCAGGTTGACGTCTGCGCCGTACAGGCCTTGCATGGCCATGCGCATCTGTTGTTCGACAATGCCGCCCATCAGCAGGACGCGCGACTTCAGGTCGTCCAGTTCAAGGTCAAATTGCTTGATGGTGTGTTCTGCCATGATGCGTGGCTCCGGAGTGGGTCCTAGGATGAAGCGAGTATGTCACCCAATTGTGACAAAGATATTTCAGAAACCGTCTGATTGCCTTTGTTTGACCGCGTGTTGCAATTCAGCCCAGAGTGTAGCCGTATTCGACCGGCGTTTTGGTATAAAAAACTTTCAGTTCGCTGCTGCGAATGAGTTCGAAGAAATGCGTGCATTGTTCTTCGGACATGACCATAACGACGATCATTGGTTGTTCGGCTTGTTCAAAAAAACGGGCGGCGTGTATGCGGCCATCGCTGCCGAAGCTCTCATCGCCCTGTAACACGGTGGCGCCACGAATCCCCATCATCTGGGCTTTGTCGACCAACCATTCGCTGATCGGCTGGTGTTGATGCTTGCGGTTCTGCAACGTGTAGAAATTGACCTGATAGCCGTTCATGACAATCTCCTAAATCTTGCGTGCCAATTCCCAGGTCAGTAAACCCGCGATGGTGGCGAC
>CAZBMR010000071.1:0-14338 GCA_964492695.1 uncultured Lentimicrobiaceae bacterium
ATCCAGAAGGTAGAATATTTCAAAGACAGCGACCTGAAACACCTTGTTGACTGGGAAGCCCTCAAACGCTTCCGCGATGGTGCGCTCAATCCCGAACATCCTGTAACCAGGGGCACAGCTCAAAATCCAGATATTTACTTCCAGTCGCGTGAGGCTGCCAATAAGTTTTACGAGCCCATTCCCGACCTCGTGGAACATTATATGCAGGAGATCACCAAACTCACCGGAAGAGAATACCATCCGTTTGTATATTATGGTGCTCCCGATGCAGAAAACATCATCGTGGCCATGGGCTCTGTAACTGAAACCATCCGCGAAACCATCGATCACCTTGTTGCTCAGGGCGAGAAAGTTGGTCTTGTGGCTGTTCACCTCTACCGTCCGTTCTCAGTGAAATACATGATGAACGTGATGCCGGCAACTGTGAAACGCATTGCTGTGCTCGACCGCACCAAAGAACCTGGTGCCAATGGCGAACCGCTCCTGCTCGATGTGAAGGAAGCTTTCTATGGCCGCGAAAATGCCCCATTGATCGTGGGCGGACGCTATGGCCTCAGCTCCAAAGATACCACCCCAGCAATGGTCGTTTCAGTGTATAACAACCTGAAAATGAATGAGCCCAAAACTGGTTTTACAGTTGGTATCGTAGATGATGTCACCTTCCTGTCATTACCAATGCTCCCCGAAATCAGCATTACCCCAAAAGGAACATACGAAGCCAAATTTTATGGTATTGGTGCTGACGGAACAGTGGGTGCCAACAAAAACTCCATTAAGATTATCGGCGAAACAACCGATAAATATGCACAGGCATATTTTGCTTACGACTCCAAGAAATCGGGCGGTGTTACCACCTCTCACCTGCGCTTTGGCGATCATCCCATCAGGGCTACCTATCTGGTTGGAACACCCGATTTTGTTGCTTGCCACGTGCCTTCCTACCTGGGCAAATATGATATGCTCAAGGGCATCAAAAAAGGTGGAACATTCCTGCTGAACAGCATCTGGGATGAAGAAGAAACGCTGAATAAGCTGCCCAACAGCATCAAAAAAGTATTGGCTGAGAAAGAAATCAACTGCTACATTATCAACGCAACAAAAATTGCTGAAGAAATTGGTCTTGGTGGTCGTACAAATACCATCATGCAATCTGCCTTCTTTAAAGTGGCAGAGATCATCCCTTACGAGCAAGCTGTTGAAAAGATGAAGGCTTTCATCCTGAAAAGCTACGGCAATAAGGGCGAGATGATTGTGAAGATGAACTATGCCGCCGTTGACCGGGGTGGGGAAGTGGTGAAACTGAATATTTCGAAAGAATGGGCTGGTTTGACGCCCGAAGGTGCTCCTGTTTTGGGCGAAATGCCTGAATTTGTGAAAAATGCCGTGCTTCCGATCAACAGCATGAAGGGCGACGATTTGCCGGTGAGTGCTTTCCTTGGTCGCGAAGACGGAACTTTCCCTGCCGGAACCACCCAATACGAAAAACGTGGCATCGCTGTGAACGTACCCGAATGGCAGTCAGATAGTTGCATCCAATGTAACCAATGTGCCTATGTTTGCCCTCACGCCGCCATCCGTCCTTTCCTCGTAAACGAAACCGAAGAGGCCCTCGCACCTGAAGGCACTGCCTATCAGGAAACAAAAGGCAAATTCGCCCCGCTGAAGTTCCGGATTCAGGTGAGTCCGCTCGACTGCACAGGTTGCGGAAACTGCGCTGATGTTTGCCCTTCACCTGAGAAGGCGCTCATTATGAAGCCACTTGAAACACAAGAGGCCGAAATAGGCCGTTGGGACTACTTTGCAAACAAAGTGACCTACAAAGATACCATCGTAGATAAATTCCAGTCGGTCAAAAACAGTCAGTTTGCAAAACCATTGTTTGAGTTCTCCGGTGCTTGTGCAGGTTGTGGCGAAACACCCTATATCAAAACCATCACACAGCTTTATGGCGATCGGATGATGGTGGCCAATGCCACTGGCTGTTCGTCTATCTATGGTGGCTCTGCACCCAGTACGCCCTATTGCTCAAATGATGAAGGCAAAGGACCGGCATGGGCCAACTCCTTGTTCGAAGACAATGCTGAGTATGGATATGGTATGGCATTGGCAACCAATAAGTTGCGTGATCGCATCAGGTTGCGCCTCGAAGAAGCCCTCGCAACTGAAACCGACGAAAGCCGCAAAATCGCTTTCAGTCATTGGATTGAAACAATGAACAATGCTGCTGTCTCTGAAGAAGCTTCTGCCAAACTGATTGCTGCCCTTGAAACCAAAAACGATGCCCTTGCAGCAGAATTGCTGGCATTGAAACACTATTTCATCAAGAAATCGCAATGGATCATTGGTGGCGACGGATGGGCCTACGACATTGGCTTTGGTGGCCTCGACCATGTGCTTGCTTCGGGCGAAGACATCAATGTGCTGGTGCTTGATACCGAGGTGTATTCCAACACGGGTGGCCAGGCCTCAAAATCAACACCAGTGGGTGCTGTGGCAAAATTTGCAACTTCGGGCAAACGCGTGAAGAAAAAAGACCTCGGCGCCATGTTGATGTCTTATGGCTATATTTACGTTGCTCAGGTTGCGATGGGTGCAAACCAAAATCAGTTCCTGAAAGCCCTCAAGGAAGCTGAGGCTTTCCCCGGACCATCCATCATCATTGCTTATGCGCCCTGCATCAACCATGGTTTGAAAATTGGGATGGGTAAAGCGCAATACGAAGAAAAACTGGCTGTTGAATCTGGTTATTGGCAGCTCTACAGATACAATCCTGCGCTGGAGGATGAGGGAAAGAATCCCTTCCAGTTCGACTCGAAAGAGCCTGATTGGTCAAAATTCCAGGCCTTTATCAACAGCGAAGTGCGTTTTGCCTCACTTAAGAAAACCTTCCCCATGCAGGCCAGCGAGCTTGGCAAGATTGCCGAAGAGAATGCAAAATGGAGGTACATGCATTACAAACGCCTCGAAGCCATGGATTTTGCAAAATGATGCAAATGAACCTTATTTCTTAAGCCGGCAAACGCCGGCTTTTTTTAATTTTGTCAAAATTCAATGTCATGAAAATCTGCAGATTTATACTCTTTACAACGCTGGTATTGGCGTTAGGCTTGTCGGGCTGTAGTCCTGCAAGGCAAACCACTGCTGATAAAACAACTAACGAGCTCGACCCCACCTTGTACGGCGCTCTTTACCAGCAATATGCTGCTGAATACCGGGCCTTGTGTTATCAGGCTTACAATGTGGCCGATCAACGACTGCAGCAAGCCCTCAAACGGGCTTCGGCGCGTCCGTTGGCCATTGTTTTAGACATTGACGAAACAGTTCTGGATAACATTCCCTATCAGGCTGAGGCCATCAAAGGAGGTTTTGGCTATCCCGAGGGATGGGCAGAATGGATGGAAGCTGCCAGTGCCGAACCGCTTGCAGGTGTTGTTGACTTTCTGCAGCGTGCAAAAGATGCCGGCGTTGAAGTGTTTTATGTGAGCAATCGTAAAGACATCTTCAAATCAGCAACCATTCAAAACCTTGCTGCGAAAAACTTGCCCAATGCCGATGCTGACCATGTGTTGCTAAGGGAAACTTCCAATGAAAAAGAAAGCCGCCGACAGCGAATACGTGATAAATACGAAGTGATCATGTTGATTGGCGACAACCTTGGCGATTTCGACGGAATGTTTGAAGATGTTAACGCTGAACAACGTATGGAAGCAACCCGTCAAAACAAATCGATGTTTGGCAGCCGATGGATTATTTTGCCCAATGCAGTATATGGCAACTGGGTGGATGTGCTCCCGGGTTATGATCAAAAATTGCCCCCGCAAGAGCGAAATCAGCGCTTGAAAGAGAATCTGAAAGGATTCAGGAAATAAAAAAGGCGGTCATCAGACCGCCTTTTCCATTAAGAGCCTTTTAAATTACTGAATTTGAATATAAAAGGGCATGCGTGCCTGAACGCCTTTTATTTGCGACAGCGACTGCACATACTCAACATACTCATAATAGTCTCCAAGTTGTGCCTTGAGCATGGCTTTGGCGCGTGTTTCACCACTCAGCCCTTCAATAAGCTGCTGGAACGGGTCTTTTTGTTCTGGCATTTCTGTCAGTTTGTAGTCGCTGCCCAAAGCTGCTTTCTCTGCCGCATAGGCAATGGCCTTTTCCATACCGCCAAGCTCATCCACCAATCCCAGAGCAAGTGCATCGCGGCCCATCCACACACGGCCTTGCCCGATGCTGTCAACATAGGTCTGGCTAAGGTTTCTGGTGCGGGCAACCAGCGAGGTAAACTCGTCGTATATCTCAACCACCTCTTCCTGTATTTTTGCCTGCTGGAAGGGGCTTAGCGGTTCCATTACATCAATGTAATCTGAGTTGCTGTTGGTCATGGCCTTGTCGAAGGTGATGCCCAGCTTGTTGTTGAAGAGTTTTTTCATGTTCGGAATCACGCCGAAAACTCCAATGCTTCCGGTGATGGTGGTTGGGTCGGCAAAAATATAGTCGGCATTTGTCGAAATCCAATAACCACCCGAGGCTGCCACATTACCCATCGACACGATGAAAGGTTTACTGCCTTTTGCCAGCTCCACCTCGCGGCGGATGATTTCTGAAGCAAGCGCACTTCCGCCGGGCGAATTCACGCGCATCACAATGGCCTTCACATTGTCATCTTCCCTTGCTTTTCTGATGGTTTTCGACAAGCCCTCGGAACCAATGCTGTTTTCCGAGCCCTTGCCACCACCTATTTCACCCAGGGCATAAATCACAGCAATCTTGTTCTTGCTTCCGGATGGTTCGCCCACTTTGGCATTTGTATATTTCGACAGGCTAACCTGTGGAATCTTGGCTTTTGTATCAACACCAGTTTTCTCACGGAGCTTGGCAAGCACTTCGTCCTTGTAGGCCAAACCATCCACAAACTTCAGCTCGAGTGCCTTGTCTGCTTTTGTTAAGGCCAGTTCATCTGCCACCTTGTTAAGCGTTTCCTTGCTGATTCCGCGTGAGCTGCTAATGGCTGAGAGTAGCTCATCCCAGGCTGTGCCCAGCATCTTTTCAGTTTGAATTCGGTTGGCCTCGCTCATTTTGTCATACATCAAAGGTTCAACAGCACTCTTAAACTGGTTGTTTGGCCCACGAATGATTTGTGCTTCTACCTCCAGTTTCTCGAGCATGTTTTTAACAAATGCCAGCTGTGTATAAAGACCTTTAAACATGATCATGCCTTCTGGATTCAGGTAAATTTCGTCGGAAACCGAAGCAAGATAGTAGGCAGCCTGACTGTATCCCTCAGAATAGCTCATAATCCATTTCCCGGAACTTTTAAATGCTTCCAGTTTAGCCCTGATCTCCTGCATATTGGCCATGCCTCCGTTGATTTCGGACAGATCCATGTATATGCCGCTGATGTTGGGATCTTTGGAGGCCTTTTCAATGTTGTCAAGCACCTCTTTCAGGCCCAAGGGATTGGACGACTCCATGCTTTCGAAATTGAAATTTTCGAATGGATTTTTCGAACCACGGTCGAGCAGTGGAACCGAAAAGTCAACGGTGAGCACGGTATTGGGTTTAATCTTTACCTGCTCTTTTTCCGACATCGACACCACGGCCGAAACCATGCCAATGCCAATAAACATTAAAACAAGCAGTGTAAGCAAAGTGCCCGCAAAAGAGGCAAACATAAATTTGAAAAACTGTTTCATAGCGATGTGATTTATAATTAAAGATGTTCGAAAATGACATGCCAAAATCGTGCATAAATTTATAATATTCATTTAATCAATCTATTAAAAAATATTGCCGTTGCTTATTTTCCCAGAAAAATGAACGTTTTTATTCAGCGACTGTACGAAATCGTACATTTTTTAGCTGTCTTGTCAACACGATTTTGTCAGCATTTTTTGCAACCCATCCACTGAATTTCAAAAAAAAGCCCGATTTTTGCTTTGGTTTGAATGCTGGATATGATGCACAGGTTAATTTATATTTTACTCACTTTCATCATGTTAGGTATAGCCGTGTCATTCGGTTCCGGTAAAATTTCGCAACCCGACGGCGACACTTTAAATGTTGTTTCGCATAGCCTCGAGCTGCCGCCGGGATTTAGCATGGGGCTTGTTAACGGGCTGCCTGCAACCATTTCCACTGACTACGGAACCCGCTTTGTGAATCCTGTGAAGTTTGAACTTCCAACCCGCATCATGACCAAGGGTTTGCTTCCCAAAGAACGCATGATCAGTTTTCTGTGGCTGTATAACGACAAACTTGACATAACCGATGTGGAGAAGATTGTTGATCTTTATGTGAAAGAAGCTGCCATAGAGGGCGTGAACCACGATATTGCTTATGCGCAAATGTTGCTGGAAACAGGATACCTGAAATATGGTGGCGATGTGAAGAAAGAACAGAATAATTTTTGCGGACTGGGTGCCACCGGCGACGGTGTTCCAGGTCTGACGTTCAACAGTGTAGAAGAAGGTGTTCGGGCACACATCCAGCATTTGAAAGCCTATGCCTCAACAGATACCCTGCAAACAAAAAAGGTTGACGATCGTTTCGGTCGCATCAGGAGGGGGACAGCCACCGAAATCAAACACCTGACAGGGCGTTGGGCAACCGACCCATTGTACCATCTGAAACTGGAAAAGTTGATTCAGCTGATTTTCGATGGGTACATCCCTCCAAAAAAGTCCACTTTTGTGCTCTTTGATTGATCAAGCACAAAGGCCTTTTTATTTTGTTAATTATTTCTTTACCCGAGCTTTTATCAATCGGATAGCATGGCTTAATTTTGCATGCATGGAGGCCCTCACAGTTTTTATCTCGATTGGATCGAACCTCGGTCAAAGGTTCGCCATGCTGCAGCATGCCATTCAATCTGTGAATGAGCACATTGGCACGATCGTAGCACAATCTTCAGTCTTTGAAACCGAGCCATGGGGCTTTCAGGCAGCCCATCCGTTCCTGAATCAGGTGATTGCAGTAAAGACTTCTTTGCCGGCCCACGAAGTGATGTGTCTGTTGTTGGCGATCGAAGCTGCGGCTGGTCGAAAAAGAGACGCACAAGCAGCCGGCTATCAGTCGCGAACGCTCGATCTGGATATTTTATATTTCGATGAACAAATCATTCACGAGGAATCACTCATTATTCCGCATCCTCGCCTGCACCTGCGAAAGTTTGTGCTCTTGCCCCTGTGCGAAATCGCACCCGAATTTATGCATCCCGTTTTGAAACAATCCAATCGAAGCTTATTGGCAAATTTGAGTGATGAAACGGCTGTGGTGCCATATCCAATTGATTTGAAATGATTTCAGGGCTTCAATCTCCATACCAGTTCGTTGCCATTGAGGGTACCATTGGTGCAGGCAAAACCTCCCTTGCCTCACGGATTGCTGAGGATTTTAATGCAAAACTTATTCTCGAGCAGTTTGAGGACAATGCTTTTCTTCCAAAGTTTTATGAAGACCAGGAAAAATATGCCTTCCCGCTCGAGCTTTCGTTTATGGCTTCCCGCTTTCAGCAACTGAAAGACCAGCTTGGTACACACGACCTGTTTACGAGTTTTGTGGTTTCGGACTATTATGTGGCTAAATCCCTCATCTTTGCCAGAAAGACCCTGCAGCCGGACGAGTTCAACCTCTTTAGTCGTTTCTTCAACCTTATAGATGTATCACTTCCTAAACCTGACTTGCTTGTTTATCTTTACTTGGAAGTGGATAAATTGCAGGACAACATCCGCAAACGCGGAAGAACATATGAGCAACAGATTAAAGACGAGTACCTTAGCAACATTCAGTCGGGTTATTTTGATTATATCCGGCAGCAACAGGAGATGCGCATTTTGCTGCTCGACACCAATCAACTCGATTTTGTGAACCACCAGCATGATTACGAACTCGTATTGCGCGAAATCTTTAAACCCAGACCCGTCGGAGTTTTTCGCATTACTTTCTGATTG
Organism: uncultured Lentimicrobiaceae bacterium; assembly: GCA_964492695.1. Taxonomy (GTDB): domain Bacteria; phylum Bacteroidota; class Bacteroidia; order Bacteroidales; family F082; genus JALNZU01. The sequence goes on from CAZBMR010000071.1 coordinate 7,950, forward strand.
TACATGAAATAAAAAAAGCCGGCAAAGCCGGCTTTTTTTGTGAGCTATCGATGATTCTTATTTAACGATGGCCTGGAAATCGGCTTCGCCAAACAACTTCATAAATTCGCGGTCGTTCTTGGCTGTGTTTTTGCAAGCGTCGTGTTCTTTGATGGCTTTCATCAAGTTGCTGTACACTTCAGCATTGTTGCCCATGCGCGCACCCAATACAGCTTTCAGATAATTGGTTTTTGCGTTATCCGGAGCACAGTTCAAGGTAGCTTTGGCGGCATCATACTGTTTGTCGAGCAGTTGGGCAAGGCCAAGGTTATAGTCGCACTTTTCGCCCGACATGAGGCTTACAGCTTTGTTGTAGTTGCCTTTGTAAATGTTCAGGATACCAGTGTTGTAATCAACATTTGCGCCCAATTGTTTGGCCTTGTTGAGGTTGGCTTCAGCCGAAACGAAGTCGCGTTCCATGATGTTTACGGCGGCAAGGTTGTTGTATGCAGCAGCTGACTTGTCGTTCATGCTGATGGCCTTGTTGAGCAGGTTCTTTGCTTCAGCAGCATTTCCAAGATTAATTTCAACTTCTGAAGCATTCAAAACAGCCCTGAAGCATTTGGGGTGCAAATCCATGGCGTTTTTGTAGATCACCTTCTTTGTTTTGAGGTCATCAGTAAGGGTTGCAGCATACAGCAGTTCGTTCAAACTCAGCTTGCCAGGATCGGTGGTGGCCAGATTGGCAATGTCAGCATCTGTTTTCTTGGGTTCGAAGGTGTTGACAGTGATGATGGCACGGCGCAAAGGAGGCAGAATTTCTTTCTCCAGCTCAGGATAAATCAGAATCATGTTGCGGATTTCCTGTTCGCGCTGAGCAGGATTGGCCGAACGAACAACGTTGAGGATAGCATTCTTGTCTTTGATCGAAGATGCTTCAACGGCAGCCATAAAGCCATTCCAGTCGGGTCCGTTGCCACTCTTGCTGTAAGAAAGCTCTTTCACATTCTTAAAGGGAAGGGTGTTGTCTTTATTCTTGAGCAGCTTTTTAAATTCAGCGTTCAGGTAATCAACAGCTGTGTTTGAACGTTTTTCTGACAGGCCGGCATTAAATGTTTCTTCACCTTCAGGAGAAGCCCAACCAGCCACGGTGATGTCTTTCAAAGCATATCCTTTTTCAAGGTTGGAGGCCACACTTGCGAGGGCTGCCTTGCTTTCGTCCTTTTTGTTCAGCGGCAGGTTCCAGTTCAGGTTGTGCTGATTAACAGGGAAATAGATGTCGGCATTTTGTGTCAGGATGGTAACTTTTTCGTATCCGTGAGCAGCATTGGAAGTCTTGAACTTGTCGGCAATGCGCTTGCTGGTATAAATCACACCATCGTCCAGTTTACGTTGTGGGCATTCGAAATATCCTTCGTTGGCTTTTACGCTTTCGGGCGTGGTGTTGGTGATGGTTTTTGCAGGATAAACCAACGGAGCAACAACCAGTTCGCTTACATTGAGGTTCGGGTGATACGGAACTTTGTCGGTATAGGTAAAGGTGCCGCCTTCGGCATAGTTTACAGGAATACCATCGCCTGTCACTTTTTCGCCTTTGAAGTTAATGGGTTTCAAAGCAACAGATCCGCCGTCATAGTTCAAAACAGGGGCAAAGTTCATGGCTGCATTTTTCTTGAAATATTTGGGAGGGAAAGTGCCCTTGATGGTAACCAGCACAGAGTCGCCCCTTTCTTCCAGTGGTTGTGGAGTGGCCTCAAGAACAACGTCCCCGAAGTTGGTCACCATGCTCTTCACGCTGTTGCTGATAAATTTGTAGCGTGCGCCAAAATTCAGATGGGCATACAGGTCGTTCTTATAGGTTCCTTCGGGCCAGTGTCTGTTGTCGGTTCCGTTGTCAACAAATGCATCGATACGATCTGAGTCAGTGAAGTTGAAAGTGTAGTCGGCATAAACATCTACTTTTTCACTTGCATGCCAGGTGAGCTCGGCACCAACCGGAACAATCCATGCATTGGCCCTGCCGGTCCATCCTTCTTCAATGGCGTTGGTTCCGTATCCAATTTCCGGATCAAACGGGTTGCCGGTTGTTTTGTCAATGGCACGAGCCTGCCAGTCAATTTGTCCAAAGCCAAGGTGGGTGCTCAACCCAAATTTTCTGTCGGGATTGTAACCGGCAAACAAATTGAGCATTTCAAAAGATGCATTCAGGCTCATGTCGAAAAACTTAGCCTCATCAATCATGGCATTACGCACCTGACCATTTTTGATGGCGTCTTTTTCGCCGTCAAAGGCACCTAATCCAATTTTTCCAAAGGCACCAACAACAGGTGTAAATTGATAACCCAGGCCAAGGTCGCCATTGAATTTCAAGTGTTTTGGGTCTGGGGCAAATCCATATTGATTCAGATCGCCATGAAACAAGCTCAAACCTGCCTCGGCAAATACGTGAAAATACGGGTCGAAAACGCTTGTTTTCTTCGTTTTGGCCTTGGGTGCTTCATCCTGGCCGTAGAAATGCAGGGGCATCATTGCCAGCACGAAGACAAGGGTCAGTGCTGATAGTAAAAAACTTTTTTTCATAACAGTTTGATTAGGTGTCTACTATAAAATTTAATTGATCAATAAATTCTTAATTTAGTTGGAAAATCTTCTTTCATGTTGCATGCAAAAATAATTCAAACACGCTTATTTCCAAAATAAAAATGACCTAATTCGTCTTTTTTTGAAAGGTTTACGAAAATTTTTACTTTTTGTTACATTTCGCTGTTTTTTTCAGACCGATGCGAAACCGATTTGATGCGATGTGTTGTCAACTTTGATTAACAAAGAATTGAGCATATTGTTTTGCTTACAACTTGACGGATCTGTTTTTAAAAGTGTTTGGCATAGCAATGCCAAAGCACAATGCCGCCACAAACAGAAACATTGAGCGAGTGTTTTGTGCCGGATTGAGGGATCTCCAATGCCAAATCGCAAGCTGAGATAGCTTCATCGCTCACGCCATCTACTTCATTGCCAAATATGAGTGCTGTGGGTTGATCAAATTCAAACGACCAAAGGGGTTTGCTTTCGTCGGTTTGTTCAATGCAAACTACCCTGTAGCCATCTTGTTTGAGTGATAAAATGGCCTCCACAACCGACGGAAAATATTTCCAGGCAACTGATTCTGTTGCCCCCAGGGCTGTTTTATGAATATCGCGGTGGGGCGGTGTAGCCGTGATGCCACACAAATAAAGCGCCTCGATGCCAAAGGCGTCGGCAGTTCTGAAGAATGACCCTATGTTGTTCAACGACCGTATGTTATCTAATACAGCAACAATCGGAATCTTCGCAGAAACCGAAAATTCTTCGATGCTTTGCCTTCCCAATTCCGACATACTCAGTTTTCTCATGCTCAATTTTTAGACAAAAATACAATTTGCAGGGCTGTTTTTTACACCATGTTCTCATACCAACCTTTATCTTTGCACGCAATCCCATACAAGAAACGATGAGCACAGGTCATGTGGTTGAAACACCACTCATGAAACAATATAATACCATTAAGGCAAAATATCCGGATGCCCTCTTGTTGTTTCGTGTTGGCGATTTTTATGAAACTTTTGGTGCCGATGCCATCCGAACTGCTGAAGTTTTGGGCATTGTGCTCACGCGGCGCGCAAATGGAGCTGCTTCTTTTGTGGAGCTGGCAGGATTTCCGCACCATTCGCTCGATTCGTATCTTCCAAAACTGGTAAAAGCCGGCCACAGAGTGGCTATTTGCGATCAGCTTGAGGATCCGAAACTTACCAAAACCATTGTCAAACGTGGTGTGACTGAGCTTGTTACCCCAGGTGTTTCATACAACGACAATGTGCTGAACCAAAAGGAAAATAACTTCCTGGCTGCCGTGCATCTGATGGACGACCGTTCGGGCATTGCATTTCTCGATATCAGTACCGGCGAGTTTTTTATGGCTGAAGGCAGCCTTGAATACCTCGATAAGCTCATTCAAAGTTTGCGGCCAAACGAAATGATCGTGCAACGCAACAAGCGTCGTCAGGTTGTAGAAAATTTTGGTGACAGGTTTTACCTCAATGCTTTCGACGACTGGGTTTTTTCCTTCGATTTTGCCTATGAATTGCTGTGCAAGCAGTTTAAAACCAATTCGTTAAAGGGATTTGGAGTGGAGGATTATAAATTGGGTATTGTCGCAGCGGGTGCTGCCTTGCACTACCTCACCGAAACCCACCACCACAAAATCGACCACATCTCTGCCATTGCAAGGATTGATGAAGGGGAGCATGTTTGGCTCGACAAGTTTACCATACGCAACCTTGAATTGTTGGCAACACCTTATCCAGATGGAAAAACCCTGGCAGATATCCTTGATCAAACGGTTACGCCAATGGGAAGCCGCTTGCTCAAACGATGGATAGCCCTTCCGCTGAAAGTGCGCAAGAAGATTGAAGAGCGCCACGAAATTGTGCAGGTGTTGGTGAATCAGGCATCACTGCAGCAGCAACTGAGAGATGCCATGAAACAAACCGGCGATCTTGAGCGGCTTATTTCGAAGGTAGCACTCGCAAAGGTGAATCCGCGCGAGTTGCTTCAGGTGGCACACGCCTTGGATTTGGTTGAAACCACAGCTGGTCTTTGTCATGCTTCGCAACATGCCGGCCTCAGTGCAATTGCCGAACAGCTGAATCCGTGCCACTCCATTAAGGAGCTTATTATCAAAACCTTGCATCCTGATCCTCCTGCTGTTCCTTCAAAAGGTGGTGTGATCGCTGACGGTGTTTCGGAGATGCTGGATGAGTTGCGTGGACTTTCCAGAAACGGAAAGGATTTTTTGCAGAATTTGCAGAAACGGGAACTGGAGCGCACTGGAATCAGTAGTTTGAAAGTGGGATTTAACAATGTATTTGGTTATTATCTTGAGGTGACAAATGCCCACAAAAACAAAGTGCCTGACGAGTGGATAAGAAAGCAAACCCTCACCGGATCTGAACGATACATCACCGAAGAACTCAAGGAATATGAGCAAAAAATTCTCGGTGCCGAAGAAAAAATGCTGGAGATTGAGCTTCAAATGTATGCTGATCTGGTGGTTTCGGTGGGTGAATTTGTTGCACCCATTCAGCACAATGCGGCCCTGCTGGCACGCCTTGATTGTCTGGCTTCGTTTGCCCAGATTGCTGCAAGAAACAACTACACACGCCCTGCCCTGAATGATGGTTTTGGCATCGAAATACGCGAAGGCAGACACCCTGTGATCGAAAAACAGCTCCCTTCAGGGGAGCAGTATGTTGCCAACGATGTTTCGCTTGATACTGAGCGACAGCAAATCCTGATTATCACAGGCCCAAACATGTCGGGTAAATCTGCCCTGCTCAGGCAAACAGCACTCATCGTTCTGATGGCCCAAATGGGGAGTTTCGTTCCGGCGGCTTCTGCTGAACTGGGTTTGGTTGACAAGGTATTTACACGTGTGGGTGCCAGCGACAACATCTCTTCCGGCGAGTCAACCTTCATGGTTGAAATGAATGAAACAGCAAGCATTCTCAACAATATTTCCGGCAGAAGCCTGGTGCTTCTCGATGAAATTGGAAGAGGAACAAGCACTTATGATGGAATTAGCATTGCATGGGCCATCACTGAATATTTGCATGAGCATCCCGCCTACCGCAGCAAGGTGATGTTTGCAACCCATTATCACGAACTTATTGAAATGGCATCTTCTTTTCCGAGAATCGTCAATTATCATGTGGCTGTGAAGGAAAGTGGCAACAAAGTGGTTTTTATTCGTAAACTTAAAAAAGGTGGGAGTGCGCATAGTTTTGGAATTCATGTGGCCATGATGGCAGGCATGCCCCGCAAAGTGATTGAGCGGGCAAACCGCCTGCTTGAGATGCTGGAAAAAAGTCACAGCGATGCCGGTTTGAAAAAAAGCGCGACAGCCAAAAACGACACGGCCTCCAACGAGGGGTATCAGCTGAGCTTCATTCAGCTGGACGACCCCCTGCTGCTGCAAATAAAAGATGAAATAGTTCATACCAATATCGACACGCTCACGCCTGTGGAAGCGCTGCTGAAATTGCATGAAATAAAAAAGCTGCTTGGCAAATAAACTGATCCTCAGTGAATACACAGTTACGCGAATTTTTTTTGACAAAAATTTGTATCATTTAAACAAAATGCTGTACATTTGCAACCTCAAAACTGACAACGTTACGTTGACATCCTGCGGAAATAGCTCAGTTGGTAGAGCACGACCTTGCCAAGGTCGGGGTCGCGAGTTCGAGTCTCGTTTTCCGCTCCAAACAGAATCCCGGTTTTTTAATCGGGATTTTTTGTAAGTGCCTCATTGCCCGAATGGTGGAATTGGTAGACACGAAGGACTTAAAATCCTTTGGCCATTGCGGCCGTGC
>CAZBMR010000072.1:0-13430 GCA_964492695.1 uncultured Lentimicrobiaceae bacterium
CGCCCAATATATGGCGAGATATACGCAATAGAGTGGCGTTTAGCGGGGAGTTGGCATTCATTGTAAAAAGACAGAGTATTCGCATTGAAAAAAAACAACAAAAATTAAATTTTGAAATTTATTTGCAAATTTCAAATTATGTTGTATCTTTGCAGTCTGAAATAATTTAAATTCTAAGACAATGTTAATAGAATTCAATATCGAGAACTTTCTTTCATTCAAGGACTATACAACATTTTCAATGGTGGCTTCTAAGTCTTTTAAAGAACACAAAGAAAGTCATATTATTAAAGCGGATAGAAGTCTTAACTTGTTAAAATCATCCATTATTTATGGTAATAATGCAAGTGGAAAAAGTAATCTTCTTGAAGCAATGGGGTTTATGAAGCAAATTGTATTAAACTCATTTAGAGATGCTTTAATGGATAATAATGAAAGAAAATTTCCATTAGAGAAATTCGCGTTAAATACTCAAACAGAAAAAGATACTAGTTTCTTTGAAATTTCCTTTATTCAAAATGGAATAAAATATCGTTATGGTTTTGAAATCGATTATAATAAGGTAGTAGCAGAGTGGCTTTTTCATACAACAAGCAAAGAAGTATATTTATTCAAAAGAAACTTGCAAGAAATTGAAATAAATAAATCTTCTTTCAAGGAAGGTTTAGGTAAAGAAGAAGATGTTAAGGAAAATGTTCTTTTTCTTTCAGTTCTTGCCACACTAGGGAAGGAAATTTCTACAAATATTGTTGAGTGGTTTAAAAAATTCAATTTTGTTAATGGTATTCATGACCGTGGACATAAAAGATATACAATTGATAAATTAAAATCAGATAAGCAATTTTTTAATTGGGTTCTACATTTTGTAAAGTACCTTGAGATAGCCAATCTATCGACCACCGAAGAAGATGTTAACGAAATTGATTTAGATATTTTAAGAGAAAAGGAAAAGGATGAAGAAATAATAAATCTTTTAACTAGTATTCAAAAAATCCAATCAAAACAGCCAAAGAGAGATCAGCTTATAACTTTTCATAGGAAATATGATGATAATAATGTTTTGGTTGATACCGTGCCTTTTAACTTTGATAAACAAGAATCTGAAGGAACAAAGAAAATTTTATATTTACTCGGACCATGGTATGATACACTTCAAAATGGTAAGGTGCTAATTATTGACGAACTTGATTCTAGATTGCATAGCCATTTAACACTAAGACTCGTTGATTTCTTTCATCAATTTAACCAAAATAACGCTCAGCTTATTTGTGCTGTGCATGACATTTCATTGCTCAACAAAGAGACATTTCGACGTGACCAAATTTGGTTTGTAGAAAAAAATCAATTTGGTGCATCTGAAATTTTTTCACTCGGTGATTTTAAAACTGATAAGGTTAGAAATAAATCTGCTTTTGATAGAAACTATCTAGATGGTAAATATGGTGCAATCCCATACTTTGATTTTGATGTAAAACTTAATGAAATTTTATATGGGAAAAGGGAAGCAAAATAAATTCAAGGAAAGGAATGTTGCTTCCTACAAAAGAGAAGCTAAAATTATTGACATAAGGCATGGACGAAAAGAACCTTTAATTGTGCTCAGTTTTAGGGATTTTGACAGGAATCAAGGTCAAGGATTTGAAGATTGGGAGAAAGATCAAATATTGGCTTTGGCAATAGAAAAATTAGCAGCTATTTGTCATAAAACTGTAGGTCAAGCAACAGCAGAGCAAATTATTAAACCTTATACAAAAGTAGGTTTTCCTCCTGATTCAAGTTTTGTACATCCAAGACATGTTTTGCCTGACGTTATTTGGTGTTCAATGCATATTCAGGGAAAAGAGTGCGTTATTGGATACTTTGAAGACAACATATTTCAAGTAGTTTTTTTGGACAAAGACCATGAATTTTGGAAGACAAAAAAGAAAAACACATAACACGATAAACAACGAAATGCCAACAAAGCCTAAAATCAAGCGGGCGGAAAGTGCTGATATGAAGGGCAGTACAACTAATGGGCTTCATAGTAGTTTGACAGTGAAGTGTTCCAAATTGCCCGCCTGCTTTTAGCCTCAAACGTTATGCGGCAGCTTAAAAGACGACACCGTGAAAATGAAAATTTACATAATGACAATTTTGACCTTGACGTTTTACGCTTGTTCGACAGACAAAAAACAATCAACAGAAAATTCAAATAGTATGCTTAAACTTTATAAACTAATTGACAACCAACTTCACTATTGGGAGACTTGGGATAAAGACGAAAAAACCGCAATAGTTCATTGGGGAATTGTTGGACAACGTGGACAAGACAAGGAAGTTAAGAGCGGGCTTTTTTCAAATTTTCGCAAAACTGTTCAAAAAGAAATTGACGAGAAATTAAACGAAGGTTATGCAGAATTTGACGAAGACAATTATGCATTTTTAGAAATAGAATATAAGATTGACGGCTTTGGAACTGAACAAGACTTGGACAAGCGACACCGACTTGAAGAAAAAATGGACGAAGTTTTAGGTTGGACAGGACTTGGACATACAGACGGTGGAAGTATTGGAAGTGGAACAATGGAAGTTGGTTGTATAGTGGTTGACTTTGAAATTGCGAAAAAGGTAATTGAAGAGAAACTAAAAAACACCGAATTTGGAGATTATACAAGAATATTTAAAATGGACAATGAATAAAAGCCGACCGCATAACAACACCTACCCAAAAGTGGCGGTTCAGTGGTTCAATCAAGCTTTGTGCTTCTATCAAAGCTTCTGCTTGGTTGACAGTGAAGTGCTTCGAAATCCCGGCCTTCGGGTAGCTGCGAAACGTTATGCGGCAGCTTAAAAGACGAGCATACAAACAATAAACGACTGACAATGAAAAAAATATTGATTATTGTTTTGACTACCTTGACCTTGACTACCTACGGACAGGACAAGTATAATTACGTTCATTTTAACAAACTGACAGAAGTAGTCGGGACGGAATATGTAATTGCTTCGATTGAGAACTGGGGGAAAATGCTTGAAACAAAAAGCAGATACCTGTTATTCATCAATACCAAGACAGGCGAGACAAATCAGGTTGACTTCCCAAATGACGCTGGAATAGGAAAAGTTGAACAAATAATGATTGACAGTTTAGACCTTAACGTAATCGTTGTTTCTGCAAGGACTGTTGACCTGGACGGAAAGAATGGAATTGACTGGAACGACCCGACACAAATTATCATACTATCACCAGACGGCAAAACAAGAACTCAACTGACAGACAACAAGTTTTTTGTAAGGACTTGGGCAGTTAACAAGTTGACTGGAACTATTGTGGTTACTGGACACTACGACACAAACAACAATAACAAATACGACAAGACAGATAAAAACGAAATTCACGTTTACGACCTGAAAACGCTAGAACTGATAAGCAAAATATGAAAGAAAGCCGACCGCATAACAGCACCTACCCAAAAGTGGCGGTTCAGTGGTTAAATCAAGCTTTGTGCTTCTATCAATATTTCTGCTTGGTTGACGGTGAAGTGCTTCGAAATCGCCAACTGCGGCAACACGCAAAACGTTATGCCGCAGCATAAGGGACGACAGAACAGACAAGAATGAAACTAACAAAAAGGATAATATTCTATACTCTAATTGGACTTTCGGTTCTTGGAATTCCTGTTTTTGCATTCGGAATAATCAACACAATGGTAAGTTTGAAATATGAAACAGAAAATCCAACCGACTGTATTTCATTGGTGACAGGACAAGATTTGTGTTTTACAATTCAGGTATTAAAAGCTTTAATTGTTGCTTGTATTGCGACAATAGTTCTTCTAATCATCTTTAGAAAGCGATTTTTAACTGTAAACTAAATGGTAGACAAAAAACTCAATAGAGACGAAAAGCAAGCAGAGCTTGTAAAGTATCGAGACTTGGTTTTGGCAACACTTGACTATTACATTGAAAATAAAGAAATGCAAATCAAAACGGCTGACTTTGACTCAACCGAACATTATAAAGGACTGAAAACACAAACGACAGAACATTTTCAGAAAGGACGGCTGACAAGGTTAAAACAATGGTTTCGTGACTTGACAGAAATGCAAGTAGAAATAGGTGACTTAAAATTCAATAAGTATCTGCAAGACAAAACCAATTATGACCTTGACATTTTTAAGTCCTATTTCCAACGTGTCGACAAGATAATTGAGAAAGGAAAAATCACGACCGACAACCAATTTTATGACATCAATATAATGGTCGACCAACTTTGCCAAACAGAACCAGTTGACAATGAAAAAATAGAAATATTAAACAGACTTTTAAGTGAATATGAACAGCGGAAGACAAGAAATCCGACCGCATAACACGGGTTTTACGTCAGGCGGGGTGACGTGTAAACTTCAAGCTTTGTGCTTCTATTCAAGTTCAGTGCAGGTTGACAGTTTTGTGCTCCGAAACCCGCCACTGCGCCAAGCGCCAAAACGTTACTGCATTTAAAAACAAACGAAAATGAAATCGGAAAGTGTTAAAACTTGGATTGACGGAATTAAACCTGAACACGGTGCAATGGCACAAAAGGTAGACAGTTTAATAAAAGAACTGATTCCAGAAATTCAATTCACAACCAAATGGCACAAACCATCGCAACCACTAGGAGTACCTTTCTATGGACTTATGGATAAGGGTTGGATGATAGCGATGTGGTCATTTAAAAATGAATTTGCTGTTGGGTTTTTTGCAGGAACTCTTTTAGATCCTCATCCACCCGTAACCAAAATGTCAGGACCATGGAATCGTAATTCGGAATACAAAGCGAGAAGAATTGATATTAAAGACGAATCAGAATTTGACGAGAACTTGATTCGGTCCTGGATTGAACAAGCGAAAAAACTACCAGGATGGTCAAAAATTGAATAAAAAACGAAGGGTTGGCGCGAGATTTCTCGGCCCCAGTTAATGCTATGAATGCAAAGAGTTGGCAGAGGCCGGCGCAAGAAGAATTCAGCTTTCATCCCAATTGAACTTTGATCATCGAACCTTGACCAACAATTTAAGCTCGTCCGAAAATTGATTTACTTTCCTTCTCATAATCCTGTTTTTACTTTACTTTTTGTGTAAACCTATTTCAGGACAAGACAAACCGACTTTCAGACCTTCAGACTTTAAGACTTTAAGACCTTCAGACCTTCAGACCTTTCGATCTTCCGACCCTGAACCCGTCATCATCTGTGCAATCACCACGCCCGACAGCATGAGGGCGGCACCGGCGAGTTGTTTCCAGCCCATCGTTTCGTGGAGCAGCAGATAGCCTCCCAGCAGGGCAAACACCGCTTCTAGGCTCAGGATGAGTGCGGAATGGTCGGCCCGGGCTTTGCGCTGACCTGCAATTTGTAGCGTGAAGCCGATGCCTGCCGAAAAAACGCCGGTGTAGAGCAGTGGCAGCCAGGCCATCTGGATTTGTATGGGAGCAGGCGTTTCGAGTGCCAGTCCGGGCAGCAGGCTTAATAGTCCTGCGGTTAGAAACTGCAGAAAAGCCAGGTGTTTGAAATCGTGGAGCGGTGCCACATAGTCGAGCACCAGTACATGAAAGGCCCAAAACACAGCACTGACCAGCACGAGCAGGTCGCCGGTGCGCATCGAAAAGTCGCCGCTGACTGAAAGCAGGTAGAGCCCTGCCACGGCAGCCAACGCGCCCACCCAGGTGTTCCATCCAAAACGCATCAGCCGGAAAAGACCGATGAGCGGCACAAACAGCACATAAAGGCTTGTGATAAAGCCGGCATTGCCTGCGGTGGTGTATTTGATGCCCAGCTGCTGAAAAAAAGAAGCGATGAACAACACGACGCCTGCCATGATGCCATGCAGCAACAAGGGACGAACCCACACGCGGTTTCTGACCTCCTTTTTTTGCAGTAAGCGTATCAACAACCAAACTGTGGCTGCACCCAGTAAAAAGCGGATGCCATTGAAAGTGAGCGGATCGAGGTGGTTCATGCCATCGCGCTGTGCCACAAAGGCAAAGCCCCAAATGAAGGCAGCGAGCAGGAGCAGCATTTCGCCCTGAAGCTGCCGCGAGGTGGTTGGGTTCATCGCGTTGATTTAGGCGCGTTTGCGGTGCACCGACAGGGCAAAGGCCAGAATCACCAGGTAGGAGGGGATGCTGATCCAGTAGGCCGTTTGGGTGGAGGTGAGTTCGGCCAGATAGCCATAGGCCAGCGGAATGGTGGCACCTCCGGCGATGGACATGATGAGCAGGGCAGAAGCGGTTTTGGTAAATCGACCCACGCCCTCGAGCGCCAGCGGCCAGATAGCAGGCCACACCAGGCTGTTCGACAAACCCAGCAAGGCCACGAAGAGCACGGTATAGGGGATGGTGAGCCGGATGGCCTCGAAGGTGGTGAAATCGAGAAAAGGCATCGTGAAGGCAAAGTGTGCCGGTGTGAAAATGGCCAACATGCTGAATGCCATGCCGCTCAGCGAGCAGGCAATGAGTGCGCCCTTTTGGCTCAGGTATCTCGGAATGGTCAACACGCCGACAAAATAACCCACCACCATGAAAACCAGCATGAGCGAGGTGAAATACTTGGCCGATTCCATGCTCACACCAAGCGAGTCGCCGTAGCGGATGATGGTGTCGCCGGCAACCACCTCAACACCTACGTAAAAGAACAGGGCGATCACTCCAAAGATGAGGTTGGGAAACGAAAAAATGGTTTTGCCTGCTTCTCCTTGATCATTTGTATCATCCTCATCCACATTGATTTCGGGAAGTTTGGTAAACCTCACAAAAATGGCCAGGGCCAGCAGAAAAGCAGCCATGAGCACATAGGGGAAAATGAGCCGGTGAGACAATTCGTCGAGCAGCTGCGCTTGCAAGGCAGGGTCGATGGTTTGTACCAATTTTTCGTTGAGCTCGCTGGTGTTTTTAAGCACCACCGAGGCCAGCATCACCGGTGCCAGCACGCCGGCAAACTTGTTGGCGATGCCCATGATGCTGATGCGGCGGGCAGCGCTTTCGAGCGGTCCTAGAATCGTAACATATGGGTTTACAGCCGTTTGAAGCAATGCCAAACCTGTTCCTGTAGTAAACAGCCCCACCAGAAAGAGAACGTAAGAGCGTTGCAGAGCAGCCGGAATAAAAATCAGCGCACCGGCTGTCATCACCAGCAATCCAATGCTCATCCCATTGAGGAAGCCCGTTTTTTTCAGAATCCATGAAGAGGGCAGTGCCATCACAAAATAGGAGATGTAGAAGGCAAAGGTCACAAAGTATGAAACGAAGTCGCTCAGCTGACATGTGGTCTTCAGGATAGGGATGAGTGCCCCGTTGATCCAGGTGACAAAGCCAAAAACGAAAAACAGGATGCCGATGATCAGCAGGGGGAAGAAGTTGTTTCTGGAAACAGAAGATGCAGATGTATTCATGGGTTTTGATTCGTTGAAGCAAATATAGATTTTTTCGGTTTACTGCTGAGGTGGGGTCTGCTATTTCAATAATCCTGCCACAAAGCCGGTGGACCAGGCTGCCTGCAGGTTGAAACCTCCGGTGATGCCATCAATATCAAGCACTTCGCCGGCAAAATAGAGGTTTGGGCAACTTTTGCTTTGCAGGCTGCCCACATCAATGCTTCGCAAACTCACGCCGCCACTTGTAACGAATTCTTCGCGGAAGGTGCTTTTGCCCCGCACCTGATACACATCGGCTGTGAGCAGGCCAGCCAGCTTTTGAATTGATTTGTGCCCCAGCTCCTGCCAGCTTCGTTCGGGAGCAATGCCTGCTTTGTGCAGCAAATGTTGCCATAGCCGGGCTGGTATGCCCAGAACATGGCTGTTGGCACAGTGCTTTTTGGGTTCAGTCTGCTGAAGGCCTTCAAGCAGGTGTTTCGTGCCTTGTTCGCTGCCATCGCCGGTCCAGTTCACACGCACCTCAAAGTGGTATTGTTGTTCATAGAGCCTGCGGGCTGCAAAGGCCGAGAGTTTGAGCACTGCCGGACCGCTCAGCCCCCAGTGGGTGATGAGCAGTGTGCCCTGAGATGACAACTTTGACCCAGAAAGGCTCACCGTAACATTTTCAACCACCAGCCCCATCAATGCGGTGATGCCATCGTTTGGAATGTTGAAGGTGAAGAGCGAAGGGGCTGGAGGCACAATCTCGTGGCCCAGCGCGGCCAGCCATTGCAGTCCTTTCATCGTGGGGATGCCGCCGGCGGTGACGATCACCTTGTCGAAATGCAGCGGGGTTTCACTGTTTTTTAGCACGAGGTTCAGTTCGCTTTCAGTCTGGTAGAGTTGGCTGATTTCGCTGTTCAGCTCGATCCTCACCCCCAGCCGGCTGGCTTCGTTGATGAGCAGTTTTACCACTGACATGGCATCTTGTGAAGCCGGAAAAACGCAGTCGTCGGGCATTACGGCCAAAGGCAGTCCGTGCTCCTCAAACCAGCGCCTGGTGTCGGTATGGCTGAACTGGTGAAAGATTTTTTTCAGACTGTTGCCGCCCCTCGGATAGGCCTTGATGAGGTGGTCCACACCCTTGCAGGCATGACTCAGGTTGCAGCGGCCGCCGCCTGAGATACGCACTTTTGAAAGCAATTGCGCGCGTTTTTCGAAAACAGTGACTTGTGCCTGTGGGTGATGTGTCGCCACGGTGATGGCTGCAAACATGCCGGATGCGCCTCCTCCAATGATGGCAACTTTCACGTGTTGAGTAGATTAGCTTTTCATCTCCGAAATGCGCTCCAGGCGTTTCACGTTGCGGACGCCTTCCACCTTTTGCAGCTTCTCGATCATCACTTGCAGGCTTTTGAGATTCTGCACATAGATGGTGATGTAGGCCACCACCACGCCGCTGCTGCTTTCGAGCTGCAAGTTGCGGATGTTCAGGCCCAATTCAATGGATATAACAGCAGTGAGCCGGTGGATGAAGCCAACGCTGTCGATGCCTGTCACCTTGAGGCCGGCCAGAAACACGATGTCTTCCTTTTGTTTCCACTTGGCTTTGATGATGTTGTTGCCATATTTCGACATGAGGTCGATGGCATTCGGGCAGTTTACGCGGTGAATCTGCATGGGTTCGCCGGCAAAGGCCAGTGCCACCACATCGTCGCCCGGGATGGGGTTGCAACAGACAGCCACAGTGTAACCCAGGTCGGGAGTTTCTTCGCTGAGCACATCGGCTTGCAAATCAGGCTTGTCAGCGCTGTCTGTTTCTTGCAGTGCCACTTCCTCGATGGGTTTGTGCCGCATGAAGGGACTGATGAGGTATTTGAAAAAGCCTGAGCCGCTGGCAGGCCGTTCGCGAAATATTTCTTTGATTCTGTTGAGCGTGATCTTGTCGGTTGCAGTGTAGAAATACAGATCCACCAGTCCCGAAAGGCCTTCAGCCTCAATCACTTTGGTGATGTTGGTTTTGGAAGGGTCCAGGTTGAGTTGTTTCAGATATGACTCAAGTTTTTCTCTTCCCTGGTCTTTGAAGGTTTTACGGTGGTCGCGGATGGCATCGCGCAAGCGCGACTTGGCCCTGGCAGTTTTCACGAAATCGAACCATTCTTCTTTGGGAAACTGCACCTTTGAGGTGATGATTTCCACCTGATCACCGGTTTTGAGCTCGTGGTTGAGCTGAACGAGTTTATGGTTCACATTGGCGCCGATGCATTTGCTGCCGAGGTTGGTGTGGATGTTGAAGGCAAAGTCGAGGGCGGTGGAGCCTGTCGGCATTGAAATCATTTCGCCCTTGGGGCTGAAAACAAAGATTTCGTCCGAAAACAGGTTGAGCCTGAAGTTGTTCATAAACTCGAGGGCGGTGGCATCGTCGGAGGAGATGAGCTCGCGCACCTTGGTAAGCCATTCGTCAAGGCCACTCTCGCTGGAGGGTGAATCTTTGTATTTCCAGTAGGCGGCATAGCCTTTTTCGGCAATCTCATCCATACGTTCCGACCTGATTTGCAGCTCTATCCATCTTCCGGCTTTGCTCATCACCGTGGCGTGGAGCGATTCGTATCCGTTGGCTTTAGGCAGCGACATATAGTCGCGCAGCCGCTGGTTGTTGGGTTTATAGATGCTCGTGATGGCTGCATACACACGCCAGCAATCTTCTTTTTCGGTTTCGCTGTTGCTGTCGACGATGAATCTGACCACGAAAGTGTCGTGCACTTCGCCAAATGGTATTTCCTTTTCCTTCATCCTGGCCCAGATGGAGGAGGTTGATTTTTCGGCAATGGTGATCCTTCCCTGAATATCCATTCTGTTGAGGTGCTCACGAATGGGGGCCAGAAATGCCTCAATCATTTGATCGCGCTGCGGCCTTGTTTCCTCAAGACTTTTTCGGATAGATTCATACACAGCAGGTTCTGTGTATTTCATTGCCAGGTCTTCGAGCTCGCTTTTGATGGCATACAAGCCCAGCCGGTAGGCGAGGGGAGCGAACAGGTAGGAGGTTTCGGAGGCAATTTTCCATTGCTTGGTGGGAGGCATAGCATCGAGCGTGCGCATATTGTGCAGGCGGTCGGCCAGCTTGATGAGGATCACCCGCACATCGTAGGAGAGGGTGAGCAGCACCTTGCGAAAATTTTCGGCTTGCAGGCTTTGCACGTCCAAGCCTTCCACCATTGTGTCAATCTTGGTGAGGCCATCGATGATGCGGGCGATTTGTTCGCCAAACATGGCGGTGATGTCGCTGAGCTTGTATTCAGTGTCTTCCACCACATCGTGCAGCAAGGCGCAGATGATGGAGGTGCGTCCGAGGCCTATTTCGCCGGCAGCGATGGTAGCCACCTCAAGTGGGTGATACACATATGGTTCGCCTGATTTACGGCGCATATCCTTGTGAGCTTCCACGGCCAGCCTGAAGGCTTTGCGCACCATCCAGCGGTCGTTCACGTCCTTGCGGGTGTGCCACACCTCGATCAGGTTGCGGTAGCGCCGCAAAATCTCCGATCGTTCGGCAGGGCTATAGGTGTCGAGGACAGTCATAAAAACAAGCGGATGTTTTTGGAGCTCACAAAGGTAGGAAAAGCTGTTCAATCTTAAACCGAATGCACGGATTTTGAAAGAAATTTGAAGGATTTTGGTTCATCTCCAATAATTTGATGTTTAATGAATAAACGCTTTAACGTTTTATTGTGATTTTTATAAATTTGCGCTGCTCTTGGCGGGGCGATTTGATAAGCATAGTGTGCATTTGCAACAAACTCTGAGTCATTACAAGTATTTTTTTCTTCGATGCTACTTGACGGCACCGATGGTATTTCTGTTTATTGTTTTGCATACTAAGCTACTAATTGCGCAACCTGAAGTGGTGGTAAGCAGCTACTTTAACTCAAACATGGTCGCAGCTGAGTGGACTGAATTAATTGTTTTACAAGATGGAATCAGTCTTAACGGCTGGAAATTACGTGATTACGACCAACAAAACAACACTTGGCAAACAGATATCACTTTTAGCTCCAACACGTTATGGAATCAGCTTCGGGCAGGTACTATTATCGTCATTAACCATCGTGATGGTTCACAAACTGACATTATCAAAAGTGACGGATATATACGGGTTTCAGCGCAAGACCCTCTTTTCTTTACTGGACAATCATCGAATTATTTGTCAATTAATTCCGAACGAGATGCTATCGAAATAAGGAAAAGCACTGGACAACATGTTCATTCACTTTCTCATGGTGTCCAACAAGGCTCTGATATCGAGGCTATTACAACTTCTAAGGTGCACTTTTTGGGTACAGTCCCCTCTGGACAAGCTGTAACCGTAGTGCCAGGCGCCAATCTTGAGGATTATGGCTTCCCAAATCCAAATGTGGATGTAACCCACTCAACTGTAATGAACAAAGAAGCAGGAAAACCATGCAATAATTGCAGTGAAACAACTGTTTTCTGGAGAAATTTGAGACAACCTGTTTGGTTCAATCCTGTATGCTACTTTACCGAGCAGGATAGTAGCCTCCACTGGAATGCATTTACAGATATATTTACTGGCATTCCATATCAGGCTTATTTAGTTGCAAAAAGCGAAAATGGTTTTTATCAGCAGCCTACAGATGGGCATACATATAATATCAACGAGGCGTTGGGTTCAGCTGCAATAGTGGGTATGCCATTGTCTGAAAGCTTTCAAATTGAACATTTAGCATTAAGTTGTGAGGATACAGTATTTTATCGAATTTATGGATACCGTTTCACTACTGATCAAGCTGGAAATAACATTCACAGCGCACGTGGTCGTGCATACAACGAAAGCTCATTTGCTTCAACATTTATTGCAAGGCCAAAACCTGAGGTAACTTCACCTGCTCCAAACAGTTCGATTACTTTGTGTAGTGGAGATACATTAGTCATTCCACTCAACGCCACACCAAATGGCGCAATTTTTTCATGGACTGTAACCAATGTCTCAAATAATAACCAGTTATCTGGTTATTCTGATGGAACTGCTTGGGTAAACATTCACCAAGTAATTTTTAACGAATCTACCGAGGAAGCTATGTTAGCCTATAGTATAGTGGCTGACAATGGTGGAAATTGTGCAAGCGTACCAGTAACTGTGTATGTAACTGTGAAACCTCGCCCAGAACTGACGTCGGAAATCAATTTGCCAAGGATTTGCTCCGATTCTTATTTTCTGTATCAGCCATCGGCCTCTATGCCAGATGTTTATTTTTCTTGGGAGCGAGAAACAGCAGGTATAATTCCAGCACAAGCCTCTGGCACAGGAAACATTAATGAGTTGCTTAGCAATCAAACAGATCATCCGGTTCAGCTGGTATATTATTACTCGCTAGAAGCCAACGGGTGTCAGAGTACTTCTGATGTAAGTGTAACTGTTTTTCCAAATGATACAATGTATGTTAGCATTCAGGCATCAAACATCTGGATTTGCCCCAATCAGCAAGTTGAATTCCATGCTGATACTTTGAATTGTGGTTCAGACCCCTTGCTACAGTGGTTTAGAAATGATACTCTGATTCATTCCGGAAGCACTAATTATATTGATTTGCCCAACGATGGCAACAAGTATCATTTTTTGGTGCAGGCTTTTGATGGGTGTTATTCCAGCAACCCGTCCAGTTCCGATACTTTGAAAATAAACTTTTCGTTTTCGATTTTTCCAACCATTACTATTGATGGATCTGTGAATCAATTTGTTTGCGAGACAGATCCTATTACTTTTTACACAACTATCACTAATGGTGGTACCAATCCCATGTACCAATGGTATGTAGATGGTATCGAATGGCCTGGAGCTACAGAACAGGAATTTACTATAACGGAACTCATGCCTGGTAACCATCAAGTGCATGTTGTTTTGCAATCAAACGATCCTTGTGCAGCTATTCCTGTGGCGGTTTCAGTCCCAGTTTCTGTCTCAGTTGAAGAGTTTGTTCAACCAGAGGCTACCATCACCGCACCACAAACTGATTTTTGTCAGGGAGAAGAAGCCC
>CAZBMR010000073.1:0-13284 GCA_964492695.1 uncultured Lentimicrobiaceae bacterium
GGCCAGACACCGCAATCATCTTCTGAGCTGTAGCGATGTCGAGATCGTTCTTGCCTACAACGCCGAACTGCGAGGGTTCGCGAACTACTACGCTCTCGCGCGCGATGTGAAATTCAAGCTCAACCGGCTTGAATACCTCCAGCGCTGGAGCATGTTCAAAACCTTGGCGAGCAAGCACAAATCAAGTGTGCGCATTGTCGCCGCCCGCATGAGGCAGGGGTTGGAATACTATGCCGGCTACGAAGCCGGTGGCCAACCTCGATCAGTCAAAGTCTGGAAAATGACCGATCTGACCCGCGACCGGATAGACCCGGCCAAGGTGGATATCCAACCTTGGACACAAATCTACTCGGAATCGCGGACAGATTGGGTCGATCGGAAAAACGCCAAGCAATGCGAAGCGTGCGGCCGGTCCGACCTGCCCTGTCATGTCCACCATGTCCGGGGAATGGCTGATGTTGCGCACAGAAACCAAGCCACAAAGAAAGCCATAGCGAGGGCGCGCAGGACGAAGGTTCTTTGCGTTCCATGCCACAAGGCGATCCACGGTGGCCCACAACCGGAGCAGAGATCATGAATGGTATTATTGCAATGGAGAGCCGCATGCAGCGAAAGCTGCACGTGCGGTTCGGTGGGGGGAGCAGGGCTGACTCTCTGAGCAGCGCCACTCCTACCCAACTGACCGAAACCATGGGTCCCTACAGCTACGACTGCCCGGCCTCAATCCTCGACCTCCTCGGCCCTCCCGGCAACGAATACGCCGCGAACTGGCGCGAAGCCTGCCGGCAGCGCCTTGCCCTGACCTCGCGGCGCAAGCCCAAGCCCGGCGACACGCTGGTTCTCGCCGAAGCCCTCACGTTCACTGACGGGCGATGCGAACGCAGCTTCCGCGTGGCCCAGTCGGGCAGGAAGACCGTGCTGCGCCGGATGAGCGACGGCGTGAGCGTGAAGATCAGCAAGCTGATGAGCCGGGCCTGGACGATCGTGCCGCCGCCCGCAGCCCCGACAACCTCGTGACCCGGCACCCAAGCGAGTAGCGCCATGACTGACCCCGCACCGCCTCAGCGCTCGTCCAAGCGGGCGCGCCTGTGCAGCATCGAGAATGCCAACCGGATCGCCACCCGGGTTGCCGAGCATGTCCAAGGCGACACTGCCGTGGTCAAGACCGGCAATCCGCTGCAGCCCTTCCGCGTGGTCCTGGCGAGCAAGGCGGCGCCGGGGCGCACCGTCTCGCGGGTCGTGACCTGCAATGACGATGACCCGGATGATCAGTAAGGGTCTGGTCCGCGCTCGACGAACCACGATTGCCCAAGCTCGAAATCCGGGCTGGCCGAGACCACCGGTCCATCGGGCGCTTCGCTGACATAGGGTGAAACGAGATCCTTGCGCCGCACCCGCAGTCGGCTGAGCCAGGCCGCGGTGCGGCCGCGCGCCTTGAGGATCGTCAGCAGCCAATCCATCGCCTCCGCCATCTCGACCACCCCGCGCCCGGCAAGGCAATAATAGATCGCCCGCTGGAAATCGTCGCACTGGGTGCTGAGGATGCCGGCGAGCTTCGCCCGCCCGCCGAGGGCGTTCTCATGCACCAGTGACACTGCCTCGCGCAGTTCCCGAACCGACAGATAGGCGTCGTCCACGCCGACCCCGATGCACAGCGCCGCGATTGCCCGGCGCACCGGCGGCAGGTTCTCGTCGCACGACGCATCGCGCAGGCCGATGTCGAGATCGAAATGGTCGAGGTGGCTGGGAGCGGGCATGGCGAGATCCTTTCCATAAGAACGTAGCGTGAACGCTCAGGCCCCGTCAACCTGACAGCGGAGGGGAGGGGCACTCGGCGGAGGATCAATCTTGAAAGGAAGAGCCCATGACCCAGCTTGCTCAATCCATACCTGCCGGCGTTGACCACACCGCAGAAGTTGCCCGGCTCAATGACGCGGCCCGTGCGGGTTCGCTGCCGACGTCGCGCACTGTGTTCACGCGGGCGCTGGCCGATATCCTTGCGGGCGAAGCCGAAGACCCCGGCGCCCGTCAAGCCAGTCTGATGCTGGGCCAGGCAGCGCTGCGCAGGCTCATCAACGAAACCCCGATCGATCCGGGGAACGACCCTCACGGCGAGCGCGATTTTGGCGCGGTCGAGTTCCAGGGCCACAAGATCTTCTGGAAGATCGACGTCTATGCCAACGACGGGTCGTTCTCCTGGGGCTCGGACACGCCGTGGAACCCGCAGCAGAGCTTCCGCGTGGTCACGATCATGCTGGCGAGCGACTGGTGAGACGATGAGCCGGTATTCGTTGAAGCCTTTGCCTGAGCGCTCGGATATCTTCGAGGTTGCGGTTGGCTGGGACCCGGGGCTGGATACGTTTTTTGTGATGGTGTTCGGCGTTCCCAATGCCGGTTGCGATCCCGATGTGCGGCACTGGCGTGGTGGCCAGCCCAGGCAAATTGTCACGCTCGAGGAACTTCAGGCTGAGGTGTTGCCATACGCCGAGCTTCCGATGGAACTGGTAAGCCGACTTAAATGCGACCAGCGCAACTGCGGCGCGAACCCAGCACAGGGGTTTAGTCGATCGATTCTGAGGCTGCTCTGACGTGAAACGACAGGTAACGAACCGCTGACAACCGGGATCCATGCCCTAATTGCACGGGAATGGGAAACGTCGAGCCCGTTCTTCGATCAGATGCTCGACGCAAATTCTTTTGCGCTCGCCGCCCGCTTCCACAACGCCCTAGCTTCACAGCGTAACTCCGCCGAGCCCGGCCTCGCCGCCTGGGCACTGCCAAACAAACGGGTGATAATCCCCTTGTTTCGCGCGCAACTCGTCGCCGAGACGAGCTGAAAAAGATGAAAGTCCGACCTGCGGCATCAGAGATGCGGGCGACGCTTCGCCGTCCCGATACAGGAGAGGCCGGAGATAATGTTCCCTGCGATCGAAGTCTCACCAGTCCGCCCTGACTGGTTCGCCGCCGGAGAAACGGATATAAAATTGGGATGTACGTGTTTGTTGACGAATCTGGAAATACGGGCGCCCATCTCTTTGACGAGGCGCAACCGATCTTTCTGACTGTCGCGCTCATGACGCGCAGCGACTTCGACGCCGTCAACGCCAAGCCGATCGCCGTCCTCGCTCGCGAGGTCGGGGATACGCAGCTGCACGCCGCCAAGCTCGGTGTTGCGCGGATCGAGGAAATTGCCCGGCCGCTTCACAAGCTGCTACAGCGCGCTGACCCGCGCTTTTTCGTCTCGCGGGTCGAGAAACGCTACATCGTCGCCACGAAGATGTTCGATCTGCTGTTCGATCCCGGCGAGAACCGCGCCGCATCACCGCATATCTACATGCTGCGCCCGCTCAGGATTACCTTCGCAGTAAAGTTCGCCGGCATCGTGACCGAGGACATGGCGCGCGCTTTCTGGGCGTCGATGATGGAGACGAATGCCGATCGCGCGCGGGGCGGGATGATCCAATTCTGCAACGACGTGCTGGCACTGCTGCCATGGGTCGAAGACAAAGGCTTTGTCGAGCGCGTCCGTCCCGCCATCGAGTGGGCGCGGGAGAACCCGGAAGCGATCTACTTCCATTCGGACGGCCGCATCGCGCGGCAGGGCCATCTGCCCAACCTCGTCGGGTTCGGCAATCTGATGGACGGGGTGGAGGTGCAATCGCAGGCATGGCGTCGGCCGGTGCGGCGCATACGGCACGATCGACAAAGCGAGTTCGAGGCGGCGCTACGCTTTTGGCATGAGCTTTACGCCAACGCGTCGCCGGAACGTGTGCCGTTGATGATGGGTGAGATGTTCAAGGCGCAGCGCGCCGGCGGCAGCACCTTCGAGATATCGGCCGCGGACGCCAGTCCTGGCATCCAAGTCACCGACGTCATCATGTGGCTGTTCAACCGGCTCCACCGTGAGAAGGAGATCGGCGCGGATTCCTGGCGTTTGATGCAATGGGTGTTCCGCCGCGCGATGCAGAACGACTTCTCCTTCGATGGCGTACTCGGCGCGCTCGACGCGCGATACGCCGGCCTTATGACGGAGCCGATTGAGGAGGCGCGCCTCGACGCGGCGCGCGAGCAATTGGCGATGATCGATGCCGGAACGAAGGAGCGGGTTGAAGCCTATCGGATCGAGAAAGCTGCTCGGCAGATCGAAGGCGACCAGACCTGATCAGTTCAGGAGCCCGAGGAAGCCGCTCGCGAGCCCGATCACCGCCGCGATCACCAGCCGGGCCGACCAGCGCCCCAACTCCTCCAAAAACGATCCGGTGAAGCGTTCGAGGAGCTTGCTCGTCCCCGCCATCAATTGAGCCCTCCGAAACAGGCGGCGAGCATCTGTTGTTCGTCGACCTTGGCATCCGCCCACAGCGTCGTGATCGTGCTCGCCGCCGGATTGCGGCGACGAGACCGGATCGCGACGACGGCGATCTTGATCGCCTCGCCGCCCATCACGGGCTCGGCAGCGTAAGTGCCGGTGAGCACAACGGCGGCGTGGGCGCGCTCGAGCCGTTCGACGCAATCGAGCACGTCGCGCCACAGTCGACGCACCCGGAAATCACGATCGGGCTTCGGCCCGATCACACCGTCGCGCTCGGCCTGGACGAAGCTCGCCAGATCGAGCCATTCGCGGAGCTCGGCGACATCGTCGGCAGCGTTGTCATCGAGATCGGAGTCGAGTAGCAGACTGAAGGTAGCGAGCGACGCCCGTAGCTGAAGCTCGGTCCTGAACGGGGCGACCGCGACAGGTACGCGCCTCTCGGTCCAGGCGAACATATCAACGAAGTTGGCGGCGGCTTCCTCTGGTGTCGGCCGGACGCGCTCGCGCACAAACTCGTCCTCGGGCTTGCCCAAGGCGCGCGCCAGCTTGCGCAGCTGCGCCGGCCGCACCTTCTGCCCACGCTCGACCCGCGACACCGTCGCCAGCGACACGCCAGCCTCGGCCGCAAGCATGTCCTGCTTCCAGCCGTTGAAAGTCCGCTGCAGCTTCACGAAGTTCGCGATGGCGGCTTCGTCGAGCACGAAGGTTTCGAGAGGTTCGACCGTTTCCATGTCCTCAATATGATCGAAGCCCACTGCAAATTAGAGGGCGTTTCGCACGTCAGTTCGACGACTTCGCCGTCGCCTCAAAGATGTTGCACGCCCTGATCGAGCAGGTCGGCCAGGACGTCTTCGCGAGAACGCGCAGGTGGCACCGCGGCGCCGACCAGCCCGCGTGCGACACAGCGTGCGAGACCGCGCGCCAATACCCGCTCGGCAGTCGACACCTTTTGGATGCCGGCGCGCCCATGGACGAAGGTGCTGCGCAGCTCGAACAGTTGCCGATAGTCGCGCACGCAGTTCGGATCGTTCAAGAGTGCGGCGATCCGTGCCGCGACCCGATCCGTCGCGGAGCGGCCCTTATGCTTGTCGGGCTTCGGCCGCATCCATTTCTTGTGATCCATCTCGAGACCCATTGCCGCTTCAATCGCGGTCATATGGGCCATCACTTCGTCCATGCCGTCGGCCAGAAAGGCGCGAACGAGAAAATGGGCGATCGGCGTTTCGAAAAGGCTCGTCGACCGCGCAGCCTCAAGTTCCCGCCACGCGGCGTCGGTGAAGAGCGCGAGCCCCGCCTTCGCATCCTCATCCAGCGGCAGCTCGGTGGGCCGCTCGAGTTCGACTTCCTCACCCCAATGATCCTCGACGATCCAAGGCTCGAGGGTGAGGCTGTCGGGGCTGGGCGGCGACGACGGCCGGACGAACAGGTCGTCGCTCAGCGTATAGATCCATGGAACGCGAAAGCCGCGCCAGTCGACCTCCTGCATCGTCGACCAACGCTCCCAGGGGGCGAGCAGGATGAAGAACAGCGCCGCCTCAACTGGCGGCGGAAAGCGGCCAAGATGCGGATCGATTTCGCCGAAGTCGCGATCCATCGCCATGTACATGAAGGGTGCCGCCCGGGCTTCGGCCCCGCCGTTCACCGCGAGGGTCTCTTCGATCACCAGCCATTGGAATTGTGCGAGGCGTTTCGCGTCGAGCGGCTGGGTCGGGAAATTGCGCGCCAAGCGCGGCGCGTCAAACATCCGCGCCAGTTCGTCCGCGCCGAATTGGGCAAGCCTGGCCTGGCCGAATGCAAGCGGCGGTAGATCGTCGGCGAGATCGAGCGGGCAGAGATGCCGCCGAGTGATCGTCTTACGCGTGAACGCCTCGTCGATCGCATTGGCGGCGCTCAGCGGATCGACCGACAAGCTAGCGTGGCCGGCGGCTAGCCAACAGGGAACGCCGAGCGAGCGAATGGCCGTGCTCAGCGCAAAGACCGGCTTGTCGCCACCATAGTCCGCGCGGCAAACATCACTCACCGCAGAGAAGGCGGAAGCGGCCAGAAGGTTATTCGGTCCGGGGCGCGGTACGCGCCACAGCGCTTCGACCGCGCTGATTAAGGCTGGGCTGGCCCCCATCAGTTGCCGTCCGCCGGCGCCAGCGGTAGCCAATCACGCTCGGCGCGCTCGCGCACGAGGCGGGCCTCAAGTCTCGGATCCTTCCGCTCAATGCTCTCGTTGTAGATATATTCGGCGTCGCGCCAGAAGCGCGCGATTGCGGCGACGAACTCCTGAAGCCTGTCCTGCGGGATTCGCATCTGCGCCACACGGGGCGGGCTCGGTGGCAGAGCCCCGAAGCCCGGCGGCATTGGCGGGATGACCGGCCAGAAGTCCGGATTGCGGCGCGCCAGTTCCGCCGCGGAATCGCCGTCGCCGTGCCGGCAGGCATTACCGAGATGCTGGAGAGCATCTAGCGCCGCGAAGCTCGGGAAGGCATCGAGGCCGATGCCGCGCAGGCCGCGAAACAGCTTCTGAAGCTCTTTCCAGTTCGCCTTCTCGATCTTGGTGGCGAAGGGTTCGCCTGGTCTCAGGTCCTTCGCGCAGCCCAAGAGATAGCTGCGGAGCTGACGCTCCCAGATTGATTGGATGGACAAGCCGAAGGCACGCATCGTTTCGAGGCGAACCTCCTCCATGTCCGCCTTCGCGAAGACCGCACCCGGCCAGTCACTGTTCTCCAGATCCTCGATCTTGGTATCGAGCGTGGCGAGCGCCGGCACGATCACATCCTGAAAATAGGATTCGATGGTCATATCGTGCTTGCTGGCTTGGACGTCTGCAAAGCAGTTCTTCCATCGGAACGGCTTCATGGTTTAGCCCCCAGGCTCGCCGCCTCGGCGATGTAGTCGCGATACGCGAAGTTGATGAGATCGCGGACCAGCTCCAACAGCCCACCGGTCGGGAGCCCGTCGAAAGGGTCACCATGCGCCAGCTTGTTGCGCCGCTCGGCGAGGGTCGGTCGGGTGTCTCCGGTCAATTGCCCGATCGCCTTCCCGCCACAGCGAACGATCATCGGAATCTGCGCATCAGTCAGGCCGTCGCTGTCGACCATATATTTGAGCAGTGCGGCGAAGCTGCGCTTGCTCTTCGAAACCTTGCCGCCGTAGCAATCCGTCACCGCCAGTTCGAGCGCGATCAGTGCAGCGAGTTCGGCCGCCTTGACCAAACCGAGGTCGAGCCACCCGACCAGGTACAGGGTCTGGGCGCGATGAAATTTGGCGCGAACGATATCGGGAATGCGTGGGTCGATGCCGAGACCACCAACCAATGCGCGCCAATCATCGGCTTTAGCAACTTCGATGAATCCTCCAGGGTCCCCCGGTAGCGGCCACGGCAGTAGCAACGGAACCGCACGATCTTCAAGGATGATATGATCGGTGTTGCGCATCGCCCGCGATCCTACTCGAAAGTCCGGATAGTGTCGGGCAAGACAGACGCCTCCAACGGCGCGCAAACCCATTGATCGTCGATGCGGTGCTCCGCGCGATAATAATGGAAGTCGCCCGGACCGTCGGCCTTGGTCCTGCCGATCCGCGCCGGTATCGCATAGTCGCGCGGTTCGTCGGCGAGGATGAAGTCGGCGCCGATGCCGGCAGGAAGATGGTAGGCTCGCCGCTTGCGCAACGCGCGCTTCACCCGCTTTACCCGGAGCTGCGAGAGTTCGAACGGGCCTTCCAGAAACAGGCTCGACCAGCGTTCCGAAGAATACCAATGGCCCCCGGCGCTATGCTCGTCACCGTCCGCGAACCACGACGTCGGATTGCGGTACAGCATGCAGTCGTCGAGCATCCCGCGCCAGACCCCGCGCGCGACCGGGTCATAATACCAGAGTCCGCCTTGAAGGTCGTGGACCCACAATTGCCAAGGAGGCGCTGAAAAGTGGCTGATGTGATAGATGTTGGTGCCCGCGATGCGCTGAACGTCGCCGAGCCGCTTGCGGATGAGGATCGGCACCCAGATCACCGGGACGCTCGCGCTGAGGTAGGCGGTCGTTCGCACTTCCAGCGCCGTATAGTCGAGCGGGCTGTTCTGAACCTCGAGCGCGACGCGGTAGGCGTCATCGGGTGCGTGCAGCAGCACGTCGGCACGCCGGTCGCCATCGATCGACAGCACCTCGATCTCGACGTCGCACATGAGGCCCCGCGCGCGATAAGCGGCCGCGAAATCCTCTTTCGCCCGTTGGTGTTCCCACGTCTCCAAGGCGGCATAGGAGCATGCCGCGCCGGGCCGATGCGCGAAATAGGGTCGGCGAATACGCCCTTTGGCAAGTGTCACCGGCGCCTTGCAGCCGGGGCAGCTGTAAGCCGGCCCCTTGGCCGCATGACCGGCCTCGACCCGCTTATCGTCGGCACCGTGGACGGCGACTAGCATGGCGCGTCCGCGAGACCGTCAAAGTCTCCCGCCTTGGCGATTTCCCCGATCAGCCGGACCAGTCGCGGTTCCTTTTTCACGGCTTGGCGGTAGTCCTCGGACGTCCTTTTGTCGACATAGAGGACGTCGCAATAGGCTGCGAGCACAGCGAGATGGCTATCGTGAAGGTCGCTGCCTGGGCGTAGCGCCCGGATATGACCATGTTGTCGAAGGGCCTCGGCGATAACCCAGCTCGGAAGTATGTCCATCGGCACGCGCTTGAGGGCCTCGAAGGAGCTGCCGGTCTCCGACGCGATCACGCGCAGCTGACTTCGGAACACCCCGAGCCGGCTAAGGTCGGCGAGGATGCATTCGTCGCGCACTTCGGCTTCATCCAACCCCTGATCGACCAGCGACGAGACCAGTAGGTCGCGGATCGTCGTACCGGGCGGCGGTAGCATCGCGAGCACCCGTTCGAGAAACTCGTCTGCCATCGCCCTGGCCCGAACCGTATCTCCACCCGTACTCTGCGTCGCTTCCTGAAGCGCCTTGGCGTAAATGACTCCGAGCTGCGCCCGCATCGCTTGCGGCGAATTGATTTCCCCCTTCGAAAGTTCGCCAATCGTGCGGCTCTCGTCGAGAGTGCGCAGCGGTCCCAGAGCCGCAACCATATCGGACCCGCTCCTTCGGGAGCGCAGCATCGGCCGCACCGCATCCCAGACCCACGCCTCCTCACCAATGGCCTGACTGCCCGTGCCCGACTTCAAAAGCAGCTCGCGAGCCCGATCGCGGATTGCGATCAAGTCCGTCAGTCCTTCGCTTGCGGCGATCATCTCAGCTGCGCGCACCTGCGCGGCGGACCCAAGCCCAGCCTCGTCCTTCGGCAAGCGGATCCACGCGATGAGCGGAAGCGACATGAGGAAGGAGATGCGCTTGCGCGCTTTGGCGTCGTCGTCACCTCCGAGCAATTCTTCGAGATGGTGCCAGCACAAGAGGGGGATACGGCCTTGATCCAGCATGCGCTCATGCAGCGACAGCGCCCGTCGGCGGCGATCGGAATCGTCTGCTGACATCGCATCGAGCCATTTGGCCCAATGCGAGCTGTCCGGGGCGATGATCGTTGAACCGAGCAGTGGCAAGTACAGTGTCCAGATGATACGATTGGTTCGAGGCAATATTGTCTTTTCGTTTCTCGAGCGACCAAGAAAGGTTACTGATATCACTCGATCAATAATACGGTAGATCGCAACCTCGGCCGTGGGAACGGCGTCAAGGCGGAGCAACGATGACCGATTCCGTCCTTGATGTGGCCATGCTATGCGGCTTCATCTAAGCGCGGCCTCCCGTCCCCGAGGCAGAACCGGACGATTGCCGATATGATGTACCGCTATGAGGATTTGAGCGACGAGCAGTTCGAGACGCTGATCGTCCTGCTTTGCCGTCATCTGCTCGGTGCGTCGGTCAAGGGATTCGCCAAAGGGCCCGATGGCGGCCGGGACGCAAAGTTCGTCGGAACCGCCGAACTGCACCCGAGCAAGGCGGCGCCCTGGGTCGGAACGACGATCGTCCAAGCCAAGCACACCAATGGGTATAACAAGCATTTCAGCGAGTCCGATTTCTACAGCGCCGGTTCGACCAATACCGTGATCGGCGAGGAGGTGCCGCGGATTCGGAAGCTCCGCGAGGCAGCACAGATCGATCATTATATGCTGTTCGCGAACCGGCGGCTGGCCGGGAATGCCGACCAAACGATCACCGCGCACCTCGCCAAGGAATGCGGCATACCCGACGCCTCGATCTATCTGTGCGGGATCGAGCGGCTTGAGCTTTGGCTCAAGGAGTTCTCCGAAGTCGCCAAACTCGCCGAACTCGACCCGGTCGATTCCCCGCTGATCGTTTCGCCCGACGAACTCGCCGTGGTCGTCCAGGCAATCGCAAGCCATAACGCGGAGATTGGCGAAGTGCTCGATGCGCCCCCCGTCGAGCGCACGACTTATGAGCAGAAGAACCAGATCAACAACATGTCAGCGGAGTATGCCAAGGAGCTGAGGAAGCGCTATCTGAAGGACACTGCGCAAATCCGCACTTTCCTGGCGGCCCCTGAAAACCTGGAGATCCTCAAATCCTATGAAGCGGCTTGCGAGGAGTTTCAGCTGAAAATCATCGCCAAGCGCAAGGAACATCAGAATTTTGACGCCGTGATGAACTACCTGATCGACTTGTTGTTTCAGCGCGACCCGGTCCTGCGCCAGACTAAGCACAAGCGCCTGACGCGTGCGCTGGTCTTCTATATGTATTGGAACTGCGACATCGGGGAGGTGGCGGATGCTGAGACCCAGTAAACATGCCCATCCCGACAGAACGGTGATCAACGTCGCGTTGTTGGTGCTCATGCGGCTCCGGGCTAAGCGGTTGTGCGACTACAGTGCGCTGTTCGCTTATGCGCGCAAGGCGGTGGTCGGCGGCGACGTGCTGTTCCTGCCGGCGCTGAACTTCCTCTTTCTGATGGGGTTGGTCGAATATCATCCCAAGACCGACGCGGTCGAATATGTTGGCCTGAATGAAACCGTCTAAGCTCTATTCGAACAAGCCTGACCTGTTCGCGCCGGTCGAATTCACGCCTGAACTCAATGTGGTGCTTGCCGAAATTCGGTTGCCGGAGAACCGCGACCGCGACACACATAACCTGGGCAAGACGACGCTTGGTCGGCTGCTCGATTACGGATTTCTGTCGGGTCGGGATCCAAAATTCTTCCTCTTCAAGCACCTCGACCGCTTCCGCGACTTCGTATTTTTCCTCGAACTCGAACTCGCGCAGGGCAGCTATGTGACCGTCCGACGCGGCGTCGAGGAGGCGACCAAAATAGCCTTCAAAAAGCACACGGGCCGCCATCAGGACTTTTCGACCCTGCCGGACAGCGAATGGGACCATATCGATCTTCCATTCGATCGCGCCAAAGAACTGCTCGACAGCCTGCTTGACTGGCGGTCGCTGAAGCCCTGGCATTATCGTAAGGGGCTTGGCTATTTCCTGCGGTCGCAGAGCGATTTCGGCGACGTGTTCCAGCTGGGCAAATTCGCAAATAAGCACGCGGACTGGAAACCTTTCCTCGCCCATATCCTCGGGTTCAACGCGGCCATCATTGCGCGTCACTACGAGAAAGCAGAGGCGCTTGAGGACAAGCAGAGCAAGGCCGCCACGGTCCGTCAGGAGATGGGCGGCGACTTTGAGGATGCCAGCAAGATCGATGGCATCCTGCTGCTCAAGCGTCAGGAGGTCGAAAAGAAGCAGGCGTTGCTCGACGCCTTTGACTTCCGGACGCAGGACAAGGCGGACACCAAGCAGGTGGTCGACCAGATCGACGAGCGGATCGCGACGCTGAATGCCCGTCGCTACTCGCTAATGCAGAACCGCAAGAAGATCATCGCCTCGCTCGAAGAGGATCAGATCCTGTTTGATCCCGAGGATGCGAGGGCGCTGTTCGAAGAAGCCGGGGTGGTCTTCGCGGGCCAGGTGAAAAAGGATTTCCAGCAGCTCATCGCCTTCAACAAGGCCATCACCGAGGAGCGTCACGGCTATCTGGTGGAGGAACGGGCCGAGATCGAGAGGGAACTAAAAACGATCAACAGCGAGCTGAACACACTCGGCAAGCGGCGTTCGGAAATTCTTGCGTTTTTGAGCGCGACCGATTCCTTCGCCAAATATAAGCGGGTATCGGGAGAACTGGTGACGCTTCGCGCCGACATTGCGACGCTTGAGCGCCAGCGCGACTTTGTCCATCGCCTCCAGCAACTCCGCGCCGAAATTCGTTCGTTGGCGGAAGAGAAAATTCACCTACAAACTGAGATCGAGGCGGACGTTGAGGCACGTAGCGCCGACAAGGACAGCCTGTTTTCGTCTATCCGGCTCTATTTCAACGAGATCGTCGAGGAAGTGATAGACAGCAAGGCGCTGCTAAGCGTCGGCGTCAACCAACAGGGGCATTTGGAATTCCGGGCTGAGCTGCTCGACGAGGCTGGCAACGCGACCAGCGCCGATCGCGGACATAGCTACAAAAAGCTGCTGTGCATCGCCTTTGACCTGGCGGTTCTGCGCGCGCATCTTGACGAGCAGTTCCCGCGCTTTGCCTACCATGACGGTGTGTTCGAATCTCTTGATGACCGAAAGAAGGAAAATCTCCTTGCGGTCATCCGCCGCTATACAGCGCTTGGCATACAGTCGATCATCACGTTGATCGATTCTGATCTGCCGCAGCGCACGACGGCCGAACCGGTGTTTGCGCCCGAGGAAATCGTATTGCGACTCCACGACGAAGGGGATCGGGGGAGACTTTTCAAGATGAAAGCCTGGTAGCGCGGCCGGCAATTTTAGGTCTCGATCGGGTGTCCCGTCCAATGTCGGCAGCGTCAGCTATTCGCATTTGCCAAATGAAATGAGCCTTTCCGGAGTGTCTGCAAATCCAAGCATTCGCCGTTTATGAAGCCCTCTGAAAAAACCGCCTTTGGCGGTCCCGGACACCCTCTGCGGGCAATGCCCGCAGCTTCGGCCTGACGGCCGGGAGGGAAGGGGGGTGGGAAGAGAGTGATC
>CAZBMR010000074.1:0-13198 GCA_964492695.1 uncultured Lentimicrobiaceae bacterium
TGGTGGAATTGGTAGACACGAAGGACTTAAAATCCTTTGGCCATTGCGGCCGTGCCGGTTCGAGTCCGGCCTCGGGTACAAAAAAACCTGCTCTTGAAAAGCAGGTTTTTTTTATTCTGTCATTCAGTGATCGGTTCAATACGGCTGTCGTGCCAGCTCGCATACATGGTATAAGACCGTGCTATGCGCATTACCTCGCCTTCGAGCAATGGTTGATCAAGGTCTTTGATTTTCCTTGCCGGAACCCCCGCATACACCGTGCCTGATTCAACCACGGTGTCTTTGCTGACGAGCGCACCTGCCGCAACAATGGTATTGCTTTCGATCACAGCCCCGTCCATGATGATGGCCCCCATACCAATCAACACATTGTTGTGAATGGTGCAGCCGTGGATGATGGCCCTGTGGGCAATGCTCACATTGTCGCCAATATGCACCGGTGCCTTTTGATAGGTGCAGTGAATCACCGAGCCATCCTGAATGTTGACATTGTTTCCGATGCGAATGGCATGCACATCGCCGCGGACGATGGCATTGAACCAAATGCTGCAATTGTCGCCCATGACCACATCACCGACGATGGTTGCATTTTCGGCAATAAAACAGTTTTTGCCGATGATCGGAGCCTTACCGAGAATGGGATAAATGAGAGCCATGCGTGTTTCGTTTAGATCGTTTCTTTCGGTTGACTGTTGTCGGCCGCAGGATAGTCGATGGAGTAGTGCAAGCCGATGCTTTCTTTTCGCTGGGAGGCAAATTTAATAATGAGGTATGCCACATTGATCATGTTGCGCAACTCGCAGAGCTCTACCGAGATAACTGATTTGTCATAGAGTGCTTCAGTCTCGCGGTAGATGATTTGCAGGCGCTGGCTTGCCCGTTCGAGGCGAAGGTCGGACCGTACGATGCCCACGTAGTTGCTCATGATCGACTGCAATTCTTTGCGGGATTGGGTGATGAGTACCATTTCTTCATTTAAAACAGTGCCTTCGGCATTCCAATCGGGGATTTGTTCATTAAAGGCTGTTTCCGGGAGCCTGGCCAAAGCATCCTCACTTGCGCGGTGCGAAAACACAAGGGCTTCGAGCAAGGAATTGCTGGCCAATCGGTTAGCGCCATGTAATCCTGTAGAAGCCACCTCGCCTGAAGCATACAGGTTATGAATGCTTGTTTTTCCGTTTGCATCCGTTTTGATGCCACCACAAACATAATGGGCTGCCGGCACCACCGGAATCATTTCTTTCATGATGTTGATGCCGATGCTCAAACATTTGGCGTGAATACCCGGAAAATGATCGAGTATCTCGCGCTCAGGGATGTGGCGGGCATCGAGGTAAACATGTTCGAAACCACTCAGTTTCATTTCGTTGTCAATTGCCCGGGCCACTATATCTCTCGGTGCCAATGATCCGCGGCTGTCATACTTTTGCATGAATTCCCTTCCCTTGTGGTCTTTCAGCACAGCTCCCGCGCCGCGCAATGCCTCGGTGATGAGAAAAGAAGGTTTTTCTTTTTGGTTGTAGAGCGAAGTGGGGTGAAACTGAATGAATTCCATGTTGTCCACAATCCCTTTCGCCCGGTAGAACATGGCAATGCCATCGCCAGTAGCAATGGTAGGGTTGGTGGTGGTTTGGTAAACATTGCCGGCACCGCCTGTGGCAATCATCGTTGTTTTTGCAAGCACCGTGTCAATCACCCCAGTCTCGGGATTGAGCACATAGGCTCCAAAACACTGTATGTCGTTATGGGTTCTGCGAACAATCTTGCCGAGGTGATGCTGTGTGAGCAGGTCGATGGTAAAGTGGTTTTCGAGTATTTCGATATTGGGATGTTGCTTTACCTTTTCAGTGAGGGCGCGCTGAATTTCCGATCCGGTGCGGTCGCGGTGGTGCAAAACCCGAAATTCAGAATGCCCGCCTTCGCGGGCAAGCGCATAACGGCCTGATGATTCCTTATCGAAATGCGCGCCCCATCCGATGAGTTCTTCAATGCGTTCGGTGGATTGGGTGATGGTCATCTTAACAATCTCCTCATCATTGAGGAAGCTTCCGGCCACCATCGTATCATAGATGTGTTTCTTATAAGTGTCGGGATTGTACATCACTGCTGCAATACCACCCTGGGCATACCAGGTGGCAGTTTCGGAAATGGTGTTTTTGCTAACAATGAGCACCGAACCATGGTCTGCCACTTTGATGGCGTAGCTAAGGCCTGCAATGCCTGAGCCAATAACCAGAAAATCAACTTTTCTGCGCATGATGATCAAAGGCCAAGTAAGATTTCTTCGGGGTTTTTTGATGCGTATAACATGCGCAATGGATTTTCGAGCATCTCCTTTACCTTTACTAAAAATCCTACAGATTCCCTGCCATCAATGATGCGGTGGTCGTAGCTCAGGGCCACATACATCACCGGATGAATCTCCACCTTCCCGTTGATGGCAACAGGCCGTTCAACGATGTTGTGCATGCCCAGTATGGCCGACTGAGGCGGGTTGATGATGGGTGTTGACAACATCGACCCAAACACGCCCCCATTGGTGATGGTAAAGGTGCCACCACTCATTTCGTCGAGGGTGAGCTTGTTGTCGCGGGCTTTGGTTGCCAATTCTTTAATTTTCAACTCAATCTCGGCGAGGCTGAGTGTCTCTGCATTTCTGATCACGGGCACCACCAAACCTTTGGGTCCGGAGACAGCGATGGAGATATCGGCATAATCGAAAGTAACTATCTCATCGCCGGAAATTTGTGCATTTACTTGCGGATAAAGTTTCAAAGCCTCCGTAACTGCTTTTGTGAAAAACGACATAAACCCAAGGCCCACCTGATGTGTATTTTTGAATGCATCCTTGTATTTGCTTCTCAGCTCCATGATGGGCGTCATATTCACCTCATTGAATGTGGTGAGCATGGCAGTTTCGTTTTTCACGGAAACAAGCCTTTCCGATAGTTTTTTTCGCAGCGGTGTCATTTTCACCCGGCTTTCATTCCGCGAAACACGGTCACGGGCAGGTTTGGAGAGGGTAGGGGCCGATGCGGGATGGTTCTTTTGTTTTTCTTCCAAAACAAAGGCAACATCCTTTTTGGTAAGCTTGTAATGTTTCAGGAAATCGATCAGTTCCTGATCTGTCAATCCGGCATCGGTGGACATTTTTCGGGCTAGCGGACTCATGTTCAGATGAAGACTAATGGCCGCCTGATGCGTTTCGGCTTTTACAGCAGGCTTTGTAGCAGGAGTTTCACTGGGCTGGATGACTTTGGCCTCCGGTGCCTTCGGTGAACTGGTGCTTGCCTGCGTGCTTGCTTCACCGTGTTCGATGATGGCAACCACCTTGCCAACCTCGATGGTTTCGCCCTGAGCCACTTTTAAACGGATGATACCGGCAGCTTCTGCTGCAACTGTGAGCGTTGCCTTGTCAGAATCAATTTCTGCAACTTCCTGATCTTTATCAACATATGCGCCGTCTTCAACAAGCCAGTTTGACAGCAATACTTCGTTGATGGATTCTCCCGGGCTGGGAACTTTTATTTCTGAGGTCATAATGCAATGATTTATTCGAGTTTTTTCAGGGCCGAATGGAATTTGCTGTCAATCATATCCACATGCATGGTTTTGAGCTCCTGCTCAAACGAGCGCCACTTATTGCCGATGCAAACCATGCCACATTCGATATCCACAAACGGACATTCGCAAGATTCAAAGGCTTTGTCAATAATTTTTTGTTGGCGGATGACATGAAATTTCGATGATCCGGTGGCCGGGCTTCCACTTTCTGGCCGTGCAATCAGCTTCAGCTTGATATAGTTCAGTTCGTGATGGATAAACCTCCATGCACCCATGTTGAGCGGTTCTTCCTGCACCCAAAGGTATTTATGGGCCTGGTTGTATTTGGCAACAACGGCTTTGATCTGCACATGAGGCAGGGGGTAAAGCTGTTCGATGCGCACGATGGCCACATCTTCTCTTTTGAGGCGTTCCTTTTCTTCCAACAGGTCGTAGTAAACCTTGCCAGAACAGAAAAGAATTTTTGTAACTGACAATGGATCAGCTTGTTCGTCATCAATAAGTTCCTGAAATTTTCCGTCAGAAAGCAACCCAACCGGAGAAATGCATCGTGGATGACGCAATAAACTTTTGGGGGTGAAAATGATGAGTGGTTTGCGGAAGGGGCGTTTCAACTGCCTGCGAAGGATGTGGAAGAAGTTGGCAGGTGTGGTGCAGTTGGCCACCTGAATGTTGTTATCGGCGCACAGGGTTAAAAAACGTTCGATGCGTGCGCTGGAATGCTCGGGCCCCTGACCCTCATAGCCGTGTGGCAGCAATACCACCAGGTCGTTCATCACATTCCATTTTTCTTCAGCACTCGAAATAAACTGGTCGAAGATGATTTGAGCGC
Organism: uncultured Lentimicrobiaceae bacterium; assembly: GCA_964492695.1. Taxonomy (GTDB): domain Bacteria; phylum Bacteroidota; class Bacteroidia; order Bacteroidales; family F082; genus JALNZU01. The sequence goes on from CAZBMR010000074.1 coordinate 4,397, forward strand.
CATTGTTGAAATCGCCAAACTGAGCTTCCCAAATGGTGAGTGTTTCGGGTGACGCCAGGGCATATCCATATTCAAAGCCAAGTACGCCATATTCCGAAAGCAGCGAATTGTATATGTCAAAGGGTGCTTGCTCTGGATGCAAGTGATTTAGCGGAATATATTGTTGCTCAGAATCTTCCACGCGTAAAACGGCATGCCTGTGCGAAAATGTGCCCCTTTGCACATCCTGCCCACTGAGCCGCACACGGTGGTTTTCGGTGAGCAAACTGCCGTAAGCCAGTAGTTCAGCCATGGCCCAATCCACGGTGTTTTGCTTGAAGTACAGCTCGTTGCGTTGTTCCTGCAACTTCACTGTTTTTCTGAAGAACTGCAATGCCTCTGGAAGGGTGGTGATTTTTGCAGCAATGTCGTCGAGCTTTTGCTTGTCGAAACCTGTGGCGGGGCTGTAGTCGAAGTCGTCTTTTGTTGCCTTTCGGATATCTTTCCAGGTTTCCTGCAAGAAGTTGGTGATGTTGGCCTTGAGTTTTGCTTTTGCGCCGGTGAGGCTGTTTTCCAGAATGTCGATATGGTGTTTCTCGATGCGCTCAATTTCTTCGCGGGTGATGATGCCCTGAGCCACGATTTTGTCGGCATAAATTTCCCTGGGGTTGGGATGTTTTTCGATCACCTTGTAGAGAATGGGCTGGGTGAAGCGGGGTTCATCGCCTTCGTTGTGACCATATTTGCGATAGCACAGTAAATCAACATAAACGTCTTTATGAAATTTTTCCCTGAATTCCAGTGCTGTTTGAACGGCATAAACCACCGCTTCAGGGTCGTCGCCATTCACATGGAAAACAGGCGATTGCGTCACTTTTGCCACATCCGTACTGTAGGTGCTGGAGCGGGCATCAAGGTAGTCGGTGGTGAAGCCGATCTGGTTGTTCACCACCAGATGAATGGTTCCTCCGGTTTTGTATCCTTGTAGTTCCGACATCTGTGCCACCTCATACACAATGCCCTGACCGGCAATGCTGGCGTCGCCGTGAATCAACACAGGAACCACCTTGCTGTGATCGCCGTTATAATTCAGGTCCGTCTTTGCCCGCGCGATGCCTTCCACCACAGGATCAACAGCTTCGAGGTGTGAGGGGTTGGGCGATAAGGTGAGTTTCACCGTTTTGCCATTGGTGGCAGTGCGCAATGCTGTATATCCAAGGTGATATTTTACGTCGCCCAACAAGGTTTCGTCTTCATATTCCTTGCCCTCGAACTCGCTGAAAATGTCCATGTATGGCTTGCGTAAAATATTGGCCAGCACATTGAGCCTGCCACGGTGCGGCATGCCAATCACGAGTTCGGTATTGCCAAGCTCTGCACCTTTTTCCATGATGGCGTCGAGTGCAGGTATCAGTGATTCAGCACCTTCGAGCGAAAAGCGTTTTTGACCAGGGAATTTTTTATGGATAAACTTTTCGAAATTTACGGCCCTGTCGAGCTTGATGAGTATTTGTTTTTTGTCGGCAACTGTATAGTTCGGGGTGTTGCGTTCCGATTCCATTTTGTGCAGCAGCCAGCGATTGATCTCCACATTGCGGATATACATAAACTCTGCACCAAAGCTGCGGCAATACGTTTGATGCAAGGCTGCAACAATGTCGCGCAGTTTGGCCTGACCAAGCCCAATCTCAGAGCCTGCTTCGAATGAGGTATCTAAGTCTTTTTCGGAGAGGCCATAATTGGCCAGATCGAGTGTGGGAAAGTATTTCCGTCTTTTTCTCACAGGGTTGGTTTCGGTGAAAAGATGCCCGCGTTTGCGGTAGTCGTCAATGAGGTTCAGCACCTTGAATTCATTGGTAGTTACCTGCTTGCGGGCAGGGTTGCTCTGGTAGTTTTTGGCTGCAAAATCGAAACCTTCGAAAAACCTTCTCCAGCCTTCTTCAACACTTTCGGGAGCGTTTTTAAACTGAAGGTACAAGGCTTCGATCACAGCGGGATCGTTGCTGTTGAGGAAATGATAGGGGTCCATGAAACCGATTGATAGTGATTAATGGGCAAAAGTAGCACAAAAATCACGATTTCAGTGCATGGTCAGGCTGTTTTGACAGCTCTTAACAAAAAAGGCTTCCCACCGGGAAGCCTTTTTTGCAAAGCTTTGTCAGATTTTATTCTGGTGAAATAGCCTCAACGGGGCATACATCAGCGCATGAACCACAGTCGGTGCACAAATCAGGGTCAATCACATAGATGTCTCCCTCTGAAATGGCGTTGACTGGGCACTCATCAATGCAAGTGCCGCATGCTGTGCAGTCGTCGGAAATTTTGTAAGCCATAGCGAATTAAGTTTGAATGTTGTACAATGAATTCGCTGCAAATATATCAAAGTTGGTTTTAAACGATCAAGCAGGATGTTTAATTTATAGCTAATCTAAATTATTTTTTGCTTCCAATGGGTATATCCGACCCATTTTGACATATTTAAAAACATAGATATTTAGACTGATTATAATTTAGGTATCCTGCTTATATTGATTGGATTACGTAACGTAAGTCTAAATAACGCATAATCAGTGATATATACTAAAGTATTCTTTTTTATGCAAACGATTTCTGATAGAGCTTAACTGTAGGGTATTGGCAAAGTGACGGTGAAAACTTATACCTTTGCCCGAAAATAAAATACACCTTATGACGACTAAAAATAGCAAGGTTGTAGAGCTGGAACAGGTGGTCATCCGTTTTGCGGGTGACTCGGGCGACGGCATGCAGCTCACCGGTTCGTTGTTCTCGGATTCAACCGCTTTTGCAGGCAATGATTTTGCCACATTTCCGGACTATCCCTCCGAAATCAGGGCCCCCCAGGGAACCGTTTCGGGTGTTTCGGGTTTTCAGATTCATTTTGGGCAAAAGACGGTTTACACCTCAGGCGATTTGGCTGATGTGCTCGTCGCGATGAATCCGGCATCCCTGAAGGCAAATATGCGCTGGGTGAAGGAAGGTGCTATCATTATCGTGGATGGTGATGCGTTTGTTGACAAAGGCATTGAAAAAGCCGGTTACAAATCCGACCCAACGACTGATGGCACATTAAGTGGCTACAAACTAATCAAATCGCCCATTTCGACTCTCACCCGTGAGGCAGTAAAACACCTCGATATCGACATGAAGTCGACCATGAAGTCGAAAAACATGTTTGCCCTTGGTGTGGTGATGTATCTTTTTAACCGTGATCCTGAGCAGATTCACCGCTATTTTGAAAAGAAATTCAAGGCCAACCCGCTGGTTGTTGAAACCAACAAAGCTGTGCTGGCTGCCGGTTTTAACTATGCCGACACCATCGAACTGTTTGGCACCACCTTTAAAGTGGAACCAGCTCCCCTCGAACCTGGTCGTTACCGCAACATCACGGGCAACATTGCCACCGCATGGGGTTTCATTGCTGCTTCCGAAAAATCGGGTCGTCCCCTCTTTTTGGGTTCCTACCCCATCACACCTGCCACAGAGATCTTGCAGGAACTTACATACCATAAGAATCTCAATGTCAAAGCTTTCCAGGCTGAAGATGAGATTGCAGGCATTGTTTCTGCCATTGGTGCCAGCTATACCGGTGCCATGGCCATCACCACCACCAGTGGTCCGGGTCTTTCGCTTAAATCTGAAGCCATTGGTTTGGCAGTGATGACCGAGCTGCCACTTGTAATCGTGGATGTTCAGCGTGGAGGGCCATCCACCGGCTTGCCAACCAAATCGGAACAGAGCGACTTGATGCAGGCACTCTTTGGACGTAATGGTGAGGCTCCGGTGATTATCCTGGCTGCGAAAAGTCCTTCTGACTGCTTTTATAGTGCATTCGAAGCCAGTAAGTTGAGTATGGAACACATGACACCAGCCATCCTGCTCACCGATGGATCGCTGGCAAATGGCTCAGAGGTATTCAAAATTCCTGCCATGGCTGATATGCCGGCCATCAACCCACCATTGGCAGCAGCCAACGACCCTGACTACAAACCGTACCGCCGCGATCCTGCCCGCCTCAACAGGCAGTGGGCCATTCCAGGAACCATCGGTTTGCGCCACAGGGTGGGCGGCCTTGAAAAAGAGAATGGCAGTGGCAACGTTTCGCACGACCCGATGAACCACGAAACCATGACCATGCTGCGCGAAGCCAAGGTTCAGAAAGTGGCCGAGTTCATTCCTAAACAGGAAGTATATGGGCCGGATGAAGCTGATCTGTTGGTTGTTAGCTGGGGTGGCACCTTCGGTGTGATGATTACCGTTGTGGAAAAAATGCAGGAACAAGGCAAATCGGTTGCTTTGGCGCATTTCAGGCATATCATGCCTTTGCCAATGAACACGGAAGAGGTGTTTTCGCGTTACAAAAAAATTGTTGTGTGTGAGATTAACAACGGGCAGTTTGTGAAGTATTTGAAAATGAACTACCCACAGTTTAGATATTTCCAACACAACAAAATTCAAGGTTTGCCATTCATGGTTGCCGAGCTGGAAGCAAAGTTTAACGAACTTTTAAATCTCTAAGAAATGGATCAAAACGTGATAGAAACAGGATTCGTGAAGCTCACAAAGGAAGACTTCAGCAGCGACCAAATGGTGAAATGGTGCCCGGGTTGTGGCGACCATGCCATTTTGCACGCCGTGGAAAATGTGTTTCCTGAGCTTGGCATTGCCAAGGAGGATTTTGTGGTGGTTTCGGGCATCGGATGCTCGTCGCGCTTTCCTTATTATATGAATACCTATGGCATCCACAGCATTCACGGCAGGGCTGCTGCCATTGCCACCGGTGTGAAACTTGCCAACCCGAAACTCAGTGTTTGGATGATCTCTGGCGACGGCGACTCGATGGCCATCGGTGGAAATCACTTTATCCACACCATCAGACGCAATATTGACATTAACTTGTTGTTGTTCAACAACAAAATCTATGGTCTTACCAAAGGTCAGTATTCGCCCACTACGCCTAAAGGCTCAAAGACGAAAACCAGCCCTCAGGGAACTTTCGAACGGCCATTCAATCCCGGTGTGCTCGTCATTGGTGCGCAAGGCACGTTTTTTGCCCGCACGCTCGACACCAATCCCAAGCACATGACGGCGGTGTTCATGGAGGCAGCCAGGCATCGCGGCACTTCGGTGGTGGAGATATTGCAAAACTGCGTGATTTTTGCCAACAAAACGCACGACCTGATCACCAGCAAAGAAACCCGCGATGACAATCAGCTGATTGTGGAGCATGGCAAACCCCTCATTTATGGTAAGAACCGTGATAAGGGTATCGTTTTGCGTGGAACTAAGCTCGAGACAGTGACGATTGGCGAAGACGGCATCACCGAAAAAGACATCCTCGTGCACGATCAGTATGAGCTGGATCCGGGGGTCCATTCCATGCTGGCAACAATGATGCCGCCTGAGTATCCCGTTGCCTTGGGTGTGATTCGGTCGGTTGCCGCTGAAACGTTTAACGATGCCATGATGGCCTCCATTGAGCAGGAAAAAGCCAATTCAAACATCCATTCGGTGGATGAGCTGCTTAATAGCGGACCAACATGGGAGATTGTATAGGCTTGATCAAGGCCTTACAGAAATAGAAAAGCCGGCTTCAACAACCGGCTTTTTTTATTCATTCAAAATGCATGCTGTGCTTGTTCGAAGCACAAATGCACCTCGATTGACAAACGTTAGATTTTCTTTTTGAAATAGTCGTAAATCACCAACTGAGAACGTAAAGGCGCTTCTTCTTCCGCGGCTTTGCGATAGGTGTTGGGCTCAGGATCATCGGCTTTGTTCACCCAGCGCGCCTTGCAGTTGTCGTTCAATTGAATCTGAAGCATATCGTACAGCTCTTTTTGCAGTTCCTTATCTTCGATGGGACACACCACTTCGAAGCGGTGGTCGAGGTTACGCACCATCCAGTCGGCAGAGGAAGTGAAGTAGAGCGGGTGGCCGTTGTTGGCGAACACGAAAACACGGCTATGCTCCAAAAAGCGGTCAATCACACTGATGACTTCAATGTTTTCGCTGAGGCCTTCCACTCCCGGAACAAGCACGCAAATACCGCGGCAAATCACCTGGATTTTTACGCCGGCCTGACTGGCCTGATAGAGTTTTTGAACCAGTGCTTCATCCACCAGACTGTTCATTTTTAGGATGCACCAGGCCTCATTTCCTGCCCTGGCATGGCGTATCTCGCTGTTTAGCAGGCGCAAAAAGTGTTTGCGGGTGCTGTAGGGCGAAATCACCAGCTTTTTTAGCTCGGGTGGGCTGTAGGGCGTTTCAAACAGCCGGAACATTTGTCCCACTTCCAAACCAATCTGCGGGTTGGAGGTGAGCAGGCTGTCGTCAGCATAAACCCTGGCCGTGGATTCGTTGAAGTTGCCGGTGCTGATATTGGTGTAATAGACATCGCCCTCATTTTCCTTGCGACGGATAAGCAATAATTTGGCGTGCACCTTCAGGCCCGGAATGGTTTTGATGATTTTTACACCTTCTTCGTGCAGTTTTTCCGACCACTGAATGTTTGCTTTTTCGTCGAAACGGGCCTGAAGCTCCAAAAATACGGTCACCGATTTCCCGTTTCTGGCGGCATTCACCAGCGCGTTGATCACATTCGAGTCTCTGGCTGCCCTGTACAGCGTCATCTTGATGCTGCGCACTTTCGGATCGATGGAGGCTTCACGCAGCAGGTCGATGATGTGCATGAAGGTGTGATACGGATAATGCAGCATGATGTCGCGCTTTTTGATCGCCGAAAAAATGCTTGTGTAGGCAGGCAATTCGGGATGACGCAGTGGGGGCAGGGGTTTGGCCCAAAGTTTATCCGGACCGATATGGGGGAAATCCATGAAATCGCGGAAGTTGTGATACTTCCAGCCTGGAATCAGGATGTCTTTCTTGTTGATCTTGAATTTTTTAAGCACCAGATCAAGGATTTCGGCCGGCATGTCGCGGTCATAGATGAAGCGCACAGGAGCACCCCGTTTGCGTTGCTTGAGGCTCTCGGCCATGATCTCAAGAAAACTTTTCGAGAGGTCGTTTTCCAGATCAAGTTCGGCATCGCGCGTAAACTTCATCGAGTAGGCATCAAACTGGTCATAGCCAAATGGCAAAAAGATTTCTTCGAGGTTGTAGCGAATCACATCGTCGAGCAGCACAATCACGGTTTCAACACCATCGTCGGGCAGCACAAAGAAACGCGAAACCCTGCTGGTGGGTACTTTCACCAATGCATAGTTGTCTTTGATATCGGGCTGACTGCTGCGCAAGCGCACCACCAGGTAGATCGAATTGTCGCGCAGTCCCTGCACATCTTTGATGCCGCTCAGCATGATGGGGAAGAGGTAGGGCCGCACCGAATGCTGAAAATATTTCTTAACCTGATGCAACTGATTGGCATTGAGGTCGCCATACCCAACAATGTTGAATCCTGCATCGCGCAGCTCGTCGCGCACATTCAGGTAGGCGTCCATATAGGCCTGTTCCTGCTGATCGATGATGGCGCGAATCTGCTTGAGTGTTTTGGCAGGATCAAAGTTGAGTATCTCGTGTTTTTCCTTTTGCAACTCCTTGAGCCTGCGCATGGTGGCAACGCGCACCCTGAAAAACTCATCCCGGTTGTTGCTATAAATACCCACAAAACGCAGCCGCTCAAACAGCGGGTTATTCTTGTCGGTTGCCTCCTGTAAAACCCTGGCATTGAAGTGCAGCCAGCTGATTTCCCTGTTAATAAAAAGTTGTTGACCCATTCTTAATCCCGTTTTTTCCGGCGGGTTTAATCGTTGATGAGTTTGGGGTATGCCACATACCTCACCTCGAAGCCGGATGTTTTGATCCCGTCCCAGTGATCGGTGTCAAAAGCCAGACAAACAACAGCGGAAGTCGGCAGCCAATCGATGGTAGGTTCAAGGAACAAATTTACAAAATTCGTGAGTGCGGGATTGTGTCCTACCAACATTACCTGCTGGTAATTATCCGACAAGTCGATAAACAGGTCGAAAATACGCTCGCTGTCAGCGTGATAGAGCGCCGGATCAATCTGCAGTTGGTCTTTTGTCAAACCCAGACCAGTGGCCAGATAGCCTGCTGTTTCCCTGGCCCTGATGGCAGAGCTTGTGATAATCACATCGGGTTTGGCTTTCTTGTCTTGTAAAAAACTGATGATTTTTCTGGTGCGCTTTTTGCCTTTTTCGAGCAAAGGCCGCTCATGATCAGATAGTTCCGGAAAATCCCATGACGATTTGGCGTGGCGAACAATGTATAATATCTTCATCATTTTAATGACATGAACGGGGTAAAATTATTAATCCAAAATTAATTTGAAAGCGATGAAAGATTAATAAATCGTAAAAAGCTGGCATTATTTCCGTAAAACATTATAAATCAAATGAATATAATTTTTAAAACTAAAATTGATTTAATCATGACTTTGAAAAATGTCTGACCAACCGAGCATTCAACAGGGCTTTTTTTACCTTTGCACAGCTGAACATGAAAAAGATATACCTGCATTTTTCGAGGTTTAAGTACCTCTATTTTCTGGCTGCATTTGCGGTATGGATGATTTTTTTCGACCAAAACAATTTCTTCAACCAAATGAAGCTCAAGACCAATCTCAGGAATCTTGAGCACCAAAAGCGTTTTTATCAAAGCGAAATCAAAAACAATCAACTGCTGCTCGAGAAGTTTCAATACGACAGCGGTTTCATGGAACAATACGCACGTGAAAAGTATTTGCTCAAAAAAGACAATGAGGTGATTTACCTGATTGTTGATGATGAAGGACAAAAGTAGCCCAACTGCTTTATTTGATGCACG
>CAZBMR010000075.1:0-12420 GCA_964492695.1 uncultured Lentimicrobiaceae bacterium
CCCCTGCCACAGGCTATCATGTGGCCGATGTGCTGGTGGATGGCGTTTCGGTGGGTGCCGTAACAACCTATACCTTTAACAACGTCACCTCAAATCACACCATTGCAGCAAGTTTTGCCATCGACACCTTCACCATAACTGCCACTGCAGGAACAAATGGCAACATTTCGCCCTCCGGCACAACAACAGTGAACTATGGTGGAAGTCAGGCTTATACAATTACCCCTTCCACAGGCTATCATGTGGCCGATGTGCTGGTGGATGGCGTTTCGGTGGGCGCTGTAACAAGCTACACCTTTAGCAATGTCACCGCCAACCACACCATTGCAGCAAGTTTTGCCATCGACACCTTTACCATTACGGCTACGTCAGGAGAAAATGGAGCCATTCTTCCTTTTGGAACCGTGAGTGTGGAATATGGAGAAAACCAAACATTTCAATTCTTGCCTGCATCGGGGTACCAGGTGTATGCGTATTATGTTGATGGCGACAGCATTGGCAATCAGAGCAGCTATACCTTTGAAAATGTGATGGCTGATCATACCATTCATGTAACTTTTTCGCTGATAATCGGCATCAACGAAAACGATGAACACATTGAGATGAATGTCTGGCCGAGCCCTGCCACTACATTCATCAACCTGAACATCAAAGATTTGACTAAACTGCAAAATCCAGGCTATGCAATCACAACCACAGAGGGCAAAGTTGTCGATATCGGCAACATCAACAGCGCACAATCGCAGATTTCGCTTTCAAGTGTCAAGCCAGGCCCCTTTGTTTTGCAAGTTTATGGTGATAACAAAATCATCAAGACACTCAAAATGATCAAGTTGTAATCACTAAAATATTAACAAAAGCCTCTGCCAATGGCAGGGGCTTTTTTATTCAATAAAATGCATCGGCCCACTTCCAGATTGGATGCTGACTGGTTCAATATTGCTAACTTAGCCGAAGAAAAAAATACACTAACATGCCTTACCTGATTCTGGACCTCGAAATGACTGGCGGCGAAACCGGTTATCACGACGTCATACAAATTGGCGCTGTGCTCGCCAACGACGACTGGAAACAAATTGGTGAGTTTGAAAGCCTTGTCTATCCGGCACATGAGGAAAACTTCACAGCCAGTGCCGAGGCAGTACATGGCATTTCGATGAGCGATTTGGAGGCCGCACCCCTGCCCTATGAAGCGCTCGAGCAGTTTGAAAACTGGATACGAAAACAGCTGAAACGCCCAATTTCCTTGTCACTCACTGACATTGTCGTCTGCGGGCAAAGTGTGATCAACGACATCAATTTTCTTGATCAAATGTATGCCGACCAAAATCTGGAATGGCCTTTTTCATACCGGCTGGTCGATCTGATGAGTCTCTCCGTTGTGTTTTATCAAATATTTGACGCAAACCGGATGCAGCGTCCAAAATCATACAGCCTGAAAGCAGTGAGCGCTTTTTTTGGATTACAACGTGAAGAAACCACTCACAACGCACTCGAAGATGCCCGGCTTACCTACGCATGTTTTAAGGCATATTTTGCACTTATTCCAAAACTCAAGCTACAGTCTTGATATACAAAGTGTTATCGACCCATGCAGAAAGATTGACTGGCTGGGATAGTTTTTACTTAAAAAAACATAAAAGCCAGCATCAGCGCGATTAGATCGTCACCTCACCACCTAAAACCGGATCGAAATCGTATCTTTGTCCGCTGTTTGAGCCATCATTATCCTAATGTTTAGTACCATTGGGATATGAAATAGCAAAAAACACCATCGTCCGCCGATGTTTAATGTTTAATTGAAATGAGTATCCAACTTTCCCGCCTTCATCTCACCATTCCTCGCAGGCAAAGTCAGGCGATGCTGCTCATCATTCGCTTGACCGGTGTTTTGCTGCTCTATGGGTTTACACGATGGCTTTTTTATTTCGCGAACATCGGCAGCTTCGACCACCTGAATGTTTGGGAATTGCTGCACCTCATGTTCAGGGGAGTCAGGTACGACTTGGTTGCCATTGCCATAACCAATCTGCCGCTCATTGTAATGGCCACCATACCATTTCATTTTCGGTACAACAACAGCTATCAAAAAATTCTTCGGGTACTTTTTGTGGTCATCAACAGTTTTGTGCTGGTGTTCAATCTAATAGATGTTATTTTTTTCAGATACATTGCCAAGCGTACCACCTCGGAAGTTTTCGCATTTTTTGGAAACCCAGCCGAAAATACCACCTCCCTGATGTGGACTTTTCTAAGTGATTTTTGGTACATGTTGCTCATTTTCATGATCATAGTTTGGCTCCTATACAAACTGGCAACATGGTTTATCGGACACAGCCCCTCACCTGTTCGCATGTTTCGCTGGTATGTAACCCACAGCCTCATATTCGTTGTTTTTCTGCTGCTCACCGTTGTTTTTGCACGCGGAGGCCTGCAACTGAAACCCATCAGCCTGATCAACGCTGCCAACAGCACTGAAAGCCGAAACGTGCCATTGCTGATCAACACACCTTTCTCGATCATGCAAACAATTGGTGATCAGGAACTTGAAAAAATAAACTACTTTACTGATGAAGAAGTTCATCATTTTTTCAATCCCATTCATACGCATTTTGCCATAAACCAATATCTCGACGAACCGCTTATTCCAGAAAATCCAAACATCGTTATTCTGATTGTCGAAAGTCTGGGGCGCGACTACATAGGCTATTACAATCCGAACCGTCAGGGTCTGACGCCATTTGTTGACTCGCTGCTCGGTCAAAGCATTACTTTCAACGGCTTTGCCAATGGAAAACGGTCAAACGAAGCCTTGCCGAGCATCCTCACCTCGCTCCCATCGCTCATGGACAAGGAATTTCAGGCTACACCATTCATTGCCAATCAATTAAAAGGGCTTGGAACAATCGTAAAAAAGAAAGGCTACCAAACGGCTTTTTTTCATGGAGGTAACAATGGAACGATGCGGTTCGACGATTTTTCCCACATTTCAGGTTTCGATCAATATTTCGGGCGTAATGAGTACAACAACGATGCCGATTTTGATGGACGCTGGGGCATTTTCGATGAACCATACCTGCAATATTTTGCAAAAAAACTCAACAGTTTTCAGCAGCCTTTCGCGGTTGGTTTGTTCACTTTATCCTCTCACCATCCCTACCAGCTTCCTGACAAATACAAACATGCCTTTCCACAGGCTGCCAACGATATGGAAGCCACTTTCTGTTATACCGATCACGCGCTGAAAGCCTTTTTCAGCACAGCAGCCCAATCCAGGTGGTTCAACAACACCATCTTTGTGATAACTGCCGACCACACCCCTGAGAAATCGCATTTCGATTCGTACCAAAGCTATTGGGGATTGTATGGAGTTCCCATCGCCTTTTATATTCCATCAGCAAATAAAGCATTGAGGGTGAATGCCATTGCACAACATGCCGATATACTCCCCTCGCTTTTGGCACTCCTGAAGAGCAATGAAAAAATTGTCAGCTTTGGCCGAAACCTGTTCGATGCAAATCAAACGCCCTTCGCCATCAACTATTTGAGCGGCATTTATCAAATGATCTGGAACGACACACTGGCCATCTTTACAGGCCGGCAGCCTACCGAAGTTTATGATCTTTCAACGGATGCAAAAATGCAGAACAACCTTCAAAGATCCGGTATGGGTGCCATGTCAAACATTCAGAATCGTTTTGAGGCAATCAGGCAACAATACAACAATCGATTGATTAATAATCAGTTAGTACCTTAACTTTCCAGATCGGATGGACACAATGGAGAAAAAAAGGGTCAGGTTTATTGTTAACCCGATTGCTGGTCACCAGACCAAAACCGGATTTCCCGACCTTGCCGGGCGTTTACTCGACAAAGATCGTTTTGATTTCGATATTGTATTTACAGATCATCCGGGTCATGCCACCTCTCTGGCAAACGAAGCTGTGGCTGCACAATTCGACTTTGTGGTGGCTGTGGGAGGCGATGGCACCATCAACGAGGTGGCGCGTTGTCTCATTCACACAAAAACCACCCTGGGCATCATTCCAAGTGGCTCGGGCAACGGACTGGCCAGGCACCTGAACATTCCCATTGATACGGAATCGGCCCTGCAAATTTTCAACAAGGGACATGTGGTGAAGATCGACACCGTGAAAATCAATCAGGAGGTTTTTGTAAGCATTGCCGGGGTGGGATTTGATGCACTGGTAGCCAAGAATTTTGCCAAAGACCCCAACCGGGGATTTTTCACCTACTTCAAAATTGTGGCGTCCCGCTATCCAAATTATAAACCCAAGCACTACACCCTGGTGCTTGATGATGAAAAAACCATCGAAACCGATGCCCTTTTCATCAGCCTCGCCAACTCGAATCAGTTTGGCTACAACACCACTATTGCGCCGGAGGCCAGCCTCAACGACGGGCTGATTGATGTTTGTATCGTTCAGAAACCATACTTATTTGAGATGCCGATTATCATCAACCTATTGTTTTTAAAGATGATACACATCTCCAAACATGTAACCATCCATAAGGCACGCAAGGTGATACTGCAACGCGAAAAAAACCGCGTGATCAATCTGGATGGCGAACCGGTGAAACTGAAAAAGAACCTGGTTGCAGAGGTTGACCCACTCAGCCTCAGTGTGATCATACCAGCTGATAACAAAGATTTTAATCCAACAGAATTGATCATCGATACGCTCATGAAAACACGTAAGCGAATCAAAACCAAACTCAAAAAGATCATTCCATGAAACCAAAACGAACAGGCATTGTCTATTCGACCAACCCGGATTTTGTTTTTGATGTTCCTGACAACGAGGTGGTCACGCCACCCAATGCACAGCAAAACCTACGCGTGATGCTCGACAAGAAGCAGCGCGGCGGCAAAAAGGTGACACTCGTCACAGGTTTTACGGGGCAAACAGCCGACCTTGAAGCCCTTGGAAAACAACTAAAATCGGCCTGTGGTGTGGGCGGCACCGCCAAAGACGGAGAGATTCTCATTCAGGGCGATTTCAGGGAAAAAGTGCTTCAGCTTTTAATCAAGCAAGGCTTTAAAGCAAAAATTGCAGGTGGTTGAAAAAACATGTCAAAGCCCACTAACCTGCCCGAATATTGGGAAATGCAATATGAATCAGGCCGTTATGGATGGAATATCGGCTATGTTTCACCACCACTCAAAGCCTATTTTGAGCAGCTTAACAACAAGAATTTAAGCATCCTTGTGCCAGGGGCAGGTTTTGGCTGGGAAGCCGGATTCTTGTATGAAGCAGGCTTTGCAGCCACCCATGTGCTCGATTTCAGCGAGGCCGCCATCCGACAGTTTGTAGCGCGGTTTCCACATTTTCCGGCTCAACAAATCCATTGCGAAGATTTTTTTCTGCACCAACAGCAATACGACCTCATTGTGGAGCAAACCTTTTTCAGCGGTATTCCACGTTCCATGCGACCAGATTACGCCGAAAAGATGCACCAGTTGCTTCAACCCGGTGGCAAACTAGTGGGTCTTCTCTTCAACCACGAATTCGAATTTGAAGGACCGCCATATGGAGGAACAGCAAGCGAATACACTTCATATTTTGCTCATTTTTTTGATTTTAAGGTGTTTGAAGATTGTTTCAACAGCATCAAACCGAGAAAGGGAAGAGAGATTTTTATGCTTTTAAAGAAAAAATGATGTCGAAGCTAGACAGATTTATTTATATTCGCCCCAATTTATTTGCATCAACCTCATAAAGAAACCTGTTATGGAACACCAAGCACTCTCTTCGATCGGCACCATCAGCAAAAAGGAAAACCTGGCATCAGTTGAGCACAATACCTACAGCAGTGCGCTGGTACTGGAATCGCTGTTTCCCTTCCCCGGCTACAATGGAACTACCGTACCAGACCGAACCGATCCACGGGCATTGTTCCTGATAACCAGGGCAGTGCACAGCGACGAAAAAATTATCCGTGCCATCAAAAACATCAAGCAAACAACAGCGATGCAATTTGATGGTGCTCCCGGACACATCACCCTTTTTAATGAGCCTGCCGGTGCAATTCGCATCAAACACCTCTCTTATGAACAGGTCGGCATGCTTTCAGAGGCTTTCACAAAAGAGGGGATCGAGTTCATGCGCGAAAGAAAGGTTCAGGAATATAGCTCTATCATCCACATCACCAAATACTTTCAGATTGTTAATCTCGCCACTGGAATCTACGCCGATAAAAACTGGAAAGGCATGTATTATGCTGAAATTCCACTTAAGTTGAAATGGAACACATTCGAAAAGGTGACCATGGATATCAAGCACAACATCGAAGACGCTTCTTTTGACGCTGCCCTCACTACCGTGTATGATGAAACCGGCTTGATCGACCTGGTGCGCGTGTATGATGAACATGGAACGATCGAAAAACTCTCCTTCATCAGAAACAAATACCTGGAAGCCATCAAATATTTGTAAGCCATCATTCATTTATGTTTCAGGAAATTATTCAGCTCTTTCGGGAGCTGTTTTTATCATTGCATCTGAGTGGATATCAATCACTTGTGTTTGCTGAAAGCGCCACATTTATCTGTCTGGTGTTGTTGGCGGTGGTTGTTTATTTCATTGCACGCTTTTTTATCAAACGCATTGTTAACCAAATAATTCACCGTACAGATACCGAAATTGACGATATCTTGCTGCGCAACAAGGTGATTGGCAGGCTCTCTTACTATGTCCCAAGCTTCATCATCAGCAAATTTGCTGCCTACACCCTGCCCAGTTTCACCGATGCTGTTCTCACTGTGCAGAAAACCATCGACATTTATGTGATATTTGTGAGCATGCTTTTGCTAAGCTCCATCATATCATCGCTTTACGACTTCTACAACACCTTCGACACCTCAAAAAACAAACCAATCAAAGGATTTGCACAGGTATTGAAACTCCTTGTTTTTGTGGTGGGCAGCCTGATGATTTTGGCTTCGCTGATGAATCAGAATCTTGGGAATTTGGTGATTGGGCTTGGAACCCTGTCGGCTGTTCTGATGCTTGTTTTCAAAGATCCGATTTTGGGTTTTGTTGGCGGGTTGCAGCTATCCGTAAACGACATGGTGCGCATTGGCGACTGGATCAGCATGCCAAAATATGGTGCCGACGGCGATGTGCTCGATATTACACTCACAACGGTCAAAGTGCAGAACTTCGACAAAACCATCACCACGATCCCAACCTATGCACTTGTTTCTGATAGCTTTACGAATTGGAGAGGCATGTCGGAGGCAGGAGGTCGCCGAGTGAAACGAAACATCAGCCTTGACATGGAAAGCGTGAAATTTTGCAACGAAACGATGCTCAACAGGTTCCGCACTTTTCACCTCATATCAGATTACATTGTTGAAAAAGAAGCGGACATCCAAAAGTTCAACATCGAAAATCAGTTGGACACAAGCACCCTTGTCAATGGCAGGCGTCAGACCAACCTGGGTGTATTCAGGGCCTATCTTCTGGCTTATCTGCGCTCGCATCCCATGATACATCAAGGCATGCCGGTGCTGGTGAGGCAACTTCAGCCTTCGGAAACAGGTATTCCCATCGAAGTTTATTTTTTCAGCAGATTCACCTCATGGCCTGAATATGAGGATGTTCAAAGCGACATCTTCGATCACATTCTGGCAGTGCTTCCATCATTTGAGCTGCGGATTTTCCAAAATCCCTCTGGCGCACGCATCGAATCAATGATTCAAGCATGGCAACTTTCATCAAAAAATTAAAAAATGCACAAAATACTTGTGGGAATTAAAAAAGATATTACCTTTGCACACGCTTTAAGCAAAAATGTTCTTTAACACGGATCGGTAGTTCAGTTGGTTAGAATACGTGCCTGTCACGCACGGGGTCGCGGGTTCGAGTCCCGTCCGGTCCGCATCTTCTTAAAGCAAGTTAAAGTGCTAATTTTCAAAAAATTAGCACTTTTTTTTTGTTTTTGATCCGAGGCACTTTTCTGATTCTCTGCTACAGGATGGCTGCGTTCAACAGCCGAAAGCTAAAAAGATGATTTTGAAGCTCATAAAAGAATTTAATTCTGAACGGTTTGCTCCAATCAGCTTTTTCAACAAATAAATAAAAACAAAAAAAACAGCATGAAGGCTGGCGTGCCTCAGGATGCATGCAGAAAGCCACAGAGATTCATACCAGGAAACAGCATTTAAAAAAAAGGAGGAATCAGACTATTCCATCACCCTGTATGAATCAAACAGTCGCATCAAGCCGGCAAGATACATAGGCTTCATCTCATCATAGCTGTGTTCGCTGTAATAAATTTCCTGACTGATAACCCAGGACGTGAAAAGATTAACAAACTGGAATTCGAAAATGCCGTAGTGTGGCTCCTCCAAAATGGCAGATTTCAAATCGCCACTGCGAACAAGGTTTTCGGTGATAACCCTGATGTTTTCCTTCGAACGACGGTAAGAAGCATGATTGTGTTGCGCCATCTCGCTTTTGCTGTTGCCTGTAGCTGCGGTGTAGAGCATGGCACACCTGTAAATGTACTGATTGTCCATAATCAAACTGAACAATCCTTCAATAACTTTCAGGTTGTATTGCCGATGCGTTTGCTGAAACTCCTCCTTGATCTGCTGAAGACGTTCCTGATAAGCCTCATTGATCCCAATGAAAAGCGCCTCACGGGTTGTGAAGAAATGCGTAATCCTGCCCAGACTCACATTCAAATGTTTCGCCAGCATGCTTAATGTCAAATCCAATCCTTGTTCATTGAACACCTTAACACTCTGTTCAATGATCCATTGCCTTGACCGAACTCCCTTTCTTATATTCATAGAAATTTCTTTAAACCCATGTGGTATCAGTCAATACAACAGGTACTGACAATAAACCTGCAAATTTAAAGAAATAGTTAATAAATGATTGAAAAAAAACCGATTACAGGTATTTGGCAAATAGTTTTGAAGGCTGGTCTCAAAAATTACTCTCATCAATAAACAAATTTCAAAAAAAATTGTTTTTTTGTACGTTCGGCCTAGTATTAACCATTGTAAAAAACTGAAACATCATGTCAACAACACTTTCAAATGCGCATCTCCTGAAAGGGGCAGTCATTGGTGGAATCATCAATGCCATCATCAATGGCCTGATCAATTGGTTTGAAGTGAAAGATCAGGAGGTAATTTTCATGACAGTTGACAGCATCAGCACTACAGAGCATACGGTGCTTGGTGGTGGTGTTGTTTTGGCAACTTCGCTGGCCGTCATACTCACTGCCATTTCCTATCTGCTAACCGGCAAGTCGAAGCCTCCCTTCTTTCCTCACGGAATGTTATTAGTTTTAAAAAATGGCTTTTTCTCTTTTGGGATGATGGTAACATTTTCAATCCTTTTTCAGCGCATTTTTGGAAGCATTGAAGTGACAGCTGTAGTTTCGGTGCTTACAATTGCCCTCATTGCCGGAATTGCTGCCACCGTTGTTGACTATTCGACCAAAAAGGCACTTCTCCCATCATCCTGATTTTCAATCATAAAGCATCTCAACAATCTGCATCGCAAACAAAATCTATCGATACAACAACTCATCGCAACATTTTGGAAATATGAAATATTTACCCATGCTCTTGTTTGGTGCACTTGCTTTGTTTGGCCTGCACCACGAAGCCAAAAGTCAGACAGATCAGGGAATCAACATCCTGAGGGGCACCCAAAATTTTGGCTTATCGTTTTCGCTCAGTTCCAAAACGAACGAAAACGACGATCAGTTGATTCAGTATGTACACAATGCGCGGAGCAACGCCTGGAACATTTCGGCTGAAGGTGGCTACACCATTGCCGATTATCTGAACACCGGCTTGCGTCTGTCGATTGGGCAGGGCAGCGACGTCTCTCAGATTACGCCATTGAATGGCTCAATCGGCGATGTGGAATTGTTTTCGCGCGCCTTTACAATTGCCCCCTACCTGATGTATTACATGCCCATCGGGAAAAACAACTGGATGTATCTGACCAACCGCCTTGAGCTGCTCTACCGCTACGAAAGCAAACTCAAGGAAACCACAACGCAGGAAATCCTCAACCGGCAGCACTTCACAAACCACAATATGGGAATCGGCCTCAGACCCGGTGTGCTGGTGATGGTGAAAGATGGTTTTGGTTTCGAGATATCGCTCAATGTATTGGGCTTGACTTACGAAATTGAGACCAACACCAATACGGATAAACCCGACACCAAAAAAACGCAGACAGATTTCGATTTAAAGCTTGATATATTGAAACTTAACCTCGGATTTAGTTATTACTTCTAGCCCCATAAGACATGAAAACGCTTATCAAACAATCCCTGTTTGTGATCGTACTTACCACATTTTTCGTTTCATGTGTGAAGGACGATCACTTCGGTAAATCAGCCTTTAACCGCGTGCTAAAATTTAGTGTAAAGGGTCAGGTTGGTGTCACCAACATCAACAACGACAGCCTTTACATTAAAGTGATGATGCCCAATGCGGCCAATCTCGAACAACTTGTGGTGGACAGCATCAAGCTTTCATCCTATGCCACGGCCAACCTTTCCATGGGACAAACCTTTAATGGCTCGGACACCACAAGCTTGGTAGTTGCAGCCGAAAATGGTGCAGAAGCAGCTTACCGGCTGATTGTGGCCAAAGAGTCGCTCACGCCTCAGCTTGACAACTCCAATTTTGCACAATGGTATCTTGTGCCTGGCAAAGACTATAAGGAACCAGGCCAAAGCGAAAACAACACCATCTGGGCCACTGGCAATGCCGGCACGGTTACGCTCGGATCAGCCAACGCGGTGCCCGTAACCATCGACGGAAAAAGTGCAGTTCAGCTGAAAACCATCAATCTTCCGCTGGGTCAGTTGCTTGGGCAAGGCATGGCAGCAGGAACCATCTTTACCGGAAAATTTGAACTCAACATCAGCAATCCACTGGCGTCCACCAAATTCGGCGTTCCGTTTGTGGCGCGTCCAAAAGGTTTCTCGGTAAAATACATCTATCAGCCCGGAGAGGTTTACAAGAATGGTTATGGTGCTGTGCTAAACAAACTTGACTCATGCGATATGTATGTTCTGCTCGAAAACAAACAGGGCGAGGTTGTGAAACGTGTGGCCACAGCCTGGTTCAGGGATGGACAGACAGTGGAAACGCTCACCGAAATATCACAGAGTTTCACCTATGGGCCGCTTCCATCGGATGCCCCCTCCTTTCAGATGCCAGCCGACGGCTTTGCCAGTGCCAATGAAGAGATCAACCAAATCACAGTGGTGTTTAGCTCAAGTGCATATGGTGCATCATTTGAAGGTGGTGTGAACAGTACACTCATTGTCACCGACCTGCAACTCATATACTGAGGTGGCTCAGTGATCACAATCCCAAAAACAGGGGAACGAGCCGCGGCACGTTCCCCTTTTTTAATCACAGATAGCTCATTATCAAAAAGCCTCCTGCAAACCAAAATACAATCCTTTCGAACCATCGCTCCCAAAGCCAAGGTCAACGCAAATGTTTGTGCGTGTTTCCTTGCTCATTTTAATGCGCAATCCTGCCCCATATCCCACGGCGAAATGCTCTCCCAATGACTGTTCAATATATTGGTTATCAGCAGTGATTGCATTCACAAAAACAACCCCACCCAAAAAACCCGATTTCGTTAGTCTGAACCTCCATTCCGACTCACCATAAATGGTATTACGTCCCCTGAAACGGCCCTGAATGAATCCCCTTCCGCTCCGGTTGTAGGTGTCCCATCCAATGGAAGGCGCAGCCAGATAGGGAATTGTGCCTGAAAGCACAAAATTTCCCATCAACCAAAAAGCGAGGTGATGGGTATTTTTTTGAAGTGTGATAAATTTTCTGCCCTCCACATTCATTTGCGTACTGTTTTTATCGCTGCCTAAAAGCTTGCTGTTAAAGCGAAGACCGAAATCAAGATAGCTGCCCGCGTATGCATTCACGGTATTGTCGCGGTTATCATACACAAACCGGATCATCAAACCGTTAGTGGTATATTTCTCAGGTGAAAATCCTTCGCCAAGGCTGTAGATATAGTGTGATGTAAAAAATGGGGGTTCACTTTCGGTGTTGAGCAGTTTGTCCCTGATTTTCCAGTGATAATCAATAAACAAACCGAGGCCGGCATATAGCCTGCCGTAAACACGCCTGAAAAACGTTTCATACATCCTGAGGTAGTTAAAAGCCATGGGCTGCGAACCATCATCATTATCAAGTGTTAAACCATTCAGCGAAAGAGCTGGAGGAAAATCATTGATGCCCATACCAAATGTTGGTTGCGTAAAAAACAGCAGCCTCCAGTCACCCTGAATAATGAAGTTGTCTTTTCGGGTATAGATATGATGCCTTACATTGATGTTCTGTTGAGACTTGGATGTAAACTGAACATTTGCCAGCAT
>CAZBMR010000076.1:0-12244 GCA_964492695.1 uncultured Lentimicrobiaceae bacterium
AGGAAGAAAAAGCCTGATAGGACAAGGGCCCTATGAAATTTGTCGTGTACAGAGGCAGATGCTTTATAAACTTGAGGAAAAGTATGGAATACAGTATTCCCTGACTTTAAAAGTTCTGCCAGAAGTGGAAGGTTTTACTAAACATCTAAAGGCTGATAATAATCCACGTTGTATTGCTGAAGTACATTTTCTGCATCAAGGGCAGCATTTCATTTTATTGGAAGTTGACACATCCGATAATGCGACCCGTCTTTCTACGCAATTATTAACAATAAAAGATATGAATTCTTGGGAAGAAGATTATGAAAAAATTCGTAAATTTGTAGTTCAAAAAACACTTAACTGGCCAAATAGCTTCATCCAAAAAATAGCCACTCAACAAGTCAGATTTAATCATCCACGTATTGATGAGGGGCAGCAAGTCGCTATTGAAGACTTAGAAAGCTGGGCTAATCGGATTTGTAATGGACTGAAAAAGTCATCGTCACCTTTATGCAATTAAATGAAATTGTTTGTTTTCTGATAGATAGTTAACCATTTCTTGTATCTCTATAGTTAACGTAATATTAACTATAGAGGAGCGTGTTCTGTTCATTGTTTTGGCTAGACCTCAGGTGAGACTAAACTTCATGCTCGTATCGTGTACGCAATCATTTTAAAATGCTGGTTTAAGATGAGTGTCTTTAGTTTGTTAGCGTAAGAGCACTTAGTTCAAATCATGATTTATGCACCAAAACCGTTTATGCGCATGTCTTGGGATCAGGATATTATTCCTCAAGCGTAGAAAATTAGTAATAATAAATTAGACTATTTTTTCTCTCTCAAATGACTAGGGTAAGTGTAGTTTCTATGCAACGTCAAAAATTTGACTCATTTAATGCTTTATGGGTTTTTAATATTGCTGCTGAGTATAAAAGTTTTAAGCAAGCTGCTGAAGTATTGTGTGTCACTCCTTCAGCCGTTAGCCAGCAAATCAAAAATCTTGAAGCCAATCTAGGTATTTTGCTGTTTGAGCGCCAACATCAGTCACTCAAGCTGACCGAAGCTGGACAATGGTACTGGCAAAAAATTCAGCCACAATTGTATTTGATTCAAGATCATACCGTTCAGCTCATGCAGAGATATAATCGAACCGTGCTGCAAATTAGCTGCATGCCACCAGTGGCTAGTCGAGTTATCTTCCCTCATCTACGCACATTTCAACAAGCATGGCCTGAGATTGAGCTCAGATTCGATGTTTCATTAAAGTATATAGACTTGCAGCATAATACAGCAGATGTTGCTATTCGTTTTGGTGAACCGCCATGGTTTGGTTGCGAACATCAGAAGTTAATGGATCTCAATATTCAGCCTGTGTGTGCACCGAAAATTGCTTCTCAGCTCAACTTAAAATTGCACCCCGAGCGCTTGGCTCATGCCCCTTTAATTCATATGACATCTAGACCAGAAGCATGGACATTGGTGTTGGAGTCTTTAGGGTTACCCTTACCTGATAAAAATGAATCGATCTATGTTGATGATTATCCAGCCGCTATTGATGCTGCATACAATCTTGGCGTGGCACTTGCTTTACATCCAATTGAGAATGCTGCGATCAAAAATAAGCAGTTAGTTGCTATCGGGTCTGCTATTTCAGGGTATGGCAAAATTTATGCAGTGACCAAGCAAGGGCGTTTACAAGAGCAAGCCATTCAAACTTTCTTAGCGTGGCTTATACAGCGCTTGCAAGATTTAAATTAGTTTTTCTAATTTGCAGACATAATTTATATCGTTTGTCAGCCAATCAACATTTAAGCACACTGACTATACAACTTATTCAGTGAGTGTTAGACATGTTAAACGTGACCACAGCAACGTTGCCGTTATCTGAGCTGGAATTAAAGCCACAATCTGAACTGGCACAGTATTTCTCGACGTTACCCAGTGCAACATCAGACCAGCTTGCAGGTCGCGCATGGGTCGGTAAGCTCTATGCACCGATTAAAGTAGAAAAAATGCCAACACTGGTTCGAAAAACAGTGGCCACCTTACTCAGTGCAGGGATAAACCCTTGGAAAGGAAAGGCTTTTAATGCAGAGGGCACAGGCGCCAACTTATGGTTGTGGGGGCAACAATTTGGCCAATACACCATGTTAGAACAAGATAGCCCAGTCGATCAGCAACCCTGCCTTTGGCTAGATTATAACGTTGCCAATAATCCATTGCTGTTACGGCATATCCGAGGTGAGGTACGCATTTTAGGCGAGAATCAATTTTTGGCTCGAATGAACTGGCTGGCCAGGGATCAATTTTATTGTGTGGCGTACTTTAGTTTAAGCAGCCCAAAAAATGTGTCAAAGGGAGTTACGCCATGATTACACTACTGACCTCGGCGTTAGCATCTGGTGTTCGTGGAGGGAAAGGCTTATCTGCCATTGTCCGTCTAGAGCAACCAGCCAAACTACTGGAATTTTATGATATAGAGGGCTGTCCTTATTGTCGTCCTGTTCGTGAGGCGTTAACTCAATTAGATCTTGATGTGCTAATTTATCCTTGCCCCAAAGGCAGTAAGCACCATTGGGATCGTCTCACCGCACTCGGTGGCAAGTCACAAGTTCCTTTTCTATATGATCCCAACACCAGTCGCTACCTGTATGACGCACGTCAAATTATCGACTATTTATTTCAAACTTATATGCCAGAAAAGACACTGCGAGCTCCTCAAAATTTGGGCTTACGTCAGTCACAATTGGCGACTGCTTTGCGACTCAAAGCAGGACTCAAAGCACATCAGAATAGCTCAGCTGCCAAGGCGGTAGTTCAGCCATTAGAATTATTTAGTTTTGAAGCCAGTCCATTTTCTAGACTAGTACGAGAAAAATTATCTGAACTTAGTCTTGCTTATGTGCTGAGAAACTCTGGCAAGCAACAACTTGCAGACCAAGGGCTACCATGGCTTCGCCCCAATCTAGGGACATATCAGCCGATTGCAGGGACTAAACGCGCTGAACTACTCGCTCGTACTGGTAAAGTACAATTTCCATACTTATATGACCCAAACACAGATACAGGATTGTTCGAGTCCAAAGCAATTATTCGTTATTTAGAGCAGCAATATACCTAAGGGAAGCAATTCGACTGCGTTATCGAAAAACCCTTCATTTGAGGAAACCCTAATGAACATTTTAAATTGGTTGCCTTTTGGCAAAGTACCAGAAATCTCAGTACAACAGCTTAATAAAATCATGGATCATGTACAAATTTTAGATGTCAGAACGGCACTGGAGTTTCGACAGAGCCACATCAAAGGTGCGATTAATGTGCCAATCACACAGTTTAACTCAGTACATATTGCCAAACTTGATCTAGATCCAACTCGGCCTGTGGTAACGATTTGTTTGTCGGCACATCGTAGTATTCCTGCAACTCGTCAGTTAAAGAAAATGAGTTTCAATGCCAGTCAATTACAGGGTGGTATGCGTGAGTGGTGGCGGCGAGATCAACCTTGTGTCAAGGAGGATTAAACATGATCAAGACTGATATTTTAGTGATTGGCAGTGGTTTTGGTGGTGCTG
This sequence comes from uncultured Lentimicrobiaceae bacterium, assembly GCA_964492695.1. Classification (GTDB taxonomy): domain Bacteria; phylum Bacteroidota; class Bacteroidia; order Bacteroidales; family F082; genus JALNZU01. Next base: position 3,555 of record CAZBMR010000076.1, read on the forward strand.
TTTGTGCTGCTCGTTTGGTTGATGCAGGTAAAAAAGTTAGCTTATTGGAGCGTGGCCCTTGGCGGGACAGTGAGTCGAATCGACAGTCGGGTTTGCCCCAGCAAGGTGTAACGCTACAACCATTCCCACATGGTCGGCACTTGCCTAGCCATTTTTTACGTCAAGTGAGCGTTGGTCTATTGAATGGTCCTAAAATGCTTAATCGGCATGGACTATTTGATCTAAGTCTACATTCGCAAATGAGCGTACTTTGCTCGGCGGGCGTCGGTGGTGGCAGTCATGTGTACTGGTCTATGAATATGCGTCCAACAGACCCACAGTATTGGGATAATCGCGCAATTGGATTAAGTGCCAAGCAAATGGCGCCACATTATGATTGGATTTTGGCACAAATGGGCTCTCAGCCATTAGAGCAGATGATTGATGCACCCAATAAAATTGATCAAGCACTGGCAAACTATCCGTCACTCAATACACAGAGTAAGCAGCCTGCTTTAGGCTTTCGCTTTAGAGGTGAGTACAGCAATCACGGTATGCTCGGTGATGCTGCAAATCATAAAGTTGGACTAGATGAGCAACTGTTATTGCCAAGGTTATCGCAAGGATTAACCGTCTATGCTGAGCATGAATGTCTGACGATACAACGCGTTGACGACCATTATCATGTGCATAGCGTTGATCACCAGAAACAGCAAGACAAAATTTTTGTCACTAAAACTGTGGTACTAGCCGCAGGTGTCATCAATAGCATGCGTATTTTATTCCGTTCACGACAGGTAGGTGGGCTGAATGGATTATCCGCGCTTGGCCAAGGCTTTTCTGGTAATGGCGATGTATTTGCACTGTGGCGTGCAGGTCGAGATACACAAGATTTTCGTCAGTCACCACCCAGCATGGGACGCTTTCAAGTAGGCGACCAATCCGGTGCGCCATTTTTGTATGCGACAGGTTTGAATATTTTGCAGCAAATTCCACTACTACCAACATTTTTGCACAGGCAGTTGAAGCATTGGTTGATTTTGGTGGGTATGGGACAAGATGCAGCTGATGGCAATATAACTTGGGCACAGCACGATATTTCTGTGCAATTTGAACAAAACAAAAGCCCTGTCTTTAAGAGTATTTATCAATCACTCAAACAACTAAAAATCATATCAAACCGTCGTGCATGGTTTTTGCCTCAAGTCCCTATGACCGTACACCCTTTGGGTGGCGCACGTATCGGCATGAACGTAGAACAAGGCGTGGTGGATGGACACGGTGAAGTGTTTGGACACCCTAACCTCTATATTACCGATGGCAGCGCACTACCAGCGGCAACTGGCACTCCACCATCCATGACGATTGCGGCATGGTCAAGTCATGTCAGTCAGGCCATTTTACAAAAATCACAGGAACTCAGTGAATGAACAATTTCCGTAAACGTACTTTTTCACTCCCATTGCTACTTGAGAGCACAGCACAGGCGACGCTTGCTTTACCCGTCATGATCCACGCTTTAAAACACCCAAAGACTTCGCGAGCATTGCAAGAGCAAGTGATGCTTGCCGTCACCTCAGTACATGACTGTCGTTATTGTGACTGGGTTCATACGGGTGCAGCCCTCAAGCAAGATGTTGATTTGCAAGAGCTACAACAAATGTTGCAATTAAATCAAGCTGATCAAACTAAACCTACCGTATTGGCCATATTATATGCACAGCATTTTGCTGATCAAAAACGTCGCCCATCAAAAGCAGCGACAGCACGCTTGCAAGCAGCTTTTTCTGCGGCTGAGTTTAAAGAGCTAATGGCTTGTATTAACGTTATTTATTTTGCCAATTTATCAGGTAATTCATTTGATGCCATCCTTGCTCGCCTAAAAGGACAGACGGTGGAAAATGGGCACTTAGTCGCAGAACTCATTGCCACTGTCATATCTGCACCTGTGTTAGTTGGAATCTGGTTAAAGAGTCGTGGGTTCTCTGTATAGAGAACGAACCAAGATTCGGGGTAAAAAAGAATTTTATGAAATATTTCATAAAAATACCTATATATAGTATTTAAACATTACTTTTACAGCTAAAATATAACAACATATAGATTAGATTTTAAAATTGGTTATATTTTTGCGAAAAAATGACAGCTAATGTTTGACATCCATCACATTTTCTTCTATCTTTCCTCCTGAATCAGAAGATTTTTTGATTCACGGAGGATATATGAGTACTTTTAACCCTGACATGTTAAAAATCGCTCGTGACCTAAGAGGCATGAGTCAGACCGAACTCGTCCAAAATATGAAAAATATCACTCAGGCAGCCCTATCAAAAATTGAAAAAGGCGACTTAAAACCTTCAGAAGAAACTAAACAACAACTTGCTAAAGCACTAAATTTTCCCGAACGTTTTTTTACTCAGCTTGATCACTTTAAAGTTTCTCCAATTAGCCTTCACGCATATAGAAAAAAAGCTACGACGACAGCTAAAGTGCTAAGCCAAATTAATGCTGAAATGACAATAAAAGCAGCTAACTTAGAAACATTAAATATCTTTTCTCAATTAGATGAAAAATTACCATTACCTAGTTATCAAATTCATATAAATGTTAGCAATGCGAGCGAAGCTGCACAAAACTTACGTAAGAAATGGGGCCTGGGATTAAATCCTATAGAGAATTTAACAGAAATAATTGAGCAGTCTGGTGTTTATATCTTTTATTGTGACTTTGCAGAAGATCATATTGATGGTGTATCTCTACAAACTCAGAATTGCCCTCCATGTATTTTCTTAAATAAAAATCAGCCTAATGACCGAATTCGCTTCACATTAGCCCATGAGTTGGGGCATCTAGTACTTCACAAATTTGCACCATCTATAGATATGGAAGATGAAGCAAATGAATTTGCAGCCGAATTTTTAGTTCCTACCGAAGCAATCAAGGGACAACTACGCACAACAAACTTAAAAACCTATGCGACAAATAAATTAGCTTGGAAAGTCTCTATGGCAGCTTTAATTGTTAAGGCTAAACATATAGGGGATATTAGTGATCGTCAGTCAGCAACACTTTGGCGTCAAATGAGTATGTATGGGTATAGAAAAGTGGAACCATATCCACTTGAACGAGAATGCCCAAATCGATTTGCTCAATTAATGTTTGAATTTTGCCAAAAAAACAAAGAACAAATTCTTAATGACTTACCATTAATGTTCAATCTATACCCTGAAGATTTTTGTCAGCTTTATAAAGCAGATATAGAAGCCTTGGAGAAAATAACGATGGTTTCTTAAATAATTTAGCCGACCCTAAGGTCGGCTACGAAAACGTGAGAAAGGCAGATTTGGGCATATGCCCCTGCAATTCTGGACCAAAGACTATAGCAAAGCTAAAGGTCTTTCACGTTAGAGTCCCTAGATGTGGTGTCTTGATTCTAACGCAAAAGCCCTCCAAATAGCAATGTTCTCTCTAGTCTAGTCCTTTATTGCGCTCACTTTACTGAGCCCTATACAGGAGTAGATCTATGTCTACAAATACTGATGGTATTGAATACATCTATACACGCTTCATTACCCGCAATGGAAAACGTATTTATCATCCTAAAGGTGGTCTTTATAAATTTCCAAAACGTTCAAAAAAGACTAGTTCTTAGAATTTATGGGGTTTATTTAAAGACTCCATTCGTTCAAAAGTCTTCTATAACGTATAAGTAATTGTTCTCTACCTAGTTTTTCAAGAAAGGCCAGGTATTTCATTGACATATTTTATTAGAGAACACATATGAGTATTCAAAGTAAATTTAATACTTTCAATCAACGAATCCAACTTACACGTCAAGATGATGCGTATAAGGAGGCTCGGGAAAAAGATGATAGTATTACTAGTGCAATCAAAACAAAATTTAAGGAAAAAGGCTATCCTGTTATTGATGATTTTGTTCAAGGTTCATTAATTACTTTCACCGCTATCAAGGAAAAATATAAAGATTTTGATATTGATCGTGCAATTGTCATTGATCATGATCAGGCACCCACAGATCCAGTGGAAGCAAAAAAGGTAGTTCTTGATATTCTAGAGAACCGAGGCTTCCGCAATGCAAAAATCAAAAAACCTTGTGTTACTGCGGATTACCAATCTCAAGATTTACATATCGACATTCCTATCTACAGAAAAACGTCTTGGGGAAGTTATCAATTAGCGGTGGGGAAAAAAGATTCAAACGCTGAAAATAAGGTATGGTCTGACTCAGCTCCGAGAGAATTAATTAGTTGGGTAAATGATTCTTCAGCATTTGGAGAATATGAAACCCAAAAGTTATATCAATTCCGTAGATTGGTCAGATATCTAAAACGATGGAGAAATTTTAAATTTAGTCACGATGTAAGCCGAAAGATTTACTCCATTGGCCTCACAGTTATGATTAAACAGCACTTTAGACCTAGTATTGATTCAGAAGGTTGTCCAAATGACTTAATAGCCTTGAAAGATACTGTGAATTCCATTCTTAATTGGTCTGGATATTTTATTTCTTATCCAGATGATCAATGGAAAGTTCAAGTTAGTCTTCCAGTTTCGCCATATCGAGATATCTTTCATGGAAGTAGTTTCAATACGGGTACAAGATTTAGAAACAGACTTTCCACTCTAAATTCATCACTTCAAACAGTCATTGATGAAACTGATGAATCTAAACAATGTTCGCTCCTTATTGGACTATTTGGTGATGATTTCCCAGAAGGGACAAATAATGCTTCTGCTACACGTAAAGCAGTATTTGCAACTTCTGGAGCTGTAGGGACATCTCAAGGCGCATGAACTATCAACCTATTATTCAACACTTAACTACTTGCGGATACGCTGTATCCGCAATAGAGTTTTGTTTATTGCCGGCCATTAAAGTTGAATGTGAAATTTCAGGTTATGAAGTCTCCCTCATTCACATTAAAGTTGATGAACTCAAGGAAATGCCATCTTTTGTTCTCGAAAAGCCTGAAGCATTTCCACGATTGGCACATACCCTATCATTCGATAAATGGGGAGTTGCTTCTATTTGTGTAAATGTTCCTGATTCTGTTTCTATCAATTACGAAGTACCTGAACTCGCATTTGAGGAATCAATAAAGCGACATATAACACTATTAAATCAATGCCTATCTGATCAAGAGTGGAATGAAAAAGAATTATTACGTGAATTTTTAGCAGGATGGTATCAAATTCGAGAGCAGGAATACGCCAATTTTCTTTGCCTATCCGATGCTGGTAATTTTGAACTGATAGATGTCTTTCCACCTAAAAAGAAAAATGATAAATATGGTCTGGACTCTTATCATTTTGGAGTTCCAAAAGATTATAACCGGAATTCAAATTACTCTTTAATCAATAATCAAATCAAAGGGAGAGGTATTCCAACAGGTACAGGTTGTATAGTTCCTCTTCAAAGCTTGATTCCTGCCCCATGGAGAAAGAGTGATTTAAGTGACTGGTATATGAAAATATTAGATTTCATTGACCCATCAATACGTGACAAACTCACTCATACTTTTGGCCAATGTAGAGATCATTCTTTCTGGATTATTTTTAATGCTGTAACCGATTCAGGAAAAACATGGTTTGGTCTGCACTTTGTACTCAAAAAAGACATTAAAGGTAAAAAGAATTTTCCACTAAATACCAAAAATTTAGAGTTTTGGGATATTAAAGCAATGGATATTCGCCTGTTTAATAAAGAACGAATTATTCCTCGTAGTGGTGCAGATATATCACTACAAAATAAGAAAGTTTTACTCGTAGGATGTGGTAGCGTTGGGAGCCAGATTGCAAATCAACTCGCTTCAACGGGTATTGGTCATTTAACACTTGTAGACCCAGAATCACTTTCCCTCGATAATTTATATCGCCATAGCTTACCAACTACCTACGTAAATTGGCCTAAAACTTACGGCTTAATATTAGAATTACAAATGAAGTACCCGTGGCTTGATACGGCTCAAAAATTCTGTGGATTATTAGATTTAAGAGATGAGAATCTCCTCAATAGTTTTGATCTCGTCATTATTGCAATTGGCTCACCTAGCCAAGAACGTATTTTTCATGATTTCTGCATCAAAAATGAAATTGAAACAGCAGTAATTAATACATGGGTTGAAGGATATGGTATCGGTGGACATGCAACCTTAGATATTCCTGACAGTTTAGGGTGTTTGAGATGTGCATATGTAAATTCTTTAGACTTTTCCAGAGGTCTGGTATCTAACCTTAACTTCTTAAAATCAGATCAAAGCTTAACAAAAAATATGGCTGGCTGTGGTAATGCATTTCTACCATATAGTAATCTAACAGCAATCCAAACAGCTCTAATTGCATCTGGCTTAGCTTCTGGGTTCTTATTAGGTGAAATTACCCAATCATCTAAAGTGAGTTGGAAAGGAAGCCCTACAGATGTTATCAATAATGGCTTTGAACTCACTGATCGTTATCAAGCATTCACAAAACCACTTGAAGTATTACCTCTTTTAAATTCAGGATGTGATATTTGTAATGCATGATGAATATTTTCAGATTTCTTTCAATGATTTAGATTTGTCTATTTCAAAATCAGTCTATGATCTATGGCTCAAATTTCGTCAAATAAATCATTATGATACGGAAGCTTGTGGAGTACTAATTGGTACTAAAGATTTTGCTAGTAATCATTACTGCATTGAGAGTGTAACTGTACCGATGTCCAAGGATATTAGAACAAAATATAGCTTTACAATGAAAGATCCGAGACATCAACAAATAGTTGATAAGGCATATTTGGACTCCAATGGAACCGCAATTTATTTAGGAACTTGGCATAGCCATCCTCAAGCTATTCCTATTCCATCACATATAGATTATGGAGATTGGCAAAGATGTTTGAAGCGTAATCCTGATAGAAATTTATTTTTTATCATCATTGGATTAGAGCAAATAAAAATTGTCATACGTATGAATGATAAATTTATTGATCGCTCTCTTCTTATTGAAAATAAGGACATTTAATATGACTACATTAGATACAAAAATTTTTAATCAGGCAATGGATGCCCCATTTGAACAGTTGGATAAAGTAGTATCTTATATTGATGATATTAAAAAATTTATTAATTGGAATACAATTGGAATACTCAGTGATGAGAGTAGGAAAAATTTAGTAATCCTTTTATTTAAAGATTCTGATCTACTCGGAACACTTCGTCTAAATTTAAATCTTGAAGAATGTGTAAAATCTATAAATGCAATAAGTGAAAATCATCAGCCAATTACTCTAAGATTTTGGCAAGGTTCCTCATTACAGAAAGAACATCTTGAAAATTTGGTACATTTGAAAGAAATTTGGGATTCCTGTTCTGCTATATCTACTCTGCTAGATAACAGCCAAAAAATAGTAGATTTTCTCACTGAGTACTTTAGTGATGAAAACAAGATTGGTCGAGGGAGAAACATCACAACAGCTACAAAAAATAAGGTGTGGAATGATGGTCATGGACGATGTATGTTTGTAGGTTGCGGAGAGTCCCTCAGATATGAGTTTTTGTCAGGGGCAGAGGGGAACTTTTCTTACTTAGCCCATAATGTTGCATCTGCTGTAAATGGTGAGCGAGGGATTCCCTATTTTTCAAGTATTTTATCTGATGAACCAGATAACATTTTATTACTATGTGATAAGCATCATCGACTCATTGATAAAGTAGCTGCGGCAGACTATTCAGCTACAACCTTGGCATTAATGAGAAAAGAGTTCTGTGATCTAGCAGAAAATCTTTTAGATGGCCTATCATTTGAAGCAGTACCTGTGTACACAATTCTATGGCCTGTAAATGGACAGTTCGTTTCTAACCCCCAATTAAAAGATATAGCTTCTAGCCTATCCTTACTTAAATCAAGAATTAAAGGTCAAGAGCGTTGTTTAACCGACAGCAATACACCTTATAGAAAAAAGCCTGAAAAATTTAATGAAGATTTAATTGAGCTTATTAAGGATGAAGCAGATCAAATATTGCAAGGAACAAAACGTGATGGATATAAAGCTGCACTATTTGCTTTTGGACCAATGCCTGCATTAATAGGTTTAGGAAGTTTATTAGGTAACAAAAATGAGTTTACCCCTATGCTACGTTATCGGGATAGTAGTAGTTGGTTATGGCCACATAACAATGTAATAGACCCATTTTATGAAATCAAAGGCCTAGACTCACTAACAGAAAATGATGATGTCGTAATTTGCGCAAATTTCACAGCAATAGCCGAACCAATCCAAAACCGAGCTCAAGAACTCAAAGAGTCAGTAGGAGCGGCTATTTTAGAAATCACAGCCTTACCAGAATATATGGGAAATGGAGCAATACCTAATCCAGAAAGTGGAAGGAAATTCTGTGCTAGATTGCAACAACTATTGCATGATTTAAAAAATAAACATAATACTAAAAGAGTTCATTTATTAGTATGTGCTTCAAATGCAGCATGTGTTTTCATAGGACAAGCTATAGATTTACACCATCCAGAAATCATTGTTTATGATTTTGCTAAAGAGACTATGGTGGCACGCTTGGTCATTAAGAATAATGGGAAAACTAACGAACTTGAACTTCCGTCTTAGCTTTCCTACAAATATTTTATTCAATGAAATAAAGTAGGACTTACGCATTGACAGATTCAAAAAAGTATTAAAATGCTTTATAAAGTAT
>CAZBMR010000077.1:0-11728 GCA_964492695.1 uncultured Lentimicrobiaceae bacterium
CTCGGCAATGGTGTCGGGTAGCGAAACTGCGTTTTTCTCGCTCAAACCTACCGATCTTGCTGCACTCAAAAGTGAACACGAGCAAGCTGGAAAACTCGTTTTGCAGCTACGCGACAAGCCTAAAACACTGCTTGCAACCATTCTTGTTGCCAACAACCTGGTAAATGTTGCCATAGTGATTCTGGCCAGCTTGATTACCTCGAACATGGTTGATTTTGGAGAGAACAGCATGGTCGAATTTTTGGTGCAGGTGGTGCTCATCACCTCGCTGATCTTGTTGCTGGGTGAAATCATGCCCAAGATCTATGCCAACAAAGAACCCATGCGGCTTTCTCTGATGCTTGCCCCTTTTCTGCGTGTCTGCATTGTTCTTTTCAAGCCTCTGAGCGTGCTTTTGGTGTCGTCCACCTCGTTTATTGACAACAAACTTGCAAAGAAAGTTTCTGGCCTTACGATGAGCGATTTGTCTGTTGCCATCGATATAACCAGTGATGAAACCACTTTGCCCGAGGAAAAAAAGATGCTGAAAGGCATTGCCACATTCGGCGAAAAGGAAGTGACAAGTGTGATGCAATCGCGCGTGAACATTGCCGCCATCGCCACCGACAGTAGTTTTGAAAAGTTGCTTCGCCTTGTGCTCGATAGTGGCTTCTCACGCATCCCGGTGTATGAAGAAACCATTGACAAAGTGGTTGGCATTCTCTATATCAAAGACTTACTTCCTTTTCTTCATGCAACCGATGTGGATTGGAGACAGCTTGTCAGGCCTGCCTTTTTTGTTCCTGAAAACAAGAAGATCAGCGATTTGCTTCAGGAGTTTCGCGAAAAGAAAATCCACATGGCCATTGTTGTTGACGAGTATGGTGGCACTGCCGGCTTACTCACACTCGAAGATATTCTTGAAGAGATTGTGGGCGAAATCAGTGATGAGTTTGATAAGGATGCGGGTAGCAGTCTTTTTAAAAAATTGGGAAGAGATGCCTTTTTATTTGAAGGCCGCACCAATCTAAATGATTTTTGCAAGGTGCTGGAGTTGGACGATTACTATTTTGAAGATGTTCAGGGTGAGTCGGATACGCTTGCAGGTCTGCTGCTCGAACTCGAAGGCCGGATTCCTGAAAAAGGAGCAAAAATCAGCTGCAAAGATTTTCGTTTCGAAGTGGCCGATGCCGATGTGCGTCGCATTAAGCAAATTAAAGTAATCAGGCAGCCCAAAAATGAAGCGCATTAAAACCATAGCTCTACTTGCTGTTATTTTCACAATCGTCGTTTGGCTTGCCGTCTCTTGCGACGAAAGCTACACGCCAAAACCAAGGGGCTTTTTACGGATCGATCTACCCGAAAACACTTACCTCACCTTTGACTCCGCCAGGCATTACCGTTTTGAACACGCTACAACTGCCAGCATCAGACGAGCAGATGAGGCAGGCGCACAACAAGACTGGTTCACGATACAATATCCCAGTCTCAAGGCAGAAATATACCTGAGTTACAAAGCAGTTGACAACAACCTTGCTGTTTACCTCGAAGACGCAAGAACCATGGCCCTGAAACACTTGCCCAAGGCCAGTGGCATTGCAGACAGCCTGATCATACAGCCCGGGGAAAAAGTGTTTGGAAGCTTCTATTTTATTCAGGGAAAGGGAGTTGCTTCGCCGGTACAGTTCTACCTTACCGATTCAACACGCCATTTTGTTCGCGGGGCCTTGTATTTTGGCTTCCGGCCAAACAACGATTCCATTGCACCGGTCATTCAGTTTCTAAAGAAAGACCTGCGCCACATGGTTGGCACTTTTAGCTGGAAAGACTGATTTCAGACATTTTATTGTTCCAGGCCAGGGTGGCGCGTTAAAGCTTTTTCCTACTTTTACCCCCCCGAATTTAATTTTTTCCTGATGAAACATGTTTTATCCTTTTTCTTGTCGGCTGCCGTATTTCTAAGTGTTGCCGCTCAGGACATTATTACCCACAGTCGTGTAAAAATCCAGCTAAATGGACAAAGTGCAGAGCGCCTTGCTCAAACCGGAATCGACCTCACCGAAGGCACATTTAAAGCTGGCGAATTTCTTGAAACCGACCTTTCTGCTGAAGAAATCAGTAAGGTAATTGCAGCTGGTTTTCAAGTTGAAACACTGATCCCCGATGTGGCAAAGTTCTACCGCGATCGGTCGGAAGCTGCGTCGAACACCCCCATCACACGCAATCCTGCCGATGAGTTTCCCGTTCCGCAAAACTGGGAATATGGCAGCATGGGAGGGATGTACACCTATCAGCAGGTGCTCGATAAACTTGATTTTATGGCGGCACAATGGCCCGACCTTATCAGCGTGCGACAGGCCATCGACCCGCTCAATCCCAGCCACCTGGGCAATCCCATCTGGTGGGTGAAAATAAGCGATAATCCAGGCGAAGATGAAAATGAACCTGAAGTACTTTACACCTCGCTCATCCATGCCCGCGAGGGCATCGGCGTGCAGCAGATGATGTATTTCATGCTTCACCTGCTGGAAAATTACGACACAGACACTCAGATTCAGACACTTGTCAACAACAGGGAGTTGTATTTTGTGCCAATTGTCAATCCTGACGGATACCTCTACAACCAGCAAACCTCGCCTTCAGGCGGTGGGATGTGGCGCAAAAACAGAAGAAACAACGGGGGATCGTATGGGGTGGACATCAACCGGAATTTTGGCTATAAGTGGGGCTACGACAACAACGGCTCATCGCCATATGCCAATGATGAAACCTACCGTGGACCATCTGCTTTCAGCGAACCCGAAACCCAAAACCTGAAAAAATTTGTTGAAGAACATCAATTTGCCATTGCACTCAACTATCATTCCTACAGCAACTTATTGCTATATCCATGGGGATATACCCCTGAATTTTGTCCGGACAACGATATCTTTCATGCACATGCAAGCCTGATGACGCGCGACAGCCACTATACCTTTGGCCCGGCAAGCACAACCATTTACGAGGTGAATGGCTGTTCTGACGACTATATGTATGGCGACACGGAAAATAAACCTGCAATTTTTGCATACACGCCCGAGGTGGGTGATGATTACGACGGCTTTTGGCCATCCACCAACCGCATCATTCCGCTTTGTCAGGAAAATATGATTCAAAACATGTATGCGGCATGGTTAGCAGGAAGTTATGGAAAAATCACCGATTTGTCAGACGATATCATTGCCGGGCATGCGTTTTATTTCCCATTCAGCCTGCAGCGCCTTGGATTTGCAAGCTCCGAAGGTTGGACTGTAAGCATTGTTCCGGTTGATGAAACTGTGGTGGCAGTTGGCGAACCAGTTGTTTTTGGAAGCCTCGGCATGCTCGAACAAGCAACTGACTCGATTGCCGTCACCCTTTCGGACGAGCTGCTTAGTGGCGATACTTTTCGCTTTGTGCTTCAGCTTGATAATGGTGAATTTGTTACCACCGACACCATCACCAAGATGTTTGGAAACACCATTACCCTGCTCGACAACCCCTGCGATTTGATCGCGGGCTGGACGAATTCGGGATGGGGCATCACCACTTCTTCTTTCGTTTCGGCTCCTGCCTCGATCAGCGATTCGCCCAACGGAAACTACAACAGCAATGTCAGCTCCTCCATCACACTCACTCAACCCATCGAATTGCCCGAAACACCCTATGCCAACCTGAGTTTCTGGACCAAATGGGACATCGAGGCGGGATGGGATTATGCCCAGATTAAAATTAAGCCATCCGGAGCATTTCAATGGACACCCCTGACTGGAAAATATACCAAACCCGGTGGCAGCAATCAGCCCGAAGGTGAGCCACTCTACGACGGCACTTCGGCTTGGGTGAAAGAACAGATTGACCTTACACCTTATGCTGGCACTGCCTTTCAGTTGCGTTTCACGTTCGAAAGCGATGGTTCGGTTGTTGGTGATGGCTTCTATTTCGACGACATTAAAATTGTAATGCTAAATGTTGAAACTGCTGCGCCTGAAATTCATACTTCAGATGCTGATTGGCAGCTCTTTCCCAATCCGGCCAAAGACCACCTGACAATCAAGGATCAGAATGGGCTTTCTGCAGGTGTTCAAATCTCAGTTGTGGATGTGGCAGGCAGAACCTTGTTGACCGAAACCCTGGTCAACACCCAAAACGTAGTGGAAATTTCGTTGAATGGTTTCAAGGAAGGTCTTTATTTTGTGAAGCGTTCCGATTCGGCACAGCCACAGCGATTCATCGTGCAATAACAAGCCGGAATTGATTCAGAAAAGCACTTGTTACGCAATGACAAGTGCTTTTTTTGTTTCACTTAACATTTGAAAAATAATGCGCGAACGATGACGATCTGACTTTTTGATGTACCTTTGAGCCGCATCCGGTGAGGGAGCGGATGCTTTCAACCGAGTGCTTATTCATTATTGCGACGGCCTATGATTCAAACAGTTAAAATGGGGAGGCTACGCTGGCATCATATTCACCAGCCCGTTGACAAAGATTTCGATTTCCTGAAAGACAAGTTTCACTTCCACCCTCTGGATATTGAGGACTGTAAGTCCATGAACCAGCGACCGAAAATTGACATCTACGACGATTATTACTTCCTCATTTTACACTTCCCGAATTTCGACCGGCAGAATCTCTTTATCAAAACCAAGGAGGTGAAAATCTTTTGGGGCGAAGACTACATCATCACCATTGAGAAAAACCTCTGGATTGCCGGTCAAATGTTTGGCGAATACAAGAAAATGGAGGAAAACGACGAGGATTTTGAGATCGGGACCTCTGATGCCCTGCTCTATAAACTGCTCGAACGTCTGATGTCGGAATCCATCTATTTGTTGCGTAAAACTGGCCTCGACCTCGAACTCATTAACAGGGAACTATTTAACAACAAGCCTGTTAAGATCATTGAGCGCATCTCGGTGACGCGGAAAAACATCATCCTGGTGAACACCATCTTCAAACCTCAGCTGAGGCTGTTTCATAAATTTGAAACAGGTCAGATCAGTGGATTTGCCGACAATATGGAGGAATACTGGGGCAACATCCTCGACTATTACCAGAAAGTATGGGACATGACCGAAGACTACGAAGACCTGATCGAGGGGCTGTCGAAAACCTTCGACTCGATGCAAACCAACAAAACCAACGAAATCATGAAGATTCTCACCTTGATCTCGGTGATTATCCTCCCGCTCACTTTCATTACCAGCCTCTATGGGATGAATGTGGTGCTCCCTTTGCAAAACATGACGGTGGCTTTTTGGGTGCTTGTGATTGGCATGGGTATTCTCACCTCCGGCATGATCATCTATTTCCGGCGTCGCCGCTGGATGTAGTCAAGTCTTCCTGTTTTTTGTTAAAAATACGCTCCTGGCGGTTGATGGATGCCTGGTGAACCAGCTCGAGCAGCGAAACCAGAAAATCGCGCTCCAGTCCCAGGTGCTGACCAATGGCGGTGCGATCGTCGAGGATGTGTTTCCAGCGCTTGAGTTGAAGGATAGACAGGTTGTTTGTTTTTTTATGCAGCCCTATTTCGTCGATCACATCCATCCTTCTGGCTAACAAATGCAGCAGCTCACCATCGAGTTTGTCAATTTCGGTACGCAATTTTTCGAGCTTCAAATCAAATTCGGGATTCAAAGGCCTGTTTCGCACTTTGAGTCCAAGCACCAATTCGCTCAATGCTTCGGGTGTAATCTGCTGAGCAGCATCTGTTTTGGCGATGGAGGGGTTGTAGTGCGTCTCAATCATCAGGCCGTCAGTCTCGAGATCGAGCGCTTTTTGGGCAATTTCGGCCAATAATTCTCTTTTGCCACTAATGTGGCTGATGTCGGTAATCACAGGAAGTTCGGGCATCAGTCTTTTCAACTCGATGGCAATTTCCCACATGGGGGCGTTGCGGTAGGGCGAATTGGTGAAATAGTGAAATCCCCTGTGTATGGCCGTCAGCTGTTGCGAGCCTGTTTTGCGAAGTCGCTCAATGGCGCCCATCCAAAGCTTGAGGTCGGGCGTGACCGGATTTTTTACAAAAACCGGCAAGTTGCTGCCTTGCAGGGATTCAGCTAGTAGCTGTACCGAAAACGGGTTTACCACGGTGCGTGCACCAATCCAAACAGCATCTATCTGATGCTTCAGTGCAGCTTCAACGTGCTCCGGATGCGCTACTTCCACCATCACCTTAAAACCATAGGTCGTCCGCACCTTTTGCAGCCATGCCAATGCAGGCACGCCGGCCCCTTCAAAATCGCCCGGACGGGTGCGTGGCTTCCAGATGCCAGCCCTGAAATAGTCGAGCCGCGGAAGTTGTTGCAAGCCTTCTGCCGTTGCCAACAATTGCTCCTCCGATTCGGCACTACAAGGTCCACAAATCAAAAATGGCAATGCATCACCCAAACCCGTGTCACTCAGGGTATTGGTTTCCCACTCTTCTCTCAGCATGATTACACTTTTACTTACAGGCCGTAAATTTACTGATCAATCTGCCAGACGGCCTCACTTTAGTTTGAATTAGTAAAGCCTAAACAAACAAGCCTGGCTTTTGTTCCAACACACGGCTTTCGCATGGGTTAATAAGGCCTAAAATGGGATAATTGGTGCGAAGGCGGCGAAAGATTGGCGCTTTTTTTGTTTTTTTGCATTTCTTTTCAATTAAACCTCAATTTCGTGAAACGTACAGAGATTAAAGACGCGCTGCAAAGTGAAAACTTTGAGCAGGAAATGAATGTCAAAGGCTGGGTGCGCACCAAGCGTTCGAGCAAAAATGTTGCTTTTATTGCCCTCAATGATGGTTCCACCATGCATAATTTGCAACTGGTGATTGATTTGGAGCAAATTCCTGAGGAGCAACTGGCTCTGATGCACACCGGTTCGGCAGTTTCGGCCAGCGGTCTGCTTGTTCCATCAGCTGGTAGCGGTCAACGGGTAGAGCTGACTGTGCGGAGCATCGAGCTGTTGGGTGAAGCCAATCCGGATGAATATCCGCTCCAGCCCAAGAAGCATTCGCTGGAGTTTTTGCGCGAAAAGGCTCACCTTCGTTTTCGTACCAATACCTTTGGTGCCGTAAGCAGGGTGCGCCATGCCATGATTTTTGCCATTCATAAATTCTTCAACGACAAGGGTTTCTACAACGTTCACACCCCTATTATCACTGCTTCTGATGCCGAAGGCGCAGGCGAAATGTTTCAGGTGACCACTTTGAAACTCGATGAGCTTCCGCGCAACGAAGAAGGCGGAATTGATTTTAAACAGGATTTCTTCGGACGTTCGGCCAACCTCACGGTTTCGGGGCAACTCGAAGCTGAGCTGGCTGCTCTGGCGCTATCCAAGGTGTACACCTTCGGACCAACCTTCAGGGCTGAGAATTCAAATACTTCGCGGCACCTGGCTGAGTTTTGGATGATCGAACCCGAAGTGGCTTTCTTCGACATTCATGATGATATGGATTTGGCTGAGGAAATGCTCAAATACCTGATCAAATATGCCCTCGACAACTGCGCCGATGATCTGGCCTTTTTAAGCAAACGCCTCGAAGAGGAAGAAAAAAACAAAAAGGCCGATGAAAAATCGATGGAGCTGATTGCCAAACTAAAGTTTGTGCTTGAAAACGATTTCGAACGCATCACCTACACCGAAGCTATTGATATCCTGAAAAACTCCAATCACAACAAGAAGGGCAAATTTAGCTATCCCATCGAAAAGTGGGGTGCCGACCTGCAATCGGAACACGAGCGCTATCTTGTGGAAAAGCACTTCAAAAAGCCGGTGATTCTGACTGATTATCCCAAAGAGATCAAGGCTTTTTATATGAAGCAAAACGATGATGGGAAAACAGTGCGTGCCATGGATGTTTTGTTTCCGGGTATTGGCGAAATCATAGGCGGTTCGCAGCGCGAAGAGCGCTACGATAAGTTGCTCCAGCGTATGGAAGAAATGCACGTGGAGCCCGAAGGCCTGTGGTGGTATCTCGAGACCCGTAAATTTGGCACGGTGCCACATGCAGGCTTTGGTTTGGGTTTTGAGCGCCTGATGCTTTTCGTAACCGGCATGGGGAACATCAGAGATGTAATCCCGTTCCCGCGCACACCACAAAACTGTGAGTTTTAAATGGTTGCAGCTGCAATTTTGCAGCTTGGCATGATATTGGTTATATCTCTTAAATAATTTAAAAACAAATAGTTATAATTCAATCAGCTTTTTTTTGCAATTCAGAGAATTATTGTAGTAACTTCGTCAAGTGTTTGGGTGCAAACCCCGACAGCACATCATTTAACATTGATATATGCTCAATCAAAGGCTACAACAGAAACTGCTTCAAAAGCTTTCGCCACAGCAAATATTGCTGATGAAGCTTTTGCAGATTCCATCGGTGGCACTTGAGCAACGCATCAAGCAGGAGATAGAGGAGAATCCGGCATTGGAAATGGAAGAGGGCTCTGAAGTGGAAGATTATGAGACAGGAGATGATGCCTACGACGACGACGGGGATTATGATGGGGATGAAGATCAGGATGACTACGACAGCAAAGACGATGAGTTTTCGTTTGACGATTACATTGCCGATGATGACGACATTCCTGATTACAAGACCAGTGTGAACAACTACAGCCCCGACGACACCAAATACGACATTCCCTTTGCCAGTGCCGACAGCTTTCAGGAGTTGCTGATACAGCAACTGGGCTACAGAAAGCTGGACGAACGAAAGCTAAAAATTGGCACCTACATCATTGGAAACCTCGACGACTCGGGCTATCTGAGTCGCCCGCTCGACGCCATGGCTGATGATTTGCTTTTTGGCATGAACATCAAAACCAACAAACGTGAGCTGGCCGAAATTTTGTCCATCATTCAGGAGTTTGATCCGGCCGGCGTGGGCGCACGGAATTTGCAGGAATGTTTGATGCTGCAGCTCAAGCGGTTGCAAGCTGATGAACCTGATAGGGACTACAGCCTGTCTATTTTGATTATTGATCGTTTTTTCAATGAATTCACCAAGAAACACTACGATAAGATCATCAAAAGGGCCGAAATCACCGAAGAAGAGCTGAAGGAGGCATTGAACGAGATTTTGAAACTCAACCCCAAGCCGGGCAACAGTGTGACAGAATCGTCAAAGGAAAACCATTACATCATTCCTGATTTTATCATTCATATCAACGACGGTGAGCTGGAGTTGAGCCTGAGCAGCCGCAACATGCCCGAACTGCGTGTGAGCAAAACCTATGGTGAAATGCTGGAGATGCTGGCCGAGAGCAAGAAAACCCGCTCCGAAAAGGAAGCTCTGGTGTTCATCAAACAAAAGATTGATTCGGCAAAATGGTTTATTGATGCCATTCAACAGCGGCAAAATACGCTCTACAATACCATGGCGGCCATCATGCAATATCAGAAGACCTATTTCATCACCGGCGACGAAACCACCTTGCGGCCCATGATTTTGAAAGACATTGCCGAGGTGGTGGGCCTCGATATTTCCACCATTTCGCGTGTGGCCAACAGCAAGTATGTACAAACGCCTTTTGGCACGTTTCTGCTAAAGAGCTTTTTCAGCGAAAGCATGCAAATGGAGGACGGTGAGGAGGTGTCGACCCGTGAAATCAAAAAGATTTTGAGCGATTGCATCGAAGCCGAAGTGAAGGACAAACCCCTTACGGATGAGCAACTTACAATCATTCTTAAAGATAAGGGCTATAATATTGCCCGCCGCACCGTGGCCAAATACCGCGAACAACTGAATATTCCCGTAGCCCGCCTGAGGAAAGAACTTTAACCATGCCGCACCACCACCAACGCGAAACACGGATAGCGCAAATACTGTCTGTCGTTTTTCATCCCCTTTTCATGCCCACCTGGGCCTATGCCGTTTTGGTGGGCTTCGGCGACCCTGTTCAGCATGAGCAGGACACGCTTTGGGTGTTTATTTATGCACTGTATATTTTTGGAATCACCTTCGTTTTTCCGGCAGTTATTTTCCGTTTGATGCTGGAAATGAGAATGATCAGTGCGCTGCACATGCCCTTGCGCAACGAACGTCATGTGCCCATTTTGGTTACAGCAATCTTTTTTTACCTGCTCTTTCAATTGTCAGCCAACTGGGAAATCGATCCCATTTTCAGGCTCTATATGCTGGGTGCCACCATGCTGAGTCTGGTGGCTATGCTTATCAACTATTGGTGGAAAATTAGCCTGCACACCCTGGGCGTTGGTGCCTTGTGTGGCGGTGTGGCAACACTTTCGTTGTACTTCAGTCCGGCCTATTTTAAAGTATTGCCGGCTGTTGTGTTGGTGGCCGGTGCAACAGGCTATGCCCGCCTGCGTTTGCACGCACACGCCCAGTCTGAGGTGTATGCCGGACTTATTGTGGGATTTGCGCTGATCTTCACGCTTTTTGCATTGATGATGGGGTGAATCGATTATCACTGTTATTCTTATTGCAATGATTTAATATAATTGTAAAAACCCTCAAGGTTATTTGCTGATAAAGATTATAACTTGTTATAGAATAATCAACAATTAAATTTCCTATTTTTACGCTATAATCAATTAGGGAAATTGTTATGAAAGCAATCATCTTTATTTTTCTATTTATTTTAAGTGTGTCTTTTGGCTTTTCTCAAAACCTTCAGGAAGGTTTGGTTTTGTATTTGCCTTTTAATAACAACTGTGAGGATTATAGCGGGAATAATTTCGATGGGATCAATTTTAACGCTGAATTTACCGACGACCCTTGGGGCAATCCGTTTTCAGCCTGCTATTTTAATGGTTACAATACACATGTTGAGTTGCCCAACGAGCCTGCGCTAAAACCACCATTGCCCATGTCATTTTCTTTTTGGGTCAAATTTTTCAATCTGAATGCAGACGACAGTCAGATATTCATAACTGATTTTTCGAAAAACATGTATGCAGGCGTTTGGTTCGGCTTGAATCCTGATTCCTACCAAATGCAGATGAGCTATGGAAGTGGAATTGAAAACTGTACTGGTCCTGAATGCAGGCGAACGATAACAGGAAATACTGTTTTTCAAACGAACACTTGGTATCATATTGTAGGAGTAATCCAAAGTTCAAATTCGATGAATCTTTATGTAAACTGCGGTAATGATGGTGGTTATTATTCTGGATCAGGAAGTTATCTTGCTTACACGACCAGTTTAGGTTCAATAGGCCGTACAGATCAAGTGGGTTTAACGCCCTATTATTTTAATGGAGTATTGGATGAATTCTATTACTGGAACAGGGCTTTGACTTTAGCAGAGATTGTCCAAACCTGCGGTTTAACGGATGTTCAAGCAAAAGCTTTTGACGGTATCAATGAAACAATCAAAATCAATGTTGGCATGCATGAGGAGAGCATCATTATTGAATCTCCTTCAGAAATTGAAGGTGCTACATATACGATCACTGATTTGAAGGGTCTGGTTGTTCAGGAGGGATATTATTCAACAAATCATGCAAAAATAGCAGTCAGTGGACTGAATGATGGTATTCATATTTTAACCCTCAACCTGGGCAATACGATCAAGCATTACAAATTTATGAAGCTATAAGCCTCCATCCCTAACATGCTCAATAAATAAACAGCTAGAAATGTATGCGTTACTATTCTTGAACCCGATTTGTGAATGAGTTGAACTTGAACAGGTTTAATAAGGCGTAATCGTTAGCCCGACAGATAGCGGGTATATTTCGGGGCCAAGTTCGCGTTTGAAAACCCTTGATGGCTGATAGA
>CAZBMR010000078.1:0-11539 GCA_964492695.1 uncultured Lentimicrobiaceae bacterium
GCGTTTTCGGGATCAACTTTCAATGTCACATCCACCTGATTTGTGAGGTTGAAATGCGCCTGCAAATGGTTTCTCACCTGGTTGCTCCGCTCCAGCAATTGCTCTTGAAAAATAAGGTGGTTGTTCTCGAAATCGGCCATCTGCGCAGGAATATTGTTGGGGTCGCCCCAACGGGCAAATTCGTGGGGCATTTCGGCATGCATCTTTGCAAACATTTCGTTTTCAATGGCCAACAAATTTACAGGCAGATAAGCCGTATTCATCAAATCGGCAAAACGGTTGATAAAATAGGTCCTGAAGCGAGCATTTTGAATGCCCCTTTGCCAGATGTTGACCACCTTATTCGACTGGTCGTAGTTGAGCATATAGTCGATGTGGTCGTAATAACAATCGGTCCAGGCATTGGGAAGCATGGCCAGCTCCATGTCCATGAGGCAAAAACGCCAGGTGAAATTGGTTTTGTCCGACCTCACAATTTTCACGTTGTTCCAGGGCCAGTCGGTGTTTCCCATCCACGATTCTCCGATGATGTAGTCGGCATACCACTGAAGATCAAAGTATTGACTGGCTTCATTCCAGAAAAACGGACTGTTGGGTGCAATTTGGGCGAAGGCATTAAAGTCGTCATAAAAGGCTTCGAGCGAACCCACCACCGGACGCAGTATGCCGCCATACCAGGCGCTTTGCGAGAGGATATCGGTTTGGTCGTCGTCGGCGCCATCCCACACCTCGAAATATTCGGCATCCATTTTTTCGCGCAGGTCGTAGAGGCCGAAATATTGGCCATTGATATACACCGACACGGCCTCCCAGGCCGAGTGATAATTGTGGGTGTTGTTTGCCATCATGGCTGTTTGGGCCGCCTCTTTATAGGGCAAAATCAGGTATTGATTGCTGCCGTTGCGGAGGTAAAATTTGCCATAGCTGCTGCGTTGGGGAATGGACGCAATGATGGGATAATTGACAGGCCCGTCGCCCAGCACCCCATCATCCAGTTCGATGCGAAACGAATGTTGCGGGTGGGCGCGTGCTCCGCCCCAGCCGCCATCAATCTGCATGCCGGCCCGCCTGGAGAATATCAGGTTTTGATTCAGATCGAAAAAGTCAACCCAGGCGGCTTTTTCCCAATCGAACCACCAATTGTCGAAAATTCCGGCCGACCCATACAGATTCGCAGGGTCTGTCACCACCGACAGAATGGGCGTTTGATGGCTGATGTTGAATAAATAGGAAGCGGCGCTCGTTTTGCTGGGGAGCATATCGGTTGAAAAGGCTTTTGCTTTGAGCACCGTTGTTTGGTTAATGAACAAAGGCAGGCCATTGTATACCGGCGATTGGGTGGTTGGGTCGGTTCCGTTGGTGGTGTAGCGGATAACGCACGGAGTTTGGTTTGGTGATTTGAACGCTGAATGAAGCAGTGTGGATGCCGGCCGGAACACTGAATTGAGGTTGAACGAGTTGATCGTTGTAGGAATTGGACGTTGCATTCGGGGCCGAGGGCGTTGCCGGATAGAGCAGGCTTGTGGCAGAAGCACCATCGGGATAGCGCCCCATGCTCACATCCAGGTTTTCACAATTCACATAAAGTGTGCTGAGGAATGCCTGCTGGGGGGAGTAGAGGTTGACAGACTCGCCGTTTTCGGAGAGCTTAAAATTGGTATGCTGATACATGCCGGGATTGAGAGACTCGAAGCCTGAGCCGAGCTCATCAAACGAAACCAATTTCATTTGAATGTCAACATAGTCATACCAGGTGTTCGGATCTGTGGATATAACATTGAACGACAAGCTGTTGATATATCCTGCGCTGAGCCCGGCCTGGATTAATTCCGATGCCCGAAGCAGCATTTGATGGCGTGCCGACCAATACCAGTTTCCATAAGGTGCTGGATACTCGGTGTTGGAATTTTGACTTTGAGCTGTTCCAATGATCGTTTCATCCAACATGATAAGGGGTCGCTTTGCCGATTTGGTTCCATAGGCAGCCGCACAGGATGCATCACTGCCATCCTGAAAGGCAAAAACGGTTGAAAAAAATGAGGTTTCGGTTTGTGCAAAAGACGAATTGCTGGTGTATTGGGCTGAGTTGTAGGAGCAGGTGTTTACCAGAATGTTCGAAACGCCATCCCAATAAAAGGGGGTCGTAAAGTAATGTGTGTTCCAGCCTGCAATGGGAGTAAAGTCGAGTGCTTTTGCCACTTCCACGAAACCTGATACGGGCTTTCGGTCTTTTCCGCTGCAAAATACCGTCATAAACTCGCCGGGAGGCAGTTTCACCGCCGGAAAACGCCATTTTACCGGGTTGCTGGGTGCATCACTCAGCGAATAATTTAAAAGGTTGATGGTGTCATTTCCTGCATTGTAAAGCTCAACCCAGTCGGGATATTCCCCGTCTTCATCGGCAAGGGTGGAATAATTCATATTGCTCCCTTCGTTGAGAATCAGTTGCGCCGAAACCGGTTGTGCGTACAAAAAAAGGTAAAGGGCGAACAGCGCAGGCCAGTATTTTTTTAAAATTTTCATACGCAAATTAATTGGCAGGCAGGATCATAGAATTTTTTTCTCAGGCAAATGTAATAAGCTTTGTGCTTCCTTTTTTTAATAAGGGGCTGCTGAAAAACGCTCCGAACCAAATATTGCAAACTTTTCATTTAGCTGTCCAAAGGTGAGAAGTATTTGAATTCAAGTCAAACCGGGCCAAAAAAGTTTAACCGCAGAGGCCGCCAAGAAGGCGCAGAGAGCGCAAAGGGCTTACGCATAGTGGATTATGGAAAGAGAACAAAGCGATTGAAATTAAAAATTTCTCTGCGTCCTCTGCGCCTCCATTGCGGCCTCTGCGGTAAAATAAAAATCGTAACCAAAGCTATTTTTCAATCCATTCCGATTTCGAGTTTCAATTGGGATAAAAGCTTTTTGGGATGAATGGATAAAAATGCATGCACATAAAGTCTAAAATACCAACTTTATTTAGTGATATTGATGTACTTATTGGTTTTTCAGCAAGCCCTAAGTACCATCAACGGCTTCTCAACTGAGTTGGAATCACCCGCAAAACATAAAGCTACTACTACTGAAGCATCAGGTTTAGGCAAAAAGTTTTTTTTAATCAGGAAGACAAATGGGTTGATATTTATGTGACTTTTACCTTTCAATCTGCGTACATTTGTAGTGTTGTGCATACACCAAAAATCGCCATGAATCACTGTATTTATGAAAAACCGTTTCAATACCATTTGGGTTGGCCTTGGGCTCACCTTCATCCTTTTTGCCATGCTTAGCTGTGCCGGAGACTACCGAAAGAAAATGCTCGCCGAACTGAAACCGGTTGAAATTGAGCGCTTTCTGGGCACATGGTACGAGATTGCCCGCTACCCGCACCGTTTCGAGAAAGGCCTGTGCCACGTCACCGCCACCTACAGCCTGCTGCCTGGCAATAAAATTGAAGTCCTCAACCAGGGCTACAAAGACGGAAAATTGAAGAAGGCCCTCGGCAAAGCCAAATTGGCTTCTACCGATGGAAAGGGCCACCTGAAAGTGTCGTTTTTCTGGATATTTTATGCCGACTACTTTGTGCTTGAACTCGATCAGGAAAACTATTCTTTTGCCATCATCGGGAGCAGCTCGCCGGATTATTTCTGGATTTTGAGCCGCACACCCCAACTCGAACCTGCTGTGAAGGAGAAGCTGCTGAAACGTGCGGCTGAGCTGGGCTATGATCAGCAACGCATGGAATGGGTGAAACAGGAAGGAATGCCTTGATTTTTAAATCAGTCCGGCTGATTCGGCTGCCAGGGTGAGCAATATGGCCAGTAAAAAGGCAAAAACCGGAGCAGCGAGCCAGATGAGCCAGAATTTTTGAACGGTATTCTTGCTGAACACCTCCTTCCAGCCGAACTTGGCGCAACCAATTCCCAGAATGGCGCCTGTATTCAACTGTACCAGTGAGGCCGGGATACCCCTTGTTACCGAAACAGACAGTAAAAGCGTGGCTGTTATAAATGCAATGAATGTGGCCGAGAGCGGGCCAAATTCGATGATCTCCTTGCCCATCGATTGCACCACCCTTCGGCCAAGCAACGAACTTCCGATGCCGAAGGCAGGCGCAATCACCAAAATGGAAAGCACCATCACCAGCTTAAAATTGGCTTGATTGTCAGTAAGATGCAACTCGTTGAGCACCATCGAGGCAATGGGCCCGCTGGCATTGGCCACATTGTTGGCGCCAATCGAAAAGGCCACGTAGAGCGATGATATCAACACAAAGGCCTGCAGTCCGGGATGCTTTTTCAGCGTTTCAAACTCAAAGGAAGAACGCTTTTTCATGGGTGTGTAAATGTATTTTCCGGCCAGAAAAGTGAGGAAAAAGGCAATCACGGGCAGAATAAACCACATGGGTATGATTTCGAAAAAGAGTTTTTCGGTTTGCAGCACATCAAACCGGGTGGCCACGCCCGACAAGGCAAACACCGTTGTCTGACTGGTGGATTGTGGCACGCCGAGGAGGTTCGACAAAAGCAGTGTCACTGCCACCGACAATAATATGATGGAAGTGAGCACAATGGTCATGTTTTCGTGGGGCAGGATGCCACGGCCAAGGGTAAAGGCCACGTTTTTGCCGGCCACGATGGCGCCCACAAACACCATAATGCCAAACAAGCCGGGTATCAGGCTGCGCGGAATGAGGTTTGCACCGTAAGCTGCTGAAAACGAGGGTGCAGTTCCGCTGCCACCCATGGTCACAGCCAAAAAGAATGCAATGATCAGCGGCAGGATGAATTGCGAGTAAACGGGATCAATCGTCATCTGAAGTGGGATGATTTGGTGGAGCTAAGTTACCAAAAATGTGGATGCGCAACCGGGCTGTCGGCTGTTGACCTAAAAAACTGGCAGCTTTAGTCGGCCACTACCAGATAATAGTTCTTTTTGCCTTTCTGAACGAGGATGTATTTGTCTTGCAGCAAATGTGCTTTTCCGATGACGGCTGTTTCTGTGGTCTTCTCTTTGTTCACCGAGATAGCGTTTTCTTTCAGGCTGCGGCGGGCTTCACCCTTCGATGGTAAAATTTGGGTATGCGTTACCAAAAACTCGGTGATGTCGATCCCTGGCTCCAAAAGGCTTTTGTCGATGCTGGCACGCGGAACGCCATCAAAAACAGTAAGCAAAGTAGTTTCATCCATGCGGTGCAGCACTTCGGTGGTGCCTTTGCCAAACAAAATCTGACTGGCTTCTTCGGCCATTTTCAGGTCTTCTTCGCTGTGAACCATCACCGTCACTTCTTTGGCAAGGGTTTTTTGCAGCAGCCTGAGGTGGGGATTTTGCCGGTGTTCTTCGGCCAGTTTCTCCACAGTTTCCTGATCGAGCAGCGTAAAAATTTTCACATATTTTTCGGCATCCTCATCGGAGCAATTGAGCCAAAACTGATAAAAGGCGTAGGGCGAGGTTCTTGCGGGATCGAGCCATACGTTGCCGGTTTCTGTCTTGCCAAATTTGCCGCCATCGGCCTTGGTAATCAGAGGACAGGTGAGTGCAAAGGCGTTTTCTTCAGCGCCCAGCTTGCGGCGGATCAATTCGGTGCCGGTGGTGATGTTGCCCCACTGATCGGAGCCACCCATCTGCAATTTGCAGTTTTTGTGCTGGTATAAATACAAAAAGTCGAAACCCTGCACCAACTGATAGGTGAATTCGGTGAACGACATGCCACTGCCCGAATCGGCCGCCAAACGTTTTTTCACGCTGTCTTTCGACATCATATAGTTCACGGTCAGGTGTTTGCCAATATCTCGGATGAAAGCCAGAAAGCTGTAATCTTTCATCCAGTCGTAGTTGTTCACCAGCTCGGCTTTGTTGGGTGCATTGCTTTCGAAATCCAGAAAGCGTGCCAGCTGCCCTTTGATGGCTTCCTGATTATGTCGCAGGCTTTGCTCATCCAACAGGTTTCGCTCCTGCGATTTGCCCGATGGATCGCCAATCATGCCAGTGGCACCACCCACCAGGGCAATGGGTTTGTGGCCTGACAGCTGCAGGTGCTTCAGCATCATGATGCTCACCAGGTGACCGATGTGGAGGCTGTCGGCCGTGGGATCGATGCCCACATAGGCTGCCGTCATTTCTTTTTCGAGTTGCTCGGCAGTGCCGGGTGTCATATCGTGAATCATGCCCCTCCAGCGGAGTTCGTCAACAAAATTTTTGTGCATGTGCAAAGGTGTTTAGCGACGGCAAAGGTAAAAAAATCGCACCGGATTTGTGCGTAGGGCGCAAATTGCCTGTGTTGGAAAGGCCGTCACGAAACTTGCTTATCTTTGTTCCATGATTTTTATAACGGGCGCAACAGGATTGGTAGGTTCGCACCTGATGGTTCAGCTGAGTAACAAAGGCTTGAACATCAGAGCGATGAAACGCACACACTCGGATATGTCACTGGTGCAAAAGGTGTTTCAGATGTATGCGTCTGAGCCAGAAGCGCAGCTTGCACGTATCGAGTGGGTGGATGCCGACCTCACCGACTTGCCCCGCCTCGAGGTGTTGCTCGAAGGCGTTTCCGAAGCTTATCATTGTGCCGCGGTGGTTTCGTTTCACCCTTCACGCAAGCGGGAGATGTTGCTTACCAACGTAAATGGCACTGCCAACCTGGTGAATGCCTTGCTGCACAAGGGTGGCATCCCGCTATGCCACGTGAGCTCCATTGCTGCGCTCGGACGATCGGAGCGGCAGGAAGAAATCAACGAAAACCATTTATGGAAAAACTCCGGAAGCAACTCGGTCTATTCCATATCAAAATATGCCGCTGAACGCGAAGTGTGGCGGGGTATTGCCGAAGGGCTGAATGCTGTCATCGTCAATCCTTCCGTAATTCTCGGTCCGGGTAGCTGGTCCTCGGGCAGCAGCGAGCTCTTCAGCCTGGTATGGCGCGGATTGAAGTTCTACACCGAGGGCACCACCGGCTATGTGGATGTGCGCGATGTGGCGCAAAGCATGCTCCTGCTGATGGAACACAAAAAGTATGGGCAGCGCTATATCGTCTCGGCCGGAAACCTCACCTACCGGGAGCTCTTCACCAACATTGCCCTTGGACTGGGCAAAAAACCTCCTGGATTCAAAGTACAGCCCTGGATGGCAGAGGTTGCCTGGAGGCTGATGGCCCTGAAAGGTTTTTTAACGGCCTCAACACCGGCCATCACGCGCGAAACCGCCCGAACCAGCCTTTCGCACAAAAGCTACACCTCGGCCAAACTACTCGACGCCACTGGCATGACCTTTATCACACCGCAACAAAGCATCGCCGATATTTGTCGTGTTTTCATGGCTGATCATGCAAACAGATGAAATAGAATAGTTTACAACATTCCGCCAGCCACCGGCCCTCACCCCATCAGCTTTTTCCGCCTGCAAAATCTCCATGCTTTGGGAGCAGATGAACAAATAGTTTTAATTTTACGTCCTAAACCAAAAAATACGAAATCACCTATGAAAAAAACCTTGTTGTTGTATTGGGCGCCGGGAGGCAATGTTGAAACTGCTGCGCATGCCATCTGCGATGCCATTGGACGCGATAAAGTGGAAATGTGCGATGTGGCTTCTTTCGACCTGTCGAAGCTCAACCAGTTTGAAAACTACATTGTTGGTAGCGCCACGGTGGGTGCTGAGGATTGGCGCGACACCAATGACAACAATAAATGGAACGAGTTTTTTGTGAAGACCGAAGGCGTAAGCCTCGACAACAAAAAAGTAGCCGTGTTTGGCCTCGGAAACCAGATTTTGTATCCTGATCACTTTGTGGATTCGTTAGGCTATATGAAGGAAGAGGTGGAAAAAAGGCATGGAAAACTTGTTGGCTTATGGCCCACCACGGGCTACCGCTTTACGGATTCGGAAGGTGCTGCCGATGGCTACTTTTTTGGTTTGGCCCTCGACCACGACACCCAGCCCGAGCTTACAAGCACACGTGTGCAGGCATGGGTGGAGCTGCTTTCCAAAAAAATGCAGTTCTGAGTATAAAAATAGGATATTTGAAATACGACCAAGGCTGTCTCCACAAGAGGCGGCCTTTTTTCATCTACGCGCAGCAGTGAGGTCGAGCAGATTTTTGTAATGTTCGTAGCGCTCAGTGATCTCTTCTACAAAGCGGTAGGTTTCTTCGCCACGCACATAACCATAATAAACAACCGGATCGTTGTAGAATGCTGGTTTTGATTTATTGCGCATGAAGAAGTCAACATTCCCGGTCCAGATATCAGGGTTTTTATTGTACTTCTGTGCCAGACGGCGGGCATCGAGCACATGCCCCACACCGGCATTGTATGAAGCCAGGATGAACTTGGCCCTTTCCATTGTGTCGGTCACGCTTTCGGGTATCTGCCTGTCGAGATACTGAAGGTATTGCGCCCCCACCAGCACCTGCACTTCGGGGGTGGCCGTGGTGTCGATGTTGAACTGTTCCATCACACCAGGCATGAGCTGCATCAGTCCAAAGGCACCAGCCCAGCTGCGTACATCGGGTTTAAACTCCGATTCCTGGTAAATGAGCGAGGCCATCAGGCGCCAGTCCCAATTGATGCTCTGGGCAGCCGACCGAATAATGTCGTCGTATGGACTGAGCCGGTTGCCCGTCACCGAATGATAGTCGCTTTGACTGCGGTTGCGCACCAGCGGACTGAAATACTTGTCATACAGCAGGCGTCCTTCCATCGAGGGCAAAAAGTCGGCCAGCCATTTGTTGATTTCTTGCAGCAGCTGATTGTCGGGTTCCTTGCGCAGGGCCCAGGCAATTTTTTGATCGAAGCTCACTGCCGTCTTAATGTCGAGGTTGTTGTAGTTTCTCAAAAAAACGGCCGCCATATGCTCGTCGGCAATGGTGTATTCGATGTCTTTGGCTGCCACAGCTGCCACCAGTTCCTCCACATCGCGCGGGTCTTCAACCACCACGATCGTGTCGCCGATTTCGTCGGCAAGGGTTTGAAGCCTTTTGCCAAACACCGAGCCTTCTTGCACATGGATGGTTTTTTGTGCCAGTTCGAGGCTGCTTCTGATCAGGCCTTTTTCAATTTCATCGCGTGTGCGAAGCTGCAGCCAGTTGCGTGGCAGCCGCTGAACCAGCACCTGCCGCGTGACGATGATGGGATCGGAAAAGTCGAATTGTCGCTTTCTGTCGCCCGTCACGGTCATGTTCAACGCCACCATATCGGCATTGCCTTCGAGCAATGTTTGATTGGCTACCTGCAGGTCTTCCTCAATTTTCAGCTCCAGACGCAGGTCCATATAGGCTGCAAAGGCTTTCAGCAATTCATACTGATAGCCCATGGGTTCGCCCCGGTAGATATAGTAATTGACGGTGTTGTAGTCGGTCAAAACCCTGATCCTTTTATTGTTGCGCACTGTTTCCCAGGCTGAAGTGTTTTCAGTTGGGTTGGCAGTTCCCGAGTCTGGTTTAGCCGCTTCGTTGCACGACGACATGATCGATGCCAACAGCATGATCATAAAAAAAAATGGCTGTATGTGGTGTTTTTTTTTGCGCACCCGGCTGTGTTTTAGCACTGCTAAGATAGGCTTTCTTGTAAAATTAGCAAGTTATCTTTTTTAAATAACAGATAATAAGCTACTTATCGTCTTTTTGCCGGTGCAAAAGCAATTGCAGGTTCCGCTTCAGCTGGTGCGCATACCCCGACCCAAAGAGCAGCGTGTGCACGAGCAGGGGATAGAGGTTGCACAGGTCAACACGCTGCCGCCAATGTTTTTCGAGCGGATAAACGGCATTGTAGGCTTCGTAAAAAAGTGGGTCGAAACCACCAAAAAGCAAGCTCATGGCAAGGTCCATCTCGCGATGGCCGTAATACACTGCCGGATCGATGAGCACTACCTTGCTTAGGTGATCGCTTATGAAATTCCCGCTCCACAAGTCGCCATGCAGCAGGGCAGGGGGCTCGGCGGGAAACATATCAGGCAGTTGCCTGTAAAGCTCATCGAGCAACACAGCTGTTTCATGGTCAATCAGTTGAAGGCTTATGGCTTTTTCAGCCAGGGGTTCTATTCGTTGCGACTGAAAAAAATGACTCCAGCTTTGCGCAGGTTGATTGTGCTGTGGCAGCGACCCGATGTAGTTGTCGTGATCAAGGCCAAAACTGCTGTGTGATTGCTTGTGCAGCATGGCCAACGCTTGTCCGAAGCTTTCCCAGAATTGTTTGCCCGCGGGCCCTGCTTCCACATACGACAACAAAAGGTATTGGTAGTTTCCGGCCTGACCAAAACCCAGTACATCGGGGGTTGACATGCCACCGGCTGAGGCCAGCAGCTTTAGCCCGGCTGCTTCGGTTTCGAACATATTTGGCAGCAAGGCATTGTTGTTCCACTTGATAAAATAGGCTGTGCCGGCATAAACCACCTTCACAGCCTGGTTGATGCAGCCTCCGGATAGGTTGTGTGTGGCGCTGATGATGGCGCTTTTGCCGCTGATTTGAGTCAGCAGTTTTTCAATGTCAGCAACAAGGGCCAGCGGGAGCATCGTCAGATGAGGCTGAAATGTGTCATCACCCTGCGCAAGATGAGCCGCTCCAGCAGCAACAAGCCACCGATGACGAGTGTCACTGACAGCACGTAAACCGGAAGATCGCCTGCCAGGCCTGCTGTCTGGTTCAGCGTCGTCATGTTTTGACTGAACAAGGCATTCGTCCTGCTCGAAAGGGTGGCCATCCAGCGGGTGACGAAATCAAAGTCGATCAGCCAGATCAGCGAGATGCTTCCTGCAAGTAAACTCATGATGAGCAGGCTTTTTTCGGGCCAGTTACTTGTTGGATTGGCATGCTGCACAACATGTTGGCTTTGCAACTGCTGCATAATATTTTTTTTCATTCCGGCCGGTGCCTTGGCTGCCGGCATCTGCCTTAAAAGTGTTTCGAGCTGTTGTTCGTTCATGGTATTAGTTGTATTGAGCCTGGGTTACGTTTTCCATCATTTCCTGAAGTTTCTTTCTGATCCTGAACAGTTTCACCTTGAGGTTGGCGATGCTGTAGCCGGTCATTTCGCACATTTCGGCGATGCTGTGACCGGCCGTATAAAAAAGATGCACAAGCAGCTGGTCCTCAGCAGGTAAAAGTCGAAGCACATCTTCAAGACGTTGCAACATCGTTTCCTTTTCGCTGGCTTCGTCTTCGCCCCCG
The DNA here is from genome assembly GCA_964492695.1 of uncultured Lentimicrobiaceae bacterium. Classification (GTDB taxonomy): domain Bacteria; phylum Bacteroidota; class Bacteroidia; order Bacteroidales; family F082; genus JALNZU01. The sequence continues at coordinate 11,151 of CAZBMR010000078.1, forward strand.
ACTGTGGCAAATTTCCGTCCGTCCCATTCGTCCACCGCCACAAAGATAGGCTTCTTTTTCCTGTAGGCACTGATGGCCGTGTTGTAGGCAATGCTGTGCAGCCAGGTGGAAAACTGTGACTTGTTTCCAAAGCTTGAAAGTTTCTCAAACGCTTTGATAAAGACGGTCTGTGCCACATCGCAGGCCTCGTCATCATCGCGTATGATGCGCCGCACCATGGCAAACACAGTGTGTTGGTATTTGTCAACCAACGGCTCATAGGCCGCCTGGTTTCCTCGGAGCACCTGTGCAATCCAGTACTGATCGTCTTCTTTCGGATTCATGTGCCTGTAGGACGAATGCTTTGTGTTTTGGTTACAGAAAACGTGTAAATTTACATCACTTTATCA
>CAZBMR010000079.1:0-11057 GCA_964492695.1 uncultured Lentimicrobiaceae bacterium
TCAGCATCTACCGCAACGCCAACCCGCTGTTCAATCAGTGGTTCGGGAAAACAGGCGAATGGATCGCCAATGTGCTCGAACAGTTTGTAAACTATCTCGACACTCCGCTGTTTGCCACCCTTTTCTGGAGCTTCATTTTCAGCAACTTTCTTCTGTTCAGGCATTTCAACCCATCCATCACCGAAACGGATGCCATGCAGCACGACGATGCTGTGCGCAAGCGCAAACAAGGCATCCTGGGCTTCAAAACCACCTCGCTCAAAAGCGAGCACAAAGCCGCCCTGGTGATGCTCACTGCCCTCAATGCGCTCCTGCTGGTGATGAACATCAGCGACATCCAGCTGGTGTGGCTGGGCTTTGAGTGGGAAGGCCAATACCTCAAACAATTTGTGCACGAAGGCACTTATCTGCTCATTTTTTCGATCCTGATTTCCATCGGCATTGTGTTGTATTTCTTCAGGGGAAACCTGAATTTTTACAAGAAAAACCGTTTGTTGAAGGTGCTCAGCTATGCCTGGCTGGCCCAAAACGCCCTGCTTGCCATGTCGGTAGCCATGCGAAACTATTGGTATATCAGCTATTACGCATTGGCTTACAAACGCATTGGTGTGCTCATCTTTCTCGTGCTCACGCTTTATGGCCTTTATACTGTTTACAGAAAGGTGTCATTGCGAAAGACTTCGGCCTATCTTTTCAGGGTCAACTTTCATGCGGCACTGTTGGTGCTCAGCCTTTCTTCGCTTGTGAATTGGGACGCTGTGATTGCCCGCTACAACTTCGACCATGCCGGAAAATCGTTTGTGCATTTTGCTTTTTTGGCCGAACTGTCGGACAAAACCCTGCCGCTGCTCGACAAACCGTTAGCAGAACTGAAAAAGATACAAGAATCGCAGCAATCCTATTCTGCCGAACGGCACGACATCAGACCCGAAGAATATTACGATGCCATTCAACAACGTAAAAAAGAATTTCTCGAACGCTGGCAGTCGCAAGACCTGCTCGAATGGAACTGGCCTGAGCATCAGGCTTACGGCATGCTGATGAAAGAAAAGTAAGTCTGGCACCTTTGTAATAACTGCCAGCCTGCCCAAATGCTTGCGATCATCCACATGATGCGCCTTTTTTTTCTAATTTCGCGGCCGGTATGCGCGCTGCAGATGTTTGTGCGCTGCCACCGGAATGAACGGTTTCGATTCGCTTTGTTTTCGTCCGACTATCCAATTTCTAGCTGGATTTTACGAAACGCAAAACAGGTCGAAAACCTCCGGACATATGATTTATCTTACTATTTTTGAGCACATTACGATGGATTACAATTTTACGGAAGTCGAAAAAAAATGGCAGCAATACTGGCGCGAAAATCAAATTTATAAGGTAACGGCTGATCCCGGCAAACCCAAATTTTATGTGCTCGACATGTTTCCTTACCCATCAGGAGCTGGCTTGCATGTAGGACACCCCCTCGGATACATCGCTTCGGATATTTATGCCCGCTACAAACGCCTCAAAGGCTTCAATGTGCTGCACCCCATGGGCTACGATGCTTTTGGACTGCCAGCGGAGCAGTATGCCATCCAAACCGGCACGCATCCTGCCGTTACGACCGATAAAAACATTGAACGCTACCGCGAACAGCTCGACAAGATAGGTTTTTCTTTCGATTGGGATCGCCAGGTAAAAACCTGTGATCCATCGTATTACAAATGGACACAATGGACTTTTATCCAGTTTTTTGGCTCATGGTACAACAAAAAGACGAACAAGGCTGAATCCATACAAAGCCTGATCCGGCACTTTGAAGCGCACGGCTCAGAAGGCCTGGAAGCATCGGCCACCGCCCACGAAGACTTCACAGCGGAAGCATGGAATGCCATGGATGAAAAAGCCCGGCAGGAGCTGCTCATGCACTACCGTCTGGCCTATCTGGCTGATACAGCGGTGAATTGGTGTCCGGCCTTGGGCACGGTGCTTGCCAACGACGAGGTGGCCGACGGCCTATCGGTGCGCGGTGGCCATCCGGTGGAGCGCAAAACCATGAAAAACTGGCTCTTGCGCATCAGCGCCTATGCTGACCGCCTGCTTGCCGGCCTCGACACCATCGACTGGAGCGATTCGCTCAAAGACATCCAACGCAACTGGATTGGGAAATCAACCGGCGGTTCCATCTTGTTTCAGGTGGACGGCACCAACCATCAGATCGAAGTGTTTACAACCCGACCTGATACCATCTTTGGAGCCACTTTTATGGTTTTAGCTCCTGAGCATGAGCTGGTTAAACAAATCACAACCAGCGATCAGCTGGATGATATCGAAGAATATATCCACAAAACCAAGAGCCGTTCCGACCGCGACCGCATGGCCGAGGTGAAAAAAGTGAGTGGCGCTTTCACCGGTGCTTATGCCGTGAACCCTTTCAACGGAGAAAAAATCCCGGTGTGGATTGCCGACTATGTGCTCATGGGCTATGGCACAGGTGCCATCATGGCGGTGCCGGCCCACGACAGCCGCGACTTTGCCTTTGCGCGCCACTTCGGCCTGCCGGTGATTCAGGTAATCCAAAAACCCGGCGAAGCACTCAGCGATCCGGCCACATGGGAAGAATCCTACGACTCCAAAGAAGGTGTGGCCGTGAACTCAGGCTTCATCAATGGCCTCGAGGTGAAACAAGCCATCCGGATAGTGGTGGCCGAAGCCGAGAAAAGAGGCATTGGCACTGCCCGCATCAACTACCGCCTGCGCGATGCCAACTTCAGCCGCCAGCGCTATTGGGGCGAGCCTTTTCCCATCTACTACAAAGATGGAATGCCTTACCCCCTCGACGAAAATGAGCTGCCTCTCGAACTGCCACCAGTGGACGCATTTCTACCCACAGAAACCGGTGAACCACCGTTGGCCCGCGCCCACAATTGGAAAACAAAAGAAGGTTATCCGCTGGAAACCAACACCATGCCGGGATTTGCCGGATCGAGCGGTTATTACCTCCGCTATATGGATGCCCAAAACAACGAACGCTATTTTTCGGAAGAAGCCGTCAGCTACTGGCAAAATGTTGACCTTTATATGGGTGGTGCAGAACATGCCACCGGCCACCTCATTTATGCCCGCTTCTGGAACATGTTCCTCTTTGACATCGGGCTTGCGGTGAAAGAAGAGCCTTTCAAAAAACTCATCAACCAGGGCATGATTCAGGGCAGGTCGAACTTTGTATATCGCATCACCGGCACAAATACCTTTGTCAGCTACCACCTGCGCAATAACTACGAGGTGCAGGCCATCCATGTGGATGTAAACCTTGTTCACAACGATGTGCTTGATCTGGAAGCCTTTAAGAAATGGCAACCTCAGTTTGCAGAAGCAGAATTTATCCTCGAAGACGGCAAATACATCTGCGGCTGGGAAGTGGAAAAAATGTCGAAATCGAAATACAATGTCCAAAACCCCGACGACCTGATCGAACGCTATGGTGCCGACACCCTGCGCTTGTATGAAATGTTTCTCGGGCCCATCGAGCAATCCAAACCCTGGGACACTCAGGGCATCGAGGGTGTTTTTCGATTTATTCGCAAATTCTGGCGCTTGTTCCACAACGAGCACAACAACTTTGAGCTGAGCGATGCCGCTCCCAACGACAAGGAGCTGAAGGTGTTGCACAAAACCATCAAAAAAATTGAAGACGACATTGAGCGCTTCTCGTTCAACACCGCCGTTTCGGCCTTTATGATCTGCACCAACGAGCTCAGCGAGCTTAAATGCAACAAGCGCGCCATTCTGGAACCACTGCTCGTTATCCTTTCGCCCTATGCACCTCACCTGGCCGAAGAATTGTGGCATCAGGCAGGCCATGCCGAAAGTGTGGTGAAGCAGGCTTATCCGGATTACGAAGAAAAATACCTGATCGAAAGCAGCTTTTCCTATCCGGTATCGTTCAATGGCAAAACACGCCTGAAGCTCGACCTGCCGATGGGCTTGAGTGTGCCAGAAATCGAAACCGCCGTGATGGCTTCGGATGAAATCAAGAAATACACCGAAGGCAAGGAAATCCGCAAAATGATTGTGGTGCCCCAACGCATCATCAACATCGTGCTTGGATGATCCCGCGAACGCTGCCATTAAGCAAAGCCCGCTCCGGTATTCAGCTTTGGCAGCTGTGGGTGCTGTTTGCAGCCATATTTCCTTTATTTTCTGCGGCTCAGGTGCGGACATCCCATCCCAACGAGGCCTTTGGCGAAGGCGAATTCACGCGCTACAGGGTTTATTATAACTCGTTGCTCACCGGCAATGTAACGGCAGGCGAAGCTACCATTGAAGTGGAATCGGCCCGTAAAAAAATGTTCGGCAAAGAGGTGTGGAAAATCACCGGAACAGGCGTAAGCAAGGGGGCATTCAACTGGTTTTTTAAGGTGAAAGACCGCTTTGAGTCATACCTCGACAAGGAAGCCATGATTCCTTACCATTTCGTGAGGCGTACACGCGAAGGCGATTATGTAAAGGACGACGATGTGTTTTTTTACCATGATAAAGGCATCGCCACCAGCCGCACCGCCACCAAGGCAATTCCGGCCAATGTGCATGATTTTGTGTCGGCACTATTTTTCATGCGCACCCTCAACATCAGCAATTTTGACAGGGACTCCAGCTACTACCTTGATTTCTTCCTCGACGACTCGGTGTATGTGAGCAAGGTGAAATACCTTGGAACAGAAGAAATTGAGACTGTATTGGGCAAATTTCGCTGCCTTAAAATTGCCCCTATGATGGCCACGGGCAATGTGTTTGCCAACGCCTACCCCCTATTTGTGTGGGTCACCGACGATAAAAACCACCTGCCCATCATTGCCGAATCGAAAGTAGTTGTTGGCAGCGTGAAAATGGAACTCACAGAATACAAAAATCTGAGGAACCCTTTGGCAGCAAAGCTGGATTAAAGGAAAGCTGCTGGGTCGAAAAAAATCCAAACGCTTCATGTTTAATTTTGGCCTGATATTTGTCATTTGAAACCGCGAAAGCCCTGCTTTCAGGAAATACGGATCACTATGTATAAAAAATTGTCGCTGAGCCTGTTACTATGGGCTCTTTTTACTTCACCAGCCCTTTTTGGGCAACAAGCACCGATTGACAGGCTCTGGAAAAATGCCTTAAAAGCTGCAGAGGACGGATTGCCCCAAACGGCGTTCGACACTGCGGGACGTTTGCTTGACGAAGCCATCAAAGTGCAAAACCAATCAGAAATCATCCGCGCCTCGCTGTTTCAGTTTGGGCAAATGGCAAGCTGGGAAGAAGACCACCTGATCAAGGCCATTGGCATGGCCGAAGGCCGACTGGCCTTGCTCAGCCGGCCATCAGGGGAACTGATGCACTCGCTCCTGGCTGAGATGTATTGGTTTTATTACCAACAGCACAGGTACGAAATTCTGGAGCGCACCAGGGCCGAAATTCCAACACCTTCAGACATCAAAAACTGGGACGCCACGCATTTTCGCAACAGCATCAGCTGGCACTATGAACAAAGCCTGCAGGCACAAGCCGCCATGGATACCATACCGCTGATCAAATGGAAATCAATCCTCGAAACGTTTGATGATGAAGCACTTGCATTACAACCTACCCTTTTCGATTTCGTTGCTTCACGTGCTTTGACCTATTATGAGGGTGATGAAGCGGGTCTCACAGAAGTGCGACAAGAAAAGCCCCAATTGCCTGCAGAGGTTTGGTCAACTGCCGCCGAATTTGTTTCGCTCGGGTTGCCAGCACCCGGAGATTCCGGCCTGCGTCAACTGCGCATCCTGCAGCAACTGCTGCTCTCAAACCTCCGAAACGACCACATCGAAGCACTCGTTTACAACGATTTAAAACGATTCAATATCCTCAGGGCATACGCTGCCGGACAAGAAAACTGCGATTCGCTCTACCTCGCCGGTTTGAGTAAGCTGCAGCAAAGCATCAGCAACCATCCGGCCAGCACAATCGTATCGGCAAACATTGCTGCATACTACAACCAGCAGACCGATAAGATGGCCGAAAACCGGGCATTGGCACTTGAGATTTGTGCCGGGGCCATTGCGGCGTTTCCCGATAGCCGTGGCGCCAAACAATGTAGCATGCTGCGCGACGAAATTCAGCGAAAAGAGCTTTCCGTTATGGTGGAACGCGTGCTGCTGCCAGGCAAACCCATTCCGCTGCGCCTCAGCTACAGAAATGTTACCAGCCCCTCGCTCCGCATCATCCCATTGAACAGCAGCCAGTTAAAATCGTTGATGGCGCTCAACGACGAAAAAGAACGCATCACCCAAATGTTGCTCCTTCAACCTTTGCTGGATAAAAAACTCCAGCTTCCTTTCGAACCTGATTATCAGCCGCACGCAACCATCACCGACCTGCCGCCCCTGCCCGCCGGGATTTATGTGCTGCTCATCTCCGACCGCGATCAGTTTACCCCCGGTGGCATCGTGGCTTTCAGCAGTTTTCAGGTGAGTGATCTGGCATTTATCAGTCAAAAGCAAAATTCCGAAAATGTTTTTTATGTGCTTCACAGGTCGAGCGGAAAAGCCGTGGCAAAAGCCAGTGTGCGGGTGCTTCAACAACAATACGACTATCGAACACAGCAATACAACACACTGCAAATGAACTTGCTGCAAACCGATGCCAAAGGCTTTTTCAAACTGGGAACTGCCGAAAAAGGCTTGCCTTATCAGTCTGTTTTCATCGAAGTGAGCCATCAGGGCGATACCCTTTTCAGTGATAATCATTTCGATGTTTACAAGCAGGTTTCAACAGACCGCGAACAACAGCGCACCTGGTTTTTCACCGATCGAAGCATCTACCGACCGGGTCAAACCGTTCATTTTAAAGGCATTAGTCTAAAACGAAAAGGAAATGCCCCCTGGGAGCTGGTTGTCGGGTCGGGAACCACAGTTACGCTCACCGATGCCAATGGAAAGGAAGTGGCCAAAACTGAATTAACCACCAATTCACATGGCTCATTTGCAGGTAGTTTTGTTATTCCGCAGCAACTCCTTGCAGGAAGTTGGCGTCTGGGCAACAACAGCGGCATGAGCATGATTGAGGTGGCTGCCTACAAACGGCCTTCCTTTGAAGTGAAACTACAAACGGTTTCGCAACAATTCAGACTGAACGAAACCATACAGGTGGAAGGGCTGGCCACTGCCCTGGCTGGCTATGCACTCGACAGTGTTGCAGTCAGTTACACCGTTACACGCAGCACGGTGATGCCGTGGCGCAGCTATGGCTGGATGCCCGGACCACCTCAGGATGAAGTGGTGGTGGCCTCTGGCACCACCAAAACCAATCGGCAGGGCAAGATTGGTTTTGCCTTTGATGCCATCGCCGGTCCCGATAAAAACCAGGCTGTAAGCCATTACATCTTCAACGTGCAGGTGAGCGTAACCGACCGCAACGGGGAAACCCAAAGCAGCAGCCTTGAGGTGTCGGTTGGAGAAAAAGCGCTCTGGTTTGAAACCAATCTACCCCAAACCCTCGAGATAAGCGCTCTTAAAACCCAGCAGCTTAGGCTGTTCAATCTTCAAAACCAGGCTGTCAATGCCGGGGTTCGCATCCGGTTTAAGCAGCTGAAAGCACGGGAGCGCTTGCTGCGTACACCCATCTGGGATTCGGTTGACAGACAGTTTATTCCAACAGCCAAACTGAATCAGTTGTTTCCGCACGACGATTTTGGCGCACCCCGCTCACCATCCGAACGTTCTTCAACCACCATATGGGAGGGCAGCAAACTCATCCTGGGCAGCACCGCCTTGTTTCCTGCAGAAGCAAACAGCTGGCCTCCGGGCGAGTACGAACTGGAACTTTCCGCAAAAGATGCCTTCGGAAAGGAGGTTACATGGAAACAAAGCTTCGTTTTATTCAACAAAACAAAAAAGCAATTGCCTGTCAGGTCTCTTTCTTGGTTTCATTTGAGCAAACAAACCGCACAGCCGGGCGACACGGTCTATTTTTACGTGGGATCGGCCGAAACAGGCAACAGGGTGCTCATCGAAGTGAAATCTTCCGCTGTTTTGTATGAACAGCGCTGGATCACATTGAGCAACAAGCTGAAAGTCGTCCCGTTTGTCATTACCGAAGCACATCGTGGCAAATTGCTTTTTGAAGCCGTCTTTATCCGGCACAACAGCATTCAGCACGCTTCGCTCCAGCTTGATGTGCCTTTCGACAATCAGAAACTCGACATTAATCTGCTCACCCATCGCGACAAGCTGCAACCGGGAAGCACCGAAACATGGTCGCTCATGGTAAAAGACTTCCGTGGCAAAGGCAAAAAAGCCGAGGTGTTGGCAGCCATGTACGACGCCTCGCTTGATGCTTTTATGCCTCATCAATGGATTTTTGATGTGATGCCGCAACCCTTTGCAGCCCGCAGCTGGATGACCGACAATGGGTTTGGACTCATTTACAGCACATTGCTTTCGACTTATCCCTATAAAGATTACCAATGGAGCTGGCCTCAAACCCCTGTCATCAACTGGTATGGTTTGCTGCAACACCGCTACAATGGCCGGTATCCGCATCCAATGATGGCAAAAAGCAGTCAGGAACACATGGACGAAGCGCTGCATCTGGAAGATGTGGTTTCGGCCGAACCACAGAACGGAGCAAGCAGCGCTGCAACCGGCCAGGTTGAACCCGCTTATCTGCGCAGCGATTTTCGTGAAACCGCATTCTTTTACCCACAATTATTAACCGATTCAACAGGTATTCTAAAGTTCGATTTCAAGCTTCCCGATGCACTCACCCGATGGAAAATGCTGCTGCTGGCACACAACGACAGCCTGCAAAATGGCATGCAAACTTTTGAATTCACAGCTTCAAGGGTCCTGATGGTGGTGCCCAACCTGCCGCGTTTTTTCCGCGAGGGCGACAGCGCATTTATTGCAGCAAAAATCGTCAACACCAGCGCAGAAACCCTCTCCGGCATCGCCCGCCTCGCGATCAGCGATGCACTCACCGGCAAACCCATGATGCAGAACAGCACCCGCGACAAGGCTTTCCTGAAGCTTGAAAGCGGTCAAAGCACGGTGGTGCGTTGGGCCGTTTCCATTGACGATGCTGCCCGGCTACTGGCAGTAAAAACTACCGTCACCGCAGGCATCCATACCGATAGCGAGGAGAATTATGTGCCAATACTCCCAAAAGGAGTTACTGTCACCAACGCCCAAAGCATCGTCATCCCAGCCACCTCCGAAACCAGCATTCAGCTGACAGGCCTGAGCCCCACCGACAGCATCGAAAAAAACCAGCTGCTGCGCATCGACATTACTTCCAATCCAGCCTGGTATGCTATGAAAGCCTTGCCATGGCTGGCCGAAGAAGGACATGAAAACAGCGACCGTCTTTTCTACCGTTTTTATGCAAATAGCCTCGCAGCTCATATTGCGGCACGGATTCCCCAGGCCATGACGGTGATCAGCCAATGGCAAAACCAGCAGCCTCGGGCCCTCCTCTCGCAACTTCAGAAAGACGAAAACCTTAAAGCAGTGCTGCTGAGCGAAACCCCCTGGGTGTTTGAGGCTGCCGACGAAACACAGCAACAGCAGCAAATTGCGCTACTTTTCGACCTCAACCGCATGCAATATGAGCAAGAACAGATGCTGCAAAAGCTTGCATCGCAACAACTTCCCGATGGATCGTGGGGCTGGTTTCCGGGTATGGCCGGCAGCCCTTGGGTAAGCATGCAAATATTGACAGGCATGGGACGGCTGCAGCAGCTCGAAGCCTTGTCCACACAGCATGAAATGGCCAGTCAAATGCTTTCAAAAGGAATGCAATACCTTGAGCTTGAAGTGTTGAGAGATTATCGCAGGCTCGTGGAAAACAAAAACCCGGATCAATACCAGATCAGCAGCTTCCACCTGGAATGGCTGTATGCCCAGAGTCTGCTCAACTGGAAAAGCGCTGGCGACGAGGCCGCTGCAATGCATGCCTTCCTGCTTCGGCACGCCGAAAGCGACTGGAAAAAATCCAGCATCCGCGACCAGGCACTCACGGCACTGGTGCTCTGGCGGCATGGCAAAAAGAACCAGGCATTGAATGTGTTGGCATCACTGCGCGAAAAATCCTTGTACGATTTCCAACAGGGCCGATGGTGGAAAACGGAACTTCACGGCGGGAGCGGCCATCAGCTGATTGAAACACAGGCACTTCTCATCGAAGCTTTTGCGCTTTCGGGTGCCGGTGAGGATTGGCTTAACGGCATGCGGCAGTGGCTGCTCACCCACAAGCAAACCAACCGCTGGGAAACCGGCAAAGCCACGGCAGAAGCTGTATATGCGCTCTTGCTGCAGGGCACCGACTGGCTTGGCGAAACGAAGGCCATCACTGTTCGTGCAGGCGGAAAGCTGCTACCGGCATCCGATCAGGAGGCTGGAACAGGCCAGTTTTCGCTGCAATGGACCGGAAGCGACATTCAGCCCGGATTGTCGCCACTCACCATCAACAATCCTGCAAAACAGGTGGCCTGGGGCAGCATCTACCGGCAATTCACCGCCCCGGTTGACCGCGTGCAGGCCAGCAATGGGCAACTGAAGCTGGAACAACAACTGTTTGTTGAAAAAGCCGGTCAGCTGACACCTGTGACGGAAAACGGCATCCGCCCGGGCGAACGCGTTAGGGTGAGGTTGTGGATTACTTGCGACCGCGATATGGAATTCCTGCACCTGAAAGCCTATCATGCAGCAGCCTTCGAGCCAGCCGAAACCATTTCAGGCTTTCGGGCTTCGGCCACCACCGGCTATTACCAAAGCACCGGCGATGCAGCTACCGACTTCTTCTTTCAAAGCCTGAGCAAAGGAAAACACCTTGTCGAATACACCCTGATTGCCACCCGTGAAGGAAATTTTGCACATGGCTATGCACAGGTTCAGAGCTTTTATGCACCTGCCTTTTCGGCGCATACCGAAGGGCTGAGGATCGTGGTGAGGGAGTAGCCTCACAACAAGGCGAATACGACAAAATGAAAACGGACTATCCCGCAGCGGGATAGTCCGTTTAGCATTTAGGCAAGTGCTGGTTCAGTCTTTTTGCGCCAC
>CAZBMR010000080.1:0-1444 GCA_964492695.1 uncultured Lentimicrobiaceae bacterium
TCCTTGATCCGCTGCCGCCGCCAGAAATTCAGCCTCGCCTTCCGGGGTTACCGCTACCAGCAGCCCGCCGCTGGTCTGCGGGTCACACAACAGATGCCTGTCATCGTCCGACAGCGGCGAAATGCGCTGCCCATAGCTATCGAAGTTACGTAGCGTACCGCCAGGAACGCAGCCCGCGGCCAGATACGTCGTCACGCCCGCCAACACTGGCACCGCCGCACGCTCGATTTCGGCGCTCAACCCAGAACCGTCGGACATTTCCACCAGATGCCCCAGCAAACCGAAGCCCGTAACATCGGTCATGGCGGTAACGCCGGCAAGCTTGCCGAAAGCCGCTCCGGCACGATTGAGCGTGACCATGGCATCACGTGCGATATGCGCGTGCTCGGGCGCTAGCACCCCCCGTTTCTCGGCAGTCGTCAAAATCCCCACGCCCAGCGGTTTGGTCAGATACAGTCGGCAACCGGCGGTCGCCGTGTCGTTACGTTTGAGTTGCGCCTTGTCCACGACGCCCGTTACGGCCAGCCCGAAAATCGGCTCTGGCGCGTCGATCGAATGGCCGCCGGCCAGTGGAATCCCCGCACTCTCGCAGACGGCGCGCCCACCACGAATCACCTCGCGCGCCACCTCCGGCGGCAACACATTGACCGGCCAGCCCAGAATGGCAATCGCCATCAACGGCGAACCGCCCATGGCGTAAATATCGCTAATGGCATTGGTGGCCGCGATGCGTCCGAAGTCATACGGATCGTCGACAATGGGCATGAAGAAATCCGCCGTCGACACCACGCCGCGCGTTTCATCCAATGCATACACGGCCGCATCGTCACGCGAGGCATTACCGACCCAGAGCTTGGGGTCCAGATGCTGCGCGCCGCTACCAGCAATAATGATATCCAGAACCTTGGGCGATATCTTGCAGCCGCAGCCCGCGCCATGGCTGTATTGGGTCAGACGGATCGGCTCGCTCATGCTGTTCTCGAAAATCTTCAAAGATCGCAATTTTATTACATGCCGCAATTCACCAACGCAAGCGCAGATCGCTATAGAATTCATGCATGACAAATGCAAAAGTAAACTACGACTGTAGCAAATGCCCCGGTTATTGCTGCAGCTACCCGCGCATCGTTGTAACGAAAAGCGATATCAAGCGGCTGGCCAAACACTTCGGTCTTACCTATGAGAGCGCCAAGATCGCTTTTACGCGCGATTATGAATTTACCGAAGGCCACCCGGACGATCACGTTAAAGAGCGCATTCTCCGGCATCGTCCCGACGACATCTACAAGTCCACCTGCCAGTTTCTGGACCCCGATCTGCGCCGTTGCACCATCTACGAAGCCCGTCCTTCTGTTTGCCGCGAATTCCCGAACGGCAAAAAATGCGGCTATTACGGCTTCATCAAGTTCGAGCGCAAACATCAGGACGATCCGGATTTCATCCC
>CAZBMR010000080.1:1544-10757 GCA_964492695.1 uncultured Lentimicrobiaceae bacterium
CAACGTAGTCGGTTGCGTTTTAAACAGGGCTCTATGATGCACGAAATGATGATCAGCACTTGGAACTTCGGCGTCCCCATGATCTATATGTGGCTGCTGATGATCATCGCGATCGCCTTGTACTTCATGCCCACCATCGTAGCGGGCTATCGTCAGCACAACAGTTTTTTTCTCATCCTGGTTCTCAACATCCTGCTCGGCTGGACGATGCTGGGATGGTTGCTGCTGCTGATCTGGGCCTCCTTTGGGGACCCGCATTCGGCTTGGTCGCGTCCTGCCGAGAAAAAATGTCCCTATTGCGCCGAATACATCAAGGCTGAAGCCATCAAATGCAAACACTGTGGTTCCGAGTTGAATAAATCCATGCATTAGCGCTGCATCGGTATGCGGCCATTTCGCGGCCGGACAGCGTGTTAACAAGGAGTCTGTCATGACAATGGCCAACGACCCGGGTGTTCATCCCTTCGCTACCACGCTGCAACGCTTTAGCACTCCCTCCGGACAAACCGGACAATTCTATTCATTACCGGCACTCACCAAGAAGTATCCCACGGTTGCCCGTCTGCCGGTTTCCTTGCGCATCGTGCTCGAAAGCGTACTACGCCACTGCGACGGCAAGAAAGTTTTGCCCGAACACGTCGAACAGCTTGCCCAATGGCAGCCTGTTGCTCCACGTAGCGAAGAAATCCCCTTCACTGTCGCACGCGTTGTTCTACAGGATTTTACCGGCGTGCCCCTGCTTGCCGATCTGGCTGCCATGCGCAGCGTGGCGCAACGTCTGGGCCACAATCCGCGCCAGATCGAACCGCTCGTTCCGGTGGATCTGGTTGTCGATCACTCCGTCATGGTCGATTACTACGGCACACCCGATGCGCTTGATCTCAACATGAAGCTCGAATTCCAGCGCAATCGCGAGCGCTATGAATTCATCAAATGGGGCATGCAGGCCTTTAATACCTTTGGTGTCGTACCTCCGGGGTTCGGCATCGTGCATCAGGTCAACCTGGAATATCTGGCACGCGGCATTCACCGGCAGGGCGATCTGGTCTATCCGGATACCCTGGTCGGTACTGACAGCCACACCACCATGATCAATGGCATCGGCGTGGTCGGCTGGGGTGTCGGCGGCATCGAAGCCGAGGCCGCCATGCTGGGCCAGCCGGTTTACTTCCTGACACCAGATGTCGTTGGCTTCGAACTCAGTGGGTGTTTGCGCGAAGGCGTGACCGCCACCGATCTTGTTCTGACCGTCACCGAGATCCTGCGCCAACACAAGGTGGTCGGCAAATTCGTGGAGTTCTATGGTGAAGGGACTCGGACGCTCAGCGTGCCTGACCGCGCCACCATCGCCAACATGGCGCCGGAGTATGGCGCAACGATGGGCTTCTTTCCGGTCGACGAGAAAACTCTGGACTACTTCAGAGGCACCGGCCGCACACCCTCTGAAATCGAAGCCTTCGAAGCCTACTTCCGGGCACAAGGATTATTCGGTGTGCCGGAAGCCGGTGCAATTGACTACTCGCAAGTGATCAAGCTCGACCTGAATCAGGTTGCTCCGAGTCTGGCAGGGCCAAAACGTCCGCAGGATCGCATCGCACTTGACCAAGTTGCATCACGTTTCATTGATCTGTTCAGCAAACCGAACGCGCAGAATGGTTTCAACCAGCCCGTCGAACGACTTGGTAAGGATCACCGTATCACCTGTGGCAGTGGCATACACGCCGGTGATGCTCCGGCAATACCAGCCGGTGCCGCACGCAATCTGGTCGAGATGGAAGGCAGTCGCCCCACACTCGCCGCTACGCAGTCAACCGCCGACGCGTCGACATCGGTCTGCGACCTGAGCAGCCCCAGGCTTAGCGTCGGCCATGGCGACGTTCTGATTGCTGCCATTACCAGTTGCACCAATACCTCCAACCCCAGTGTCATGCTGGCTGCCGGGCTCCTGGCCAAGAAAGCTGTCGAAGCAGGCCTCACCGTGGCGCCGCATATCAAAACCTCGCTGGCACCCGGTTCGCGCATCGTGACCGAATACCTCACCGAAACCGGTCTATTGCCCTATCTGGAAAAACTCGGTTTCGCGCTGGCCGGTTACGGCTGCACAACGTGCATCGGCAACTCGGGCGATCTAACGCCGGAACTCAATGACGTCATTACGCAGCACGATCTTGTCTGCGCCGCCGTTCTATCGGGCAACCGCAACTTTGAGGCGCGCATCCACCCAAACATCAAAGCCAATTTTCTGGCCAGCCCACCGCTCGTCGTCGCTTACGCGATCGCTGGCAATGTCATGCGCGACTTATCTACCCAACCGCTTGGCCAAGGCAAGGACGAAAACGGTCAGCCCAAGGATATTTATCTCGCCGATATCTGGCCGACGAGCGAAGAGATCGCCGCGCTACTGAAATACGCGACGAAGGGCGACGCTTTCCGCGACAACTATGCCAAGGTCAAAACCATGCCCGGCGCCCTTTGGGATCAGATCAAGGGCGTTACCGGCGATGCCTATAGCTGGCCAAAGAGCACTTATATCGCCGAACCCCCGTTTTTTGCCACATTCTCACTCGATACCGCACCCGATAAGCTCTTCGACCCGACAGTGCGTCAGGCGCGCATCATGGCGCTATTCGGAGACTCTATCACCACCGACCACATCTCTCCTGCCGGATCGATCAAGGAAAACTCACCCGCCGGCCAGTGGCTGCGCACACACGGCGTGCAGAAAGTCGATTTCAACAGCTATGGTGCACGACGCGGCAATCATGAAGTCATGATGCGTGGTACCTTCGCCAACGTGCGAATTAAAAACCTAATGATTCCGCCCAAGGCTGATGGTTCGCGCGAAGAGGGCGGCCTCACCCTGTATCAACCATCTGGCGAAAAACTCCCGATTTTTGATGCTGCCATGCGATATCAGGCTGAAGGCACTCCCACTGTCATTTTCGCCGGGGAGGAGTACGGCACGGGTTCGTCTCGCGACTGGGCGGCCAAGGGCACGCAACTCCTCGGCATCAAAGCCGTCATAGCCCGCAGCTTCGAACGGATCCACCGCTCCAATCTAGTCGGCATGGGCGTGCTGCCGTTGCAGTTTCCCGCCAGCACCTCCTGGGAATCACTGGGGTTGAAGGGTGACGAGCGTATCGACATCTTCCCGCATCCCGATCTCAAACCGCAAAGCGCCGCACGGCTCGTGATCACGCGCACCGACGGATCGACCCAGGAACTGGAGGTCACGCTACGCATCGACACGCCGATCGAGGTCGACTACTACCGGGCCGGTGGCATTCTGCCTTTTGTGCTCAAGCGACTAATGCTCAGTTGATTTCCAGCTTACGACGCAACAAATAAATCGCATTGACCAAATCGAAGTACTGCGCCTCCTCACCCACGGGAACGCCATGTTTGATAGCGTGTACGTTGATGGCCGATAGGCGCTTCCAGACCTCTTCCTTCTCCGCTTCGGTCAGCTTGCGGCTGGACAACATCTCGTCGATTTCAAGTAGCTCTTCATAGAACGGCCGCTCGTGCACGGTGAAGCGCAGCTTGCGTACATGAAGATTCAGTTTGGACAGGGGATAAAACACTGCGACCAGGGTCAGCAGCAATACCCAAGCCCGATCGATGAAGCCCGCAATCCAGAAAGGCAGATACCGCATCATCTGCGGCGGTCCATAGTCATAGAATTTGGCCGCCACAGGACTAATCGGCACCAAGGGGTCGACATACGCCGGAAACTGATCTCGTTTAGCAAAAAACAAATGCTTGGAATTGCGGTTCACTTCTCGTATGGTCATCAGCAGTGCTAACTGCAGATCCGGGTGCATATCCTTTTTAACCACAACGCTGGTCGTCGTTGCCACCAGCGAAATGTCTTTTTGCGGTAAGCGGGGATAAATATCCATAGACCCGGCCGGCAGCGTCACCGCTTCGAACGAGTTGTACTTCTTGCCGAATGCATTGGCGTTGTCAAAGCTATACAGCGCTATATCAGGCTTGCGGATCAGGCGCTGCACCAGCGGGTCTCCCGCAGACGTGACGATGAGCAGCACATCGACATCGCCTTCTAGAAACTTCTTTTCGGTGTTCGGAAAGATGTCCGGAATGAAATTGGTGTTGCCCTCCACGGTCACGTTGTAAGCGGCCATCAATTTCTTCGCGATCGCATACGAACCGCTATCGGTCGGCCCCAGTCCCACGCGGTATTTCGCTAGATCATGCAGATCACTCAACCGCACCTTGCTGCTGCGATAAAACACCCAGATGGGTTCGTACCCAATGCTCCCCAACGACACAATTGCCTTACGCTGCTCGTCATTCAGTGCGATGCCATACGTCATCGCTGCATTGACCCGGCTTTCGGGATCGACCAGTCGATTCACATTGTCGACCGCACCGTCCGTCGCAACTACAGCGCTATCCAAGCCGTGCTCGTCGAGATACTTGGCCGTTACCTCGCCCACCCGATGCCAAGCCGAGCCGGGATACGATGTGCCGATGTAAATATGCCGATCAGGAAATGGTTGTAAATAAATAATGATGCCGGCCAGACACAGCAAAAACGCGATCAGCAACGACTTCGATTCGAGCAACTGATCAACAATGGCTTTCGCCTCGTCTTTGATCAACTTCTGGAGGTATTGCCGCAGATTCATCATCGTCGCCTAATCCGTTACGTACACTTGCATTGTTGCCCAGATCATTGCCCAAGTGCAACGCTGCACGCGCATTTGGCGCCTACCCTGGCCGATGGCTGAGTCAGCCTGATATGCTCGGGACAGCTTTGGCTATAATTTGAAAGAATAAATCACAAATAATTTAGAAATGCGCCGCACCCCAGATGACCCTTCGAACGCCAAAAACACCCCTCTTAACTAATGCACGCGATGGCGTGGGTTGGGCCGTTTTCATCATGGTGTTAGTGGCCACCTGTTTTATCTGGGTACATATCAGCGGAGTCATTGAAGACAATGCCCGCAAACGATTTGACGAAATAGCTGAATTGCAACGCGACTTGCTCATTGATCGAATGAAAGATTATGAGCAGGTTCTCCTCGGCGGCGCAGGGTTATTTGCTGCCAGCGACCGAGTGAGTCGTCAGGATTGGCGGGACTACGTTGACGCATTGCGACTGCACTTGACCCTGCCGGGCATTGAGGGCATCGGCTATACGGTCATGGTGCCGGCCATGGACAAGGCGGCGCATGAAGCACGGATACGCGCTGAGGGATTTCCTAGCTATGCCATAGCCCCAGCGGGTGATCGCGAGATATACAGCAGCATCATTTATCTGGAGCCTTTTTCAGGACGCAATTTACGCGCGTTTGGGTACGACATGTATTCCGAGCCGACCCGTCAGCGGGCGATGAAACGCGCTGCGGAGACCGGAGACCCCGCCTGGACCGACAAGGTTACGTTGGTGCAGGAGGGCAGCACCGCCAAACCACAGCCAGGTTTTTTGGTTTACGTCCCGATCTACGCGCGGAATAAACCCATCAAGACGATTGAGGAACGCTACCAAGCGCTGACCGGTTTCGTTTACAGCCCATTCCGGGCCGGGGACATGCTGAGTCAACTCTATGAAGATCCGCAACGCCTCTTTAACCTAAAACTCTATTCAGGCGCCCCGGTGCCGGAAAACCTGCTCTACGAGACGTCTAGCGATGTCGGCCAAGCAAAATTTCAAAAGGATCTGCCTATCGTCATCGGTGGCACGCAATGGCACGCAAATTTTTTCAGCAATGCCAACTTCAACTATCAAGAGTTTAGCCAGCTTCCCCTCATTTTGTTCTTTGCCGCATTGAGCATGGAATGCTTGTTATTCATCACCTTTTTAATCAATGAGCAGCGCCGTCGCAATATTGAATCAAGCCGCCAAGAGCTTGAAAAGAACAACCATGAGATGTATCTCATGACATCGTTGACGCAGTTGTTGCAAAATTGCATTAAAGAAGACGAGGTCGGCCCCATACTCAGTGAAGTGATGCGCGATCTATTCCCCAATGCCTACGGTGCCTACTACTTACTGAACCCATCCACCAATTTTTTGGCAAAAGCCGCCGACTGGGGCAATGCCGATATGGGGTTAACGGAATCCTTTGCTCTGGACGACTGCTGGGCATACCGCCGTGGGCAAAAGCACGGCGTGGGCTACTCGGACAACCCGGATGTGCCCTGTCGGCATGTCGATACCGCAATTGAAAATTATGTTTGCATTCCATTGCAGGCACAAGGCAAGCTATTCGGAACACTCTATCTGGCGCAGCCTTTAGACAAGCCCTTGCCGGAAAACGTGTTCGGTCACTACGTCGAGATTCTGAGTTCGGTAGCCGACACAGTGAGTTTGTCGCTTTCGAATCTTCGGTTGCGCTCCTCCCTGCTCGACCTGTCTCTGCGCGATCCTTTGACCGGGCTTTATAACCGCCGATATATGGAAGAAGGGCTGCAGCGGGAGCTGGACCGCGCCCGTCGTTTAAAACATGAAATCGCTGTTGTTGTTCTGGACGTCGATCACTTCAAATCAGTCAATGACACCTACGGCCACGACGCCGGCGATTTGTTGTTAAAACGACTTTCCGAGCAGATGAAGGTGTTCCGCAGTGGCAACGACATCATTTGCCGTTTCGGCGGCGAAGAGTTTGTTCTGGTGCTCACCGACATTGCACTCCCCATACTCAAAGATCGGCTGGAAAAATTACGCGCCGCCATTGAAGCTATGCGAATTGATTTTGATGGAACGACCCTGCCGGTATCAACGGTTTCGATGGGCGTGGCTCGCTTCCCCACGCAAAGCCAGGATGGATACGAGCTTCTCAAGCTCGCCGACAACGCTTTATATCGCGCCAAGCAGAATGGCCGAAACCGGGTTGAATTTGCTTAGCCCCTGATTCTACCTCTCGGCATAACCTCACCTCTTAGGAATCTTGATGCCAGCAAACTCACTTCAAGACCGCATTGTCGGCGCATTGATGGGCGCCTTCATTGGTGACGCACTCGCGCTGGGTCCACATTGGTATTACGACCTGGATGAACTGCGCGCCAACTATGGGGCCTGGATCAGCGATTACACCGACCCCAAGCCCGGCCGCTACCATAGCGGCATGAAGGCAGGCCAGGCCTCGCAGGCTGGCCTGCTGTTACAGCTAACGTTGCGGTCGCTGGTCGCGCAAGGCCGATATGACGAAGCCGATTTTTGCCGGCGCATGGACGAAGATTTTTTCCCGCTCATCGACGGCAAACCGATGAGCGGTCCTGGCGGTTATACCAGCCAATCCATTCGTCACGCATGGGAATTACGCGTCGGCCAGGGGCTGCCCTGGAGCCAGGTGGGCGGCAATGCCGACACGACCGAAGCCGCAGAGCGTACCCTGGCCATTGCCATCCGTTATGCCTTACAACCCACAGAACTGGCTGCTGCCGTTAAACAGAACACTTGCCTCACCCAAACGGACGGCACCGTGGTTGCGATGACCGTCGCCTTCGGCGCCGTGCTGGGCATGCTTGTCGAAGGGCACAAACTCGATGCCGATTTGTCCGGCAAGTTAATGGCACGTGTCATGGATGGCCGACTGCCTTTTCATGCGGTTACCACCGGCAAGCTGCAGGCGCCCAAACCCGGCACCGCAGCCCCGCCAGCCGCGGGCCTATTCCCCTCGCCAGACGCCCTGCTAACGCCCTCCAATGTTGCCGTTGCCGCACTTGACCCCGACATTCGCATTGACCCCGCCTGGAAAGTCTCACTCGTCTATGGCATGCCCTGTGCCGTCTACCACCAGTTTCCTGCGGCCTATTATCTGGCCGCGCGCTTCGCCGATAACTTCGAACAGGCGGTGCTCAACGCCGTCAATGGCGGCGGCCAGAATCAGGCGCGTGCGATTCTGACGGGCGCCCTGGTCGGTGCACAAACTGGCCTCTCCGGCATCCCCGAACGCTTTCTGACCGGGCTCGAAGACGTGCACGCATTGCTGCAGGACGCGCAGCGCCTTGCCGATCAGGTTCAGTTGACTACCTAGGCATGCCATCAACGGGCTTGCCACATCCAACCCCGTTGCATTCGAACCGTGCCCGTTTTTTAGTGAGTGGCTGCTCTAAACTTCGTACCTGGATGTGACGACACTTAATCTAACCAGAAATCTTGCCATTTTTGGTTAGATCGCTAATAATCCATTAGAAATCATATGGATAATCTAACCAACCAGTCCCTGATCGAGTTTATATCCGGCTTTCCACAAGGGGTGTCGGCCGGTGAGATTGAGCGCGAATTCAAGGCACCGCGTACCTCGCTCAACCGTCGCCTTAGAGAACTGATCGGCACAAAGCAGCTGATCGTTACCGGCAAGGGGCCAGCAACGCGCTATCACAGCGCCGACTCGCTCTCTTCATTGCGCGCCTACTTTGCCAAACCACACACGGAGCGGACACAAGCCCCTTACGACGAAGCTAGGTTGGCACCTCTACCTGCGCTTAGCACTGAAACAGAACAGAAATTCTCACGGCTTCCCCAGTACATACTAGACAAGCGAGAGCTCAGTAAATTTCTGATTGACTTCTCGTGTGCATCATCGGCACTCGAAGGTGGCACCTACTCACTTCTGGACACACAGGCGCTCATTGAGTATGGAGAAAAAGCCGCTGACAAACCTCTGCGAGACGCTTTTCTGGTTCTCAACCATAAAGAGGCTTTCGAGTACCTTTACGATCATATGGAACTCGATTCCATATACAAAGTACAAGATCTGCTCACCAGTGACCACGACATCCCTGAATTAGAGGATGCGCCGCACTTTCTCGCGAAGGCTGATCGAGGCGTCGTACGAGAACACAGTGATGTCGATATACGTCTAAGCACTTACTTGCCGCCATTTAGGCCAGGAACCGGCTATCTTCAGCAGATGCTCGACAAGGTTCTCAAGACTGCGGATGCGATTGATAACCCTATACAAGCATGCTTTTACCTCTTGTCCCGCATTGCGTATCTGCAGCCCTTCAAAGATGGCAATAAGCGTACGGCGCGAGCCATTTGCAATGTCCCACTCATCAAATCAAAACTCCCGCCTATCTCCTTCGTAGACTTCGGGAAACAAGACTACTTGGTTTCCATGCTGGCATTCTACGAACTTGGTGATCTCAGACTTCTGGAGCGTTGTTTTGTTGAGGCTTACACTAAATCAACCGCCAGGTTAGGACCAAAGTGGTAATTAGGTACGATCGTACCTG
>CAZBMR010000081.1:0-10705 GCA_964492695.1 uncultured Lentimicrobiaceae bacterium
CGCTGCTGATCCTTTTTGGTGTGGCATGGATGTTTTGGATTTCGTCAAAAGGTGGCATTGGAGGCACCAGCGGCCGCTCCTGGTGGTGGGGAACACCCATACTCACCTATCCGATTGGGTGGATTGTTACAATTGGGACACTTTTGTTTCGTCTCAGAAAACCTTCACAAACAGCAGCTTAGCAAACTCACGTATCCTTTGAGGGAAGTAAGTCCTGTTGCTTTATTTGTTTCATATGCACATCGAGCTGTGGGAATGGAATCTCAATGTTATGTTCCTTAAAGATGTTGTAAACGGCCACTGCCACAGCACTGCGCGTGATAAGGCTCAGGTCGTAGTGCGTCCAAAACAGCAGTCTGAAGTTGAGCGAGCTGTCGCCAAAACCATCGAACAATGCCAGGGGTTCAGGTTCTTTCAGCACATTGGGATTTTCTGCGGCCACCTGTGCCAGCAAACGAATCACCGTGTTGGGGTCGCTTCCGTAGGCTGTGCCCACTTTGATTTCGATGCGGCGGGTGTTATCAGATAAAGTCCAATTGATCAACTGATTAGACACCAGGTTGCTGTTTGGCACAACCACTTCCGATCCATCGAAGGTGCGCACGTTCGACGATCGGATGCCGATTCGGTTTACTTTTCCGAGCAAATTTTCCACCTCGATGGTGTCGCCCAATTGCAAGGGGCGCTCGTATAGTAAGATCAACCCACTGATGAAATTTCCCACGATGTTTTGCAACCCGAAACCAATACCCACACCCAATGCGCCCGCGATAAACCCAAATTTGCTCAGATCGACTCCGGTGGTTGCCAGCGCGATCAGAAAGCCTCCTCCAACAATGAGGTAGCCAACCGTGGCTGCAATGGCAAGCGGAACTCCGCGCGGAAGCCCTGACCGTTTGAGCAGATACTCCAACCCAAAACGCAACACCTTGGTAATGACCAAGGTCAGCAGGAGGATAAGAAAAAACAACAGCACATTTCCATAGGTAAGTGTGATGGCACCAAAGTTGCGTTCCTCCTCCAAAAATTCGGCAAAGGTCTTCACTGCCAGCCTGTTTACCTGAAAGGAAACCAAAAGGCTGAATACCCAATAAACAACACCAAGGGTGCGTGCTGTGCGATCGGTGATGCGTTCGTAGCGGGCATATTTCTCGAACAACGACATGCTGTGCCGGTTGCGAATGATGCGAATCAATGCAAACACCAGATACACCATTATCAGATACAAGCCATAGAGCAGTACCGTGAACTCAGGCACATGAATGCCCACCGACAACAGCAGCACCGACAAATCATAAAGCCCAACCACATTCGACAGCAGGGCAAGGCTGTAGAACACCATGATGAAGGCTGCCAATAAAGCTCTGGCCTTCAATATATATGTCTTGTCAGAAAAATCTTTCCATTCGGTTCGTGTTACGAATTTGTACACGAGCAGGATTCCTGCCAATGATTCGAAAAGGGTATAAAACCTTGCAACATCACCAAAATACCAGATGGCAACTTCCAAATCATTGATAGCAAGCAATATAACAAGATGCAAAATAAAGCTTCGGGTGGTTTTATCGATAAACTTCTTGAGGATAAAGAACATGTTGATCAAAAGCAACAAGGTCACCAGGTGATTCAATATCAGGGGATAAAAGGGATTCAGCAGGTGAAAAAACACCAGCACCATGGTGATGACCGTGAGCAGGGGATAGCCCTGAAAGATGCGAATAATCGTTTTATGTCCGGGTTCGGTTTCATCCTTGTCCATGCGCAGGTAGTTTTTTCTGACAAGGACGAAAATCAGGATGAAGACCAGCGATACGAATATGAAAATGCCAAAGGTTTGCGTAACGAAATAGGTTTCAACTGAATTGAAACTCTCATTAAAAGCCCTTTTCAAACGTCCACTAAAAGGTTTATAGTCGTTGGCGTCAACACGCACATGAAAAAGCGATGGCTCGTGGGCAATCAACAAACTGTCGCGCTGGTTCTTTTGATAGGCATCCACCTCGATTAAAATCTGATTGATAAATGCCAGCTGATCGGTAATTTCATCCTCCATCAAAATGAAGGTTCGCTTGAGCGAATAAAACTTGCTGCGATAGTCGTTAGCCTTGTCGATCAACTCTATGATTCTGATTCTTAGATTGTTGGGTGCCATTTCATACTCCTTCGACTCCACAGTCAATTCCCATCGCTTGATGATCTTATCGAGGTGATCGATGTGCACCTGCACATCTTTCACGCGCTTGTTCACCTCCACCTGCCAAATGCCCAGCTTCAAATAATAGCCCGCCCACAGCCTGTAGGAGCTTTCCAGAAAATACTTCGACAAGCTGCTGCTGTTGAAGGAATGAAAACCATTGGCTTCGTCAATTAATTTTCGGCGGTGCATGGCAAAAAGAGAATCGATCTCTTCGAAACCTTTGTCAGGCCGCAGGAGTACATCCATTTTGAAGAAACTCTTGTAGGTGCGCTCTATTTCATAATTGGCGTCAACCATCGGCACCACAGAGAGTTCTTCTGCAGCATTCTCCACATCGGCTTTTTGCTGTTCGCTGCTTGCTTTCTGAGCGATTCCCTCATACGTGCCAACAAGCAGCAGCAGGCAAACTGCCACAATTTTTTTCAGGTTTGACAGAGAAATGCGAGGCATAGGCTTGAAATTGGATAAGGTGCTCAAAATTAGTTAATTAAATTTACCAAAATCAATTTTTCAAAAAAAACCCTCTGTGGTTATGTCAAAAACACCCGCCAGCGGCATTAGAGGGTTTCCAGGATGCGTTCAACAAATTTCTTGGTGTCATATTTCTCGTTGAACACTTTCCAAAGCTCATGCATCAGCGGATAGTTGTCAGGATTGGTATTTTCGCGCAAGAGCAGGTCGTAAAAAACATTTACTGCAATGCGGCCTTCGAGCACCACTTTATCGGAGATTCCCTGGGTGAAAAAACCCTTGCCAATGAGCAGTCCCAGTGTTCTGTTCCGGCTCAGGTCGTTGAGGGCGGTGAGCGTGAAATCGCCGAAGCCACAATGGTTGAAAATGGTTTCGCCTTCACCGCCAAAGCGCACCATGAGCCGGCGCATTTCGTTGATGGCACGCGACAAGATGAGCGACCGAAGGTTTGGCGAGTCGAAGTTGGCATCCACAATGCCGATGACGATGGCATAAATGTTTTTCAAAATGGAGGCATATTCCACCCCATTCAGGTCGTTGCTGAAATCGAGGTGCACTGGAGTGGCATCAAAAAGTTCTTCAAACAAGGCTTTTACTTCGTCCGAAGCAGGGGCAATGGTGAAGCCTGTTGGTTGCCTGTTCAGTATTTCGCGTGCAAACGACGGACCTTTCATCACAGCCACCGAATTGGGAAGCAGTTGCTGCATGACCACCGGTATCAATTGATGATCAGGGCCGAAACCCTTTGCCAGGTTGACAATGAGCGCATTTTCAGGAAGATAGGCCTTGTTTTCTGCCAGATAGCTGATGATGGCCGTGGAGGGAATACCTAAAAAAATGACATTTGCCTGTTGCATGATCTGCTTGTCAGAGGTGGCCCTGAGCAGCGGATGCAACTGAAAATTAGGAAAATAGCTGCTGTTGATGTGCTGCTCGTTGATAGAACGAATCACCTCTTCCTCGATGCTCAGAAGCCATACCTGCAGGTCTTCGTCAGAGGCAAGGATGTTTCCCAATGCTGTTGAAATGGCACCACTGCCCACAAAAACAACGGTTTTCAGATTCCTTTCGATGTTCATTTTGATTCTGTTGTGTGCTTGAAGGTGCGAAGGTAACCATTTTTCGGTTGTACGCCCCCCGAACGTACAGCACGACATGAACCCACCGAAAACTTGCATATCCCTGAGCTTTGCTTAGTTTTGTCAGCATGATTTCGTTTATACACGTAAAAAGTAAAAAAATGCACAAATTCACCCTTTCAATCACGATGCTGCTGTTAGCCTGCGCCACATTCGGGCAACATGAAACTGTTTACGATTCAACGCTGGCCCGTCAACTTGGGGCAGATGAATACGGCATGAAATCCTATTATTTTGTATTGCTTAAAACGGGAAATTTTAAAACTGAAGACAAAGCAGTTCTGGATAGTTTGTTCAGGGGCCATATACAGAATATTCAGAAGCTGGCAGATGAAGGCAAGCTCACAGTGGCCGGCCCGTTTGGCAAGAACGATTTGAAATACAGGGGTTTATTTATTCTTAACACCCCATCTGAGACCGAAGCTGAAGCAATGTTGCAGGGCGATCCAGCCGTCACATCGGGATTGTTCGCAGTTGAACTGGTGCCCTGGTATGGCTCGGCAGCCCTGCCCGTTTACCTAGAAACGCACAATAAAATCAGCTCGAAAACTCCCTGAAATGGCCCTGACAGGGCATCAAAGCCTGTGTGCTGAATTTGCTTACCTTTGCAGACCCATTGTAGTTATCATTTAGCGATGTTTGCACTTTTCAAGAAAGAAATTGGCAGTTTCCTCAACACCCTTACCGGTTTTTTGGTGATTACCGTTTTTTTACTCATCACCGCCTTGTTTCTGTGGGTTTTACCCACAGATTTCAACATTCCCGATTTTGGATATGCCACCCTGGAAGGGCTCTTTGTGCTCGCTCCCTATGTGTTTTTGTTTCTTGTTCCTGCCATCACCATGCGCTCGTTTGCCGAGGAGCAGCGTGCCGGAACCATGGAATGGCTGCTCACCAAACCCTTGACGGACAGTCAGCTGGTTTTGGGCAAATTCGCAGCCGGACTCACATTGGTTGCACTTAGCCTGTTGCCCACCCTTTTGTTTTATGTTTCAGTGTATTTGTTGGGACTGCCGCAGGGAAACATCGATAGTGGCAGTGTGGCCGGCTCGTATATCGGTTTGATGATGCTGGCAGCAAGTTTTGTTGCAATCGGGTTGTTTAGCAGTAGTTTAACTGACAATCAGATTATTGCATTCATTCTCGCAGTCTTGTTGAGTGGCTTTATGTTTATCGGCTTCGACTTCATTTTCAACCTTTCGCTCTTCGGACCGCTCGATCTTTTCATCCAACAACTGGGCATCGAGGCCCATTACCGCAGCATTAGCCGCGGGGTGGTCGACACACGCGACCTGATTTATTTCTTCAGTGTGGTAGTGCTATTTCTGGCCCTGACCAGGTTGTCCTTATCAAGCAGAAAGTGGTCATGAAAAAAAGCAGGCAACCCTATACCCCATCAAAAAATATGCGAAAAACCGATCTGAGTCGTTTCGGACTGCTGTTGGTTTCGCTTGTGGCCATCAACATCATCGGCCAATACCTCTTCACACGGTTCGACCTCACCGCCGAGAAGCGGTTTACACTTTCTGAACCCACCCGCGAACTCCTTAAAAAGCTGGATGATCATGTGTATTTTAAAATCTATCTGGAAGGTGAATTTCCAGCCGGATTCAAACGCCTGCGCAACGAGACACGCGAACTGCTCGATGAGTTCAGAGCTTACAACAAATTGATTTCCTACGAGTTTATCAATCCACTCGAGGGGGTGAGCCCCGCCGAACGTGCCGAAATTATTCAAGGCCTGGCCGAAAAAGGCCTCGAAGCCACCGAGTTGCAAATGAGTTCGTCGGAAGGTAAGGAACAAAAACTCATCTTTCCGGGTGCACTGGTGATGTACAGAGATCAGGAAATGGCAGTGGACCTGCTCGAAAACCAACTCAACACGCCACCCGAAACGGTGCTCAACAACTCCATCCAAAGCCTGGAATTCAAGCTGGCGGATGTAATCAGAAAATTGAGTGTGCTGCAGAAACCACAGATCGCTTTCATTGCAGGCCATGACGAACTCACTGAAAGCCAGACCTATGACCTGGCGATGACCTTGAAAGAAAACT
Organism: uncultured Lentimicrobiaceae bacterium; assembly: GCA_964492695.1. GTDB lineage: Bacteria > Bacteroidota > Bacteroidia > Bacteroidales > F082 > JALNZU01. Next base: position 5,862 of record CAZBMR010000081.1, read on the forward strand.
ATGTGGTGGAACGGATTGAAATCAACGGCCAAATCAGTGCCCTCACCCGCCGCAGCGAGCCTGACGCAAATGGTCAGGTGCGCATATTGCCCAACTTTGCCGCCATCATCATTGCACAACCCAAAAAGGCATTTGACGAAAAAGACAAGTTCATCATCGATCAATACATCATGTACGGCGGCAAGGTGCTTTGGTTGATCGATCCGGTGCTGACGAGCATGGACAGCCTTCAGAGCAGGGAATCAACCGTGGGCGTTGACCTGAACCTGAACCTGGATGACCAGCTGTTCAAATACGGTGTACGCCTCAACAAATCGCTTATCCTCGACATCAACAGTGCTTCCATCCCACTGCGCACCGGACAGGTGGGCGGACAGGCTCAAATCGAGTTTTTCCGCTGGCCCTATTTCCCCTTGCTCAATCAGGCTTCCGAACATCCGGTGGTGCGCAACATCAACAGCCTGAAAGCCGATTTCGTAAGCCCCAGCGATACGGTGGAAGTGCCATGGGTAAAGAAAACACCCCTGCTCAAAACATCGGACTATTCAAAAATATCAGGAACACCTGTTCTTGTTAGCCTAACGTTGTTGCGGGAAAACCCTGATCCACAACAGTATAACCGAAAAGGCCAAACCACTGCATGGCTACTCGAAGGGCAGTTTCAGTCGCTTTTTGCCAACCGGATCCCTCCCGAAATAGCCGACAGCAAAGAAATCGGTTTTCTGGAACAAAGCAGAAACACGGCCATGATCGTGGTGGCCGATGGCGACATCGCCCGCAATCAGTTTCATGTGCCGCAGGGCTATCCCCTTCCGCTCGGCTTTGACCAGTACACACGACGTACGTACGGCAACAAAGACTTTCTGCTGAATGCCATCAGTTATCTGGCTGACGAGTCGGGACTGGTAAGCATCCGCTCGCGTGAAGTGAAAAACCGCATGCTCGACCAAACCCGCCTCAACCGCAGCAAACTCATGTGGCAGCTCGTCAACACCCTGGTGCCTGTGCTGATGGTCGTGATGATGGGTGCCACGCTCGCCTTGCTCCGCAAACGGAGATATGGCACAAAAATGAAATAACGCATATAAGGTATGATGAAAAATAACCGCATAGCGATCATCATCACGCTGTCGCTCATTGTTTTGGCAAGCGTGCTGATGGTCATCAACCACAAAAACAACACCCTTTCGGATGAGGCGGAATTTGCGGTGGCTGACACGAGCAGTGTAACACGCATATTTATTGCCGATATGGACACAAACGATGTGTTGCTCGAACGCACCTCAGAAGGCTGGATGCTGAATAAAACCTACAAAGCCCAGCAACGCAAGGTGACCGAGCTGCTCAACACCATGATGAAACTCCGTGTGCGAACGCCCGTTTCGAAAGCTGCGCACGACAATGTGATCACGCGCATGGCAGGCATCTCGGTGAAGGTGGAGGTGTATCAGGTGCTGCCCCGCATCGAAGTGTTTGGTTTGAAGCTCTTTCCGCGCGAAACCCGAAGTCTGGTATATTACGTTGGCGATGCCCCGCGCGACAATATGGGCACGTTCATGCTGAAAGAAGGAGCCGAAACAGCCTACATCATGCAAATCACCGGCTTTAAAGGATTCCTTTCAACCCGCTACTCACCGCGCGTTGACGAATGGCGTGATCATGGGGTTTTTAGCACCAAAATCGGTGACATTCAATCTGTAAGCGTACGGTTCAACCAAAAACCGGAAGAGAGCTATCTGGTGGAACGCAGCGGAAAACATACCTATGGCATGAAGTCGCTCATGACGAATAACACATTGCCATTTGATACGCTGCGCCTGCTTAATTTCCTGTCGGCTTTTTCTGACATTCGTTTCGAGGCACTGCTCAACAACATGCCCAAACACAAGATCGACTCTATCACACATTCGCCCTTTCTGCACAAAATCGAACTCACCGATTTGAATGGAAAAACCTTTAAGGTGACCACCTTCGAGAAAAAGAAGCTGGAACAAAATCAAGCGAATGAGCTCAGTCTTCAACCTGTCGATCTGGATAGAATGTATGCGCTGGTGAACGATGAGCGCGATTTTGTACTTATCCAATACTTTGTGTTCGACAAGGTGCTCAGGCCGGCCAGCTATTTCAACCCCGCCACAACAATCGACGTAATATCATACTAATCAAGGTATTACAACTACCGTTTTACGGATATACTGATTCAGTCCGGGATTCATCACTTCCAGCCTGAGCTGCCCGGTGGTATCAGCCCGTAGGCTGAGTTTTTCGCCATTCAGCAAGGGCAATAACTCCGGACAAGCCAGGTTCTGTCCAACTTCCTTCTTACCAACCACTTGTATACGCACCATCCCATTGCTTTTGGTTGTGAAAAAGCGGGAAAAATGATAACAACCGTTTTCGCCAATTCGTCCGTAAAAGGAAACCTCAAATGGTAAGCTTCGTTGCACTGTATCAGCACATTGTATGCTATCAACCTGTATCAGATATTCCTCTGTTCGGTTTGCCTCGGGCTTGTGGCACCCAGCCAACAGGCTGAGCAAGCCTGCGAAATAGACAAAATAAAACCAGCGCTTTTTCATATATTTCAAGGTAGAAGGATCAATAGCCATACACACGGCCACCCATTTCGCTTACATTCAGTTTCCAAACACTCACATTCTCCAGAGATGGAATGCTGTATTGAAAGTCATCATCCGCGTACTGCTTCATCAAAATGTTGAGTGCCAGCTTCTTCTCCTCGAGTTCTGAAACAAACTCCACCTTTGCCCGCATCCATGCGCTCCGATACTTCATCGAAAAGCTGCAGGCAATGGATTTATTCTGGGCCCGCAGTTCATGGTCGGTGCTCATCGTGATGAACACTTCCGGACGCTGTTTCAGCAGTTCGCATTTTTTTCCGCCGGCAGCCGAGTGCATATACAGCACGCCCTGATGATAGCCGAAATTCATGATCACAGCATACGGACTACCATCTTCCGCAACCATCGAAACTGTGCAAACCTCGCAACGCCTGATGATATCGTCCAGTTCGGAACCTGCTGTCAAGAGCCGGTGTTTCATACATCGAATTTTGGGTTAAAATTAGCAAGAAATCAGTTGAGGGCATCGAAATTGATGCCAAAGATCAGTTCCGGCACAATATCTCCCCACTCATTGCGATAAGATACACGAAATCCAATGTTGACGGGTGCAGGAAAATTGAAGAAATAACTCTCTGTATGCAGCTCTGCACCTGCAGACAAAAAAGATTGCGCCGAATAGCCATCAGGCAGTTGCATCAAATCAGTGAACAACCGGCCTGTGATGCGTTTCATATAAAACAAGGCCGGAATGTCCCATTCGGGATAGGCCACCGGAAACGCATAATCGAGTTTTAACGAGATTTGTCTTGAAGCATACAAACCTTCGTAAGCCCTTGGAATTGAGATCAAATTACCAAAGCTATGCGATCCCTGCTGTTCATCCTGATAGGCCGCATACACCCGAAAACCGTGGTGCCTGAAAAAGCCTGGTGCATAAAAGATAGCCCCCGCATAAAACTGACTGCCTGGTGTATCATCAAAAGGTGCATGCCTGTATATCCCCTGAACCACGGCACCCCATCTGGGGAAAAGGTCGCGATGGGCCCTGCGGTGCTGGCTGTAGAGCGAAAAACCATACGTAAACACTTCGCTCACAGGATCTTTAAATTCCAAAGGCATTCCAGGTTCCATGATGCGGTAAATCTGCCTGAAACTCACCGTTGGCTGCATTCCCCGCAACCATTTTCCCCTGCTCAGGTTCAGCGGCACAGCAGCCGACACGCTCCAGTCGGTTTCTTTCCACTTCAGGTCGTACAACTTTCCATCATTTTGAAACCGCCCCTTGCGCAAACCATGGCTGACGCCCAATCCCAGCTCGGGATAGAAGCCCAGATAGCTGACGTTGGCCACATACTTGCCCGTCTGCTCATTCCGATCCCAACGATAGCCCAGCTCCGTAACCATTGTGCTCAACACATTCTGAGAAAATAAACTCAGTCCGGGGGCAAAATCCTGGTTGTTGACATCAATATACACCGGCGACCAGCTGTGAAAATTAAACAAATGTGCCGCCTTGCGATAGGGGCTGATTGCAGCCGAATCAACCGAAAGCGTAACCGTATCAACATTCAAACCAGCATCATGCGAAAGGGCATCGGCAAGCGGAAAAGATGGAGCAGTGAGGAAGCTTATTGTGGGACGACTGTCGACAAAAGGATCGTCAAGGGCTTTGATGCCATAGCCCGTTGCAGCATAATCAGCAAAAATCAAGCGCTGATGCGAGCTGTCGAACATGGGATCGAGCTGAGCAAAACGTGCCTCCGTCAGGTTTATCAGACTGTCGCTTCCAAAAGGCAGCAGATACAAACTGCTGACACCCGACCAATCGCCTGCCAGCAGCAATCCATCATTGGTGACATCGGAGAGGCTGAAATTTGTATAGGTAAAAGGCGTAAGCTGCTCAATGACAGGATCTTCAACAGGCGTTCGAAACAATGCCTTCCCATGGTTTCCGATGGCGGCAAAATACACCCATTGTCCGTTGGGATGCCACTGTGGGGTGAGCAACGAAAGGCTATCGTTCAGCAGCTGCCTGGTTGCACGGCCAGATGCTGCATCGAACCACATTAAGCCCGAGCCACTTCCATGCAACCGTTTCACAGCCACAATCCGACGTCCGTCAGGGGAAAGATCAGGCGCAAAAAACGCGGATCGTGCAGTGAGCTGATGCACTTTTCCTGAAGACAGCTCAGCGAGCATGATCACTGCAAACGAACGGTTTGACCAGCGCGGGTCGGGACGGTATTCCGACCAAACCACCAG
>CAZBMR010000082.1:0-9111 GCA_964492695.1 uncultured Lentimicrobiaceae bacterium
TGAAGATATATATCTTTGTGATATCATTTTAATATCAGACAAAATGGAAAAAACACACAAGCCCGCATCGGGCTATTTTATGTTAGTTGTTGTATTGCTGCTTTTTGCCGGTGGCATTGGAGCCATCATCGCAACACAAAATCCACTGTACATCATTCCGATTCCGATTGCGGCATTTCTGGCCATCGGTTTCACGGTGGTAAACCCCAATCAGAGCATGGTGATGGTGTTGTTTGGCAAGTATGCCGGCACCATCAAGCAAAATGGATTCTTTTGGGTGAACCCATTTTTTGTACGCAAAAAAATCTCGCTGCGTGCAAGCAATTTTGATGGCGACCCCATTAAAGTGAACGACAAGATAGGCAACCCGATCATGATTGGGTTAGTGCTGGTCTGGCGGGTATCCGACACATTCAAGGCAGCATTTGCTGTGGATGATTTTCAAAACTTTGTGATTGTGCAGAGCGAAGCAGCTTTGCGAAAACTGGCCGGCATGTATCCTTACGACAATTTTGATGATGAGCAGGCCGAAATTACACTGCGCGCCGGTGGCGAAGAAGTGAACGATCAGCTGGAGAAAGAAATTGCCGAACGTTTGAACATGGCCGGCATCGAAGTGATTGAAGCGCGCATCAACTACATCGCCTACGCTCAGGAGATTGCCCAGGCCATGTTGAAACGTCAGCAAGCAGCAGCCATCGTTTCGGCCAGGTTCAAAATTGTTGAAGGTGCTGTGGGCATGGTTGATATGGCGCTTGAACAACTGTCGGCCAAAAAAATCGTGGACCTCGACGAAGAGAAAAAAGCCACCATGGTGAGCAACCTGATGGTGGTGCTTTGCAGCGACAAGGAAGCCACGCCCGTTGTAAACACAGGCACCCTACACCAGTAATTCGATATGGCTCAGAAAAAGGCTTTTGCACTGCGCATTGACGCTGATAAGCTCGCTGCTATTGAGAAGTGGGCTGCGGATGAATTCCGCAGCACCAATGGGCAGATTGAGTGGATCATCGATCAGGCTTTGCGCCGTGCAGGCCGTTTGAAAAATCAAAAATCCAATCCAGACAAACCAGAAAATCCGGAAATATGAAACCACTAAAGTACACCTGCCCCAAATGCCAGGGACACAATTACGAAATTGGCAAGATGTATGTAACAGGAAGTTTTATTACGAAGATACTTGACATCCAGAATAATAAATACACCTCCGTTACCTGCACACGCTGCACCTATACTGAGTTTTACAAAACCGAAGCCAACCTGCTCGGAAATGTATTCGACTTCTTTGTAGGTTAAAGAAGCGCAAGGATGAAAGTTTTTATTGAAAAACAAAAATTCAGCCAAACCTGGCTTTGGGTGTTGATGGCCTTTTCAGGCGTGATGCCCATTGCCATTTTGGGTGTTGGGCTTTACGTACAAATTGGATTGGGGAAACCATTTGGCAACAACCCCATGAGCGATGGCGGCCTGATCACTGTTTTTCTGCTCACCCTGGCCCTGATGGTTGGCATGTTGCTTTTGTTTGCCTTCAGCACGCTTGAGTTGCGCATTGACAAGCGGGATTTGCACATACGTTTCATTCCTTTCATTGTGAAAGAGAAAGTTATACCATGGACCTCCGTAGAAAACTGGGAAGTGGTGAAGTACAACCCAATTCGCGAATATGGAGGATGGGGATTGCGCTACGGAAAAAGTGGTAAAGCCTACAACGTGAAAGGTGATAAAGGGCTCAGACTTAGCTTTCACAAAGGCAAACCCTTGCTGATCGGGACATCGAAGCCTGAGGAATTGCAGCGATTTTTGGAAGAACTCGACCCGCTGAAGCGCCAATCATCAGCCGAGTAAGGCATCCACGCTGACGAGTTTTGCGCCGTTTGCATTGCGCACAGCCATTTGAAAGCCGGGACGAAGGGCGAAAGCCCCCGTTTCTCCGGCTTTATTTAAAGCTATATAGCCAATCTGCATTTGCGGGTGGATGCGGGTGGTTTCGGCAATGCGTTCAACAGCTTTTCGACACGCTTGAGCCGGCGACAAGCCCTGCCGCATGAATTCCACAACCAGAAAGCTGCCAAGGGTGCGCATCACCACTTCGCCTTCGCCGGTGGCAGTGGCCGCACCCACCTGATTGTCAACGAACAAGCCTGCCCCGATGATGGGAGAATCACCTACCCTGCCGGGATGTTTGAAGGCCATCCCACTTGTGGTGCATGCACCAGCCAAATCGACTGAATGATCCAGCGCGATCAAGCCGATGGTATCATGGTTTTCCCAATTAGCAGCAGGTGCATAGCGTGCACCTGAATCTTTCCATGCTTCCCATGCCAGGCGTGCCTGATTGGTTAAAAGTTCTGTTTCCTCAAATCCCTGATCCAGTGCAAATTGCAAAGCACCTTTTCCAACAAGCATCACATGTGGCGTTTGTTCCATCACCTTGCGGGCTACCGACACCGGATGCAGGATGTTTTCGAGGCAGGCCACTGAACCAGCATTTCCTTTAGAATCCATTATGCAGGCATCCAATGTCACTTTTCCGGATGCATCGGGCAAGCCACCCAAACCCACACTGCTTACTTCGGGATCGGCTTCAGAAACCATCACGCCAGCTTCGGCTGCATCCAGGGCTGTGCCACCTGCCATGAGTTTCTCCCAGGCTGCCTCGTTGGCAGCCAATCCATGATGCCAGGTGGAAACAATCACAGGAAGGGCCTGAGGTTGGGTGCCAAGGCCAGCCAATTCCGGTTTGGCATCTTTTGCCAATACGTGGGTGGCATAGCCGTAGCGGCAACCAAGACCGGTGGCCATGGCGGCCAATGCTGATTGAAAAATGAATGATCTTCTGCTGCTCATTTTTTCATATTTATAGCAAAAGTAAATCTTTAGATCCAGACAAATTCACATTTCCCATGAAGGATTTTTACAGACTTTTGCATCTAGTAATAAACTACCCAATCATGCTTCAGAAGGCACAATTGCAAAAAGAGCTCAATCGCTGCGTCAATAACCGAAGCGTGTTTGGTGCGGTCATGGAGGTGAGCTCCGGAAACGAACATATTTCTGCTGCCGCAGGCAATATGGTGGTTGAGCAACCCTATTATATTGCCAGCATCACCAAACTTTATGTGACGGCCATTGTGCTTAGTTTACAAAAACAGCAACGCATCGATATCAACCATCCAATTACCAGATATTTGGACAAGGATATCATCGAGAAACTCCTTGTTTATAAAGGTGTTGACCTGTCAGAAAAGATTACTGTAAAACAACTTTTATCACAAACCTCTGGTTTACCCGACTATTTTGAGGACAAGCTCCGCGGCGAAAGTCTCCTGGATGAACTGATTCAGGGAAAAGACCAGGCATGGAGCTTTGAAGATAGTGTGAATCTGACAAAGCAATTGAAGCCAAAATTTGCACCAGGCAGCAAAGGCAAGGCCCATTATTCCGACAGCAATTTTCAACTGCTTGGAAAAGTGATTGAAAATATCTGTCGCAGTTCGTTCGAAAATGTATTGAATTCAGAAATTATTCACCCACTTGGGTTGGCAAATACCTGGCTTTTTACCCATCCCCAAGACCAGCGTCCTGCACCGATCTACTTCAAGAACAAGCCTTTGCATATACCACAGGCCATGAGCTCCTTTGGAGCTGATGGTGGCATCGTTTCAACTGCGCACGAGAGCATGGTGTTTCTCAAAGCGTTTTTTGGCGGTTACTTTTTTCCAAAAGTAACACTCCCGGCAATGAAGCAATGGAACAGTGTGATGTTCCCGCTCGAATACGGCACAGGCATCATGCGATTCAAACTTCCGCGCATTTTCAGTCCGTTCAGGCCATCGCCCGAATTTTTGGGTCACTCCGGGCTATCCGGCGCATTCGCTTTCTATCTTCCTGAAAAAGAGGCATTCTTCACCGGAACGGTCAACCAGGTGTCAAGCCCCTCCATATCGTTCAGACTGATGCTGAAGGTGGCATCTAGGCTTTAAAAACTTTTAACTCACTTCACTAAAATTTGAAGTTTTACAGCAGCTTTCGTACTACCTTTGTGAGCAACGAAAAAGGCCTGAGTGGTTTGAAAACAAATGCGTTCTCGCGGCTTAAGCTGGTTTTTCGATGGTCCAAAAACAGAGCATAATGGCTATTCCCACCACAAGAACGAAAGAAAATGGCGTTATCCACGTCGATCCAGCGCTATGCACCGGCTGCGGATTGTGTGTTGAAGTGTGCAGCGACAACAGCCTGGTGTTGCTCAGCGAAAAAGCCGGGCCAAGCGATGATGCGCTATTTGGCTGCATTGCCTGCGGTCATTGTATGGCTGTTTGCCCCGAGGATGCGATCCGGATTACCGGCCGGGCGATGCCCGAACAGCCACTTTTTGAGTTGCCTTCTGCGGCAGAAAAGGCCAGCTATGAATCCTTGCAGGTGTTGCTCCAGCGCAGGCGCAGCATCCGCAAGTTTAAAACGCAGGCAGTGGAAGCTGAAAAAGTTCAAAAAATTCTGGAAGCAGCATCCACGGCCCCCATGGGCCTTCCACCCTCGGATGTGCACGTGCTGGTACTGAACGGAAAGGAACAAAATCAGGCCTTTGCAAAGGATTATGTCGAATTTTTGAAAGGTTATAAATGGTTTGTTTCCAGTTGGTTTTTGGGCTTGATGCGGCCTTTCTGGGGAAAAAGCAATGATGAAATGTTTAGGGGATTCATCCGGCCACTTTTTAAAACCTATGTCGGAGGCATGGAAAAAGGACAAAACAATGTGACCTATGATGCGCCGCTTGCCATGTATTTTTATGGCTCACCATACAGCGACCCAGCCGATCCGATTGTAGCGGCCACCTTTGCCATGTTGGCTGCTGAATCGCTCGGCTTGGGCACTTGTATGCTGGGCGCTATCCATCCGATGATCCAATACGGTAAAAAAGGGAAAAGATTCAGGGAAAAACATGGCATCAAATACCCCAGCCGCGAGGGTTTGTTTGTCATCTTCGGCTATCCGGCTTTTAAGTTCCGAAAAGGCATTCGGCGAACATTTGCCGGTGTTACCCATGTTTGAGAAAACCATAGCTAAGGCATGTAATCCAGCACTTCAAGGGGCAGCAAAGGGGCGCTCAAATTTCTATCACCATTTATTCAGGCAAATGCTCCGATTGCTCAATGAAAATTAATGTATTGAACGTCTGCATGCTACATATATTCAACACCGGCTGATCAGCAGATGTTAGCCAAGCATGAAAAAGGATATTTTTGCATCCCGCTTTGCGTTCGGTGATTCGGTTAAAAGAAATGACGGTGAGATTAGCAGCAACTATATTCTATTTTGTTTTTATTCCGTTGATTTTCAATGGACAGCGTGTTGGCGAAATAAATTTTTCATCAGAAGAGACGCTCGAAGTAGTCAGCTGGAACCTGGAAAACTTCCCAAAAAACGGACAAAATACAGTTGACTATGTTGCCGCCATTATCAATCAACTGGATGCAGATGTGATAGCCTGCCAGGAAATAAGCGACCAGAGCGCCTTTAACAGCCTGATTAGCAAGCTCAACAACTATTCCGGCTATTATGTCCAGTCAGCCCAGGGGCTGGCTTTTCTGTACAATAATTACCGTATTGACGTCAATCAATTCTACGAAATCTACACCGGTTCAAGCTACTCAGGCCCTTTTCCAAGACGACCGCTTGTGATGGATTTCAATTTTCAGAACAAGCATTTTATTGTCATCAACAACCACTTAAAATGCTGCGGCGATGGCTATTTGAATGCATCCGACAGCTGGGATGAGGAAACACGGCGACTTTTGGCAATGGATCTTTTGAAATCACACATTGATCTTCATTTTTCTGATCAAAACGTGTTTGTTGTGGGCGATTTTAACGATGAATTAACCGATCCGGTTGGAAACAACGTATTCCGCAATGTGCTGGACGACAAGGAAAACTATTTGTTTGCAGATATCGGCATCGCCACAGGCAATCCTTCCGGCTGGTCATATCCGGGCTGGCCATCGCATCTTGACCATATTCTGGTTACAAACGAACTTTTCAGCTCACTCGACGATGATGCTTCAAAGATTGAGGCGCTAAAGCTGGAAACAGTGCTTGGTGGAGGTTGGGACGAATACGAAGAAAATGTTTCAGACCACCGGCCTGTTGCCCTGCGGTTGATGCTGGCCGAAAACCTTGGCACCGATCCCTTGTCAGCATCCCGGTTCGCACTTCAAATTCATCCCAACCCCGCTTCGACCGGCGTTTCCATCACGATATCTGACGCCAATTCCTACGGCTCGATCGAGCTGCGCGACTTGCCCGGACAAGTGATTGCCTCAATTCCAATTAGTCCCGGGCAGACTCAGTATTATTTTGACGCTTCACATCTGACTGCAGGTTGTTACCTTGTCACGTACAAGTCCGTTGGGAATCAACATATTGCTTCGTCCCTTTTCATAAAAACCTGACAGTTCAACCACAAAAATAAAGGCTGGCTAAAAAGCAGATGAGAAAAAAAAAGCCTTCATACTTTTCAGATCCCAAAGGCCAGTTTATGGCATAGTTGTTGGATAAAAACCAATAATTCATAAAATATTTCTTAACAAACCAAAACCATGAGACCAACTCAATCCCCAAAAATTCTTGCGTTTATTTTCGTCAGTATGATTTTTCTGACATCAGGATTATTTGCGCAAACTTTCGAACTGAAAGATTACAAAAACCCTGATTACCAGTTTAAAAAGCTTGAAACAGGGTTTTATTTTGGTAGCAACACCAGTGGGAACAGCCGAAGCTACTCCGGTAGCCAAAGCTGGCCTGAGTTGAGAACCGACCGTTTTGCAGTCAGCGGACAGCTTACTCCTGAATTCTATTCTTACAAAAACAGGCGTCATTATCAGGGCAGCCAAAGGCTGCAAATGGGCCTCAATCCTCACTATCTCGCCATCAACAATGAAATAATCAATCAAAACAGCACACAATCAGAAGAATATAAACAAAGTGGGTTCATTGGAAACTTGTATGGGGAATCGAACAACAGATTCTACAACAATAAGTTACAGTTTATTGAAGTGAACACAAAACTTCTATATCGCTACAATGGCCAAAAAAACAGCCAGGACAAAGATCCGGTTGATTATCAATCAGCTCAAAACGTCGTTGACAGAAATCAGGAAATCAGTCTTTATGTTCCATTACTTATTGGTGCCGGTAGGATTGAAAGTGTGCAGGATGCAAGGCTGGCACTGTATATTTTTGAGGACCTTCAAAAATCAGGAAATCTCAAACACGAACCAAACAAGGAAGAAATCGAAACCTTTGCTTCATTTATTACGGAGTTAAAAAATAAAAGGCATTTCGACAGCAGATTGCGAAAGATCAGCGAGATCACAGCTGTGGATTCCATGCTGCAGACCATGGGACTCAAAACCGGACCGGAGGCATCGTATTTTACACTTCTCAACGACAACTGGGATTTTGCATCCGGGCCGCAGCGTGAATCGGGGAGCAGGTTTTCATTTGGAGTTGCTCCAAGGTTGATGATTGACTTGAATTTTCGGAGAGATAAGTATCTAGATGCAACAAATCAGGAATCAGTCATTGAAAATAAAGGTCAGCACCGTGCAATTGGAGCAGATGTTCTGATGAGCTACCTTCGTGCGGTGCCAACAAGTGCTGAATGGCAACACGACACCTATGCCGAGGCTGTATTTTCACTATTGAACACCTATGCAATCACTAAAAACATTGATGGCGGATCCTCCGAGGTTGAATCATTTTATAAAGAACCCTCTTTTGGTGCGCGGCTAAGCCATGAAATAGGATATTATCCAAACAGCCGCACATCTGTTTCGCTTCTTGGCGAAGCCGGTTATCAGTATTTTTACAAAGCCAAGCGAAAAGTGAGTCCGCTTGAAGAAGAGGAGTCGACAACCAATATATCAGCAACACTCAGGTTGCAAGGACATTACTACTTTTCGCCCCAACTAACTTTCAACGCTGTTTTGGCTGGTTACTACAACAGCAATAAAGATATGATCCGTGCCATTCAAACTTCGGCCGAGCTAACAACCCATAACAGAAATTATTCAAGCGAAATTAGTTTTGGTTTTACGTATAGTCTTTTTTAACAAGGAAGCACGAAACAATAACAATCATTCCAGGAAAGCCTGTAAAACGCCATTGAATGCATAATCTAATGGCGTTTTTTCGTGAATCAATTGGATCCCATGGGATATAATGATTGAGAGAATTGCTGTGAAAGCCATATTCTTGTGACTAAGGGTTGTTTTTACGGAAGCACCCTCCAGCTGGCTTTACCATCATTAAATGTCACGCAAGCTTTCAAGCAAAGCAGCATTTTATGCCAACGCACGCCACAGTGTTAAAGAGGTTGATTTGCTGCGAACGAGCGTTTTAACAAGCCAATTTTGCAAATTTATTGACCGACCAACATACAGAATACTGAACAAATGCTCTTTGAGTGTGTTGAGTAAAGACCAATAAATTGAAAATGCTATGACCAAACTATTCAAAGAATTTTTCGAGAGTGAAAAAGCCGGAGGCATGATTCTGATTGCCGCCACAGTGGTATCGCTCATACTGGCCAATTCCGGCATTGGCGAGGCCTATCAGCACTTTTGGCACATCAAGCTGGGCAGCCATAGCCTGGGGCACTGGATCAACGATGGATTGATGGCCATTTTCTTTTTGCTTATTGGCCTTGAGCTCGAACGCGAAATTTATAAGGGCGAGCTATCAAACGTAAAAAAAGCCATGCTGCCCATTTTTGCAGCCATCGGCGGCATGCTTGTGCCGGCAGGAATCTATTTCTATTTCAACGCTGGAACTCCCACGCAACCGGGTATCGGCATTCCGATGGCAACCGACATTGCTTTCGCCCTCGGCGTTTTGTCGTTGCTGGGCAACCGCGTACCCCTCGCCCTAAAAGTATTTCTGACGGCGCTTGCTGTGATTGACGATTTGGGAGCGATCCTCATTATTGCTTTCTTCTATACCAAAGACCTGATGCTCTCCAACCTGTTTATTGCTTTGGGCATTTTCGCAGTACTTATCCTGCTCAACAGGCTGAAGGTGAATAAACTACCTATTTATTTGATTGGCGGCGTA
>CAZBMR010000082.1:9211-10685 GCA_964492695.1 uncultured Lentimicrobiaceae bacterium
GCAGGCTTGATCGGGTATGTATATCTGCAACTCATGCTCGACAAAAAACCAGCTCAAGAAAACGAATGATCCACTACGGTGCCATCTGAACCGTTGATTCCTATCTTTGCAAATCCTTCCGCATACAACGGAGGGATTTGTTTTTAATCCGCATGAAAAATCATCCGTTCACACTTCTTCACCTGAGCGCCTTTGTAGCCATTTCACTGCTTGTGTATCCCAAAGGCAAGCAAGTTTTCGGCCAGACTACCTATGTTCAATCCTCTGCCACCGAAACCATCACCCACAACAATCAGGTTGCGAGCAGCTTGTGGGGCGCTCACGCAAGAATGTTCAAAAACCCTCCAGCCTTCTCCCCCACCCATAACAGCTGGCAGGCACGCGAAAACTCACATTACCACTTTGAGGTGATTTCGATGGAAAGCCATGAAAGATTGGATTTTTGGGCAGCCTCAGCCAATTCGCCGCTCAGTCCAGTCTGGGATTCCATTCCCAACGGGCAGGTGTATTTAAAAGTTGAAGCGGTGGATACCCTCACCGGACAAAGGGTGCTGGTTTTGGAAAAGCTATTCTACAAAGCGGCATCATTTCGTCCGCCCTACCCCGCTGCGAAGCACAGCTATGCCGAAGCCCTGGCAAAAGGTCTGGATTTTATGTATCATCAACCACACGTTCAGGCTTGGCTCACCGAAGCCAGACCAAACCATGCGCTGCATCCCATCTACTGCTATTCGGCCCTTGAAGTAGGTAGTGTGGTCAATGCCATGGTGTTGTATCATAAACACCACCCACAAAACGACACCGCATTGCTCATCGCCCGCAGGGCAGCCAACTACCTGATGGCACATCGCGAACCTGCCGGTGCGCCACTAGCCGGTTTTCCACAGGTGTATGAAGGCACGCATCTGGCGGCGGCACGTTTTCAGGATGAGATCATCCTAACCGAGCCCGCAGCCACAGGACTGAGCTTTCTGGCGCTCTTCGGGGCCACGCACGACAGCAGCTATCTTGAAGCAGCCCTCGACATTGCCGAGGCCTACCGCCGAACGCAGTTGCCCGAAGGAACATGGCCCGTCAGGTTGTCGAAAACTACCGGAAAGCCTACAACAGATGTGTTGTGTATTCCAATGAAGATCAATAACTTTCTTCAATTATTAGTGGATCAATATCATGTTGAACAATACCAAAGCATGATTAAAGAGGCTACCCGGTGGACCTTTGAGAATCCGGTGAAAACCTGGGACTGGACCGGCCAATTTGAAGATGTGGATGCCGTGAAACCATACGAAAACCTCACCAAATACGAGGCTTCCTGGTTTGCCCAATACCTTTTGAAACATCAGGAATCATATCCTGAATACCAAGGGCTTGCAACCGCGCTCATCGAATTTTGCGAGGATCAGTTTGTGGTGTGGGAACAACCCAACATGTATGATAACTGGGGCAACAGTACACAAAGCTGGCATTTGCCCGC
>CAZBMR010000083.1:0-10645 GCA_964492695.1 uncultured Lentimicrobiaceae bacterium
GCAGCAGCAAGGCGGGCAATTGGCACGCGGAACGGTGAGCAGCTCACGTAGTTGAGGCCTGCAGTGTGGCAAAACTTCACTGAGCTGGGTTCGCCACCATGTTCGCCGCAAATACCCAGCTTGATGTTCGGGCGGGTTTGCTGGCCTTTGTTCACGGCCATTTTCACCAGCTGTCCAACACCATCCTGGTCGAGCACTTCGAACGGATCGTGCTTGAGGATGCCTTTCTTCTTGTACACATCGAGGAACTTGCCGGCGTCGTCACGCGAATAACCAAAGGTCATCTGGGTGAGGTCGTTGGTTCCGAAACTGAAGAACTCGGCTGATTTGGCAATTTCGTCGGCAGTGACGGCAGCGCGCGGCACTTCAATCATCGTACCCACGAGGTATTCGATGCTGTCGTTGCGTTCGGCAAACACTTTCTCGATGGTTTTGCGTACGATGTCTTCCTGCATGCGGAGCTCGGCAACCGTACCCACGAGCGGGATCATGATTTCGGGCAATGCCACAACGCCTTTGGCCTTCAGGTTCAAAGCAGCTTCGATGATGGCGCGGGCCTGCATCTCGGTGATTTCGGGATAGGTGTTGCCCAGGCGGCATCCGCGGTGACCGAGCATCGGGTTAAACTCGTGCAGGTCTTCCACTTTTTGTTTGATCACCTTGGCCGAAACGCCCATCACTTCGGCCATTTCTTTCTGACCTTTGTCATCATGGGGAACAAATTCGTGCAAAGGCGGGTCGAGCAAACGAACAGTAACAGGCAGTCCGTTCATGGCTTCGAAGATGCCTTCGAAGTCTTCGCGCTGAATGGGCAGCAGTTTTTCGAGTGCCACGCGGCGTCCGGCTTCGTCATCAGCCAAAATCATCTCGCGCATGGCAACGATTTTGTTGCCACCAAAGAACATGTGCTCTGTGCGGCACAGACCAATACCTTTGGCGCCAAAGCTGCGTGCAACAGCGGCATCGTGCGGGGTGTCGGCATTGGTTCTCACATACATACGTGATTTTTTGTCGGCCAGCTCCATCAGGTCACCGAAATAACCACTCATTTCGGGGTTTCTGGTTTCGATGCGGCCTTCAAACACTTCGCCGGTGCTTCCGTTGAGCGAGATGAAGTCGCCTTCTTTAAACACTTTGCCTTCCATCTCGAGGGTGCGGGCCTTATAGTCAATCTTAATGGTGCCGGCACCTGAGACGCAGCATTTTCCCATGCCGCGGGCAACAACGGCTGCGTGGGAGGTCATGCCACCACGTGCGGTGAGGATGCCTTCGGCCACGTTCATACCTTTCAAATCTTCGGGGGATGTTTCGATGCGCACGAGAACCACTTTTTTACCTGTGGCAGCCCATGTTTCGGCTTCATCGGCATGGAAAACAACCTGTCCGGTGGCAGCGCCTGGCGAAGCGGGCAATCCCTTGGCAAGGGCTTTGGCTTTGGCAAGGGCTTCCTTGGCAAACACAGGGTGGAGCAGCTCGTCGAGCTTGTTGGGCTCAACGCGCAGAAGGGCTTCGTTTTTGTTGATCATGCCTTGTTTGAGCATTTCCATGGCAATGCGCACCATGGCAGCGCCGGTGCGTTTACCGCTGCGGGTTTGGAGCAGCCACAGCTTGCCTTCCTGAATGGTAAACTCCAGGTCCTGCATGTCGCGGTAGTGGTCTTCGAGCTTTTGCTGAACGGCGTCAAGCTCTTTATAGATAGCCGGCATGGCTTCTTCCAGCGAGGGATAGTTAGCAGCACGGTCGGCTTCTTCAATGTTTTGGAGGGCAGCCCAGCGGCGCGATCCTTCGAGGGTGATCTGCTGTGGGGTGCGGATACCGGCCACCACGTCTTCGCCCTGTGCATTGAGCAAATATTCGCCGTTGAAGAGGTCTTCGCCGGTGCCGGCGTCGCGGGTGAAAGCAACACCTGTTCCGGAATTATTGCCCATATTGCCAAACACCATGGCCTGAACGTTTACGGCTGTGCCCCATTCTTCGGGAATGTTGTTGAGCATGCGGTAGTAAACAGCGCGTTCGTTCATCCAGCTGTCGAACACGGCCATCACCGAACCCCACAGTTGTTCCCATGGGTCAACAGGGAAGTCTTTTCCAGTTACCGATTTCACGGCAGCTTTAAAACGTTTTACCAATTCTTTCAGGTCATCAACAGAAAGCTCGGTATCCAGCTTCACGCCTTTTTCTTCTTTCAGGTGGTCGATGATTTCTTCAAACGGGTCGTGGTCTTCTTTCGACTTGGGTTTCATTCCCAATACCACGTCGCCAAACATTTGAACGAAGCGGCGGTATGAATCCCATGCAAAGCGTTCGTTGCCGGTTTTACGGGCGATGCCTTCAACGGCATCGTCGTTGAGACCCAGGTTGAGCACGGTGTCCATCATGCCGGGCATGGAGGCACGTGAGCCTGAGCGTACGGAAAGGAGGCAGGGGTTCTCTCTGTCACCAAATTTGGTGCCCATCACCTTTTCCACTTTGCGGATGGCTTCTTCCACCTCGTCTTTGATGAGTTTTACCACATAGTCGTGACCCTTTTGGTTGTAGAGGGTGCACACTTCGGTGGTGATGGTGAACCCGGGAGGAACGGGAATTCCGATGAGGTTCATTTCTGCCAGGTTGGCACCTTTGCCACCCAACAGGTTCTTCATAGAGGCATCTCCGTCGGCTTTGCGATCGCCGAAGAAATAAACATTCTTTGCTTTTGCCATATTGATTAAATTATAGGTTTTATCTGAAATACAATGATTTAAAACAGTTTCAGACGCTTTTTTACAAGCCGTGCAAAGGTAATAAAAAAACGCTGACTTCCAATGTTAAATCCCTGTAAGGCCGGATGCTTCATCGCAAACGGTTGAAGAAAATTGCGGTGGCTATTTAAACAAAGTCTAAATTTCGGTAAAGGCAGGGCTTTCTCTCCTTAAAAAGCTCGAAAATCGGAAAAAAATGAGCAATTTCGTGGCTTCAAACCTTAAAGAAAAGATAACCTCTATGGCGCAAACCATCGGCATCCGCCACGAAGACAAATACCTCATGGAACGCAGGGTGGCCATCACACCCCTGCATGTTGAAAAACTTTCCGGGCAAGGCCTGAAATTTATTGTTGAACGATCGGCCAAACGCATTTTTACCGACGCTGAATTTGAACAGGCAGGTGCCACACTGGCCGATAACCCTTATGAAGCCGATGTGATTTTTGGTGTGAAGGAAATACCCGTGAAGCATTTTCAACAGGAAAAAACGTATATCTTTTTCAGCCATGTGATCAAGGGGCAGGCTTACAACATGCCGATGCTCAAAGTGATGATGGATAAAAGATGCAACCTGATCGACTACGAAAAAATTGAAAATGAGGAAGGCAAACGCCTCATCTTTTTCGGTCGTTACGCCGGACTTGCCGGTGCCATCAACACCTTGTGGTCGTTGGGGCAGCGACTGCTCGCCCAGGGCATTGAAAATCCCTTCTCCAGCCTCCGGCAAGCTGTGAAATACAACTCGCTCGACGAGGCAAAAGCAGCCATTGCTGAGGTTGGACGTCGTATCAGCATGCAAGGTCTTCCTCAGCAACTGCAGCCAATGGTGGTGGGCATCACAGGTTATGGCAATGTGGCCGGGGGTGTGCATGAAATCCTCAACCTGTTGCCGTCCATGGAAATCAGTCCCGAACAGCTGCGGCAATTAAATCCGGACCAAACTGCTGCCAACATCATTTACAAAGTGGTGTTCAGGGAAAAAGACCTGTCGCAAGCCAACGAAGCCGGACAGGCATTCGACTTGCAGCATTATTACGCACACCCTGAGGCTTATCACAGTGTTTTTGAGCAATATATACCCCAGCTGACGCTGTTGCTCAACTGCATGTACTGGGACAAGCGCTATCCGCGCATCGTGACAAAAGATTACCTGGAAACACTCTATGCAGCAGGCGAACCGGCACTCAAAGTGATTGGCGACATCAGTTGCGACCCCGACGGCTCCATCGAATGCACACACAAAGGCACTGAGATCGAAGACCCTGTGTTTGTTTACAACCCGGCTTCCCGTCAGCCTGTGATGGGTTTCGACGGCCACGGCCTGCTGGTGATGGCCGTTGACATCCTGCCAAGCGAATTGCCCCGGGAGGCATCCACTGGCTTTGGCGACGCCCTCTTCCCGTATGTGAAAGCCATCGCTGAAGCGGATTTTAGTAAGCCTTTTGAGGAGCTGGCCTTGCCGGCCCCCATCAAAAAGGCCATGATCCTGCATCAGGGCAAACTCACCCCCAACTACGCTTACATCAACAAATATTTATAGTGCCGGCAACTTCTGTTGCCTGACGCAAAACAGATCATTTAATTCCCAACTTCTCTATGAAAAAAGTTTTGATTCTTGGGGCAGGAATGGTTGTCAAACCCATCGTTACCTACCTGCTCGAAAAAGGATTTGAAGTCACTGTGGCCACACGTACCAAATCGAAGGCCGAAGCCATGATCGGAAACCATCCTAACGGCAATGCCATTGCATGGACGGTGGAAGACGAAGCCACATTGGCCGACATGGTGGCAGCGCACGACCTCACGGTAAGTCTGCTGCCCTGGACCTATCACCTCATCGTGGCAAAACACTGCATTGCCAACAAGAAGAACATGGTGACCACCAGCTATGTGAAGCCCGAGATGAAAGCCCTCGACGCCCAGGTGCGCGAAGCCGGCATCATCATCCTCAACGAGCTGGGCCTCGACCCGGGCATCGACCATATGTCGGCCATGCGCATCATCGACCATGTGCACGGACTGGGTGGCAAGATCGAGGAGTTCTACAGCATCTGCGGTGCACTCCCAGCACTCGAAGCCGCCAACAATCCTTTCAGGTACAAATTCAGCTGGAGTCCAAAGGGTGTGGTGATGGCCGGCAACAACGACGGCAAGTACCTGCGCCACGGTAAGCTGGTGGAAGTACCCACACAAGATTTGTTTAAAAACCCCTTCAGGGTTGAGTTCCCCGAAGTTGGTCCGCTCGATATCTATCCCAACCGCGATTCATTGCCTTACATTGAACTTTACGGCGTGCCTGAAACCAGCACCATGATGCGCGGCACTTTCCGCCACCCGGGCTGGTGCGAAAGCATTGATGCCATCAAGGCCCTGAAGCTCATCAGCTACGACGAACACGACTTCACAGGCAAGAGCTATGCCGGCATGCTGGCCATGCTGATGGGCGCTGCCGACTGCAGCAACATCCGTGAGAAAGTGGCCGACTACCTGCAACTTCCGGTGGATGCCTATGCACTCGACACCATGGAGTGGCTGGGCTTGTTCAGCGAAGAAGCGATGGGCCGCGGAAAAACCTCCGCTTTCGAAATCACTTCCGACCTCATGATTGCCAAAATGGAACTCGGTCAGCACGAACGCGATATGGTGGTGATGCAACACATTTTCCGTGCTTCCTATCCCGATGGCAAGCAGGAAATCATCAAATCATCGATGCTCGACTTTGGCACCCTGGCCACCGACACCGCCGTGGCCCGCACCGTGGCTTTGCCTGCCGCCATTGGCGTTGAAATGATCCTCAAAGGCGAAATCACCGAGACAGGCGTGCACATTCCGGTGCTGCCCGGCATTTACAACCCCATCCTCGACCGCCTCGAAGACATGAACATCCGCATGGTGGAACAATACGGCCTGCCGCTGAGCGAAAACATTCAGTAAACCAGGCTTAAACAGCCTTAAAACGCTGTTTCAATGTTATTTAAAAAAAGCACAATCCTGAATGGGGGTTGTGCTTTTTTTGTTGTTTGCATCTCGCTTATGAAGTAATTGAATTGGAAGGTATGTATTCATTGATTACAATTTCGGCCATTTTTGACTGATAACTGAATTTTCACTTTTTACAATTTTCAAAATAGAGTACAGGAGTGAGTTGATTTACTGCAGAAGCAATCAGCCGAATATCAGAAAACGTCTAATTGTTGCGTTTGAAAGGAATGCTGCGTAATAAAGTTTTACTGAAACCCCGACGTTTATTTCTTTGTAATATCCTGGTTTCAAGGGTTCTGTGAATGGCATGTCGTATCCATACTCAAAGTACACACCCAAATGTCGGGTTAAATAGTATGCCGCACCTATTCCAAAATAATACCTGGGCCATATTGTTTGATTTACGTTTGTTTGAAAATATTTGACGATACCAAGCTTTCCGGAAAGGTAAGATTCAAAACGAAAGTTCTCTTTATCAATTATTAATGGAAGGAAATGCCAATTGCCAACAGCTCCAAAGTTGAGAAACCCGCTGGAGTAATCATCATACCCGCTATACAGCGCCGCAGAAAGTCCGGCTTCAAGAAATTTGTTTAGGCGCCTGTTCATTTGCACTTCGATGTGGCCATTATGAAACACACGACTATTGTCAACATATTCGGGCCAGCCGGAGGCTTTAATATACCAATAAGCAGGTGATTGCTTTTCTTGTGCCTTCAGTTCATCAGCAAGAAGAAAGAGAATAAAAGCGATTGTAAAAAATGTGTGGAAAAGTTGCTGTTTTTTCATTTTTCAAGATTTTAAAAAATGTTGTTTAGTAGTCTTTATTGCTATCAATTCTGAAATTCACATTATTGAAAATTTGTTGTAAATTCCGTAAAAAACTAAACTGGCGAATTGCGGATTCCGCAGATTTTGAGTTCGAAAATAAATCAGAAAAAATGAATGCCATCCTGATCAGAAATTTTAATATTGAAAAGGATGCCTTTTCGATTCGCTTATTTCGCATTGCAGGCCACTTTCTATTTAATGTTCAAGGTTTGCTAACCTTAGAATTGTTAATCAAGGTATTGGAATAATATCCAGCCTCATGCTCTAAAAAATTATCATAATAAAAAGTACTGGTATTTCTTTCCCAAGCATATATGCCCAATTGGACGTAAAATGATAAGTCAGGATAAATATACTTTGCCAATTTTCTTGCAGTCTTATTTCTCATAGATAGATTTATAATCGGTTTCTGGTAGTATGAATTAAAGATTGTGAAATCATTTTGTTGATAAAGATGAATTATTTCATGTGCCTGAAGCTGTGGGAAACTTTGATATCCTTCTTTTAAAACCATAATTCCCGGGAAAACAGCTCCTATTGAATTTCCGGCTTCAAACCTTGGATCATTGGAGGAGAAAACCCAATGTGCAGTTTTAAGACTTTGCTTAAGCTCAAGGTCTGTTTGAACAAGTGCCAAAATTGTGTAGAATGAAGCGATTGGCAAAGCTTTAGCCCTGAGCCGGAATTGATCTTTTGTATGCAATTCAATGCGTAAAAACCCCAGATGCAAGTTCCATTGTTCCCAGAAATCACGATTCAAAGCAGCGTTCTCTTTGATAGAAGTACCAGCAGCGTTTAACAACCTCGAGGCCCAAAACAGTTTCCAGTCATCATGCACGTAAGCTGGCTCTATTATCCTTTTGCTTTCGAAAGTAACGTATCCACCCAGAGCGCCTTGCCAAAATCCTTTAACAATAACTGGAACAGGTTTCTCGCCTTTACTTTTATTGATTAACGCACCGATTGAACTGATTGAAGCTCCGATAGCAATATTATACATCGCGGCCTCAAAATTATTTTTTTGACAAAAAGATTTGTTTAGTACGAATACCAATATCAAAATCAAGCTAAAATACTTTTTCATATAACCTATTTATTTTCGTATATAAGCTTAACTTATTAATCCTGTATGCGTTGACAATTTGAAATTCGCTTGTAACTTTCTCAGCAACATCACCTTTTTCGTTAATAACAACTGAAATTCCTCCACTTGAGCACTTTACAATATTCCTATTAGATTCAATAGCCTTCAAACGGATAATGTTTAAATATTGTTGTAATCCAAAAATTGAATTATTCATAAAATCCTCGCTAGTAAGTAAAAAAATCAAATCAGAGGATTGCAAATTCTCTTGGATAAACCCTGAAAATAATGATTCGTAACATAAAAGAGGCATAACACCATATTCCGAAATTATTTCATCCTGGTCATCATCTATATTCAGTTCATAAAAACTTTTTCCGAAAATCAAATTAAGATATGAAGGTGTGTATTCTTGCACAGGGATGTATTTTTTTTTACTTTTTACGAATAATTCCTTACTATTATAAAAAATAATTGTATTAAATAATTTGCCATCATGATTTTTAACCTCAGCACCTAAAACCAATGTGGCAGGGGGATTTTCAAGCAATACCTGATCTATGAAATAAAAATTATGCTTTCTGTTAAGAGAAGACGATAATTGAACGGATTTAAGAAATAGTTCTGGAGTTAGTATAAAATCAACTGTTGAATTGAATTTTGAATAATTATAGAGAGCTCTCGTTTTATCAATATTTTTTAGGTTCGGGTTCTCAGGAATACAAACTGATATTTTGACAGGCGTATCCTGATGTGATGGAATTAGAAAATACTGAATAACAGACAATAATATTGGAAAGTTCAATACTAGTATAAAGCGCGTTATCCTATACTTTTTCTCTCTATTTTCCCGACATTTAACAATCTCGTTTAACATTAATCCAAGAGTAAGCAACCATCCTGATACCGAGTAAATGCCAAAAAAAGATACCCATTGAACAAAATAATGAGCATTGGACATTGCATTCCCAAATGTTAACCATGGCCATGATAAAAACAAATAGTGATTAACCATCTCATAAATCAGCCAAAGCACGACGAAAACAAATGGCATTGATATTTTCATTGATTTCTTTAAAAAGTACATCGCAATTATTGGTAAAAGCATATTTAACGTGCTAACAATATGCGCAAAAATTGCCTTGAATATATCAACAGAATAAAGCCAAAAAGTTGCAGATAAAACGATGGCCAAAACAGTAGGAAAAATGTGGAGAGCGAATTTAAAGAAATTTAACTGCAAAGCACGCTCAAAAATGCTGAAAAAAAATGCTAGAGATATAACGAAGAATAAACCAAAATAATTCCAGGCGAAAAAAGAGGAAGTAAATAAGCAAAGAATAGACCAAATGAATCTTCTTTTATAAAATACAACTACAAGACTGTCAGTAAAAGTGACAGTCCTGTAGTTATTTGACTTACTTCTGAATATAAAACTCATTATTTGACACGGTATAGCCTGCTATTGAGAACGTATTGCCGTTTCCATCGTTGCTGATTAAAAATCCTGCTCTTCCAACATAAACAGAAACTAAAGCATTGTTTGGCAGGTATTGCAAATCAGACTCTTTTATAACATATTCCCCGTTGTCAGCAACAGAAATACCACCTAGTCTTCCTTCAGGGTATTGGGAAGATATTTCTTCATCATACTGTGAATAGGGACTATATTCGAAAGCAATTACTACCCCATTTTCGTTACTTCCATCGAAGTTCCAGGAAATAGTACTCCCAACTACTACTTTACCGGCATCTAAACCGCTAAATTGAACATGAATCAGATCAGGTATATAAAGACTTGCTGTTGAATCCGCACCACTTTGCGAGTCTTTTAAAACTGCTGCATTTGACTCAAAATCGATAGTAAAATTATTGCCATAAAATTCCTGTATTTCCATATCAGTTATCACAGCGCTGCTCTTGTTATTCGATTCATTGTAGAAGTAATTGTCAAAACTTAGCATTTTATCCTCAACTCTGAAGTCGAAGGGGATTCTGTTTCCATCAAAAGAAGAAGTGATCGTGTATGACTGCCTGCCGGAAGCATTCGTTTCAAAGCTTTGTACTAGAATACTGCCGTTAGTAGGGCTATTAAAAAACTCGAAATAATCCTCTATTGCTGTAGCATTTACTACTTTATCATCTTCAATAACATGTGTCTTTTCTTTGCAAGAGACTAAGGACAATTGCAGAAGAACACTTAAAACCAATAATTTGTACTTTTTCATCATAATAATATTTAAAATTACCATTTGTAACTAATCCAGTTTAGCATTCAGGAGCATTAATTAATGAAAACTGATAATCATTGAGAATAATCGTCGAATTTGGATTCGTAATAGATGTGTATTTGAACTTTGCTCTTCGTTTTAATGGATTCTGACTATAATACATTCCGCAACCCTCATATATTTCAACCGTTAAAGTGAAGGGAGTTGCTGCAGGAATTTCGATTTTCATACCTGGCTGATTACCGTTGTTTGCACTATCCCAAATGTATGTTTTAACATTACTATTACCATATCCTGTACATCCTGAAGAGGTAATAGTTATCAAACAATAATTCAAATGCGGATTAGTTGATAAGTTTGGTGTACTTGCCGTCTGTAGTCCATTAAGTATATTTGACTGAGGTTCAAAGTTGGGGTATGCAGGGTTGCGTCCGGTGATATTTTGAACATTTAAGTTCAGAGGTAAGATCAAATTACAGTTCATTAAATTGCATGGCGGATCTTGAGTTGGACAGGTTTTACAGTTGCCTGGGCCTTTTCCTCCACCTCCTCCACCAGCACTGAGCAAGAAAAATCCGGCAAATAGCGTGCTCAATACTATAAAATATTTGATGAGGTTAAATCGTTGTTTCATACTGATTATTTTTTTGATTACTTTTTTACATAACTTTACTAAGTATCCACTCGGCCTGAATGTAGGCCTGAGTGGCAAAATTCAGTCGAACTTATTCTTCCCCAGCCAAAAGATATACTTGGTTGTGCAATAAGGTATG
>CAZBMR010000084.1:0-10642 GCA_964492695.1 uncultured Lentimicrobiaceae bacterium
ATGGCAGCGCCAAAAACGCGGTGTGGCCCGCATCGTGGTCAAGCAGGGTTCGGCTTTATACTATTGCAGTGGTTCACTCGTCAACAACACCCTACAGGACAAGACTCCCTATTTTCTCACCGCCAATCATTGTGGCAGCAACGCAACTGCTACTGATTATGCCCAATGGATTTTTGCTTTCAACTACGAAGCTGCTGGTTGCGAACGTCCTGACAGTGAGCCGGTTTCGCAGTCAATGACTGGTGCAACACTCATTGCGCATGCCGGCGGAGGAACAGCTGGAGGCTCGGATTTTAAGTTGTTGCGTTTTTTGCAAGAAGTGCCGCAGGCATACAATCCCTATTTCAACGGCTGGTCGCGAAGTGGCAACCCACCAAACGCGGGTGTGGGAATTCATCATCCTGAGGGTGATATTAAAAAAATATCCACTTATACAACTCCTTTACAGTCATCAGATTATGGTGCAAATGTGAGCAATCCATCCGGAAAATACTGGCGGATGAACTGGAGCGAAACAGCCAATGGTCATGGCGTGACGGAGGGCGGCAGCTCTGGCTCACCATTGTTTGATGCCGACGGACGCATCGTTGGTGCGCTCACCGGTGGCAGCTCGTCATGCAACGATCGGCAAGAGCCGGATTATTACGGCAAGTTTAGTTACTCCTGGGCGTCCAATGGCACCGAGGCATCCGATCAGCTTGCCCCCTGGCTCGATCCACTTCAGTCGGGTTTGCAAATGCTCGGCGGCCTGGGGTCAGACACCATGTTTGTGGAAGCTGATTTTGAGGCAAGCCGAACAGAATTGTCTATCAACCAAATAATTACATTCGAAAACCTGTCTTCCGGAAAAGTAGGCAGCTATGCCTGGACTTTCGAAGGGGGTACGCCGGCAAGCAGCACACAGAAAGATCCGGGAACGGTGACTTATTACGGTTATGGCAACTTCGACGTTCGGCTGATCGTGAGCAACGAAACCTCTGCCGACACCCTTCTCAGGGAGGATTACATCAGCGTGAAACCTTTTCTCTATCCCAATCCGGCCTCTCATTCATTTACACTGGCTTTTGGAACTGACATCACCGCGGATGTTCAACTGGATGTGTACGATGCGTTGGGTCGTGAGGTGGCGTTTTTTGCAGATATACAAACTTCGGCCATCGGCATCACCCTTCAGCATCCCAACAGGGGTGCCTATGTGGTTGTGATCAGGGATAAGTCGATTGAGAAGACCCTAAAGTTCAGCATCGTCAGATAAGTTGGCCTCATCGCCTGCAGAGCCGCTCAAAGGCCTGTGTTGCAGGTAATGCTCCCATTTTTCGATCAACGCCTGCATGTCTGCCGGAAGGTCGCTGTCGAAGTGCATGCGTTTGCCGCTGATGGGATGCACAAAGCCAAGTGATTTGGCATGCAGGGCATGACGTGGCATGATGCTGAAGCAATTTTCGATAAATTGCCGGTATTTTGTGAAGGTTGTTCCCTTGAGGATAGAATCGCCGCCATACCATGCATCGTTGAAAAGCGGATGACCGATATACCTGAAATGCGCCCTGATCTGATGTGTGCGGCCTGTTTCGAGCCGGCATTCAACCAATGTAACATAGCCATAACGCCGAAGCACTTTCCAGTGTGTGATGGCTTCCTTGCCTTGCGAGCCATCAGGATAGACGCCCATCACCTTGCGATCCTTGATGCTGCGTCCGATATGTCCTTCAATCGTGCCTTCATCCGCTTTTAAATCGCCCCAGGCCAGTGCCTGATACCTGCGCTCGATCGTATGTTCAAAAAACTGGCGGGCCAGCACAGTCTGCGCCAGCTCGTTCTTGGCTATAATCATCAAGCCTGTGGTGTCCTTGTCAATACGGTGAACCAGGTAGCCAAAATTGTTCTCCACTTCATTTTTGCCGCTTTTGGCAAAATGATGTGCCAATGCATTGAGCAAAGTGCCGTCGTAGTTGCCATGCCCCGGATGTACCACCAGATTAAATTGCTTGTTGATAACGATCAGGTGCTCGTCCTCATAAACCACCTCAAGGGGAATATTTTCTGGCGTGATTTCAATTTCTCTTGGCGGAAAACTAAACACTACTGTGATCACATCCAGCGGCTTCACCTTGTAGTTTGATTTCACGGCAACCCCATTCACCAAAATGTTGCCTGCTTTGGCGCTTTCCTGAACCCTGTTTCGGGAGACATTTTCGATGCGGTTTTGCAGAAATTTGTCAACACGCAACAATGCTTGTCCCTTGTCAACTACAATTCTGAAATGTTCAAACAGCTCGCTGTTTTCTTCAGGGGCATCTGCATCGGTGTGCAGTCGGAATTCGCTCATCGGCTCACAATGAATTTGGTAAATGCTGTCTGCCCGGCTTCACCACGCACCGAGATCAGGTAAACTCCTTGTTCTAATTGACTAATATCCATATTGTTAACGAAATCAGTCTCAATGATTACCCTTCCGGTGAGGTCGTAAATAAGCAGTTGCGCAGGTGCAAAACTGAGTTGATCTACATGCAGGCTAATTTGTTGATTTGCCGGATTGGGCCTCACGGATATTGTTGCTTTTTCAGCCCACCGTTCTGTCTGACCAGTGATTTTGCCTTTGTCGGTCACGGCACGCATCATTAAGGCCCCATCAATGCTACTATTTGTCCAGTTTCCGTCGATATTATAGAAAAGGTAATCTTTGGCATTGTTCACCCTGTCGAACCCAAAGCTGATGGTGCCGCTTTCGCGCATGAAACCAATATAAAAATTGCCGTTCAGGTAAAGGGGTTCATCCAGCTTAAAAGTGGTGAAACCATAGCGTGTATCTTCGAAAACTGGTTTCTGTCTGATTTTTCTGTAGAGCACCTCGCCGGGCTGTCCACCGTTATCGCCCCATACCATCAGGTCGAAAAATTTGGTGCTGCTCTCATCGTTGGTGCGGTTGAAGTGAATTTGAATGGCATAGAGCGAGTCAGGGGTGGTCATACTAAACTGCATGGCCACATAAGCGCCATTGGGTTCAATGGAGTAGCCTGCTTCGGGGGTTCCATCGTCGTATGCAAAATAGTTGTAAAAACCCTGTCTGTAAATGAGTGAATCAACCAAAATGTTGGCTGCCGATGAATCACTGATGTAATGACGGATAAGGAAAGAGGCTGTATCTTGCTCAAAATCAAGTGCAAATAATGAAGTAAGGGGAGGGCAGGCATGTTTGGCACCACAAGCTGTTTCGCAGGTTTGGAAGCCTTTTTCTGAAAAAGGAGCGAGGTTGCAATTGCCACCATCCCATTCAAAATGTTGCGTGCCACCCAGTTGGTCCACAACGTATTTGTATTTGGTGTTTTTTGTGTTTCCATCCAGATTGGTGATATCAAGGTGGAACTCTGGTTTGACCGCGTTGGTAGGAGCAGCCCGATATTGCCTGTAAGGCATTGATTCATAACGTTTCAGAAAAGAGGGCGCTCTGCCGCTGAATCCAATTTTGTTGTAAGTGGTATCATTGAGGTGCCGGTTGGCGTTCAGGTAAATGAAATCGACATTCCATTGGTCAACGTTGCCTCCTGCCTCAATATGCGTACCGGAGGTGCTTCCGTAGTTAAAAAAGCGAAATTGAAAGCCCCGGTTAAAAAATTGTGATTCTTTCACTGGAACCATCACCTGTTTGAAATCGCGCTGGTTGACCAACTGAAAAGTGTCGAGCGGGATGCCCGGCACCGACCACATATTTTGCCACCGAACCTCGGGTAAAAACACCGAATCACAGGGCATCAAGATCAGGTCGCCCCAGGTGTAAACACGGTCGCTGATGATGTATATGTTTGTATCACAGCCTTCCGGAGCATAGATGGTATCTAGCGGGTTGATCTGCTCAGTTCCCAGGTTCAGCAAATAATCATCGGCCCACACCCCGATGGAATCAATGTGGTCGAACACCAATTCTCCGGTCAGATAGCCAAATTGCAACACGAGCGAATCATTGGTTTCGGGCTTGTCGCCACGTCCTTGTGGCTGGTACCAGAAACTAAAATAGACCGAATCGGCTGGCGTCAGTGCACGTGGCACAATGCCTGGCAATGTGTCGAGCCGAATGGGCAACGATGTGAGGTAGTCGGCCACAAACGGAACCGAGGAGGCTTGTGCATAGAGCTTCCCGGTTTCGTCGAGCACATCAAAGGTGGCAGCGCCCGTGTTGGTGGGATTGAGCGGAAAATCTTTGTTCACAAACACATAGCTGTTTTCCCACTTCGTGTTGTTGGGCTTCAGCGTGTTGACAGAAAAATCTTCAAAAAAGGGTAAACTGAGCAGGGCAGCGCCTTCTTTCACAACAACTGCTTTGGGCTTTGCCTGCATTTGCTGGTTGAGGTACAGGCCCGTTATCCGTTCCTGCGAATACAGGGGCCATGCCGAAAGACAAAATGCCGAAAGAATCAACAATTGTATGGCTTTTGATCTACTCATCTTCTTCATTGTATGTATCGGTTGTAGCGGTGTCAGGTGTTTCAAGATAGAGGCTGTCGCGCACATACTTGCTGAAGTCGGTCAGGTCGGGCGACTGATACAGAAGGTTGACGTAGCTGCCCGGGCTGATGGGTGCACCGGGTTTGAAATAGGGTTCAACGCGGTAAACCATGGCCGTTGTCGAATCGGTTCCGGGTGGAAATGATTCGCGCCCAATGTTGATGGCCAGGGCATGCAAAGCCCTGCGCGCCTCGCTGGCACGCTTGCCAAAGACCATTGGAAATGCTACCGACCGCGCCTCGCCACCATCGCCAACCACCAAATCGATCGAGGCTCCCCTGAAAAGCATGCTGCCGGCTTCGATATCGCTGCCATGATACTTTTGCGATACTACGGCAAACCGCGCAAAATGGGGTGCAATTTGTATTTCGTTCACTTCAAGGCCTGCAGATTCCATCGTCACAAGTGCCTCGCGCAACGACAGATTTAACAGATTGGGCATACGCACCTTTTCGGGCTGTTTTGCCACCGTCACCAGATAGATGTTCCTGCCCTGCTTCACTTTCGACCCGGCCGGAGGTTCCTGCTGCAAAACCGAGCCCAACACAGCACCTTGTTTATACAAACTATCACTGATGATAAACGTAAACTGATCGCTGTATTGCCTGATCACACGCTCGTGATCCTCGCCCGTGAAGTCTGGAACAACAAACACCTCGCCATGCCGGGTATAGTTTGATAACATACTGAGCACTAGCCAGATGATG
This sequence comes from uncultured Lentimicrobiaceae bacterium, assembly GCA_964492695.1. GTDB lineage: Bacteria > Bacteroidota > Bacteroidia > Bacteroidales > F082 > JALNZU01. Next base: position 5,211 of record CAZBMR010000084.1, read on the forward strand.
ATGCCTGTGAGCACAAGCGCCATGAAAAAATGCAGAAAGATTTTCCTGAGAATCATCCAAAACCTTATTTATTTCTAATTTCGCAGTCACCTGAAGGCGCCATTCAAAAACTGAATGACTCCTGATTTATTGCCTGTTGGCGCAAAATTACTGATATTTTGAAAGCAAGCATGCCCTCAGCAACAGCCCGGGGGTCGAATTGTACGAATCCATGATAGTTGGTACTTATGAAAAAAAATGTTGCAATCGTATGTGGCGGAGATTCAGGAGAATATGAGATCTCTATCAAAAGTGGGAAGGTTGTTCAATCGCAGCTCGACAAGAATAAATACAACACCTGGCTCGTGGTGATCAGAGGTGGCCAATGGACCGCTTTATTGGATGATGGAAGCGAAATCAAGCTCGATAAAAACGACTTCAGCCTTACGGTTGATGGCTTCAAGGTGCATTTTGATGTGGTTTTCAACGCCATCCACGGCACGCCTGGTGAAGATGGGAAACTTGCGGGCTATTTTGACATGCTCAAAATCCCCTATACCAACAGCAGCCATGTGGTTTCGGCAATGACCTTCAACAAGAGTTTTTGCAAACAGGTGGTGCAGCAATCAGGTGTTTCACTGGCCAATTCGGTCTTACTCCGCAAAGGACAGCCCGCCGATAACGAACAAATCATCGAAAAGCTGGGCCTTCCGCTTTTCGTAAAGCCCAACAGCAATGGTTCGAGTGTTGGTGTGAGCAAGGTTAAAAGCCCTGATGAACTGCCGAATGCCATTGCCGTAGCTTTTACCGAAGACGAAGAGGTGCTCATCGAATCAAACATCAAGGGCAGAGAAATTGGATGTGGTGTTTTCGATTTCAAAGGCCGCAGACTCGTCTTTCCACTTACCGAGGTCATTAGCAAAAAAGAGTTTTTTGATTATGAGGCCAAATACACCCCTGGCATGTCCGACGAAGTGACGCCAGCCGAGGTGGATGAAGATGTTGAAATTGAAATCAAGGCTTTGGCGTCCGAACTTTATACGCTCCTGGGCTGCAAGGGCATCGTACGCTTTGATTTTATCCTCACAGAAAACGATCTCTATTTCCTGGAGGTGAACACCATTCCGGGATTCAGCAGTGCCAGCATCATTCCCCAACAGGCACGAACAATGGGCATCAGCTTGCCCGATCTGTTTGGTATGGCTATCGAAAACGCACTGGGCTAGTGGGTCTTAAAAAATGAAATAAGTTTTTCAGTGGCAAGACCGCGGTGGCTGATCTTGTTTTTTTCTTCAGGAGAAAGTTCGGCAAAACTCTGTGTGTGCCCCATTGGAATAAAAACGGGATCATAGCCAAATCCGCCTTTTCCTTTGCCTGACTCTGAAATCCTGCCTTCAATTTTACCATCGAACAAGTATTCCTTTCCTTTGTAAATCAAGGCGATCACTGTTCTGAAACGGGCATTTCTTTGGGTATTACCTGCCAGGGCGGCTAATAATTTATCCACATTTTCCTGATAAGTCGCATTTTCGCCGGCATACCTGGCCGAGTAAACACCTGGAGCGCCATCAAGTGCATCCACTTCGAGGCCGGTGTCGTCAGCAAAGCAATCACAGTCGGGAAACAACTTGTGTACATGCCTTGCTTTTAAAAGGGCATTGCCTTCGAGTGTGTCGGCGGTTTCGGGAATGTCGCCGGAAAACCCTGCTTCGGCAAGACCCTGAATGATAAATTGGCCGCCTATTATCGCCTTGATTTCCTGTAATTTATGAGTGTTGTTTGTGGCGAAAATGAGTTTTCTCATAATAAACAGCTTTGGAGTATAAGATATTAGATCTGCCAATTGATCGGTTCACGTCCATGTTGAAGCAGGTAAGCGTTTGCTTTTGAGAAATGCCTGCAGCCCAAAAATCCCCTCGAAGCAGAAAGGGGAGAAGGGTGTGGTGCCTTGAGAATCAAATGCTTGCTTTGATCGATGAGGCTTTCTTTGGCGATGGCATAGTTTCCCCACAACATGAAAACCACATGGCTTTGATGCAGCGATACCGCTTTGATGGCTGCATCGGTGAAGCGCTCCCAGCCTTTACCCTGATGGGCCCCTGCTTGTCCGTCGCGCACTGTGAGCGTCGCATTAAGCAGCAGCACACCCTCATCAGCCCATTTTTCCAATGTTCCATGCCGCGGAATGGTGAACCCAATGTCGTTGTGCAATTCCTGATAAATGTTGCGAAGACTGGGTGGAATGGCAACGCCCGCTGGCACCGAAAAACATAATCCATGCGCCTGCCCGGGGCCGTGATAGGGGTCTTGACCAAGGATGACAATTTTCACCCGTTCAAAGGGGGTTCGGTTGAAAGCGTTGAATATCAGCTTTCCAGGTGGATAAATGCGGTATTGTTTTTTCTCCTCCAGCAAAAAGGCTTTTAAAGCACCGAAATAATCGGCCTCAAATTCAGGCATGAGTGCTTCGAGCCATCCTGCTTCAATTTCCGGCTTCACTGCCTTTGTCGTTTCGTTGGCAGTGTCAGCTGGATTGCCGTCAAAAAGTGATTTTGTCATCCGTTATACTTTTTAGAGAGGAATGGCGTTTGCTCGATGTGCGACCCAAAGGCTCTGAGAAGCACGAAAAATCTGTGGTCTGCAGCTTTCATCTCGCAAAAAACCATTTACTTTGCATCATTCGATAACTGAATTTGAACTGGTAAAAATATGAAAAAGATCTTTGTTTTTGCAGCAATCATCCTGGTTGGCATGCTGTTTCTGAACGCATGCAAAAGCTCTTCTAAATGTGCTGCTTACGGCGAAACACATAAGTTTCAGAAAGAAGTCAGGTATTGATTCCGGCTGGTTTGATACGCTTGCTCAGCACGCACTTTGGTTGACTGCAGATGCGAAAACTTTCGGTTGTTTTATGGAGCTTACTTTTTTTGCTTTCCGGCGAAGCACTGTATGCACAGTTCGATCCGCCAGCTGACTCCATTGACAATATGATCATATACACCAACGAGCGATCAGGGCATATTCTCGCCCATTCGCATGGTTTTGGTTTGGGTTATCGTAGCGGAAAAAACATCAACGCAATGCGAACCAGGGTATTAAGCTTTGAGGCAGTCACCATGCGTTCGGGAAAAGAAATCAAAACCATCAATCCGTATTGGGACAATTCGAAGCGCTATGTCTATGGAAAGCTCAACGAGGTGGTGGTGGTGCGCGCCGGATGGTCGAACAAATTGCTTTTAAACAGAAAGCCTTATTTTGGCGGCGTTGAACTGCGATGGTTTTATGAGGGAGGATTGAGCCTCGCTGTTGAGAAACCTTATTATTTGTATGTGGTTAAAATCTTAAATGCTACTGCCAACGGGATTGAATATGAGATCATTACCAGCAGATTCAATGCCGATTCGAGCTCCATCGATGATATTTATGGCCGTGCACCTTTCACTAAAGGGCTGAATGAGCTGCGTTTTGTTCCGGGAATCTATGGCAAATTGGGCCTCAACTTCGAATTTGGCAGTGTGCGCACTGCCATGCGGGCAGCCGAGATGGGCGTTAGCCTGGACTATTTTCCCCAAACCGTTGATATAATGGATGATAAAAGCAATAAAACGCTTTTTCTGAATTTCTACATCAGCTATGCCTTCGGACGTCGTTTCAACAAATATTGATTCATTCCGCCAAATCTTTCTCAGTTAAATTGCTGTTGAGCCATTTAAGTGCAGCTCCTGTGGTTGAGAAAACTTCCAGTAAATAGTTAGATGCCAATTGTTTAGATCTAAAGATAAGCGCAAAAACCGTATTCACCGGCGAATCAAGGATCACAGCATGACGAATCACCTCATATTTTGTGGCGGTTTTGTTGATGGCGGTTAGCAGCGGCTTCAGGTCTTTTTTCGTAAATGTGATGGTCACATTGCGCGAATCTTCCAAAATTCTGAGGTTTCTTGGCAATTCCTGGTCATTATTCATGTATGCCAGCCCTCTTTCCATGGCTTCGATCGATATTTGGCCAGACTGTAAAGCAAATATAAGTGGGCCATTATTGTCATTTATTAATCTGATGCTCATTGGGTTGATTGTTGTTTATTATTTATGTCAATGGTTTCCGAATGCATCAGCCAACATCATGGCGTGCAAAACCATTTCAGCTGTAATGGTGCCAGCTTCGTGGTGTATGGATTGACCGGCTTCGCAGCTTTTTGCAGCGACCAATTTCAGTTTATCATGCTCAAGATTGTTAATTCCAATGTCTTTCAAACATGTTGGAAGTCCAACTGATTTACAAAAAGCATACACTTGTTCAATTTCCTGCATTGGTGTGCCTGTGAGCCAGAGCCCTGTTAATACACCAAAGGCCACTTTCTCCCCATGGTAAAACGCATGCGTTTCAGGCAATGCTGTTAGTCCGTTGTGAATGGCGTGTGCTGCCGCAAGGCCACTGCTTTCAAAACCAATACCGCTGAGCAATATGTTTGCTTCGGTTACTTTCTCAAGTGCCTGACTTACAATTTTTTGTTGGCATGAGATCAGTGCTGCCTCACCATATTCGATGATGGTGTCGAAACAAAGCTTCGAAAGATGCAATCCGGCCATGGTGCTGATGCCGCCGCACTCGTTGGGCGATTGGGTTCGCTCACAAGAACGTGCCTCAAACCAGGTTGACAAAGCATCACCCATGCCGGCAGCGAGTAATCTGGGAGGTGATTTCGCAATAATGTCCATGTCAACCAATACCGCTGTGGGGTTGTTTTTTTGATATATTACGGTTTCAAACACCCCATCTTCCGAGTAAATCACTGCTACCCCACTGCACGGTGCATCGGAGGAGGCAATAGTTGGCAATATAAAAACAGGTAAGTTGAGCACGCTGGAAACCGCTTTGGCGGTATCAATCACTTTTCCGCCACCCATACCGATCACCACATCAATGTTGTTTTCCTGGACGACCTTCGTTAAACGGTCAATTTCATTGCGACTGCACTCGCCTGAAAACACTTCGGCTTTGAAAGTGGGGTCGTGGCCAAATGCAGGCAAAGCTAACTGGTGCATGACAAACGGACCTGCCAGTAACAGGGCCTTTGAACCATATTGTTTAACAAGGTTGGGAAGCGCTGTTGATGCCTTGCGGCCTTGAATGTACTTGCCTGGAAATGTTGCCTTATTGAACATGGTAGTTTCAATCAATGCAGTAAAGATAGTGATTAAAAGACCGTTATCAACAGGCTGTTAAAAAAAATACCTCAAAAACATTGCAGTCAATCAGCAATCCTTTGATGCAAGGGTCCAGGATTCAGCCACTATTTGCCCAGATGGATGCCGAGTCCGTACTCAACCCAGTCGGCAGCAGCACCATCCTTGGTTTTCAAACCCACTTGTGCAAAAATGTGTTTGGTGATGTTGTAGCGCAAAGCAGGCCGCAGGTAAAATACGCCTTTTCCACGGCTGTCGCCCAAATA
>CAZBMR010000085.1:0-10521 GCA_964492695.1 uncultured Lentimicrobiaceae bacterium
TTATGAAAAAAATACTTTTATCTTTTGTGCTGCTGGCCCTCACACAGCAAATGTTTGGTGCCTTCGACAGCTTGTTTTTCAACCGCAGCCTGCGGATGGATTACCTGCATGCAGGCGATGCACAGCACGAAACATTTTATTTCAAGGAACTCATCAGCGAACCCCATTGGGCCGGATCGCACACGCAGCTGATCGACACCTTCAACTATGGCAACCACCGCGTGGAGTTGATCGACCAGGCCACCGGCCGGTTGATGTACTCCAGGGGTTATAGCTCGCTCTTTGCCGAGTGGCAAACAACCGCCGAAGCCGAACACATCCGGCGGAGCTATGAAGAAACCGTGGTTGTGCCCTTTCCGCGGAAGCCGGCCATCGTCAGATTGCTTTCGCGCAATTACGATGGGGTGTTCGAAACCAAACTGGAGGTGGTGGCCAATCCGGCCGATTATTTCATCCGTCCGTCCGGCGCAGCCGCGTTTCCAGTACACGACATCCTCCTGAATGCCGACCCCGCGCATGCCGTTGACATTGTGCTGATTCCGGATGGTTTCACCGCTGCACAGATGGATGCCTTTTTGCAAAGCGCACAGGATTTTGCGGAACATCTGTTTCATTTTGAGCCATTTGCATCCCTAAAGGCAAAATTCAACATACGCGCTGTGGCAGCTCCCTCAGCCGACTCGGGGGTGGCCATTCCCGCCATCGGTTTTTGGCCTGAAACAGTGGTTTCGTCGAGCTTCTACACCTTCGACTCGGAGCGCTACTGCATGACACATGCCCATCACCGCCTGCGCGATGTGGCCGGCCTCGCACCATACGATCAAATCTACATCCTCACCAACACCACCAAGTATGGCGGAGGGGGCATCTTCAATTTTTATTGCCTCAGCAGCGCCCTCAACCAATCCTCGCCGCAAATCATTGTGCACGAATTTGGACATGGCTTCGCCGGCCTGGCCGATGAGTATTACGACAGCTCCACCTCCTACGAATCGTTCTACATCCTGAGCATCGAACCCTGGGAACCCAACATCACCACTCTTGTCGATTTTTCGGGCAAGTGGCAGGATCTGCTTGATGCCGACACCCCGGTTCCTACACCTGATTCAACTGAATGGGAGGGAATTACGGGAGTGTATGAAGGTGGTGGCTATACTGCAAAAGGCGTTTATCGTCCTTCGCGCGATTGCCTCATGCATACCTTCAAGGGCGAAATATTTTGCGCTGCCTGTAACCGTGCCATCATCAGAATGATTGATTTCTACACGCGCTGAGGTGGCATGCTGCAAAGGTTTTTTTTGTCGGTTGCGTCTTTAATGCTTACTTTTGCCCCATCATTGTTAAATAATTCACAAACTTCATACGGTTCAAACCAACTTTTTATGACAATTACGAAACTGGATCAAATGTTTGAGGTGCTGAAAAGCGCAAAAAAGAAACGGCTTGTTGCAGCCTACGCCAACGACGAACACACCATCAGCGCTGTGAACATGGCCATCGAAATGGGCATCGTGGAGGGAACACTTGTGGGCGATGAAAAAGAAATTATGAAGGTTTGTCAGGCCCATCACATCGATGCTTCGCGCATGACCATCGTGCACGAACCCGACGAAATGAAAGCCACCATAAAAGCTGTGGAACTTATCAACAGCGGAGAGGGAAACCTCTTGATGAAAGGCCTGGTGAGCACCGACAAATACATGCGTGCCATCCTCGACAAGGAAAAAGGCCTCATGAACAAGGGTGCTGTGCTGAGTCATGTGACGGTGATGGAAAACGCCAACTATCACAAGCTGCTGGTGGTGGGCGATGTGGCCATTTTGCCTGCTCCCGAGCTGGCTGAAAAAGTGGCCATCACCAACTACCTCATCAAAACGGCGCAGGCACTGGGCATCGAAAAACCAAAGGTGGCCCTCATCGCAGCTTCCGAGCAGGTGTCGCCCAAGATGCCGGCCAGCGTGGATGCTTCGATCATCTCCAAGATGGCCGACCGCGGCCAAATCAAAGGCGCATGGGTTGACGGACCGCTGGCACTCGATGTGGCCATTGACAAGGAAAGCGCCGACATCAAAAAAGTGGGTGGCATGGTGGCTGGCGATGCCGACTGCCTGGTGTTTCCCAACATCGAATCTGGGAATGTTTTTTACAAAGCAAACACCAAGCTGGCAGGTGGCGAGCAGGGCGCTTTTGTGGTAGGCGCCCGCGTTCCGGCCGTCTTGTCATCGCGTGGCGATAGCAGCAAAACCAAACTTTACAGCATTGCACTGGCAGCACTCACCGCCCCCTGATTGTTAAATGAATAGCATAAGCCAGACAGTAACTCACACCTAGTCAATGAGCGAAGCAGATATCATCCACATCCTGACCATCAATCCAGGCTCCACTTCCACCAAGTTTGGTGTGTTTGTTGGCACCGATCCCGTCTTTATCAAGACCATCCGCCACAGCAACGAGGAGCTTGAGCCTTTTGAGAAAATCACCGATCAGTTCAACTTTCGCAAAGGCTTGATCCTGGCGCAGCTCGAGCAGGCTGGTATTGCACTCGAAAGCATCAAGGCCATTGTGGGCAGGGGCGGTTTGTTAAAACCGATTGAATCAGGTGTTTATGCTGTGAATGAGGCCATGCTGCGCGACCTGCGCAACAGTCCGCTCGGTGAGCATGCCAGCAACCTGGGTGGCCTCATAGCATGGGACATCGCCCAGTCGTTGCCAGGTGCCGGTGCTTACATTGCCAATCCGGTGGTGGTAGATGAGCTCGATGACATTGCAAGGCTGTCAGGTCATCCGCTGTTGCCCCGCATTTCCATCTTCCATGCGCTCAATCAAAAGGCAGTGGCACGGCAACATGCCAAATCCATCCTGCGCAAGTACGAAGAGATGAATCTGATTGTAGTGCATCTGGGTGGAGGCATCACGGTGGGTGCGCACAAACAGGGCAGGGTGGTAGATGTGAACCAGGGCCTCGATGGCGAAGGGCCTTTTTCGCCCGAGCGTACCGGAACACTTCCCGTGGGCGCGCTCGTAAGACTTTGTTTCAGTGGTAAATACACCGAAAAAGAGGTCATGAAAATGATCAAGGGCGAGGGCGGCCTCGTGGCATACCTGGGCACCAACAGCGCCTATGAGGTGGAGCAAATGGTGCAGCAGGGCAATCAGGAGGCCACACTCATTTATCAGGCTATGGCATATCAGGTGGCGAAAGAAATAGGCGCCATGGCCACCGTGCTGAGGTTCAATGTGGACAGCATCCTGATCACAGGGGGTATTGCACACGACAAGTATTTTGTGAATATGATCATCGAACGGGTGCACCGCATTGCGCCGGTGCATGTGTATCCGGGCGAGGATGAGCTGAAAGCCCTTGCCATGAATGGATTGCGCGTGCTGAACAAGGAAACCGAACCAAAAGTATACAGCTAAACGACAACAATCAGCACGTCGGATTTCTTAATGAAATCTTATAATTGCTTTTAAACACAAAAAATTCGGCAGGCCAAAAGTAAAAATGCTACTTTTGGCCTTCTTTATTTCCGTAATCAAAACTTAAATCAATGAGAAAACACTTTACGATTATCCTTGTCGTACTGATCGTTACGATTGCTTCGGGCTTGCAATGGCTCATCAGTTCCGACAGCAAAAGCGAACGCGAACGCCGCAACATGGTGGATACCCGTGTTGACAACAACGGCTATTACAAACGCATGGCAGCCAAGGGATACTACACCCTGAATCCCGACATGAAACCTGCTGCTGCGGTGTACACCGGTTCAAAAATCAAGGCCACCTCGGTGCGTACCGACGATTCGCCGGATGTGCCCGTAACCAATGTCAACTCCACCCAGAGCGAGAACTCCATTTTTGTGAATCCGCTTGATCCAACCAACGTGTTGAATTCCAATAACTCCACCCAAAATCCTGTTGGCTCACTGTATGGTGCCAACGACCTGTATTCGTTCGACTCGGGCGAAACATGGCAGGGCAAGGTGCAGGGAGCTGCCGGCAGCAACTCGGGCGACCCCGCCGTGGCCATGGGTTGGAATGGCAGATGGTATGTAAACTACATCTCCAATCCAGGCGGTCAGGGCATCGCTTACAGCGACAACCAGGGTCAAACCTGGACGGCCAAAACCGTTTCACCAAACCCGGGCGATTTGGCTGACAAAAACCACCTGACCATCGACAACAGCCTTACGAGTCCTTACGAAGGTAATTTATATAATGTGTGGACCGACTTTGGTGGTTCTTACGATTCGGAAATTGTGGTTTCACGCTCAACCGACGATGGCAATACCTGGAGCGCCCGCACACCCATCAGCACCGCTGTGAACGCCGGCAGCCACAACCAGGGCGTAAACGTGCAAACTGGCCCCAATGGCGAAGTATATGCCGTTTGGTCAATATACAACAGCTGGCCTTCTGACGAAGGTGCACTGGGTTTTGCGAAATCAATGGACGGCGGAGCAACCTGGACACCTGCCACACGCATCATTCAAAATATCCGCGGCATCCGCACCACCGAAACCAAGAAAAATCACCGCGTGAACTCATTCCCCAGCATGGCTGTTGACATCTCCAACGGACCCGACAGGGGTACCATTTATGTGGTATGGTCAAACATCGGAACACCCGGAGTCAACACCAACGTGGGTATTGACGTGTATCTGATCAAATCAACCGATCAGGGTGCTACCTGGTCAACCCCCTTCCGTGTGAACCAAAACACCTTCGGACAAGGCAAGGAAAACTATTTTGCATGGATTACCTGCGATCCTGAAAACGGCATCTTAAGCACCATTTTTTACAGCGACCGCAACGTAAGCCAGACACAGGTTGAAACTTTCTGCGCCAACAGCTTCGACGCCGGCGAAACCTGGGAAGATTTCAAAGTTTCTGACGTTGCTTTCACCCCATCACCCATTCCGGGTTTGGCGGGTGGTTATATGGGCGACTACCTGGGCATCGCTGCACGTGGCGGCATGGTTTATCCCGTGTGGCCCGACAACCGCCTGGGCTATATGATGACTTTCTGCTCACCCTACGAAACCAATCCGCTCAGCCGTCCTTTCAACGTAACGGCTCAAGTTACTTTTGAAACCGGCAATGTTGCTTTGGGTTGGAACTATACTGAGGCACCTGATTTCACCGGCTTCAACATTTACCGGGACGATGAGCTCATCGGCTCGACCACCGACACCGTTTACACCGACGCATTACCGGCCTATGGAGTTTATACCTATGCCATCACCGCCACCTACTCCGGCGAAGGCGAAAGCAGCGCCAGCCGTGCCACCGTTCAATGGGGCGACGCACACATTGCCGTTGCTCCCGAAAGCCTGTATCAAAGCCTGATGCCGGATTCGGTGGCCACACAACAACTGTTTGTGACCAACACCGGTCAGCTGCCCATGGAATACAGCGTTTCGTCCGAAATTATCGATACCAACAAAGAACCCAACACTTATTGCGCTGCATCCGGCGGTGGTGATGAATTCATCTCCAACGTGGAAATGGGGGCTATTGCAAACCCAAGCGGCGAAACCGGCTATGCCGATTACACCAACCTCAGCACCGAAGTGAAGGCAGGTGAACCGGTGTTGCTCACCGTCACCAACGGCAATCCCTACAGCGCCGACCAGCTTGGCGTTTGGGTTGACTGGGACCAAAATGGTGAGTTCGACGATGCACCCATCACCGTGAGTGGTTCTCCCGGCAACGGTCCCTACACCGCTTCCATTGATCCTCCCGTTGGTGCCAAGTCAGGTGCTACCCGCATGCGTATCCGCCTCACATGGACGGGTGCAGTTGAGCCTTGCGGCACAACCACCTATGGCGAAGTGGAAGACTATACCCTCAACGTGATCAGCTGGCTGGCCTATACACCAAGTGTCGGCACGATTGCTCCCGGCGTAACCGATACCATCACCGTGACTTTTAAAGCCATCGACCTCGAAGAGGGCGATTATTATGCCAACCTCAAGATTGCCAACAACAGTCCCGACAACAACCTGGTGGTTGTTCCCGTACACCTGAAAGTGGCCCTCTTTGCCGTGACAGCCATGGTTGAACCTGCTGCCATTTGCATTGGGGAATCAGCTCAGTTGAGCTCAACCGTAACCGGTGGCACTGGCGAACTGAGCTATTTCTGGAAAAACGATGCCGGCGAGGTGATTTCTACCGAACAAAATCCTGTTGTAACTCCCCTGGCAACAACTGCTTACACTGCTTTTGTAGTACAGGGAACGGATACCATTCAGAGCATGCCTGTCACTTTAACGGTGTATGACTTGCCAGTTGTGGCCCTTGGCGAAGACCTGGCTTTCTGCGGCAATCAACTGCATACACTCGACGCCGGCAATGCCGGATCAACCTATATATGGTCGAACGGATCAACCTCCCAAACCCTCGAATTATCGGCCGACCTTTTAGGCTACGGCAATCATACCTTGTGGGTGAATGTCACCAATGTGAATGGTTGCACCAGCACCGACACCATCCAGGTGACCTACAACACCCTTCCGGTGGTTGAACTTGGCGAAGATCAGTCGGCCTGCGGCGAACTGGCCATCACCTTTGACGCCGGCAACGCAGGCGCAAGCTTTGTGTGGTCGAATGGCAGCAATGGCAGTGCGCTGAATGCCACAAGCGCTGAGTTTGGTTACGGTACGCATCAGATGTGGGTGCAGGTGACCGATGCCAATGGCTGCGTGGCTGCCGACACGGTGCATGCCACCTTCCTCGAAGCACCTCCTGTGGTTGAACTGGGCAACGACACCATTTTGTGTGGCGGCGTGCAGAAAATCCTCAGCGTCGACCTGACCGGATATAGCCTGCTGTGGTCGAACGGATCAACAGCTGCCACAGTAACAGCCGACACGCTCGGTTTTGGCTATGGCACTCAAACGTTCTATGTGGACCTCACCGCTGACAATGGCTGTGTGATGCGCAGCCACGAAATCAGCATCGAGTTTAAAGACTGCACCGGCATTGACGAGCGCGACGCAGCAGCCCTGAGCGTTTATCCCAACCCAGGCAACGGCTTGTTCCGCGTGGCCTTGCAAACTGCTGCTGCTGAGCAGGCCACCGTACGGGTGTTTGATGCCGCCGGCAACCTGGTTTATGAACAGAAAAACGTACGCTTCAGCAATGGTGAACAGCGTGAGATCAACCTCACCAATCAGCCGGCAGGTGTGTATAACCTCTTGATTGAAGGATCGAAAGTTTATTCCAAACGATTGATCATAAAATAGTTAAGACCTTTGGTCCAAAAAAGGCGAACCGTTGAGGTTCGCCTTTTTTTATGGTTTCCGAAAACTCGCGGATGCATTGGATGCCCTCAAAAGCCACGGAAACCAAAAACCTGAAATTTGTATCTTTGCAAAAATTTTAACTATGAGTTTGATGTTGAGTGAACAGGAAATGGTTCGCCGCAATTCTCTGAACGAATTGTATCAGTTGGGGATCAACCCCTATCCGCAGGAAGCTTTTGAAGTGAATGTGACCACCACGGCCATCCACCGCGATTTCCCTGCCGACAACAGCCTGTTTCAGCAAGTGAGTTTTGCCGGCCGCATCCTGAGCCGCCGCATCATGGGTGCTGCCTCTTTCATGGAGCTGCAGGATGCCTCGGGCCGTATTCAGGTGTATTTCAAGCGCGACGACATTTGTCCGGGCGATGACAAAACCATGTACAACACCGTGTTGAAACGCCTGCTCGACATCGGCGACATCATTGGTGTGACGGGCTATGTGTTTACCACTCAGATGGGCGAAATCACCATTCATGCGCAATCATTGAAAGTGCTCAGCAAATCGCTCAGGCCACTGCCCATCGTCAAGGAAAAAGATGGCGTGATCTACGACGCCTTCACCGATGCCGAACAACGCTACCGCATGCGCTATGTTGACCTGATTGTGAACGAAGGCGTGAAAGAAACTTTTGTGCGCCGTACCAAGGTGATCAACAGCATGCGTAATTTTTTCAATGAGCAAGGCTACCTCGAGGTGGAAACACCCATCTTGCAACCCATTCCGGGGGGTGCTGCAGCCAGGCCTTTCATCACCCACCACAATGCACTCGATATCCCGCTCTACCTCCGCATTGCCAACGAGCTCTATCTGAAACGCCTGATCGTGGGAGGTTTCGATGGCGTGTATGAATTTGCCAAAGACTTCCGCAACGAGGGCATGGACCGTACACACAACCCCGAATTTACGGTGATGGAAATCTATGTGGCCTATAAAGACTACCTCTGGATGATGGACTTCACCGAAGCTATGCTCGAACGCGTGGCAGTTGAAGTTACGGGCGGCACCAAAGTGGAGATCAGCGGAAAGACCATTGATTTTCAACGACCTTTCAAACGTATTTCTATCCTTGATGCCATCAGGGAACACACTGGCTTCGATGTGGCTGCGATGGACGAAAACGGCCTGCGCGATGTGTGCCGCAAGCTGGGCATCGAAACTGATGAAGCCATGGGCAAAGGCAAACTCATTGACGAGATCTTTGGCAGCCAGTGCGAACACCACTACATTCAGCCCACCTTCATCACCGATTACCCGGTGGAAATGTCGCCACTGTGCAAACGCCACCGCGACAATCCGGAGCTCACCGAGCGCTTTGAGCTGATGATCAACGGCAAGGAGATAGCCAACGCCTACACCGAACTCAACGATCCCATCGACCAGCGAAACCGGTTTGAGGAGCAGATGAAGCTCTCCGAACGTGGCGACGATGAAGCCATGTTTATTGACCAGGACTTCCTGCGCGCCCTCGAGTTTGGCATGCCTCCCACTTCCGGAATGGGCATCGGCATCGACAGGCTAGTGATGCTGCTTACGGGACAGACCTCCATTCAGGAAGTATTGTTCTTTCCGCAGATGCGTCCCGAGAAACTCAGGAAAGCTGTCAGTCCGCAGGATTTTATACAGATCGGCGTGCCGGAAAACTGGGCTTCACACCTCATTAAGGCGGGCTATGCCAGTGTGGAAGCGTTCAAAGAGGAAAAAGCAGCCGTGATTCAGCAAAAGCTGAATGGCTACCGCAAAAAGAATAAGTTAGACATTCCTGCTGTGCAAATGGACGAAGTAGAACGCTGGCTTTCCGGAAACTAACAGATGTCCATTCCAAATAATCCAAAAGCCTGATTCGTTGTGGTCAGGCTTTCTTGTATAAAAAAACCAAAACAATGAATCACATCCCCACCATCCGTCTGCTCAAAGGCAAGGAGCAGGCCGTTAAAAGGTTTCATCCCTGGATTTTTTCGGGGGCAGTGCAACAGCTACCCAAAAACCTTGAGGTGGGCAGCCTGGTGCAGGTGACCGACAGTCAGGGAGCTGTGTTGGGTTCTGCCTTTTACGAAGGTGGAAGTATCGCACTCAAGATGTTGTGCTATGGCAATGAAACTGTTGAAGCCGGATTTTGGCGGCAAAAGCTGCAGAAAGCACTCGAACTGAGGAGGATGCTCGGGCTGGTTGACAACGCGCTGACCAATGCTTACCGGCTTGTTCATGGCGAAGGCGACGGACTGCCTGGTCTGGTGGTGGATGTGTATGGAACAACAGCCGTGCTGCAGGCGCAATCGGCAGGTATGTATCAGCGCAGGGAGGAGCTTGCAAAGCTCCTTATTGAATTAATGGAAGGCCGCATCACAGCGGTGTACGACAAAAGCGCCGAAGCCCTTGGACGCATGGACCATGCTGCCGGAAGCGACGCATATCTGATTGGAACACAGGGTGAAAATACTGTGCTGGAGAACGGTGCACGCTTTCAGGTGGATTGGGTCAAAGGTCAGAAAACAGGCTTCTTCCTCGATCAGCGCGATGCCCGTCAGCTGTTGGGAGGCTATGCGAAAGGCAAAAGGGTGTTGAACACGTTCAGCTATAGTGGTGGTTTTTCGGTGTTTGCCCTCAAAGCGGGCGCTTCGGCGGTGGTTTCGGTTGACAGCTCGAAAATTGCCATTGCCTTGTGCGACCACAACGTAGCCCTCAACGGCTTTGCCAATGCCCATGAATCGGTGTGCCTGGATGCCAAGAAATACCTCGAAATCCTTCAGGGCAACGAGTTTGACATCATAGTGCTCGACCCGCCGGCCTTTGCCAAGAACTACCACAACCGCCACAAAGGCCTGCAGGGCTACAAATACATCAACTACGAAGCCATCCGTAAGATTGCCCCGGGCGGACTTCTGTTCACTTTCAGCTGCTCGCAAGCCGTGGATGCAGCTGCTTTTCAAGGTATTGTGATGGCAGCAGCCATCGAAGCCGGTCGCAAAGTGCAGCTGTTGCATCACCTTTCGCAGCCAGCCGATCATCCCGTGAGTTTGTTTCATCCCGAAGGAGCCTATTTGAAGGGGCTGGTGTTGCGGGTTTTGTAAATCTTCAGGTCTTAGGGTCTGAAAGTCGTGGGGTCTGGTTGTCTGATTTGTCTGCAGGTCGGAAGTCAGAGGCCAGAAATCAGAGGTCTAAAGAACAGCGTATGCGCCTCGATACCAGCATCTTTCTTCGCGTCTTGGCGTCTTC
>CAZBMR010000086.1:0-2380 GCA_964492695.1 uncultured Lentimicrobiaceae bacterium
TGTGCCTGGCCCTCCATTCCAGAAAACGACTCAAAAGACTGGGCTTACGCGCCATAAAATGCTTTCAGATAATCCGGCGAAAATAGCGAATTATTTGCCTGCCCTGAAATTGTTTCTTTTTGACGAGCAGCACTTGATTCATGGGTTTTTCTGTATTTTCGGCAATTATTTAAAACTATGAAAATCATCACCTACAACGTAAATGGCATCCGGGCGGCCATCAATAAAGGATTTTTAGACTGGATGGCTTCCGAAGCGCCCGATGTATTGTGCCTGCAGGAAATCAAGGCTACCACCGATCAAATTCCGCTCATGGAGTTTGAAGCCCTTGGTTATCAAAGCTTTTGGTTTTCGGCACAGAAAAAAGGCTACAGCGGGGTGGCTATTCTGTCGAAACAGCAGCCCGACAATGTGGTCTATGGCATGAACATGCCGGTTTACGATGATGAAGGCCGATTTCTCAGAGCCGATTTCGGCGATATTTCTGTGGTATCGGTTTATCATCCCTCGGGCAGCAGCGGCGATGATCGTCAGGCGTTTAAAATGCAGTGGCTCAACGATTTTGAGTTGTATGTGAATCAGCTTCGTATCGAACGTCCCAGGTTGATCCTGTCGGGCGATTACAACATTTGTCATCAGGCCATCGACATACACGACCCGGTGCGCAATGCCACCGTGAGCGGTTTTTTGCCCGAAGAGCGGGAGTGGATGAGCCGGTTTTTGGCGCAAGGATACATCGACAGTTTCCGGCATCTGGTGAAAGAACCGCATCATTACAGCTGGTGGAGCTATCGCGCCAATGCCCGCGTCAATAACAAGGGTTGGCGTATTGATTACAATATGCTTACCGAAAATCTTACTCCAAACCTTCAGGCAGCAGCCATTTTGCCTGCTGCAGTGCATTCCGACCATTGTCCGGTGGTGGTGGAACTGAAGTTTTAATCATTTCTCCAGCACCACAAAAGCACTTGCCATTTCTTTGACGTGCGAGATGCTCAGATGAATGTGCTGAACGCCCTCCTTTTCGATGAATTCTTTCACCTTACCATGCAGATGAATGACAGGTTTGCCCAAATCGTCGTTCACCACCTCGATCTCATGGAAAGCCATGCCATAACGGTAGCCTGTTCCGAGCGCTTTAAAAAAGGCTTCCTTGGCAGCAAAACGGGCTGCATAATGCTGAAAAACGGTGGCCTTTCCATCGGAATAGGCTTGCTCTTTTTCAGTAAAAAGCTTGGCTTTCAGTCCGTTATTGTTGGAGAGGTGTCGTTCCATCCGGCTCACCTCAATGATGTCAGTACCAATGCCAAAGATCATGCTCGCAGGATTTTAGGGTCGTAAAAGTAAATAAGTTTAGGCTTGGATTGGAAATATTGGCCCTGTTCATCTTTGCGCATCATCAGAGAACATGCTGTTTGGCCTTCAAACTGTGTCTGCGGACAAATTATCCTGCAGACTGAGTTCATCACCGTGCAACCACAACACGCTGACCCAGTATTTCATACCAATAAACCTCACATCGACAAACCCACAACATCGGTTAATCCCACCATCCCAGTTCTTTCCACTGACCATGATCGAAAATCATGCGGCTGGTATAACCTGCAGCCATAAGCGCTTCGGCGGCACGCGGAAACTCAGCCGTTAACTCATCCGGATGATGGGCATCGCTGCTGATGATGACAGGGATGTGCAGGCGGTGCATTTCGTTCAATATCCAGCCAGAGGGGTAGAGGCCATCATAGCGCTTTTTGTAGATGCCGCGTGTATTGATCTCTGCGATGAGGCCTTTTTCGCGGATAAGCCTGAGCGTTTCGAACACATGGTCACGATACCAGCTTTCACCTTCGTGAAAATAGCGGTTTTGGTTGTGCATCTTGATTTTGTCGAAATGACCAATCACATCAAACTGCTCATTTTGAATCATTTCGTTGGTTTGATCGTAGAAAGTTTTCACGCCCTTACGAATATCACCTCCAAAAAATTTAACTAGCCCTTGGTCAAACACCGCCGCATCAGGCCCGTCGGTAAACCACAAATTGTCTTCGTGCGCACTTCCCACCAGATGCACCGATCCAATCACATAGTCCAGGCCGGCTTCAGCTTTTAGTGCTGCAAAATTTTGTGACATGGCGGGCACATAGTCCATTTCGAGCGACAGATAAATATCAAGTTTGCCGGCATATTCCTGTTTGAGCGCCCGCACCTGTCCGGCATATTCCTGAAGTTGTTCCCGTTTCAGCGAAAAGGGATTGTCAAACGGCAAGGGCGAATGGTCGGAAAAACCGAGAGCGGTCATTCCTAGCCGCAGGGCTTCGTCAACATAGCTTTTGGGTTCTTGCTTTCCGTCGGAATAGTGCGAATGGGTGTGAAAATTTGT
>CAZBMR010000086.1:2480-10349 GCA_964492695.1 uncultured Lentimicrobiaceae bacterium
TGGCCGAAGGCTTGTATGTGCATCAGATGGGTGGTTTTGATGCTGCCCGTGCTGCTGAATTGTTTGGCCTTGATAATAACTTGAAGGTGGTCACCGTGGCCGCCATTGGCTATCCGGGCGATCCCGACGGCCTGCATCCCAACCTGGTGGCCGGCGAAAAAGCAGTAAGAACCCGACAAGCCCTTGATGAGATGGTATTTACAGATACTGTTGGCGGAGCTTCACCCGACTGGTAAGCGGATTGTTTGCGAAAATCTGCAGGCCTGAGCGCGATTGATTATTTTTGCAGCCGAAATAAATTGTTGCATGAAGATCAATATGTTGCCATTGCTGTTGCTTTTTCTGGTCAGTTCCTGCGGTGGCGGAACAAAGCAGGGCGGCGCCAAATCACCCGCCGAAACAGTGAAAAAGGAAGTCAAAGTTCCAAATTTTAATGCCGATTCGGCCTTTGCCTTTGTGGCAGCGCAAACGGCTTTCGGGCCGCGTGTTCCGGGCAGCAAATCACATGAAGCATGTGCCTCCTGGCTGGAGCAAAAAATGGCTATCTGGGCCGATACGGTTGTGGTGCAACAATTTAGGGCAAGGGTATATACCAAAGATGTGCTTGATGGAAAAAACATTGTGGCCACCTTCAACCCCCACGCTTCGAAACGCATCCTGCTCGCAGCACATTGGGATTCACGCCCTTATGCCGATCACGACCCTGATGATTCCAAGCACCGTACGCCCATCGACGGAGCTAATGATGGGGCAAGCGGCGTGGGTGTGCTCATGGAAGTGGCCCGACTGCTCAGCTTGCAACCTGTAGAAGACCGCCTGGGTGTTGACATCGTTTTCTTCGACCTCGAAGACTATGGTCCGCACAATGATGTGCGCACTGCCGGCGACGACGATTACTGGGCACTGGGCTCGCAATACTGGTCGAAAACACCGCACCTGCCTGGTTACAAGGCCAATTTCGGCATCCTGCTCGACATGGTAGGCGCAAAAAATGCGGTCTTTCCACGTGAATATTATTCGCAACAATATGCCTCCTGGGTGCTCGACAAGGTGTGGCGCACAGCTCAAAATCTGGGCTATGAAGCTTATTTCAGCAACAAGCCGGGCTTGCCCATCAACGACGATCACATCCCCGTGAACCAAATTGCCGGAATCCCGATGATCGACATCATCCACCAGGATCAGAACAGCTCAAATGGCACTTTTTATGAGCATTGGCATACGGTTGGCGACAACCTCAGTCAGATCGATCCAACCACCCTGCGTGTGGTGGGCGAGGTGGTGACGCGTGTGGTGTATGAGGCACAATAAGGCTCAGCGCCGCAACACTTCCCTGATGGCTTCGTAATTGTTGGGCACACAAACCATCGTTTCCTTTTTGTTTGCAAACGCTGCAAGTCGTTCAGGAACAGCCACTTTATTACCAGTGCAGCCTTCAACTGTTTCAACAAACTTGGCCGGGTGGGCAGTTTCCAGAAAAATGCCTTTTCCTTCAAACTTCACCTCGTTTCTGAATTGGTGCAGGCCCAGCCATCCCACCGCCCCGTGCGGGTCGCAGGTGTAGCCGCTTTGGTGGTAAAGATTTGCAATCGCTTCGCGTGTTTGGCTGTCGCTAAAGGAATAGCCTTTCACAACTTCCTGCATGGCCTGATGCTGACCCTCAAACACATGCAGCATGCGTTCGAAATTGCTTGGATTGCCAACATCCATGGCATTGCTGAGCGTAGAAACCGAAGGCCGGGCTTCGAAGCGGCCTGTTTGCAGGTAGTCGGGAACAACGGTGTTGGCATTGGTAGCTGCAACAAAAAAGTCGGGGCCTATGCCCATTCTGCGCGCTAAAAGTCCGGCAGTCAGGTTTCCGAAATTTCCGCTTGGGACGCTTATCACCACTGGTTTTCCGGTTTCGGGCCGGCTGCAGGCCCAGGCATAATACACCGCCTGCGGCAGCAATCGCGCCACATTGATGCTGTTGGCCGAGGTGAGTAAGGCGTCTTTTTGGATGGTTTGATCAGCAAGCAATTGTTTTACCATTCTCTGACAATCATCAAATGTGCCATCCACTTCCACGGCATGGATGTTGTCGCCCCAGGTGGTGAGTTGCAGCTGTTGCATGTGGCTCACCTTGTTTTTTGGGAAAAGCACAAATACCCTGATGCCAGCCACCCGATGAAAGCCGGCTGCCACCGCACTGCCCGTATCGCCCGACGTGGCAACCACCACATCCACATTCCGCTCATCAGGCCTCAGTTGTGCCAGCAGACGGGCCATAAACCGCGCACCCACATCTTTGAATGCAAGGGTTGGCCCATGAAACAATTCCAGGCTGCAGGTGTCATGTTCCACTTCAATGAGCGGGACGGGAAAGTTGAACACATCATCACACATGGCCCGAAGGGCATCATCATGCAGGCTCGACGAAAGAAAAGGCTGCAAGATGGTGAAAGCCACCCCGGGGAGTGTTTGGTGCGTCAAAGCCTTGATCTGATTGGCTGTCAGCAACGGAATGTGTTCGGGCATATACAATCCGCCATCTGGCGCAAGGCCGTTCAAGACAGCCTGGCTGAGTGAAACCGGAGATTGGTGGCGTACATCACGCGTGGAAAAGAAATTCATGTCGAAAGATTGGGTTTGTTGTTTCATGCTTTATGAACCAATGACGTATGCGCCTTTGGTATTGATTCTGGACACATAGGCCTCATTGCGGATGCCTTTTTCATCCAGCAAGGCCGAAAGTTTTTTGGCAAGCAACAAAGCCTTGTGCTGCTCATCTGCAAAGGCAAATATGGTTGGCCCTGAACCGGAAATGCCAAAGGCGATGGCTTTTTCCTGAAGTGCAGCTTGTTTCATGTCGTCGAAATGTGGAATCAGTGGCGACCGCACCGGCTCGGCAATGCCATCGTGCATGCTGCGGGCAAGCAATGCCATATCATTGCGAAACAAAGCCGCCACCAATCCTGCCAGGTTTCCCCATTGACGCACGGCTGTTCCAAGCGGAATCTGTACCGGCAGCATTTGTCGTGCGGTTTTGGTGGGTACTGACACATCGGGATGTACCACCACACACCACAAATCTGGCGGTACGGGCAGCGATACCACTTCAAGCGGATCGTAGCTGCGGATGAGTACCAAACCACCCAGCAACGAGGGGGCCACATTGTCAGCATGGGCATGGCCACAAGCCAGCCGCTCGCCCTCGAGGGCCAGCGGGAGCAGAGCCTCTCTGGATAACAGATTGCCCATCATGGCATTGATGGCCACCAGTGCTGCCACACTGCTTGCTGCACTCGAACCCAGACCACTGTTGAGCGGCATCATTTTATGAACGAACACATCCACGCCCTGCCGGATGCCCGTTTGATCGAGGTAGCGCTGTATGACGGCAGACGCAGTGTTTTTTTCTGCTTCGCGTGGCAACAAGCCGCCATCGCCGGTGATGCCGCCAATACGCACCACACCGCTGTTGTTGGCCCGCAACTCCACTTTGTCGCCGGGTGCATCCAGGGCAAAACCCAACACGTCGAAACCACAGTTCAGATTGGATACGCTGGCTGGCGCAAAGGCTGTAATGTGTTGATGATGAATATTATTCATTTTTTGTTGCTTTAGTTGATCTGACGAATGAGGCATGCCTTCTTTGCCTTGAGGCATTACAAGGTATATGATTTTGCGGCACGCAGCACATCGGCAAAAACCCCTGCTGCAGTGACACCGGCCCCGGCCCCCGGCCCTTTGATCACGAGGGGGTGCGGACTGTAGCGCAATGTGGTGAAGGCAATGATGTTGTCGCTGCCACCCATGTTAAAGAATGGATGCTTGTCATCAACCAATTCGAGGCTGACTTTGATACGCCCGTTTTCAATCGCCCCGATGTAGCGCAAGGCTTTGGATTCTTGTGCGGCTTTTTCCTTCATTGTACTGAAATAACATTCTTCAGCCCTGAGGGCCTCATAAAATGATGGTATGTCGGGCGCAAGCAGGCAACTTTCGGGTAAAAGCTGCGCAACCTGCACATCTTCCATCTCGCAGCTCCAGCCCGCCTCGCGTGCCAGAATGAGCATTTTGCGGGCAAAGTCAAGTCCATTGAGATCGTCGCGCGGATCGGGCTCGGTAAACCCTTTTTGTTGTGCCTCGCGCACCACCTCAGCAAAGTTTTTCTCGCCAGCATAATGATTGAAAATGAAGGATATCGTTCCGCTGAGAATGGCTTCAATTTTCAGAAAACGATCGCCGCTCACCAGCAGGTCGTTCATCGTTTGAATAATGGGCAAACCTGCGCCCACATTGGTTTCGAAATAGAACCCCACCCCATTTTTACGCGCTGTTTCTTTCAATGTGAGGTAGTCGGACATACGGGCGGAGGCAGCAATTTTGTTGCTGGCCACCACAGCAATGTGGTTCGACAGCAGGTTGTTGTAGAAACTTACGGGGGCAGGGCTGCCGGTGTTGTCAACAAAAATGCTGTTGGGCAGGTTGAGTTGTTTTATTTTTTCAACAAACGTCTCAAGATCAGCTGTTTCTCCTTCCTTTAGTTGCGCTTTCCAGTCGGCACCAATCAACGTTCCGTCAGTGGCAAACAGCATTTTGCGGCTGTTGGTGAGGCCTGTGAGCTTGAGTGCTATTTGCTGGTTTTCGCGCAAAGCGGCTTCCGAACGCACCAACTGCCCGAGCAGCTCCGATCCGATGACACCTGTTCCGGCTAAAAAAAGGTGAACGCTGCGAACAGGAGATAAAAACAGGGCATCGTGAACGGCATTCAAAGCCTTTGCCAGGTCGCTTTTACTGATCACAACGGAGATGTTGAGTTCCGATGAGCCCTGGGCGATGGCCACCACATTGATGCCGCTGTGGCCGAGGGCATGAAACAGTTTGCCCGACAAGCCTTTGGTGTGGCGCATGTTTTCGCCTACCACTGCCACAATACTTAAATTGGTGTTGGCCACGGGTGCATCCAGCTTGCCGGATAGGATTTCCAGCTCAAAGGCTTTGTGGATGGCTTCGAGGGCAGTTGCTTCATCCTCGGGCTTCACGGCAAAGCTGATGCTGTGCTCACTACTGGCCTGGGTGATGAGGATGATGTTCACACCAGCTTGTGCCATAGCGGTGAAAAGCCTGCCGCCAAAACCACGCAAACCCACCATGCCGCCACCTTCCACATGGATGAGGCTCACTGTGGCAATGGACGAAATGCCCCTGACCATGCCGCCATGGGCTCTGGTTTCGGGTTGAATCGTCGTTCCGGGATGATCCGGGCTGAAGGTGTTCTTGATGCTGATGGGGATGTTGCGCGCCATGGCCGGAATCAGGGTGGGGGGGTAGATCACCTTTGCACCGAAAAATGAAAGCTCCATGGCTTCACGGTAGCTGAGCTCGGAAAGGCTGAATGCGTTTTGAACCATGCGTGGGTCGGCGGTGAGAAAGCCATCCACATCGGTCCATATTTGTATTTCTTTCGCTTCGAGCGCTGCGCCAAAAATGGCTGCGGTATAGTCAGATCCACCCCTGCCAAGTGTTGTGGTCTGGCCTTTGGCGTCGGAGGCAATGAAGCCCGTAACAACCGGCACTGCGTCATTCAATGTGGCATACCATGCCCTGATACGTTCGTTGGTGATGGCTTCGTTGAGCTGAGCTTGTCCAAACATGCTGTTGGTGCAGACGAGGTGGCGTGCATCGGCATAAACGGCCTTCAGGCCCTGATGCTGCAGCACAGCAGTGATGAGCCTGCAGGAGAGTTGTTCACCCAGAGCCATCACCTTGTCGTAGGTTCGTGCTGAACATTCCTGCAAGGCCCTGATGCCGCCCAGCAACAGTTGCAGCTCGGCAAACAAGGGTTCCAACACATTGAGCAAGGGATTGTTGTCGCAAAAAAACGCCTCCATGGCCAGCTGATGCTTCTCGCGCAGCTCCCACACTGCTTCGTGGGTGTCGCGGCCTGCAGCTGCATCGTTGGCCAAAGCAATCAGCTGATTGGTGACACCACCCATGGCTGAGCAAACCACCACAATTTTTTGAGTGGCTGCAGCCTGAGCCACAATGTGTGTGAGCGAGCCGATGGCCTGTGCATCGCCAACCGAGGTCCCGCCAAATTTCAGTACTTTCATCTTTTTCGTTTTTTAATAAAAAAGCCTCCCGTTTTGAGTGGGAGGCTTGGTGTATTTTGCTATTAGTTCGTTTGTAGCAGCATCACACAGCACCTCCCGGGCCAAAGCCGGTAGTGGTGGTGGTTGTGGTGAAGGTGCTTGTGTAAACGAGGTTCATATGATCAGTTTTACGCCTCAAAAGTAAATGTTTTTCAAAACGGATTCGTGAAATGGGTTTAAAATCAGCATAAATTTTCTTTTGAACAGGGCAAAACGTTAGGATGATTGTCTGAAGACAGTATCTTTGAGTTTTAAACAATGGACCAAAATATTCACCTAAATCAATGAACCAATGGAAGATGAAATTGTAAGATCGGCTCCTCAAATTCACAATTTGGCTGATTTCATCAGTCAGATCGTGGTAGTTTACGGGATCAAACTTTTGGGTGCTGTGGTGGCGCTCATTGTTGGGTTTTGGCTGGTTGGCCGCATCAAAAGTGGCCTTGTCAAGCTGATGGAACGACGGGATGTTGACCCGTCGTTGCGCTCTTTTTTACGTAGCTTTTTAAGTGTGGCCCTCAAAATTCTGGTCATCATCACCGTGTTGAGCATGGTGGGTGTGCAGATGACAAGTTTTATTGCCATGCTGGGAGCTGCCGGTCTGGCCATTGGCCTTGCCTTGCAGGGGACGCTTCAGAATGTGGCCGGCGGGGTGATTATTTTGTTGTTTAAGCCGTTCAAAGTGGGCGATTTTATTGAAGCACAGGGCTTTACAGGCACAGTGGCGGAAATCCAGATTTTCAATACCCTGCTCACAACGGTTGATAACAAGGTTGTTTTTATTCCGAATGGAAGCCTTGCAACGGGCTCACTCACCAACTACAGTAAGATGGAAATCAGGCGTGTTGATTGGGTGTTCAGCATCGCCTACGGTGAAACCTGGGAACGGGCAAACACTGCCATACAGGCTTTGATTGATGCAGATGAACGCATTCTCAAAGAGCCTGCATCGTTTGTTGCGCTGTCGAAACTCAATAGCAGCTCGGTGGATCTGGTGGTGCGCTGCTGGGTGAATGCAGCCGACTATTGGCCTGTGTTTTTTGACATGAACAAAAAACTCTACGAAAGCTTTCATGCCGCTGGCATCCAGATTCCATTCCCGCAAATGGATGTGCACCTGTTTCAGGCCGGTAAATAAGCACAAAAAAAAGCAGGTGGAAGCCTGCTTTTTTTATTTAACCATTCAAAATCAGGGAGTTTATTTAATGACTCCCAGTGCGCGTCCCACTTTGGTGAATGCCGCAATGGCCTTGTCGAGGTGCTCAGTTTCATGGGCTGCAGAAATCTGAACTCTGATGCGGGCCAGACCCTTGGGCACAACGGGATAGTAAAAGCCGATCACATAAATGCCTTCGTTGAGCAGCTGACTGGCCATTTCCTGCGACAGCTTGGCATCGTAGAGCATCACAGCGCAAATGGCCGATTTGGTGGGCTTGATGTCGAAACCTGCCGCCGTCATTTTTTCGAGGAAATAGGCGGTGTTGTGGTGCAGTTTGTCCTGCAGCTCAGTGGTTTCGCTCATCATGTCGAACATTTTAATGCCGGCGTTTACCACCGCTGGCGGCAATGAGTTGCTGAACAGGTAAGGCCTGGAGCGCTGACGCAACAGCTCGATGATTTCCCTGCGGCCGGTGGTAAAGCCGCCAATGGCGCCGCCGAAAGCTTTTCCGAGTGTTCCGGTGATCACATCCACCTCGCCACGGATGTTGTAGAGTTCAGTAACACCACGGCC
>CAZBMR010000087.1:0-10292 GCA_964492695.1 uncultured Lentimicrobiaceae bacterium
ATCAGTTGCACCAGCAGTTTGCGGTGTGGCCTGAGGTAAGCAAACAAATAACGGAAGCTGTTTTTGGAAGCCAGCTCCTCTGGGGCAGCATAAAAGTCGGGTGTAGGTTCGAGCAGGAGGCACACGCCCATGGGTTCGCCTTGTTCACTCGTGCTTGCCCAGCCTTTTTCAAACTCCTCACGGCTGTAGGTAAGCAGGCCGTGGGCAGGGTCGGCCACCTTTACATTGTCTTTTTTCTTACCGCTTATTCCATACACCACCACAAAGTGGCGTTGTTTCCAATGGGCGATGCAGGGCAGCGGCACTTCGTTGGCCAGTTTGTCGTAGCTGATCTTCACGCCCATGGTGCGGAAGCCGATTTTTTCGGCAGCATCGCTGATGCCCAGCAGCGAAACGCCCTCGCGGGTGATGTGGCAATAATCCCTCAACAGTGCCAGGTTGTGCTGCCTGCCATGATGCTTGCTTACCATATGTAGGCAGGCCGGGCCGCAGTCGCGGGCATCGAGTTGGGGGGTGAAATTATATCTCACTTTCAAATAAATCTTTTTTTAAGAATTTA
Source organism: uncultured Lentimicrobiaceae bacterium (assembly GCA_964492695.1). GTDB lineage: Bacteria > Bacteroidota > Bacteroidia > Bacteroidales > F082 > JALNZU01. The sequence goes on from CAZBMR010000087.1 coordinate 560, forward strand.
TTAGCCTTCACCAGTACAACATCATTATTATTCAGCCCCCTCATTATTGCGCCATATTTTTTTAACAGGATCGTAATTGCAAAGATTCATAATACCAAAGTAAAGCTCATAACCGGATATTGGTTGACATAAATATCTGTAGATGCAATTTTTACAGGGTTCAACTTTTGCTCGTGTTAAATACCAGGAGCTATCCTCCGCGGTATGAGCGTTACGCAATATTTCAATAAGTTTATTGCTTTTTATATTGCCAATATGAGGCATGTTCAAATTCGCATGAACATCACCATTGGGAAGAATAAATAACTTTCCAAAGCACAAATGATTTATATATAATCTAGAGGCAATTTCACGATGAGTTAATGACTGATTCTCAACATCTGTCTTGTTGCTCTTTATCACTTCAAATAAAGCATTTGATGTTGAGTTCTCTATGAATGGAATCACTTCATAAGTGATGCCTTGTGGAATAAATATTTGCTCAAAGTGTGAAATATCATTCACATCGCGAATGATTATCTTAAAAACTATTCTTGAGATTGTATCCTCATTCATCGAGAAAAAGTCAAATAATAATTCACGTTCGGTTTTGAAATCGACCCATAAAATATATTTTAAGTTCTCTATATTTCTATGTAATAGATTATCAAAGATATCATTTGCAATGCCGGAAATATGGACATTATAATGAACAAAGCAGTCCTTAAAAAAAACGCACGTATCTTTTATTATCTTAAGTGAAATCTTATCTCCATACAATTGAACTTTTTTAAGACCTGGATAAGTTTCATTCCTAAAAAAATGAAAAACCGAGTCACTACTTTCATATTGCGATTTATTTAAGTTTGTGATTGGAGCATTGATTTGTTTACTACCCGACGTACTCAATACTGAATCAGTCATTTTTGTTGAGGAATCTCCATGATATATAAACAACTCATGAAATGTATTTCTAAGGTTCATTGTTTGCCAGGTTTTTTCATCATTGAGATGTTCAAAATCAAAATTGAGTTTAGGGGCAAAAGGCATGATCACCGGCCGATAATTGCCCTCGATTAAATCACCATGATAATAATCTCTACATATTTCTATGAATTCCCTGATCTCACTATTAACCAATTCAAATTCACTTAATAGAGCAATTCTGTTAACATCATCATCGAGTAATCTTTTTGCAAAACCAACGGATTCTTTATTTCTAAATAGGTAAAGAGAAGTTTTGTGACTTAAGGTATTATATAATAGAATATGGTTATCAATCAAGTCAGCATGAACAAATGGTTCGATATAGAAGTAGTTGTTAGGCATAACGTGTTTTTCTCCAAATTTCTGAATACAATTCTGGCATAGCCTCAAAAAAAGAATAATAGTCGTTTAAAAGTCCCTTGTGACTTTCGTTATTAAGGAAAGAACATTTCAATGATTGCTCATCATTTAGCATGTTTAGAAACAAACATTCTTTACATAAATTGACTCGATAACAACTATTACATCTACCTTTCAGTTTCTCAAAATAGCCATTGTACATTTTGACTATCACTTTTGGTTCCAAATTTACAGTTCCACCTTGAACGTTTCCAAGGGCATATTGATGAGAAATAGCTTCGCATGGAAGTATTTTTCCTTTAGCTGTTACAAACATTCTTTTGCTAAAAGGGTTGCATGTTCCAGTTGGAAGGGAGTTCGAAATGGCATTGAAATTATACAAATCGTCTATCGCTGTAAAATGATTATTTGAATAGTTACGCAAAAACATATTATAGCTTAATGACTCGCCCGAAGACAGAAAACATCGTTTGTGCTCAGATTTCTTAAAATCATAACTATGTCCAACATAACTAAAATTGTTTCCTGTCAACAAAGGGTTAACTTCAGATCCTTGAATAGATTTGTTAAACTCTCTCCATGCAAATTGCTGTGTTGATATATAATCATTCCTATCGTGCAGTACTGCATTAAATAGCACATTACGTTCAAAATAATCAGGATGCCTTTCCTTTACCAAACGTATGTTTTTAAAAACGATGTCAAAAGATTCTTTTCCATTCGGAAAAAGCCTGTAACTATTTGCAAAAGCATCGCCATCCAAACTAATCGTGAGAGCAAAGTTGTTGTTTGAAATGAAATCGATGTATTTGTTTAGCAAAACACCGTTTGTTGTCATATTAAATCTAAACGTTAAACCGGTATTTTTGCTTACTTGGTTAATATACAAAACAAACGCTTCAATAAAACTAAAGTTCAACAAAGGCTCACCGCCAAAAAAACCTATAAAAATTTCCTTTTCAGGATTTTTATTTACCTTACTAAGCCATTTTGGAATAAGATAATCAACTATCGCTCTGGCATCTAAAATATTCAAATCACGATTCACCCGCGAATCATGTGTGTTATAACTATCTCCATAGAAACAATATTTACATTGTAGATTACATCTTTCTGTGATTTCAAATACAATTGCCCGTAGGTTTGATAGCTCATACTCTATATCAGATTCTTTCAGGCGACCACCAATTATATGCTCATTGTCAATGTTTTCAAAAAATCCGTGTTCCCGAAGAAATTCGAATTTCCTTTTGTAATATTCAAGTTTATCATTTTTGTTATGGCTCACCAAGTTATCTGATTCTTTTTCATCTACTAATTGATCTCCGTTTTTTTGCTTCTTACGTTCCAGATGATTTATCAAACTGCGCATTAGGTGATGAAAATAAATCGAATACTTTTTATTAAAGCTAAATAGATAGTTATTGTATTTAGTTGAAAAGGTTGTGTAATCAGGCATCCTAAAGCTGGTGTTTAGTAATTCGTATTTATAAAATTTCTCAAATATGTATTCACATCAGCTCTTTCGATCTCTAAAACCTCTTCAATACAGATGTAGAATTGATCCTCGTTATCGGCTTTGCAGAGAAACAGGTCTTTTACTTTTTCGTATCCACCCTCTTTAAATGCAATTTCGCATAAAACAGCATGGATCATATACTGGAAATTATAGCTTGACTCTAAATCCCTAAACTGTAAAATTTCTTCATTCTCTTTCTTTAGCATCTCATCTTCAAGATTATTAATATTTACCTTTGAATGACCAGAAAAGCTCTGAGACAAATCAATCCATACATTTTGGTCTAAGAATGTTTTAAAACGTGGCATATGCTCTATATATGTACAACCAACATGCTCACCAAAATATGTAGCAACACCTTCCTCAAATAAAGCATATTTCCCTCTTTCATAGTTGCTTAATAAAACATGAATTATCTCGTGAAAGTAGTTCTCTCCACCACCTCCAATGTAAACCATGTTATTTAAAAGTGTGTAACCTCCTTGAATGGTGTTTGAAACACTACCATAGTCGAAATAATTGTAATCAACACCAAACAATTGTGAAATATCGGTCATCCTATGTGATAAAACATAGTTGATTGGTTTTGAGCATTGGAGGTTAAAACCCTTTTTAAACTGCTCAATTTTCAAACCTAATAAAGCTGTAAGACTATCATTCAATATATATTCCATTGGATAATAATATGTTATGCTATTAGGTAATTCTGTTTTTACAATACTAGAATGATGATTGAAGGCATTTTCCAGTTGGAGGCCATTCTCTGCCTTTCTAACATATATGGTTAAAAATGCCGAGGGGAACCCTCTAAATGGGGGTTCATCTGATGTTTTGAACATCGTTTTAATTTGGTACAGGTCATCTCCCCGATTGGTTATACCTAGAAAATATTCAGTATCGTTTGTGTACCATACATTTCCTTTAGACCGAAAATACGCATAGTACAGATCAGGGAAATCAAACATAGAATTATCTTTTTCAGACCAGTAGACTTTTAATTGCTTTGGCATATCATCTAGGAGGGCACCATTTTTAAGGTTTAAAACATTTAATTCATCCATATAACTTTTCCAAAACTTAAAAACCTCCTTGAATTGTGGAGGTATCGTATCAGCAAAAGGATAGATTTCAATATTTCTTTGTATTTGGCCAAAAGAGATATGAAATGAATAGAAAAGGAATAGAAATAGAAGTGTTTTTTTCATTTTTGAATTACCCTTAATACCTTTATTAATAAATAATTAAGAAATGTTAAAATTAAAACATTAAGGCTGTATATTATAATTCAAATTCATCCTGTTGATGATAATAGTGAACATAAAATACAGCCTTACACCAAGTCAATTATGTTGGATTTGCTAATGACTTCATTGTTGAGTGATTAGTTGCACTTGTGGTTGTTGACCTATTCATATTATATGTTGTATCTTCACCACTACAACTACATGTACAGCTACAAGCTGGGGTTGTACCACCTCCGCCTTCTTCACCACCTTTGATTTGACTTAATGCATTCTGAGACAAATTGATTAATTTTAAGTTTTTCATCGTTTGAAAAGTTTAATTGAAAATGATAATAATTGATAAAAAAAAATGAAGATGCGCCGCCAATTAATGACGGCCCACCTCGATCGAACTTATTCTTCCCCAGCCAAAAGATATACTTGGTAGTGCAACAAGGCACAAACTGTTTGCGAAATAAAAGTGTGTGGATGCGTTCATGGCAACAACAAACAAATCTATCCGTTAGGCCATGCCAAACCACCAAAGCCCTTGCTTTTGCGGGGGGGGGGGGGTACGGTAGAGACTTGTATTGCTCATGGTCTGTTTTTTTCGCTGCAATAGTAAGCACTGCCATTTGAAAAAGCAAGTATTAAAATGTTAATTTTTTTGTTCAGATTGACTTAAGGAGTCTTTCACGCTGAAATACAATGCTTTGTGACTTATTTTAGAATTTCTACAAATTACCTCAAGCGAAAACATTCAGTAAACCAGGCTTAAACAGCCTTAAAACGCTGTTTCAATGTTATTTTAAAAAAGCACAATCCTGAGTGGGGGGTTGTGCTTTTTTTTTGTAAATAAATGATAATAAGTTAAAGTCATTCCTTGTACAAAAACAGGAAGGCTTTTTGAAACTGCAAAGAAGTAAATGAAATGTATTGGTGAGAATGTTAAATCATTCTTTTGTAGCCAGGAAGTGCAAAAGGCCAACATTTCGTTCAACAATTTTTAAAATATATTATCACAATTACGGCAATGAATGACATTAATTGCCAAAGATGTTATACATTTGGCCGCATATTCTGATGTATGGGTACAACAAATGAGATTTTAAAATTCGCATTATCACAGAAGGTGTTTACGCGAAAAGAATTAATAGCCAAGCTGAAGCGTGAACATCAAATAGGCTCAGCCGGAGTTTTTTCCGAACAGCTGAACCGCCTTATTAAATCGGGACAATTGGTGCGAGTTGAAAGAGGTGTTTACACATTACCTGACGAAAGCCGACCGGATTTTTCTGTAATATGTACCGAAGAAATGCGAAGGATACATCAGCAAATGAAAGACTATTTTCCTTTTGTTAATTATTGTCTGTGGCCAGCATCAGCCATAGTGCCATATATGCACCATGTTCCAAAGTTGCATCTATTGTTGGTGGATGTTGATCGCGAGGCAGCTGAATCTGTTTTTAATCTCTTGAACAACGATAGCAATCATCGTGTTTTCCTTCAGCCTTTGCTCACTGACTTTGAACGGTATATAATTGGCAACGAAGCCATTATCATCCGTCCTTTGATATCTGAAGCGCCAATTAAATTGGTGGATGGCATCAACACCCCAACGATAGAAAAGGTGCTGGTAGATATTGTGGGTGACGTGGAATTCTCGTTTTTGCAGGGATTGGAGATCAACAAGGTTTATGCTACAGTTTTTGAAAGACACAACATCAACCAAAGCAAGCTCTTACGTTACGCTGCCCGCCGCGGACGCAGGGAAAAAATTGTGCTACTCATGAACAATATCAATGTATGATTCACCCGGATAGTCGTACGGTAGAATGGATGAGGCATGTGGCCAGAGAGAACAATTTTTCGGATATTGCACTCATTGAGAAATCTATACGGGCGTTTTCGCTGCTCGAATCGTTGGTTTTGTCTGGTTGTCCATTTATATTCAAAGGTGGCACGGCTTTAATGCTTCACATGGATAGTGCAAAACGACTTTCAATAGATATTGATATCATTTGTCCTCCAGGTACTGACATTGAGGAATTCCTGCAGAAATTTGCGCAGCAATACGGCTTTGGCGATGTGAGATTGGTGGAAAGGGTTACAGCAAAAAATATCTTGAAATCACATGCTAAATTTTACTATCAGGTTGCTTACCATTCCAACACAACTACAGCGTATATTCTCCTTGACGTACTTTTCGAGGATATTCATTATCATGAAATTGTGCAATTGCCTATCCAAAGTCGTTTCTTAAAATTGGTGGGTGAACCCGTCATGGTTCTTGTTCCGGGAAAAGCAGATATGTTGGGCGATAAACTCACTGCCTTTGCCCCAAACACTACAGGTATTCCTTATTTCAAAGGAGAAAAGGATTGTTCAATGGAGATTATAAAGCAACTTTTTGATATTACCTCTTTGTTTGATATCACATATGATGTTACTATTGTCGCAGAAACATTCAAAAAATTTGCAACCGTAGGTTTACAGTACAGAAATCTTAATCCTCATAACATAGGGCAGGTGCTTGATGATATATTTCAAACTTCACTGTGTATTTGTCTGAGAGGTCAGGTGGAGCCCAACAATTTCAAGCTCCTTCAATCAGGAACAAAGCGAATTCAAAGTTTCATACATAGCGGGAAATATACGATTGACACAGCCATTACCAATGCCTCTAAAGCAGCATACCTTTCGGTATTAATAGCAAATGGGAAAAAAATAGCAGCTCATTATGATCCTCAAGCTATTGAGATGCTGAGGTATGCTAAAATTAATGAACCACTGAACCTAAAACTCAATAAGCTCAAGAAATCGAATATTGAGGCTTTCTTCTATTGGAATGAAATTGGGAAATTGAAAAATAACACCGGAATGGTATAACTGCTGCCATTGGCATGAAGATGATCCTAAAAGGCGAAATCACCGAAACAGGCGTGCATATTCCGGTGCTGCCCGGCATCTACAACCCCATCCCCGACCGCCTCGAAGACATGAACATCCGCATGGTGGAACAATACGGCCTGCCGCTGAGCGAAAACATTCAGTAAACCAGGCTTAAACAGCCTTAAAACGCTGTTTCAATGTTATTTTAAAAAAGCACAATCCTGATTGGGGGTTGTGCTTTTTTTATAGTGGCTTAGCCTAAAGTTTTTTACTTAAAGCCTGTAATAAAACACTATACCACATCGTTAAGAGGGAAACAAATTTCATTTCTTTTTTAAAACAAACTAAAACCAAAACATGATGAGGATCTTTGCTAGACTTTTATTTATTATGTGTTCACCGATTTTTGCCACAGGACAATTATGGACCACGCTGAACCCCTTGCCAACCCCCAATTCCCTGTATCAGGTTGAATTTCTATCACAGGATACGGGATTTATTGCAGGAAGTAATTCAACATTTATGCGCACCAATGATGGAGGATTGAGTTGGAATAGTATTCCTTTCCCAGCCGATGGTGTGCAGCTTACTTCATTGAATTTTTTTGGTAAAAAACTCGGCGTTCTTGTTTCGTGGAGTCACATCTACATAACCAAAGATGGTGGAAATAGCTGGGATTACAAAAAGAAGCAACTAAGTGGGGATTATACAAATTCCTTTTTTATAAATGATACAGTTGGATGGTTATGCGGAACCTATCAAATCGTCACTAAAACAACCGATGGTGGTCTAAGTTGGCAAACGCTCAGTAATCAGACCAGTGGGGCTATGCATTATTTTGACATAGAATTCGCAAATGAAAATACGGGGTATGTGGCTGGTTACAACTGGGACACGCCCTCGCAACCTGTGTTGAAGCGTTCAGATGATGGTGGTCATACATGGTTTGAAATCGTGCTGCCAGCAGATGTATATAAGCTGAAGGATATTTTTGTTTTTAGCCCGGATGAGCTGTGGATCGCTGTCGGCAATGCTTCTTTTAGTCCGGAGAATAATGGTTTTATAGCGAAAGCATATCATTCAACTGATGGAGGTATAAACTGGGAAAACCACGAGCTGGGAATCTGTCATAGTTCAGCAGGACTCAACAGAATTCGGTTTGACGACCCTATTCATGGCTGGGCCCTGTCTGAATCGCATCTGTTTATTACAGATGATGGCGGGCAAAATTGGGAATCAAAACCTATGACTTCAAGCATGTGGATGTCGATGCAGGATGGCTGCCATCCACATGATAGTGTGTTTTTTACTGTTAGTTCCTTGCCGGAAATCCTCAAATCTTCTGACAATGGAACAACATGGAACCCTCAAACCAGCGGGATTAAAGGATATTTTAACGATATCCGGTTTTCAGATGATCTTAATGGTTTTTTATGTGGATTCGATTTTAGTGAATCCTTTCTATATAAAACAGAAGATGGGGGTATAAGTTGGCAAAAAACATATAGTCAGGCCCGAAACGGTATCTCGGAATTAGTTGAAATTGCTTTGTCTGCTCCTGGCATCGTATATGCCCTTAGCAACCAAAACTTCGTGATTAAAAGCGAAGATGGTGGAAACAGCTGGGTAAATATAACCTTCAATACAGGCAAAGAGTATAAACATATAGCAGCACCTACCCCTTCTACTATCATCCTGGGGGCGAGTGACGGGAGCATACTCAAAACGATGGATGGAGGCTTTTCCTGGAATGAATACCAGATGAATCTCCCTTTCGGTTATACGCTGTATGATTCCTTCGAATTTGCTGATAATTTAACTGGTTTTGCTTCGCTTTCGAACAATGGCTCAGTTGGCAAACTCATGTATACCATTGATGGCGGGATGAACTGGGAAATATCAGACTATGGTTCAAATAACAAAGTAATCAGTCTAAGCTGCGCCAATGCCAATACTTGGATAATAAGTATTGCAAATGAAGGGCTTGCAAAAACGATGAATACAGGTGAAAGCTGGGAGCTAATTAACGGTTCATCCGCACTGACGAATACGAATGTAAAAGCATTTGATGATTTAATTTTTTTAGCTGCTTACAGAAGCGCCACAGTATCTGTAAGTTTCGATGGTGGAGAAACTTGGGAGGTGGCAACGAACGAAAATCCGCAAGGTAGTGTAATTAAAAAACACTGGTTTATCAGCCCGGTCAAAGGCTGGAATATGGGTGTAGGGAATATGATTCAAACTTATTATAATCCAACGTTATCTGTGTTTAATGCGGATTCGCCAGCTCATAATGCGAATTTTATTTACCCCAATCCTTCATCCGGCCGTTTGTATATTCAGATGGATCATTGGAAAACCATTGAATTCATTGATATGAAAGGCTGTACAGTAAAAGAGCTGGATTACGACCATCGCGAACAGCTCAACAATTTAAGCCTGCCAACTGGCATTTACTTTGTCCAATTGCATGCGTATGATAAAAGGTTTGTGCAGAAAATTCTCATTTTTTGATTTGACACTGGTGTGTAAATGAGTGTTGTGCTTTTACTCGCATTTTTAATAATCTTGTTATTCCAGTATGCAGTAACTCAAGCATTGAATTCTTTCGTTCAATTCCACGCACCTTATGGCACAGCTGAGGTAAGGTTGGTTTCGATACTTAACCTATGATCTCCTGCTAATAACTTTTTTTTCTCAAAGCATCGCTGTGTTTGTAGTCATAAATGTTGGTATGTTCTTTCTCAGATAAAAATTGATCAATTGGCTTAGG
>CAZBMR010000088.1:0-10172 GCA_964492695.1 uncultured Lentimicrobiaceae bacterium
CGCGCGGTGAGGATCAGCATACCGCCGCCAGGCACCTGCGGGCCGCGCTCGACCATCTGCTGCCCGGTGGCCGGATCGTCGCGATCATGCCTGATTGGTTCTCACCCTCAGCCAAGTACGAAGAAACCTTCCGGCGCACCCTTGAAGGCGCGCGGGTCGTCCTGTCGCTCCGTCTGGACAAGGGCGGCTATGCCAAGCACGGCACCGGGATCGCGGTTCGCGTGCTGGTGATCGACAAGGTGCCGGGAGAGATCGGCGTTTCGACCATCAACCGTGGGTCGGTCGGCGAACTCTTCGCCGCGTTGCCGCCGGTGCCGCCCCGGGCGCCGTTGCGTGATCCAACGCCGTCGGCAGCGCCCCGACCCAAGCTCAGCCTGTTCCGCTCGGTAAAGACCGGTCCAGCCCGACCCGTGATCGTGCGGGCGGCACAGACCAATGAGGTCCGTCCCGTCGCATACGAAGTGCTGGCCGAACCCGCCGCGATGGGCGAGCAGCGCGGGGTCTATGCCGATTACCGGCCCTCGCGCGTGGTGATCGCGGAAGCTGGCGAACACCCGACGCACCTCGTCGAATCCGCCGCTATGGCCTCGATCGCCGCGCCGAAACCCAGCTATGTGCCCGCTCTACCCGAACGCACCGTGACCGCGCGGCTTCTTTCGGCCGCCCAGCTTGAAACCGTGATTTATGCCGGTGAGGCTTGGAGCCGTGACCTTCATGGCCGCTTCAGCCATCCCGCCAGCGAGGTTGCGCTCAAGGAGGATCCTGAGGGTAAGCTCTACCGCACCGGGTTCTTCCTTGGCGACGGCACCGGGGCAGGGAAGGGGCGGCAGGCCGCGGCCTGCATTCTCGACCAGTGGCTCAAGGGCAATCGCCGTCACATCTGGATTTCGAAGAATGCGCCGCTGCTTGAGGACGCGCAGCGCGACTGGACCGCGATCGGCGGATTGCCGTCGGACATTCTCGACCTTGCCCGCTGGAAGATCGGTGAGGAGATCACCGCGCCCGAGGGCATCCTGTTTGTCCCCTACGGCACGCTGCGCAGTTCACGCGTCGAGGATACCCGGCTCGACCAGATCGTCCGCTGGGCCGGCGAAGACTTCGAAGGCGTGATCGTCTTCGACGAGGCCCACGAAATGGGCGGCGTTGCAGGCGGGGAAGGGGCGCTTGGCCAGAAGCAGGGCTCGCTCCAGGGCATTGCCGGGGTGCTGCTCCAGAACACACTGCCGCGCGCCCGGGTGCTCTACGCTTCGGCGACGGGCGCATCGGATGTCAACAACCTCGCCTATGCGGTCCGGCTTGGCCTGTGGGGACCGGGCACGGCATTTGCAAACCGCGAGCAGTTCATCAGCGAAATCCGCGACGGCGGGATTGCCGCGATGGAACTCGTCGCCCGCGACCTCAAGGCCTCTGGGCTCTACCTCGCTCGCGCGCTCAGCTTTGCTGGCATCGAATACGACATCCTGCGCCACGATCTGACCCCTGAGCAGATTGCGGTCTACGACACCTACTGCGAGGCCTGGACGATCATCCACCAGAACCTCGAAGCCGCGCTCGAACTCACCGGGATTGTCGACGGGCTTGAGAACAAGACGCTCAACAGCGGCGCCAAGGCGGCGGCCCGCAGCCGGTTCGAGGGGACCAAGCAGCGCTTCTTTGCGCAGGTCCTGCTCTCGCTGAAGCTGCCCTCGATATATCCTGCGATCGACGCGCACCTAGCGAGCGACGAAAGTGTGGTCGTCCAGCTCGTCAGCACGGCAGAATCCATCCTCAACCGGCGTCTCAATGAACTCGATCCTGACGAGCGCGAGGCGCTGGAACTGGACCTGTCGCCTAGAGAGGCGATCGTGGACTATCTGACCCGCGCCTTCCCGACCCGGCAAATGGAGGAATACACGGACGAGCTCGGCGACGTGCGCTCGCGGCCGATGTGGGACGAGGCGGGTAATCCGGTCCACAACCCGCAGGCCGAGGCCGCGCGCGCCGACCTGATCGAGCATATCTGCGCCATGCCGCCGATCCCGACCGCGCTCGATGCGCTGCTCGAGCACTACGGGGTAACGGCCGTCGCCGAAGTGACCGGTCGCAGCAAACGCCTTGTCCGTGACGGCTCAGGGCAGCAGCGCCTCGAAAGCCGCTCACCCCGGACCAACCTTGCCGAGACCACTGCGTTCATGACCGGAGCCAAGCGCGTACTCGTATTCTCCGATGCAGGCGGTACGGGCCGCAGCTATCACGCGAGCCTCGATGCCAAAAACCAGCAGCGCCGGGTCCATTTCCTGCTCGAGCCCGGATGGCGCGCGGACCGCGCAATCCAGGGGCTGGGACGGACCCACCGTACCCATCAGGCCTGCCCGCCGTTGTTCCGCCCGGTCACCACCGACTGCAAGGGCGAGGCCCGGTTCACCAGCACGATCGCGCGGCGCCTCGACGCCTTGGGCGCGCTCACCCGCGGCCAGCGGCAGACCGGCGGGCAGGGGATGTTCGATGCTTCCGACAACCTCGAGAGCATCTATGCGAAGCACGCACTCCACGACTGGTATGGCCTGCTCGCCACCGGAAAACTCAAGAGCACGACCTTGTCCGAGTTCCAGCGGATGAGCGGGCTTGAGCTCACCGACCCGGACGGAATCCTGCGCGAGGATCTGCCGCCGATCCAGCGCTGGCTCAACCGCATCCTCGCGATGAAGATCGCGGTGCAGAACGCGATCTTCGACGAGTTCCTCACCCTCGTCGAAACCCGCGTCTCGGCTGCCAAGGAGGCCGGCACCTTCGACATCGGCGTCGAGACCGTGGCGGTCGAGACCTGTGAGGTGCTGTCGGACACGGTGATCCGGACCGACCCCGTGACCGGCGCGACCTCGCACCTTCTCGAGCTGTCGCTGACCCAGCGGCGCAAGGTCCTCTCGCTCGAGCGCGTGCTGAAAATGGCATCCCGTGAGGAACAACCGCTGTTCCTGCGCAATGACAAGTCGGGCAAGGTCGCGCTGGGCATCGCGGCACCCTCGCACATGGACGAGGAAGGCCACATGATCCGCCGCTACGAGCTCGTGCGGCCACTGCGCAGCGAGTACCTGCGGGCCGACCGGCTTGATGAGTCCGCGTGGGAACTGGTCACCAAGTCCACGTTCAGCGCGCTGTGGGAGGAGGAATACACCGCCGACGAAAGCCAGCTCGTCACCGAGACCGTCTATCTCGCGACCGGGCTGCTCCTCCCGATCTGGGGCGCGCTTCCCAAGGAGGATCTCACGGTCAATCGCATCGTCGACAAGTCCGGCGCCTCCTGGCTTGGGCGGCATGTCCACGACCTCTACGTCGATGCGACCCTGGAGAAACTCGGGGTTGCCCGCAAGGCGCAGACCGATCCCGCCAAGATTGCCGCCGCCATCCTTGGCGGTGGGACGTGGAAAGCGCCGCATCCGCTCAATTTCACGATCCGCACAGCCCGCGTGAACGGTTCCCGCAGGATCGAGATCGTCGATGCCGAAGCCGCGCGTATACCCGAGCTCAAGGCCAAGGGCTGCTTCACCGAGATCATCACCTACAAGACACGGGTGTTCGTGCCGGTGGACGGCGCCGAGGCGATCATCGCCAGCATCGCTGGGCAGGCTTGGACGGTCTAAGTGCTCGCTTAGAGTTGGTATGCGGCGCGAAGGCGCAGAGCGACCTCATCGCGTGTCATGTTCACCTTGAATTGTCTGGGATCGAAATCCGCCTCGACCGCCGCTTTCTCGACAAACATCCGCATATCGTCCGCAACGGGTGCGGGCAGCGCATATCGAGCCTCCTGGCTCAACAGCTGCAAAAGCCGCGCGACGTCGTTACGGTGCTTGCGGATGTTCTTCTCATCGACTTGGCTCCCCTCGGCGCGCTGGCGGGTGAGGTCGAGCCAAGCGCGCGCCTTGAACGGGATGATCGCTGCTTCATCGAGGACCGGCATGCCGCTGGCCTCGCGCACCATCGATTTGAGAAAATCGTAGTAGCTCTCGTTGAGGAGAATAGCTGACAGGCTGGCCGCAGCCTCGTCGATCGGGAGCGGCGTCAGGTGGGCGTCGCCGCCAAGCGTCAGGCCCTCAGGCGCGCGCGAGAAGAGCTCGAGCATGGCGGGATACCCTTCCGCCTTCGGTTTCTGGAAGCGGTAAAGAACCTTTGCGCCCTCGCTGCTCTGTCTGATCTCGTAGCCGCCCTCCTCGACAAAGGCCCAGAAGCGCGCCGCGAAGGCGCTGTCCAGCGCTTCGACCACCAAGACGATATCGAGATCCTTAGTGGCGCGGAAATCGAGCCCAACCTCGTCCATGATCAATTCGCAGGCTGCCCCGCCGATCAGCACATATTGATGCTCGTGGCCCGCAAAATGCGCCCGAAAGCGATCGACCCCGACTACCATGCAAATGTCTCCAACAGTTCTTCGGCCGCTTGCGCAACGCGTTCATCTGGGCTGCCTCGGACGCTGAGGTAAAGCGAGAGGCGATCGACAACGCCATTGCTGGCGAGAATTCGGGGATCGTAGGTCCATGTCTGGACCTCGACGCGCTCGTCATCGAAGGCCGTGGCAGGCCGCAAGGACTGTGCGGCCTGCAGGTTCTTCCAACTGGCAGCCAAAACTGCCCTCGTTTCGACCCGCGGCGGAGCCAACATGGTGTAGCGAGCAAGCGCAGTTGTGCCGGCAAGGGGACCGATGGCTTCGCCATCCAGAGCGCAGACCTCCCGAACCTTGCGCACCGGCGACTGGAGCTGTGCCTGAACCATGTCCCAAAGTTCCCGGCCCTGACTAACCATGTGCAGGAGGCGCTGCCGACCGACATGGTGGGCTTTTGCCAATTGGAGTGCTTCCAACTCGTCCAGAGTGCGGCTGATGCTCATGATCGAGACATGCAGCTTGTCCGCAAGTTCGGTGAGGTTCAGGCCATCCAAGGTGCGGCCCTGCATGACCGCCAGCAGGAGGAATTGCGTCGTTGGGCTGATCTGCACGGCGTGATCGGGCGCGAAAGCAGGCGCGCGCTCGCGCAGGTCGAGGAACACTTCGGGGACATAGAGCTGCGCGCCAGGTGCGATGAAGCCGATTTTGCGCTCCATCATCTGGCGGCGGATCACGCCCGGCACGCGGCCCAGCAGCAGGAGCACCAGGTCGGCCCCGAGTTGGTGGCGAACCATCTCTCGGTGCTTCAGGTACTGCGCCGTTGCGCCAGATCCGGGCGGCAGGTTTTCTCTGACGGCCATGAGCAGCAACGCACGGCCGTCTAGCAAGCCTTGCCAAATCGCGTAGCGATCGAGGATGAAGTGCGGCAGATTGGTGGGTGCTGCGGGCACGAGGGCAAGCCGCTGTCCGAACGCGTCCTCGACGTACGCTTCGGCAGCTTCCGCGAGCGCTTCCAACCGCGCCTCAGGAACCCTTTCTAACACCACTTGTCTTGTTTAACATCACTAATGTTAAATGTCCATTACGATGTTAGATGGGTTGCAGGTGGTGCCCATGCTGCCTCTCCGTGAGGCATAAATTCAGCATTTATGCCTCACGAAGCCGAGCAAGTCGCTTTGGCATGCGCGGCATGTGCCCGGGAATTCGGGCAATCCTGAAACCATGAGGGGAGGGGGGCTGGAAGGGGTGAGCCGAAGGGCTCGGCCAAATCCGGCTTTCAGGAGCACCCCCATGAACGACATCGAGTTGATCCCGCTCGGCAAGCTGCGCTTGTCCGAAGCCAACGTCCGCAAGAACGACAGCAACCTCTTCATCGAGGAACTGGCCGCCAATATCGAGGCCAAGGGCCTGCTGCAGAACCTGATCGTCGTGCCCGCCAAGAAGCGGGGCATGTTCGACGTGACCGCGGGTGGACGCCGCCTGCGCGCGCTGAACTATCTCCTCGGCACAGGCAAGCTCCCCAAGGACCACCCCGTCGCTTGCCGGGTGCTCGACATCGACGCCGCCGAGCAGTCCGAACTCTCACTGATCGAGAACGTCATCCGGCTCGACATGACGCCGACCGACGAGATCCGGGCCTACAAGCACTTCGTCAACGAAGGCAGCGACCTCGACGCGATCGCCAAGCGGTTCGGCCGCACCCGCCGGTTCATCGAAGGCCGCCTGCGGCTTGCGGACCTTGCCGACCCGATCTTCGCCGCGCTCGAAGAGGGCAAGATCACCCTCGACGTCGCCAAGGCCTATGCGACGACGCCCAACCATGACCGCCAGATGATGGTCTGGAACGAGCTGTCGAACTCCTGGCAGGGCAACAATCCGGACTCGATCCGCCGCATGGTCACGCACAGCGCCATCCGCTCGTCTTCGCCGATGGCCAAACTCGCCAGTGAAGCCGACTATCTCGCCGCGGGCGGCAAGATCGAGCGCGACCTTTTCACCGAGGACGGCGGCGAGACCTGGATCGATGCGGAAATTGCGCAGTGCATCGCCGGCGAGAAGCTCCAGGCCTTTGCGGCCGAGGTCGCCGAAACCTCCGGCTATGCCTGGGTGCGCCCGATCCTCGAGACCCGCGTCACCTACAACGCGACCGAAGACCTCCACCAGGTCCATCTCGAACCCGCTCCGCTCACCGAGGAGGAACAGGTCGAGGCCGACAGGTTGCTCGAGACGATCTCGGCGCTGGAAGCCGAAAGCGAGACGCTCGACGAGGACGACGAAGCCGCTGCCGCCGACTTCCAGACACGCTGGGATGCCGCAAGCAGCGCCTACGATGCGCTCCACGACAAGCCCCCGGTGATCCCAGAAGAGATGAAGGCCAACGTCGGCTGCTTCGTGATCATCGGCGCCGACGGCCAGCCTGCGATTGCAAACGGCCTCTACAGCGACAAGCCGCTCGAACGCCGCAAGGCGCGTGGGAGTGATGCCGGTGAGGGCGCCAACGGAACGGCAGGCGAGGGCACTAGCGCCTCGACCACGCCGAAGCCGCTGTCGCAGAAGCTGGTCGAGGAACTCGCAGTCCAGCGCCGCGACATCCTCGCGATCAATCTCGCCTCGAACCCGGCGATAGCGCTCGACTACCTGATCTTCGCCATCGCCGACTCCCGCGCGCTCTACAGCGCGCAGGCACTTGGCACCACGCTCCGCGCCCCGTCGCCTTCGCTCTACCTCGCCAATTACCCTGAAAGCCCGGCGCATACGCTGATGGCCGACATGCGCGAGACGCTCGACTTGTCGTGGACCGAGCACCGCCGCACGGTCGATCGGTTCTCGGCCTTCAGCGCGCTCGACGACGATGCCAAGGCAAGCTGGCTGGCCTGGTGCATGGCGAAGACGCTGGAGGCCAGCATGGGGATCGACAGGAAGGCGGGCCAGTCCGGCCCTGAGCCGATCGACCTTCACGACCATCTCGCCGCCCTGATGGGGATCAACGTCGCCAGCCACTGGCGGCCGACCTCGGCCAACTACTTCGACCGGGTCAGCAAGCAGGCGCTGCTCGCCCACGTCAGCGAAGTCGGCGGACCGACCATGGCGGCGAGCTTCATGGGTTCCAAGAAGGGCGACCTCTCGGCCTCCTGCGAGAAGCTGTTCGCCGGTGAGACCATCGTCGCCCCCGAGGTCAAGGAAGCTGCGCTCGCCTGGGTGCCCGAGGCCATGCGCTTCCGCCTGCTCACCGCGAGCGAGCCCGATGAAGAAGGCCCAGTCGAGCACGCGCCCGAGAGCGATGCCGATGAGGTCGAACCTGCCGAAGAGCAGGACGCCCACGCCGGCGAGACCGTCGACGCCTGACCCAGCCTTGCCGGCACGCTGCCCGCGCATCCCTTGCGCCCTGCGGCAGCGTGCCGGTCCATCCAGGAACCACCTCCATGACCATGATCATCAAGCTGCGCGCCCGGGTCTCACCGCACGCGATCTCCAAGGTTACCCGGATTTTCAACGGGACCCTCGACGACATCTTCAACGAGCTCTTCCAGAATGCCCGCCGCGCGGGCGCGGGCCGCATCACCGTCACCGCCGAGCATATGGCGGAGGCCTGCCTGATCACGGTGCGCGATGACGGTGCCGGGATCGCCGACCCGGTCGATTTGCTCTCGCTCGGGGCATCCGATTGGCCCAACGAGTGCCGCGCCCGCGAAGACCCGGCGGGCATGGGCTTCTTCAGCCTTGCTGGCCTCGACACCGTGGTCAGTTCGCGGAGCGCCGCTGGCGCGTTCTCGCTGGCGATTGCGGGGGATGCCTGGACCGGCGAGGCCGACATCGATGTGCTGCCCTTCGATGGGCCGCGCGGCACGACAATCGCTTTCCGCTTCGATCCACAGCCCGATGGAAAGCTCGAACGCTGCGTCGAAGCGGCGGCGCGGTTCTTGGCCGTCCCGGTCAGCTACAACGGCAAGGATCTCGCGCGGGCCGATTTCCTTGCTGATGCGCACAAGGTCATCGAGCGGGATGGTTTCCGGATCGGCGTGTTCCGCGACCGGCACTCGCCGCATATCGCGACGCTCAATTTCCACGGGGTCACCCTCAAACACGCCTTCCCGGTCGTAAAGGAAGTCCACCACACCCCGTGGTCCGTGCAGGTCGACGTCATCGACGCGCCCGATCTCGTCCTGGTCCTGCCCGCCCGCAAGGAAATCTATCGCAACGCCGCGCTCGACCGTCTCGTCGCGCTCTGCCGCGAGGCGATCTTTTCGGTCATCCGTCACGAACCGTTTCACCGCCTGAGCTTCGAGAACTGGGTGGAAGCGAGCTTGTATCACGACGACTTTCCACAAGCAGCCCGGCAATTGCCGCTGTGGTACCCGACGCTCGCCCGTGACAGCTACCGCGAGGTGCCGCGCTTTGCCGACCTCGAGCCGGGCGCGGCGATCTACGATGACACGGACTCCTTCGATGCCGTCACCTTCGGCCGTGCCTTGCGGCGTTCGAACGGAGGCGAGATGCACCGCCTCGGCGGCCCCGAACCGCGCGCCTTCTACGAGCCGATCACCAATTTCATCGGCTATCCCTGGTACGATGCCCTCCCGGCTTTCGTGCGTACCGGCGAGCGCTTCACCTTCGATGGCGGCAAGCCCACCGATGAAGAGGGTGCCGTTACCTTGCGCCCAGACGCGATCACGATCGAACTCACCGATCAGCACGACCGGCGGCTCGATCTCGAGACCGACTTTGCGATTCTGAAAGATGCCGATTCCTGGGGTGATCCCGACTGCGCGCGCATTGCGCTGACCCGGACCACCGCGCTGGGGCCCGACGATCTCACCGACCTCATCATCGATGCGGTGTTCAGCCCTTCCGACGATTCCGATGCCGACAGCTACGACACCCAGGAGACCCGGTTCCGCCACGATGCCGCAGTGCGCGCCCACGCCATTCTCGAAGGCGAGGACGCGGCGATCCTTGCCGGCATCCGCATGGCTTTCGCCGACCGGGTCGCCTGGCGCATTCCGCATGGGCGCACGCTGCGCCTCTTCTGGTCGAGCGCGGCCTCTGACCTCTCGCTCGATCCTGCCCAGGAGGGCCCGGCACAATGACCCGTCATCCCAAACCCGACGTCGCGCAGATCATCACCGACCTGATCCTCGAGAAGATCGCTGCTGGCACGGCACCTTGGCTCAAGCCCTGGACCTCGACCAGCACGCGGCCGCTCCGCCACAACGGGGTCCCCTATTCGGGGATCAATACCTTCTTCCTCTGGGCGGTGGCCGAAAGCCGGTGCTACGCTAGCCCCTACTGGATGACCTTCCGCCAGGCGCTCGAACTAGGCGCCCATGTCCGCAAGGGCGAGGCTGGCTCGTTCAGCGTGTTCTACTCCTCGGCGCGCAAGACCGACACCGATCGCCAGACCGGTGAAACAACCGAGAAGACCATCCGCTTCATGAAGTGGAACCACGTCTTCAACGCCTCGCAGATCGAGGGGCTGCCGGCGCATTACTACCCCGAGCCGCCCGATCCCAAAGCGATCGGCGAGCTCTCGGCCGGAGTGCAAGACTTCCTCGACGCGATCCCGATCCGTGTCGTCCACGGCGGCGACAGCGCGCATTACACGCCGAGCACCGACACGGTGACGCTACCATCGCCGGGCGCGTTTCACTCGATCGAGGCTTACTTCTCGACCCGGTGCCACGAACTCGGCCATGCCACAGGATCGGCCAAACGGCTCAACCGCCGGTTCGGCAAGCGCTTCGGCGACGATGCCTATGCATTCGAGGAGCTCGTCGCCTTATCTGGACAGTCTGCACCGTGCCTGACGCTTCATTGA
>CAZBMR010000089.1:0-10146 GCA_964492695.1 uncultured Lentimicrobiaceae bacterium
TTGCTGGTGAGGGGGGCGAAGCCCGAAACCTGTCCATCGTTCATCGTCAAATCATGTTCAACATAGCCTATATCCATGTATTGGGCGTAAACAAATGATAAATCCGACAAACCACCATTAAAAGTGAATTGAAGGTCAAGTAATTTGTTTGTGCCAATTGTATATGGAATGGAATTTATCGGGTCATAAATGTCAATGTTTATGATACCAGGGATATACTCATTAACATAAATCGCAACAGGTGATCCACTACCAAAGCTGTATTGATTCGTTACTCCTTCAAAATTCAAAGCACATTCGTTATAAGTTAATTGAATGACGACGGCAATGGCCTCAGGGATTGCGGTAGCATTCACAGGAACATTAACAATTGTACCAAAGTCACTTGGATTCAAAACCAGGTTAGCTGGCAAATTTACTCCCTGACCGTTTGTGTATTGATTTACATGAAACAATACAAAAAGCAAGAAAAATAACTTTTTCATATAAAGTTGTTTTAATTAGTTTACAACCGCTATTGTGGAGGTGTATAAGAAGCATTTAAATCCCCCGTACAAATACCAAGGATGGTAACATCATTCAGATCAGCATCGATCACTGTAATTGAGATTGTTTGAAAGTTCCAGGAAGGTCTGTTCCAACCAACTGTTGATCCGGTGGTAATCCTGCTTCTGATTCGGATGCCATCAAATGCATTTACAACTCCGCTGTTATCAATATCTGCGCTTGTTAGCTCCATGCCGGTGAGAGGACTTGTTCCGTTAATGTGGCTTCGAAAACGGATATCATCAAATGAGTTGAATCCCCCCCACGGCTTCGTTGTACTCGCAGTAAGCTTATAACTCCCGGCAGGCACATTATCAAATGTGTAGGTACCTGCACCATTGGTAGTTGTAGTGGCTATGGTGGTCAATCCATCGGCAGTTTTCAAATACACCGTCGAGTTGGTAATGGGCCTTGCGGCTCCACTTGTATTGGCATATTTTAATACCCCACTCACGCTGAATACTTGTATAAAGTTAGCAGTAAATGTAAGGCTATTTGCCGGCATTACAAAACTTGTGGAAGCATTTGTTGCATCAACAAGTAAATTATTTTGTGCTCCTGTCCAGCCTGTGAAAGCATAGCCTGCCGGCACTGTTGTTGAGATGTTAACTGTTTGGCCTACAGCATAATTACCTGCTCCACTCAGCACAGCACCAATGTTGTTGGGATTTGCCTGCAGCGCTAAATCAAAATACTGAATGCCATCCCAAACCAATCCATTGGTGTAGGACACCGTCGGGAAGGCAGGAAAGATCGGCGGAATGTTTTGGTTGAGCTCACAGCCGCTGCCAAACACCACATCCGACGAGCCTCCGTTGAATGTAAAGCGGAGGTCGAAGAGTTTTTGTCCGTTGGCAAGCGACACATTGGTACCTCCAAGGTTGGCTGTCCACGAAACGCTTAATTTGTTGCCATTGACGAAATTGCTGCTGATGCTGCCACCCAGTGCGGAGTTCACATTTTGCATGCTGACGCTTCCCTGAAGAACAGTCGGGTCAGAAAACTCAATGTTGAGCAAAAAGCCAGCCACATTGTAGAAGGCGCTGACAGTTACAGGCACATTCACCACCTGCCCGGCATCAGACTGCACTTCGGAAATGGTGAGTGCAGGATCAAGGTCGATCATATTGACAGCACCGTTGGTGAAGCTCACAGATAACACATTTCCGCTTGGGTCGGCAAGCTCGCTCTGAGCCGTTACGAACGTCAGTGCAGTGTTGTCGCCATGGTAGGTAAAATTCAGGTCGAGCAGTTTGCCGTTCAGGAAACTGGCACTGCCATACCAAAAAAGGCGAACCGTGTTTCCGGACACAACACTCGATTCAATATCAGCCAGTGCAGCATTGTTGATGGCCGAAAAGGTCATCACCTTGGGATTGAACTGAATATCGAGGCTGAATGAGCCAACACCATTGGCGGCTGTCGAAAAATTCACATTCAGCGGCACAAGAAGACCCGGCCCGGGAATCTGGTTATTCAAAACGGGGAGTGTGACCGTTGGGTTTGATCCGGCATATCCAAATGCCATGATTCCCAGCATGATTGTGATGATTGTTATGATTCTTTTCATAGTAGTATAAGTTTTTTTCAGTGAATTAAATCCGGCTGCAACCTGCTTGGTTGCAGCCGAATCATCTTTTTATCTACCTTATGACAACTAATCTAAGGTGCTTGCTGTAGTTTTTGCCTTCAGCCACAAGTTTCAGGTGAATCATGTAAACACCGGGTTTCATGTTTTCTTTCACCGCATCGGCATTCACCTTGTATGTGCCGGCCATTTGGTATTCGTTTATCAGCCTTGCGGTTTCTACGCCCTGCAAATTGATCACCGACATGGTGACATCGGCATTGAATGGGAGTTCGTAAACTATGGCTGCAACATCAGTAAATGGATTGGGATATGCACTGAGCCTGATCTTTTCTTCCAGCTCATCTGGCGTTCCAACACTCACGTTATCAATGCTGTATGTAATCAGTCCGGCGTTCACAACCAATGCATCCGGTGTTGCAAATTCAGTCTGACTATCCATGAAGAAGATGGGCATATCGGCCTGAACGGCAGCGATGGTTTTCATCTGCAGTGTGAATAACTGATCATTTGCAGCAAAGCTCGTTCCGGCAGGATTTGTCCAGAAGATACGCAACATGTTTTGATCAATGCTGAAGTACAAATCGCTGAGCGGGCTTTGAACACCCGTGATCTCAACCAGGTCGGAATCATAAGCCATGTAAATGGTCATGGCACCGAGGTTTGCGCTGGTATTAATTCTGAAAGGTAATTCAAAATCAGCACCTTGTTGCACATAGAGCACCTCATCGGTTAAGACTGGTTCGAGTAAGCGCTTCGACGAGCATGGCACGTACGATCCGTTCACATCGCCAAACAACCTCACTGAGATGTCTGACAACTGATTGGCAACAACCGGGTTAGCCAGGGTTGCGGTAGCGGTTCCCGTATTTGTGAAGTTGCTGCTGTTGGCGTAGAAAGCCCAGTCGCCCGATGGGAAAACATAAGCCGGGTTATCGGGATACAGCACCCGGTAGCGCAGTGCGAGCGGATCGCTGTTGGTGACAACGCCATTGCCCGTTACATCGGCCACATGGTTGATAAAGTTGACAGGTTGCCAATAAGCCGGGTCGTTGCCCACCAGGTGGTTCTGGATCACCATGGCGTCGGTTGCATTCACACCTGCCCAGCAATAGAGGCTCGTATTGAGGTTGGCCCTCAGCAATGCCACATCAGCCACAGGAACATTGGTGAAGCTGAACTTGCCCGTTGCATCTGTCAGCGTACTGAACAGTACATTGTTGTTTGCATCGATCAGTTCTACGGTTACACCCTGTAACGGAGTATCACTGGTGCCAACTTTGCTGTATTTTACAAATGCTGAGAGATCGGCATTCTGGGCTGGTCCAACGGTAAGTGTTCCAATTGCATAGGTAATGGTATAGTTGGACAAAAGTGTTGCAGCACCTGCCACAGCATTGCTGGCAATGATGTCGTAATCACCGGGAGCAGCAGCGGCATCAGCCCCTGCGCTTGTGAGCGTTGCAGAAGCAATTGACTCACCATTGACAATGCCCGAAGCAGTAAACTCGTCGCCTGCAAACACATAGGTCGTATTGTAGGTTTTGGTGATATCGTCCGGCACAATTGTTAATGGTTTGGCAGTGATGGTGGCAGAAGCCAGACCGGAGTTTACGGGCAGGCTATAGTTTGCTCCATGCGTACCGCCGGTGATGGCAATATTGGTATAGAGCACCTGCTTATTGAGGCCTACGTTCGCATTTTCGAATGCTACATCAAAGCTGTAGGAGATGTTGTCCGACGGAATGATGCGGTTGTCGAGGAAACCAGTTCCCGTTACAATGGTTGTTCCGTCGTAAACCTTTGGCGAGGCAGCAAAATTGCTGAGTGTCAATTCGAAAGGATTCACTGTAAGTGTTCCGTTAACATAGCTGATGCTATAGTTATTCGTATTGAAACCACCAGATCCGCTGGCATTTGACGGCGTAATACTGTATGATCCTGCAAAGGCGTTGTAAACATCGCCTGTGCTGCTGAGGTTGACCGAAGTGACCGTTTCGCCAAATGCCATTGCACCTGTTACAACAAACTGACTTGTTCCAAGATCCAGGGCATTGCCATAGGTTTTGGAGCGGTCGTTGGCAGCAATAACAATGGGTCGGGATGTGATGCTGAAATTTGCTTCATTGAACACAAGCTGATAATTCGTATTTAAAGAGAGGGTTCCCTGACCGATGACATACACGCCAACATTTTCGCCGGCGGCACGTACAATTTCACCACTAAACACATCAGCACCAACAAGATCGGGTGCATAGGTGTAGGTGAGCAGCGGATCGCTGTTGCCATACACCTTGGTTTTGGCTTCGGCGTTGACGGTGATCACGCGCTGATCAACCGTGAGGCTCACAGCAGCATTGGCAGCATTGTAGTTTGCAGTTGCAGCTGCCGACACCTGGAGATTATGCGTTCCAACTGCCAGCAACGAACCGGCAGCAGGGCTATAGTCCAAAGCACCGGGTGCTGATCCACCGGCTACACCGGCCACTGTAGCATTGAGCTGGGCGGCACTGAGCAGTGTACCGTAGGTGATATTGGCTGGAGCATCCCAACTGATTGTTTGATCGGCTTTGTTCACCAACAAATCAACAGTTGCATTGGCTTCAAAATAGTTGGCTGTTTCAGCGGCGGTCACCGAAAGACTATGTGTTCCGGCATCCAACATTGTTCCAGCCAATGGATTGTAGGTCAAAGCACCTGGTGCGGAGGCATCAGGATCGGCGGCACCTGTTGCAACGGCATTGAGCTCGCTGTTTCCAAGCAATGTGCCATAGGTGATGGCAGCGGGGTTGCCCCAGCTGATGGTTTGGTTTGCTTTGTTCACCACAAGGGTTACATCGGCAGTTGCAGCATTGTAATTATCTGTAGCACCAACACTTACAGTAAGTGTATGCGAGCCGGCATCGAGCAATGTATTGGCAGCAGGATTGTAGGTGATGGAACCTGTTGCCGATCCGCCTGCAACCCCGGTTACTACTGCATTCAATTGCGTAGCGCCAAGGCGTGTGCCGTAAACGATATCGGCAGGATTGTTCCACACGATACTTTGATCTGCTTTTTCAACCACAATGGTCACATCGAAGGATGTTTCGTTGTAGTCGGCAGTTCCGGCAGCGGTTACAGTAAGTGTATGCGAACCGACGGGAAGCAATGTGCCTGCGGCAGGGCTGAAGGTGAGGCCACCGGGCACTGAACCACCTGCTACACCCGTCACAACAGCATTTAGCTGTGTGGCTGACAGCAATGTTCCATAAGTGATGTTGGCCGGGTTTGTCCAGCTGATGCTTTGATCAATTTTCTCAACAACAAGTTGAACCGTAGCTGTGGCGGCATTGTAATTGCCCGTTCCAGCCACATTCACTGTCAGGTTGTGACTTCCTGCGCCAAGCAGCGAACCGGCAGCAGGATTGTATGTTACTGAACCAGTGGCACTACCACCTGCAACGCCCGATACAACTGCATTCAATTGGGTATCGCTCAGCAGTGTACCGTAAGGAATATTCGACGGATTGTTCCAAACAATGCTTTGGTCGGCCTTGTTTACGGTCAACAAAACAGTTTTGGAGGCTGCGTTGTAGTTATTGGTCGCAGCAGCATTCACCGTTAGTATTTGATCGGCACCGGCATTGAGCAAGGTACCGATGGCGGGCGTATAGGTCAGTGCGCCCGGAGCCGAGCCGCCAGCTACACCACTTGCCATTGCATTGAGCTGCAAATCAGACAGTAGAGTTCCGTATACAATGGCTGAAGGAGTGGCCCAGGTTATGGATTGATCTACCTTGAAGATATCTGCTGTGAGTCCGGTGGGTTGTGTGAGGATGTAGTTTCCGGCAGCAGCACCTCCAAGCGTGAGGTTGGCAGCAACAGCAATATCTGTTCCTGCGTCGGCCTGAGCAAAGGTTGCCGTTCTTCCTGAAATGCTTACATCATCACTGCCAAGGATATTTTGAAGGTTTCCTCCGCTGATATGCGCAGCTGTGGTGCCATCATAGTCTTTATCATCGGCCACTGCATTGGCCACTGTGAGGGTTCGCGGGTTGATTGTGAAAATACCCGTTTGCTTAACGATGGTGTAGTTCGCAGCCACGGGCGTTCCAAACACATCAATGGTGTAGTTACCAACATTCTCACCACCAATACGATAGATGATGTAAAGCCCTGAAACCACTGAAGGAGTATCACCAGCTGCCAATCCTACCCAGGTGATGGAATACGCCGGGTCGATATTGCCATAAATTTTCGATTTGTTATCGAGCACCATGATGAGTTCGCGACGGGTAATCTCGAAGTTTGCAGCAACGAAAGTGATGGCGTAGTTGCTTGCCATGCTCACACCTGCACCATTGTTGTCGTTGATGACGAGGCTGCCTGTGTTAATGGCATAAAGTCCGATGTTTTCGCCAGCTGCCCGTGAGAGCGATCCGGCAAATGCATCACCGCTGGCAAGACCATAGAATCCAGCATCGCCTGACAAAGCATAACCAAATGGAAGCGGATCGGCATTGCCATAAACTTTGGTCTGACCTGTATTTGCAACGATCTTCACAGGACGCTGATTGATATCAGCGTTTGCAGTTCCGGTGGTGGCAGCCAAAACGTAATTGTTTTGATCGTCTCCGCCTGAAATGGCAATGTTGCTGAAGTTGACCACTTTGGCCGTGCCTGCATTTTTATCAGCAAAAGCAGCATCGAAGGTGAAGGATAAGAGGTCGCCACTGACACGGTTGTCGGCGAAAGCAGCTCCTGCAACAGCAGTTGTGCCATCATATATTTTGGCATCAGCCACAAAATTGCTGAAGTTCAGCGTGCGTGGGGTGATATCGGCCTGTGCGGTGCCAGAAATGGTTTGCAAACTGTAATTATTCATGTCTGCACCTCCGGCAATAACGATGTTGGTAAATTCAACATCTTTATTGTTACCAACATTTTTGTTGTCGAAGGCTACATCATAGTCAAAAGTGAGGATGTCACCCGCAAGTCTGTTATCGTCGAAACCAAGACCAGTCAACACATTGGTATTGCCGTCGTAGGTTTTGTCGCCGGCAACAAAGTTGGAAAGCATCAGGCCGCGTGCGGTGATATCGCCTGTTGAGGCGATGGGGGCCATGGAATAGTTGGCTGCAAGTCCGCCATGGTCGCCATCGGCCAGGGTGTAGCTGATGGTGGTGGCTTTGCCTGATGCAACATGTTCATCTGCAAAGTCGGCAGCAGTAACCGAAATATTGAGGGTTTCTGCTCCAACGAGGTTATTTACAGCACCAAGCACAACGGTGCCGGTTACCGGGGTTCCGTCGTAGGTTTTGCTGTTGACTGATGAATTGGCTGTGAGTGGTCGGCGGGTGATATTGCCTGAGGCTGAACCGTTGCCAAGGCTGTAATTGGTGGCGAGCCCACCGTTGTCACCGTTGGAAAGGGTGTAAGTGACAGCTACGGTATATTGACCCACATTCTTTCCGCTGTAGTTGGCAGCTACACCACTGACATTCAGTGTTTCTGATCCAATAAACCCACTCAGTGCACCCAGTGTGAGGCTGCCGGGGTTGGTGGTTCCGTCGTATACCCTATCGGCTATTGACGGAGCTCCAATGCTGAGTGCTTTTGGCAAAACAACAGCATTAGCTGCACCAGCCGAGAGCGTATAGTTGCCGGCCAGGCCACCATTGAGGCCATTGCCGAGTGTGTAGGTAATGACAACGTTGGAGTAATTACCGGCATTGGCACTGCTGTAATCAGCAGCCACTGCACTCGCAATCACAACGGTTTCGGGTGAAACAAAGCCGCTCAGTGTGCCAAATGTCACTGTTCCGGGATTGGTGGTGCCATCATAATCGCGGCTTGCGATCGTGGGATCAGTAATGTCAAGCGCTTTTGGTAAAATGCTGGCGTTGGCATTGTTCACACCAGCCAACACATAATTGGCCGAAAGATCGCCACTTGCGCCAGCACCCAGTGTCATGCCACTGGCTGAAACAGCATGTGTTCCGGCATTTTTGCCCGCAAAGCTTGCGGTACCACCCAGTAGCGCTACCTTGTCAGCGTCGGCGGGCAGCAAACCACTCAAGGTTCTGGCTGTTATTGCAGCATCCGTAGTGCCATCATACACTTTGTCGGCCACCGTGAAATTGCCGGTGAGTTCCTTTTGTGTGATGGTCAGGTTTGCAGGCACATAGCTGATGTTATAATTGGCATTGGCTAAACTGCCTTGCAGGATGGCATATGCTCCAACTGTCTCGCCAGGATTGCGGCTGAGGCTGCCGCTAAAGGCAATTGCACCGCCATTATCAAGCGAAGCACCAACTGCCGGAGACGAAACAAAGGTGAAGGCCGGGTCATCCTGTCCATACACTTTTGATTGGGCGTCTGCTGTAACGGTGACATTCAACTGATTGATTGTCAATTTTGCTGCAGTAAATGCGATGCTGTAGTTCGGGCTCAATGCGAGGGTGTTTTTCGCAATGTCATAATCACCCACATCTTCGCCGGAAGCACGGTTGAGTGCGCCAGAGAAAGCATCGGTTCCAATCAGGTCAGGAGTATAAGTGTAAGTTAAGACTGGATCGTTTGAACCATAGGTTTTCGATTTAGCATCAGCTACCACATTGATTTGCAGAGCTGTAATATCAGCATTCAGATAATCAGGCTGCACCAGGGTGTAGTTGGCAGCCTTGTCGCCAACCAGGGTGAGGTTGGCTGTAACAGGAATATCTGTCCCAACATTGGCTTGTGCAAACTCACCGGTGCGGTTTCCAATGCTGATCACATCGCTGTTGGCGATATTTTGCAAATCACCGCCCGAGATGGTAGCAGCCACAGTTCCGTCGTAGGTTTTGTTATCAGCCACAGCATTCAGCACGGTTACATTTCTGTTTCCGATGGTGATATGGCCATACACTTCAGTGATGGTATAATTATCAGAGCTCAGCAGGTTGATGATTCTGATTTCGTAAACGCCAACATTTTCACCAACTTCGCGCCAGATAACATAAGTACCTGTCAAATCGGATGGGTCATCTCCCAGCGCGAAACCGTTCCAGGTGAGGGTGAAAACAGGGTCGGTGTTTCCATAAACCTTTGTTTTGTCATCTGCTGTCAGGGTGAGCGGCCGTTTGGTGATGCTGAAAGTTGCCGGAGTTGAAGTCATGGAAATGGTGTAGTTTGCTCCTGCGCTCAGATTACCCAATGTAAAGGAATAAGGTGAGCCGGCAACATTTTCGCCAGTGGCACGACCAAGGCTTCCAGTAAATACATCAGCACCTTCGAGCGGTGTCGAGGTGTAGAGAAATACAGGATC
Organism: uncultured Lentimicrobiaceae bacterium; assembly: GCA_964492695.1. Lineage (GTDB taxonomy): Bacteria > Bacteroidota > Bacteroidia > Bacteroidales > F082 > JALNZU01. The sequence continues at coordinate 9,426 of CAZBMR010000089.1, forward strand.
AGCCTCGCCATACACTTTCGATTGACCAGCCAGGGGCGAAATGGTGATTGCCTTGGGTAGGATGGTAATGCTTGCAGTAGCTGAATTGGCTGCGTAGGTGGCATTTCCGGCAAATGAACCCGTAACTTCATAGGTTCCTGCATTTACAGGTGCTACGGATGTTGGGCCATAGGTTGTTGATCCCGTTCCTGCATAAGAGAATGTCAATGCCGGACTCAGCACATCGCCGATGCCGCCAATGCCATAGGCAAAACCAGTAGCCGCATGGCCGCCGCCATTGAATGTAAAGGTGCCGCCGGTAAGGCTAATGTTGGCTGTATTGGCCAGCACATTGATGTAAACTGTTGCGTTAGCTTCAGTATAATTCGTTGTAGCTGCAGCTGTTACGTTCAGTACCTGATTGTCTCCAACAGGCAAAACGGTGCCGGCAGCCGGATCGTATGTAAGTGTACCAGGTGCCGATCCGCCCGAAATACCGTTCGCAACTGCATTCAGCTGGGTGGCACCCAGGGCCGTTCCAACCACAATATTGGCTGGGTTTGACCAGGTGATGGTTTGGGGGGCTTTGCCAACCGTCAATACTGCATGGGTGGGTGTTACACTGTAATTCGGATTCGAACCCAGGGTTACCGTGATTGGATATGGTCCAACGTCTGAGAACTTAAGTGCTGTGGTTGCTAAGGTGTAATTCAAGGCATCGCCGTTCACGGTTCCGCTAACC
>CAZBMR010000090.1:0-10139 GCA_964492695.1 uncultured Lentimicrobiaceae bacterium
CGCAAGACTGTTTGACTCTAGGTCGTATTTTTGGACTTCCCTGCTGATAAGGGATGAACGAGAAACAGCAAAGCACTGCTTTGCCCGAGTGCAAGACCAAAGCTTTGCTTGAGTTAGACGTGGACCCTCGATAGTATCTGTTTTGGGATACTTTCCTAAATATGCAATTTTAAAAGCCATCAAGACACCATCTTGATGGCTTTTTATAAGCTTACGTTTAAAAAATAAATCAAAAATATCTCTTATTCTCTATACACCAAGCGAACTAGAGGGTAAGAAAATGACGTGTTATTTAAATTTCGAAGATATTGCATTAGGCTTAAGCGTACATGCCTATAAACGACGTACACAACGCGGTATACAGCAACAACATATTGCACATTTATTACGTTTTGGCCGTAAACAATTTCACCGCCATGCGATTTACTACAGCATTGGTCATAAAGAAATAAATAAGTATGCCGATCTTTGCCCGATGCTTAAAAATATGAATGGCATGCATTTGGTCACAGCCACCAATGGCAAAGTCCTGACCATGTTCCGCAACCGGGACTTCAGCCTGCTCAAAAAATAAAAACAGGAATAAAACCATGGATTTTGTATTGTATCCATTGATTATTTACATCCTTTTCAGTTGCTCAGTAGCACCATTCATTTGACGTTTAAAAGCGTATGGAGAAATATTAATGAATCCTTTAGTTCCACAAACTGCGGGCTTAATGGCAGTACAAGAAGGCATTAAAGCCGTTAGTAATATGGTGAGTGAAATTGCACACTATAAACGTGCTGTTGCTGAATTAGAATTTCAACGCAAACAAATGCATGAGCAGTCAAAGATCATACGTGCAGAGATTGAGCTCAATCATAAGAAAGAAATCAAACGTATTGATGCATTATCTAGCGCATTCAAAACTTGCTTAAAACACAATAAGCAATTGATTGCCTTGCAAAAACAACAGCAAGATCATGCCCAAGAGCAATGCATAATGATCTTAAATTTAATTGCGCAAGAACAAGATCCAACGAACAAAACGACATTGATGTCAATGTGGCAACAGATACTTAAACAAATTGAGTTAAACCGTGAAGAAACCTCACGTTTAAATCAAACACTCATGGATGCCTATCATCAATTTGGTATTGATCTATCTCGTCCACAATTAGATCTAAAAGACGTTCGTTGAACAAAGGAGAAATGAAATGCTACCCATACTCGCAGGTGTTGCCATCGGAGCGGCCGTTCTTTATTTACTTGATGCCGAAACCCAATCACAGCATGATCGCTGGGAACGTAAACGTAGCCAAGTACGTCGTGAAACTGCACAACAACGTGAAAAAATTCAAGCCGCGTTAAAAAGTACAGCAGAATATCAGGAATATAAAAAATATATTGAGATGCATCATGCGTCTAAACAAACTGCAGATCAAGCATTTGAATTATATGCAAGTACAAAAAAAGTGCTGAATGGTTTATATACCCAACTAAAATGCTCAGGAGAGACCATTGGCCAACTCAAACAACAGCGTCAAGAAGCTTTGGGCACTGAAAAAGAGCAAATTCAACAGATGCTTAAGCAGCAACGTGACATACATGCCCAAATAAAAACAGCAATCGACGGATATAAAGCTGAGAGTGAGAGCTTTTTAAAAGATCTACGTAGCTTAAATGAAGCTACGGCTCAACTTAAACAGCATATACGTTTACATACCGGAAAACCTGGACGTGAATGGTTTGCTCGACTAGAACAGCGCCGTTTAGGCGCTTAGTTCTTTTACTATAAAGTTTGCTGTCATTTACTTAAGCAAATGTTTGAATCGGTCTCTTAGACTCTGTTGCATTTTCTGCTCATCACCAAGTGATGCAAGAATATCATTTTGTCGATCTTCTGGTTTCACACCATGAGCCAAGGCATTACGAAGATAAGTAAGTTTTCTAAAAGAATCTTTGTTTTTTAGTTTATTTTGGGCATCTTTACGAATAGAAAAATCGTTTTCATCTTGTTTTTGTTCGTAAAGATATTGAGAAATCATCCCTTCCATAGCGTAAATTACTGCTCGCAAATAATCACGACGTGAAAAATACTCTTGTGCCAACTGCTGTTCACGTAAACCACGGTTAGCGGCTTTAAACCAAGTTAAACGCTTCATTAATTGCGTCTTGAATAAATTAAATATAGGGGTATTGATCTGTTCAAGTTTGGCAAATAGAGTAGATAACTTTTCTTTTGCTTTACTGCTATTGGAAGTTCTTTCGTAGAAAGCAGCTTGCTTAAGCTGCTCGACATCCGAAAGAGTTAGCCCCTCTTTGATTAATAGTTCAGAAAATTCACCATAATCGCCATCTTTGTCAAATTTACCTAAAGCATCAATCCAATCTAATAAGTTCAACAATCCATCTAGCTTGAGTACAGGTGTGCCTTCTGCTGATGTCATATCCAGAGCGCCATAGTAAATATGCTGTACATGAACAAACTTAAGGACTTTTAAAAACCGAGCTGCAACCAAAGACAGCATTGGAAGATGCCGGAAGCCGTGAGTAACATCTAGTATAATGTCTTCATGTTCGGACAGCGCATTCGCTAAAACGGATAAAATCTCAATCTGCTCCTGCGTAGTTCGTGCAAAAGGAATTAAGATACATCTTACTTGTGCATTTAACTGCTGCTGTAAATACTGTTCAAAAGGCTGCAGCAATTCTTCAGTCACTGACGATGTTTTTACGGCATCACTTAAAGAAAACCATTGTTCTTCAAGTGCGTCACTGCCTGCCTCTAAGAATACATCCCACATGCTGCTTGACGTTCCAAGCAGAATGACTTTGTCTGCTTCAAGTTTTTTCTGCAGTGCTAGACCAATATATTTCTGATGGGCATAGACGTCACCATCATCAAAAATATAATCGGTATACCGATAGCCGCTATTATGTTGACCTTTTCCTAAAAAACTCACCAATGTAACCATTAGCAGACCTGCTCTATTTTATACTGCCCCAAGCCATGTGTGGCATTTTTGCCTAAATGAATCGTTTGACCAAACTCCAACAAAGGTAGCCATGGATCAAGGTCTCCAAATAATTCATAAGTTCCAATAAGCCCTTGCAGCTGAATCTGCTGCTTTTGTCTATTCGAAAATCTGATGATTTGATTCTTATTCAGTTTAATCGCTTGACCTTGCATTTCATCCAATGCAGGCTTCAACTGTTCAAATTCAATCGGCATTACTTCCCCATGTTGTCTGCAGTAATTTTGGATACGCTGATACAGACGCAATAAAACTTGCTGTGGATGCAATTTAGATCCCTCTAAAATATACTGACCATCGTGTTTGAGCCTGACAGGACTTTCAAAAGTCAAACGCAATCTTTTGGCTTGTATTGTCTGAACAGGATTAAATTCCGAAATATAAGCAGGGAAAAACTTATTGATTAAAGGATCATATAAGGTTGCATTGCCTTGGCTAATTTTGACCAACGTACACATAATCCGTTGATGAGTTAATCCTCGCTCTAAAGCTTTTTGCCAAGCAAACATTACGATGGGTAAATCATCAATCGCCTTGCCTACCAATGTCATCGAAAAAGACCAGCGCTGTCCTTTTTCAATTTTTTGATTACTTAAATGTGCAACCTGCAATGCATACGGGTTTTGAGCTTGACCGTATTGAGAAATGTCATCAAACAGTTTCTCAGTTTCAAAAATACGAATGTAACTACAATTATGTTTTAGCGGACATAGATTACAGTCAGGCATACGTGTAATACAGGCGATCTTCCTTAAAGAATGCCCAAATGCACCTCTAAGCATTGAACCAGAAAAAGCAGGAAGAAGAATATCCTCTTCCTGCTTTACATGTATTTGAAATTGAAGTGCTTTTAAACTCACAATGCAGGCACCATTTTTAGAAGCTCTTTCGGTTTGTTGGCTTTTGGATCAACCCCCAATTGTTTAAAAATAGCTTTTGCCTCTTCACGCAGTGCGGCTTTATCTTCAGCAGACCATGTCTGTGCTGCAATAATTAACTCACGCAATTCATTATACAAAGCACTGCCAGCACCTTTTGAAGTTTTATCCTGCTCGGCTTTTAACTTCAGTTCAAAAATCAACTGTTGTTCTTCCGTCATTTGAGCTTTTTGGGCTTCTAGAGCTTCTTTCGCAGCTTGCTCCTGCTGCTGCTTTTCGAGCTTTGCTTGCTCTGCTTGAGCTTGCTGTGCTCGCTGCTCCTCTAGCTGCTGCTGGGCGTCATGTTTTTCTTGCTTCAGCTGCACTGCTTGTTCCTGTAAAACTTTAGAACTGCGTTTGACAGCAAGTTGATCTAAAAGCTCTGCGGTTTTAGGCAAATGAACACCTTGCTGCTGCACAAGCACCCAACCGAATGGCAATAAACCATACTTTTGCTTAGAATCTATTTCGGCAGCTAAACGGACTTCTGTAGTTTCAGAGCGCTCTTCATTAGGCTGATCCTTTGGCGTCAGAATCTTGATACGCTTTAAACCATCCAGCGTTTTGTCTTGTGCACCACTGAATTTACCTAGACGCAAAACAAAAATTTTGTTTGCTTTCAGCATGGTTTCCCATTCAGATGCAAGCAGATCATTTACGGCCTTTACATAGTCCGAATCCAAATAATTTGCTTCCTGACTCAACTGCTCTAACTCAAATTTCAACTTAGGCAAATAATAAGCATTACAAACTTTAGCCACTTCAGCAAAAGAAGTTGGAATAGCTGTATTTTGCTTGTGGTCAAATGCTTCAACAAACCGCAGATCCGAAGTGAAAGCCTGAAAGCGGTACGGGGAAATAACTTCCATATAGGTTGAAACCCCTTCAGCAGGTTCATAATTTGCCTTAGGTTTGCGTTTACGACTCACGGAAAACATAATTTCTGTCGGCAAGTAGCTATGCTGATATTCAGCATCACTGACTTTAAAAAACTTCATCGGGTCTTCATTGACACGGCTGTAACCTAAAACCTTTTCCTGAACTTTTTTACTGCCTTGGCGATCACTCGCCAAACGTTTTAATTCAACAAGCTCATGCTGAGCAAGTTTATTGACAATAGCTGTACGTATTGCTCCTTTTAATGCACTGCCTGGAATCACAGGTACATGCTTATGAGGATGAATAAAGGTCCGTGAAATTTGCAAACGATTAACAACCCGTTTATTGCCAGTTTCACGCTGTGCAACCTGCCCAATCCGGCTTTTATAAAAACTCAGAAAACCTTGTGAAACAGGCAGACTGTAAAATGCTAATTTAGATAAATCCTTTGAGTATTCTCTAATTAATCTTTGGATCGACAGAATCATGTCATCGCCACGCTGACTTTCCAAAGCATTGCTTAACTTACTCAAATTTCCTTTTAAGGCATAAGATAGTGCTAATTCATCAAAATGATGCAGCCAACCTTCATCTGTAATCACATAATTCGTTGGATAAAAGTCTTCCCCACTACCCAATTGAACGGGACTTAAGGTTGTAATTTGCACAGCTTTAGATTCGATAAAACTCATCTGTCAGCTCCTTGCTCGATGTGAACACTTAGGACAGGGGCATAACCTTGATGTACAGTTTTCTGAATTGTTTTGGAAATACCCGTCACACCCCGACCAATAAACCATCTTGATGTCATCGACTGTGGTGTGAATACGCTGCCCGTTTCAGCCATCAATACGGGATTTTTAAAAGGACTTCCCATATAGACTGCTTCAGCACCATGCCGTCCAAATTTAACAGCCGTTGTGTAATAACAATTTGCAGAATTCCATTGACCGCCTTGAGGTAAACATGGCCCTAAAGTTAAGTAGGCATTATGTTCCAACTCAGTTGTAAAATTACATGCATCTAATGAAAGCAGCGTAAATTTACCTAGACCTGAAGAAGCCTCTTTACCATAACCGAAGGCACCTATCTGTTCAAAAACAGCGGTGAATTCCTCAATTGAAAAACGTGACTCATCCAAAACGATGTAGCAATCAAAAACAGCCTTTGGATGAAACCATATCAGCTTTCTCTGGTAAGGTGAGAATCCTTCTTCAGCATCACCCGTTGAACCTGTGATTCGACTAAGGCTATTATGCGTACGCGTATTTTCAACCTGCCATTCATATTGTGAATGGTGATTTTCATCTGTTAGATCAAAGTCTGAAGTCGCATATTGCCCCCATGTTTGACAGGATGCTTTAAGCAATCCCTCTTCAAATTTTATCCACTTGCGTTTCTTAATCTGCTTACGTTTTGAAGCATCACTTAAATCAAAACCTAACATTTCCAAAGGCAAATGCGGACGAGGCAATTTATTTTCTGGAATCGGCTGTCCAACGACTAAAAATGGCTGATCTTCAGTGTAGCCTGTCAGTAATTCGTTCAACTTAGTTTCACCAAACTGATGACGAATTGCCCAGCACACATGACCGAACAGCGTATCTGCAGCCAATGCTGTCACAAATGCACTGTCAGGGCGTATCTTTACCCTATAAAGCTGATAACTCATGGATAGCCCCAACTTATGCAAATGCATTTAACTGATCAAAAGTCTGCTGAATATCCTGATTATTCTGTTTTAATCCTATAAATTTAATTTTGCCGTAACCACGGGAACCACTGCCACCAATACCATCAAGTTCTAACAGTTTTAGCCCTGATAAGACAGTCTTCAACAGCTGTTCTGTATCATCATTTTCAAGCTGACGAATGGTGATTTTAAAGTTAAATTGTGCACCAGATGGTACACGCTCACTTTGACGTGGATGCTCTGCAACACCTTTAATACGGTCAATCACGTTTTCACTCTTCGCCTCGGTGAAGCTTTGGGCATTTATCAAACGCTCATTAGTCCAGTTTTCCGTCAAATGTGCATCCCATACACTGATACGCGTAGGTCCAAGTTCTTCGGCTAAATCAGCAGCATTCGCATCACCTGAGATACCAAAAACTTGAGCGATTAATTTTGCTTGTGCATATTTTTTTTCATCGTTTTTCAGCTTAGCCAAGGTGCTTTTATCTACTGGTTTGCCATTTGATACACTCACGGTTCCAGCTTTCCATTCAAGCATTGCACGCATTTTGCCTTTTAAACTCGAACCTGGAATATAAGGTTGATTATTAAATGGATGTTTCAATACTGGGTTATCGATACCGCCAATATGTAGTTCTTCTGAACCTGCGCCAATATGTAAACCAGTTACTAATTCTAAAGTAGCGTCTAAAGTAATAATATTATTTAATTGCATGATAAATCCCTAAAAATTAAATTATTTTGGTCCATAAACTTTATAAAAGCCCATAAATGCTTCAAAAAACAGCTTGCAGTTTCTCAAGGTAGATCGATCACCGACTTGGGCAATACACTCACGCATTAAATCTACATATTCCTGAGTGACATGGTCACGGCCTTTAGCATAAGTCACTTTGGCAATCAGCATTTTGATCAAAGGAATACTTTCTTTAAACTGCTGATCATTCATTTGGCGTGAACGAGATTCCCAATTTAAAATTTCATCATAAAAACCGCGCAGCTGAGTACTACGGTTTTTTCTCTGCTGCCCAGCATCTGCAATACGCTGAGCATAGTGCTCAGCAACATCAGAAAATAATGTATCACTCGGCTCTTTTAAATTAATTGCCATTTTCTAATTCCCCTTATTTATGCTGATTTTCGATAACGGTAAAGATGTGTTGTGACGGCTACACGGTAACGTCCTTTAAATTTTTCTAAGTTTTTGGCAAATATCACTGCCAGATCAGAACTACTTTTTCTTAGCGCATCTTTATTGCCCTTATAAGCAGGCAGTGATTCTAAGTGCCGGTAAATCTTGTAATATAGCTGTGAACGCCAAAGTGTCATCTCTGGCTGCAAATGTTCTTGCTCAGCCATATCACACCATGTCAGTAATGCATATAAAAAGGCTGTACTTAACCCATATTGTGTCTGTATGTCTTTAAGATCGTGACATGCTTGAACGACTTGTTCAAAATCACTCCACTTCATGACTTGCTCTAGGCAATACACATTGTTCTTAGATGCTTCGCCTTGCGGATCTAGCGCATTTTTTGCAAGTTCTAATGCTGATTCAGTACGCTCGGCTAACTGATTCACAGGTGCACCAGGCTTAGTCAGCAACACTCCTGCAGAAAAGTGTAATTTTTCATTGTTGGCACAATATTCATGAAATTTATTTCGCATTTCTGCAGCCAAACAAATAATTTCATACCAAGGACCAATCAGGAAAAAGTCATCACCACCTGCAAATACCGTATAGCTATTACGGTATTTCTCCTTGCATAGAGCTGGCAAATACACTGCAAAAAACGCATTCACCTGACGTGAAAGCAAGGCACTTTTGGTAAAACTAGGACGTTTTTGACCTTGCTGAAATATGGTACCTAAATTATCAATATCTCCTTTCAGCACTGCTAAAGCAGCAATGCCCTGCCATTTAGAATTTTCATTCAGCTGTTTATTATCATAGGCTAAGTGATTGAAGTTCTTTAAAACACCAGTTTCGATATTCCTTTCTGATTCAGGATAACGGCTCAAATCCAAAGCATCTGGAATGCTATTAAATACAGGCACGTAGCTATTAATATGACGCTTTGCATAACCATGCCAAGCGTGATCCTCCATATTTTGAGCTAAGCTGAAATCATAAAAACGTTGAATCTTATGCTCTTGAATACTTGGTCCAAATTTACCTGAAATCTCTTCATCTTCAGTAAATCGGATGCTGTATCCAAATAAACTGACTTTTAATGATTTATCACTTTGATCAATGGACTCTTTTGAAATAATCAAACGTTGAAGTGCAGGTTTTGCTAAAGCTTCTCCCACAATGACATGATCACGAGATAGATCACTTACTGCCACCGAATTTCTAAATTGCATTGTAGCAGGAGCAAAACCGCTGAGCTCACACACACCTAAACGATTGTCAAAAGAATCAAGATAGCCTTCGAACACAGTTGGACGTAAATCAGATCCACATAGATCGAAATTGGAAAGTTTTTTGCGTTCAAGCACAGCGAACAGTTTTTTCATGACCTGCTGGAAGTTATTATCAGTATCCTGAAGCTTAAACTGTTCTTCATCTACAGCTGTCCAAGCTAATCCTAGCGAAGATAAACCATAGGTATATTTTAAGAACCATTCATTCAATTCAGTCTGAATTTTTTCTAGGGCCAAAATATTTTGCGCTGTATTTCCAGCGACAATCAGAAATTTCCCAGCCGCATTCTGAACAATACTTGAACTGTTTAATCCAAGATTTTCGACAATCTTTAACGCGGCACATTCAACCATTAAAGATACGTAAAATGAACGTCCACGCAAAAGCTTAGCTGCATGCTTAGCCGTGTCTCCACCGCTAGCAAAAATAAAGTTTTGAATACCGAAGAAATCACCTTGTATCAATAAATAAGGTGTATCTATATCTGGTGCTTGTTTCTTCGCCATCAAAAGTGCTGAGCTTACTTTTGCTAGATCATACGCTGATGACTCAGAAATAAAGTCGTTCGAAACCACTGCAGGCATTGCTTGTGCATAAATTTGCCATAAGCTATCAAAATGATCCAACCACATATTTAGATTCTTTTGATGGCTTATTGGGATTTTTCTCAAATCATGGATAAATTTATCCCACAGCACCGTATAAGTCTGACCAAGTGAGTTTTCAGATGGAAATAATGATATTGGGCTTAAAGTATTTAAAGGCTGTTTATATTGCAATTCACTTGTTTGTTTATCTTGCTGAATCTGTTCCAACAAACTAAATAAACGTCTATTCTGAGCGTCCTTTAAAGAAACCCCTTTCTGATAGTTATCAAAAAACTGTTTTTTTGATTGATCATTTAGACCCAAAGCTATAGCAACACTCTGTGCCAGCATGTTCTGTTCAGAAAGAGACGACAATTCCTGAATAATAGAATCTTTATATTTCTTAAATGTATTAGGTAAAAAAACCTCAAGTTTGCTGTAAAGCTGATTGAGTTCTTCATACGTTGATAAGTTTTCCTGAAATGCAATAATTTCAGCTCTTTGGGCAAAACTGACAACTTGTAAAAAATAACTGCTCCACGTTGCCAGAGCTTGCTCGATTTGCTGTTCAGCAATCGACATTATAGTTCCCCTTCTTAATAACTATTTTT
>CAZBMR010000091.1:0-10038 GCA_964492695.1 uncultured Lentimicrobiaceae bacterium
TCACATTGAGCAAACCGGGCAGCACTTCGCGTGCCACACTGCCAAACATTTGCTGTGGCGATTTGCAGGTGGAGAGGTTAGGCAAAAGCTCGGGATAGTATTGCTCGGCAAACTTCACCCAGCTGGGGCAGCATGAGGTGAACTGCGGCAGGTGTTCGTTCTTCAGCTTGCGGTGAATAAATTCAGTGGCTTCTTCCACCACGGTGAGGTCGGCAGCAAAGCTGGTGTCGTACACCTGATCGAAGCCCATACGTTTGAGGGCTGCCACAATCTGACCGGTGCTGATGGTGCCGGGTTCCATGCCAAAACCTTCGCCCAAAGCCACACGTACGGCGGGAGCCAGCTGCGCCACCACATACTTTTCGGGATTGTGGATGGCTTTCCACACCTGCTCGGTTTCGGGCTTTGGCACGAGCGCACCCACAGGGCAAACGGACACACACTGACCGCAATAAATGCACTCCACATCGTTAAGGCTTTTGTTAAAAGCTGGTCCTACAATGGTTTTCGCGCCGCGGTTCACAAAGTCGATGGCACCCACCGATTGCATTTCCTTGCAGGCACGCACACAGTCGCCGCAGAGCACACATTTGTTCGGGTCGTGAATGATGGCCCACGAATGGTTGTCGATGGGGGCTTCCTTCACCGTTTTTTTGAACCTGACTTTGGTCACGCCCAGTTTGCGTGTCAGGTCCTGCAGCTTGCAGTTGTTCGAGCGGGCGCAGCTGGGGCAGCTGATGTCGTGGTTGGCAAGCAGCAGTTCAAGGTTTACCTTGCGAATCTGTCGCACCTCGGCAGTGTTGGTGCGCACCACCATGCCGGCAGCCGGCTTGATGGAGCAGGTGGCCTGAATGCCCATCCCCTCGATGTCGCAGATGCACAGGCGGCAAGCGCCATAGGTGCTCAGGTGTGAGTGGTAGCAAAATGTGGGCAGCTCAATGTCGGCCTTGCGAATCAGCTCGAGCAGGTTCTTTTCTCCTTCAATCGGGATCATCATCCCGTCTATGTTGACAATTTCTTTCGTTTCCATGGGTCGTATTTTTTTTTAAAAAAAGCAGTGGTTAACCGCGCTTTTCGTGACAAATCATCTTGTTATTCTCCGAGATTCCGCTTATTAGTTAAACCCCAGCACTGCATCGAACTTGCACACCTCGAAACATACTCCGCATTTTGTACAAATCTCAGGATCAATCACATGCAGTTGTTTCTTTTCGCCACTGATGGCGCCAACAGGGCATTTGCGTGCACAGGCGGTGCAGCCGATGCATTTCTCAGGGTCGATGCTGATGCTGCGCAATGCCTTGCAGTTGTTGGTTTTGCATCGTTTATCGCGAATGTGTTCGAGGTATTCATCCTTGAACTTAACGATGGTAGAAAGTACAGGACTGGGAGCTGTTTTGCCCAGGCCGCAGAGCGAGGCCAGTTTCACCACCTTGCCCACTTCTTCGAGCATCTCAAAGGTTTCCATGGTGGCTTTTCCTTCGATGATGTCGTCGAGCATCGCCAGCATCTGCTTCGTTCCCTCGCGGCATGGCACGCATTTGCCGCAGCTTTCGCTTTGAGTGAAGTTCATGAAGAAGCGTGCGATTTGCACCATGCACGATTGCTTGTTCATCACCACCAGGCCGCCTGAACCTACCATGGCACCGCGTGCGATGAGGTTGTCGTAGTCGAGCGGCAGGTCGAGGTCTTCTTCGGTGAGGCAGCCACCCGAAGGGCCGCCAATCTGCACAGCTTTAAAGCCTTCGCCGGTCACTTTTCCATTGTCGTCGGTCACACCTCCGCCGATGTTATATACAATTTCGCGAAGGGTTGTGCCAAACGGCACCTCGATGAGGCCCGTATTGGCCACGTGGCCTGTGAGGGCAAAAGTTTTTGTGCCTTTTGAGTTGGCGGTGCCATACTGGCTAAACCATTCAGCCCCGTTGCGGATGATGAGCGGCACGGCTGCGAGTGTTTCCACATTGTTGATAACCGTGGGCTTACCAAACAATCCTTTTTGTGCCGGGAACGGCGGTTTAGGCATTGGCATGCCGCGTTTTCCTTCTATGGAGGCCATCAATGCAGTTTCTTCACCACAAACAAAAGCACCGGCACCTTCCATCACGTGGATGTGCATGGAGTGGCCTGTGCCAAAAATGTTGTCGCCCAGCACACCGGCTTCGAGTGCATCCTCGATGGCTTTGCGCATGCGCTTCACAGCCAGGGGGTATTCGAGGCGCACATACACATATGCCTCGTCTGCACCGATGGCACGGGCGGCAATCATCATGCCCTCTACCACGCGATGCGGATTGCCTTCCATAAGGCTCCGGTCCATAAAAGCGCCCGGGTCTCCTTCATCGCCATTGCAGATCACATATTTCTTTTCGCTTTGCTCCACACGTGTGAGCTGCCATTTGCGGCCCGTGGGGAAGCCTCCGCCGCCGCGGCCCCTGAGGCCGGAGGCAATGATGGTTTCGCAAACCTGCACATCGCTGAGCTCGGTATAAGCTTGATAAGCTGCCTGATAGCCCTGATGCGCGATATACTCCCTGATGTTTTCGGGGTCAACATGGCCGCATTCGCCGAGCACAAGGCGGTTTTGGCGTTTGTAGAACGGAATGTCGAGCTGGCCCTTGTTGCGCTCGCCGCTGGCCGGATTCACATACAGCAGGCGTTCGATCACCCCGTCTTCCATGATAGATTTTTCAATGATTTCTTCAGCGTCTTCGGGCTTTACCTTCACATACATGGTTTCGTCGGGCAAAATATTCACCAGCGGACCTTGTGCGCAAAACCCCTGGCAGCCGCTCCCCGTGATTTGAATGGTGCTGCAGTCATGTGCATCGAGCTTCAGCTCGGTGAACAACTCCAGTCCAGCATGCCGGATGGCCTGTTCCAGGGCGGCATGCACTGCCAGCGCACCGTTGGCAATGCAACCTGTGCCGGCGCACACCACGATTCTCTTCTTAATGTGAGCGGCTGCCCTGTTATAATCTTCCCTGATCTGCGACAGATCAGCTATCAATGTCGTTTCCATGGTTTAAGCGTTTTGTGCTGTGGATGCCAGCTTTGTTTCGTTGTCGATGATGCCATCAATAATCTCGTTGCATTTGGCGGTATTCACTTCGCCATATACTTTTTCGTTCACCACCATCACGGGAGCCAATCCGCAAGCGCCCAGACAGCTCACGGCCTCAATGGTAAACATCATGTCGTCGCTGGTGTGTTTTTCGTGGTTGAGGTGCAGTTTTTTGTAAAGGGTTTCCAGCAGTTTGGAGCTGCCTTTTACGTGGCAAGCCGTGCCATCGCACACTTTGATCACATATTTACCTTTTGCCTCGAGGGAAAAGTGGGCATAAAAAGTGGCCACGCCATACACTTCGGCCACAGGCATGTCGAGCGCTGTAGCCACATAAGTGAGCACCTGAGGGGGCAAAAAGCGGTATGCATCCTGAATCTGTTGCAGGATGGGGATCAGTCGTGCCCTGTCGTGGTTGTTTCGCTCTATGATTTCAACCACCTGCTGAAAGCGGCGTAAATTTTTATTGGGTTCTGTTTTCACTTTGTATCGTATTAGGCCTAAGCCGTTTAACTTCTGTTTTGTTGTCCCAGCTTGTTGATGATCACAGCCAGGTTTGCGTAAATATGGGTATCCTGCACAATGATGTGCGGAGGCACGCTGAGGGCCACCGGCGCAAAATTCCAGATGGCTTTCACACCCCAAACCACCATCAGGTCGGCCACTGATTGAGCGGCTTCTGCAGGTGTGGTGATGATGCCAATGGAAATGTGCAATCTGGAAGCGAGATCACGAAACTTATCCAGATGAAACACCGGCACGCCTTGAATCTCTGTACCGATTTTCTTCTTATCCACATCAAATGCCGCAACAATCTTCATACCCGCCTCCCTAAAGCCTTGATATTGAATCAGGGCGCTGCCAAGGAAGCCGGCACCAACCAAAAAAGCTTCGTGCTTGCGGTTATAGCCAAGGAAATCCTCGAGCGCCAATTGAAGCTCTTCTGTTGAAAAACCTACGCGGGTTTTACCGGTCACACCGGTGTAGGACATGTCTTTTACCACCTGGGTGGCATCCACCCGAAGATGCTTCGCAATGGTGGTGGACGACACAAACAACTCGCCTTGTTGCCTGAGGGCCTTCACCAGGTGCAGGTATTGCGGCAACCGTCTGACAGTAGGCTCGGGAACGGCCTGCAGACTGATGTTTTCGGAAGTAAGGAGCTTTTCCATTGCTGATATTTTCTGATGCAAAATTAAAACATTTGTTGCCTTATTAAAGATATTTTTCTTTAATAATGCAATTTATATAAGATCTAAATAAGTTTTAGCATGGCAACTGAAAAAGAAATATAATTGTATATCATTCATATTAAAATATTTATAGTAAATAATTAAACTGCTGCTCTTTCGAACTGTAGATCGAACAATGCTGAATATATAAGGAATATTTTCGTCATTTAATCCACCCAATCAGCCGCTCGTTTGAATGATTAACTGTCAAAGAAAGTTTTTCATCCTGTCAACAAGCGGATAAAACCGACACACGTATATTTGCAGCCTAAATCATGCACCATATCCCGTCGGCTATGCCCATAAAAAGACTACTTCTGCTTTTGATATTTGTTCTGAGCGCAGCAGGGGTTATGGCCACCCACCAGCGTGCCGCTGAAATCACATATGTTTGGAAAACAGGACTCACTTACGAGGTGACCATCACCATGTTCACCTACACACCCAGTCCGGCCGATGATGTAAGAACCTCGCTGCCCATCAGTTGGGGCGACAACACCCAAAGCGATATACCCAGGGTGACTTTTCAGGCCTTGCCAGACAACTACACCTTGAACACTTACCGCATGGACCACACCTTCCCCGGCTCGGGCAGCTACGTGATCAGTGTGGAAGACCCCAACCGCAATTTTGGCGTGGTGAACATCCCCAACTCGGTGAATGTGCCCATTTACGTGGAAAGTCTGCTCGTGATCAACCCCTTTCTGGATGTCAACAACTCGGTGCAATTGCTCAACGCGCCCATCGATCAGGGCTGCGTGGGAAGGCTATATGTGCACAATCCCTCCGCTTTTGACCCTGACGGTGACAGCCTGAGCTACGAGCTGGTGAACTGCCGCGGCAGTCAGGGACTTGAAATACCCGGCTACACCCTGCCGCTGGCTTCCACTTCGTTCAGTATTGATGCCAAAAGCGGCGATTTGAGCTGGGACGCCCCGGTGCTGCAGGGCGAATACAATGTTGCCTTCAAAATCACCGAATGGCGCGAAGGCGTGGCCATCGGCTCGGTGGTGCGCGATATGCAAATATTGATTGGCGCCTGCGACAACAACCCGCCTGTGATCAGCCTTCAAAGTTCGCAATGCGTGACTGCAGGCCAACAGCTCATGTTCGACATTTCGGCCACCGACCCCGACAACAATGCCGTTACCCTCACCGGCACAGGCGCACCCCTTGAAGTGGAAGATCCGGCAGCATTGATCCCCGACCCTGCCACAGGAACACCCACAGCTTCCACCACTTTCTATTGGAACACCCTTTGTCAGCATATTCGAAAAGGACCATACTCCCTGCTCTTTAAGGCCAAGGATAACCATCCCGAGGTAAGCCTTACCGCGTTCAGGGCCGCATCCATACAGGTGATTGCTCCTGCCGTTGACACACTCATCGCACAGGCACTTGGCACAGGCATCAACCTGAGCTGGGCGTATACCAGCTGCAGCAACGCCAGTGGTTATAAGGTTTACCGCAAGTTTGGCACATCGGATTTTGTGCCCGGCAGTTGTGAGACAGGTGTTCCATCCGCAGCCGGTTTCAGCCTCATCGCCACCCTCGCTGGCGGCGATCAAACAAACTTCCGCGACGATGAAACCGGAAACGGCCTCAGTCCTGGCGTGATGTATTGCTACCTGGTGACAGCCATCTTTGCCGATGGTGCTGAAAGTCAGGCTGGTGATGTGGCCTGCGCTTCGCTCAAACGCGACCTTCCGGTGATGACCCACGTGAGCAACGACAGCCTCAACCTGCAATCCGGCAAGGTGTTGCTGGCCTGGGCTGCACCCACCGAGCTCGACACACAGCAATACCCCGGCCCCTATGAATACCAGGTTTTTAGAATAGCTCCGGGCCAGGAAACCCTCATTTACACAGGCGTTGGACTCAACGACACCCTTTGCACCGATGCCGGCATCAACCTGAACGTCATTGGAACAGCTGCCATCTACGAGGTTCGCCTGAAAAGCAACAGCGCAGGCAACATTGGCAGCAGCAGAAAAGCCGGCAGTGTTTTCCTCACAGCCACCCCTTCCGATCAATCCATCCAACTGAGCTGGCAGGCCGATGTGCCCTGGAACAACAGCAGCACCAACATTTACAGGCTGGACGGTGACAACTTTGTGCAAATCGGCAGCAGTACCACCAACAGCTTTGTGGATGCAGGCCTGATCAATGGAAACGAATATTCCTATTATGTTCAAACCGAAGGCAGTTTCGGCACAAGTGGTTTCATTCAGCCCATTCACAACTCCTCACAGTTGGTGAGTGCCAGCCCTATTGACAACGTAGCACCCTGCACGCCTGATTTCTCAGTAGAAACCAATTGCCGCGACATCTCCAACCTGATCAAACTTTTGCCTGTGGCCGACAGTTGTCCCGCCGATGTGAAGGCCTATGAGCTCTACTTTTCAGCCATCGCCTCCGAAACACCCAGCCTCATTGCCAGCCTTGGGCCTTTCGAAACCAGCTACATTCACCAAAACATGCCAACCGTAACGGGTTGCTACTACCTGCAGGCGGTTGACAGCACCGGAAACATTTCATTGCCCTCGCCCACCGTCTGCGTGAACTGGGATGCCTGCCCCGTGTATGAGCTTCCCAACGTGTTCACGCCCAATGCCGACCAGTTCAATGATCAGTTTATCCCCATTGGCTATCCCTCGTCCAATCCCAGGGCAAACGTAGAAAAGATTGAACTAAACATCTTTAATCGGTGGGGGACGATCGTGTTTCAAACCGACGACCCTTTGATCAATTGGGATGGCAAAGACCAGCGCACCGGGGCCGACTGCGCACCCGGAACCTATTTCTACACCTGCAAGGTGTTTGTAAAAACCCTCGAAGGCCTCAGGGAGCAGCAGTTGCAAGGAAGTGTGACGATTGTGAGGTGAGCATGAGCTAAACACGACATTCGTTGGCTACCGCTACTGATGAGCACAATTTATGCTTAAGGGCTTCCTCAGGCTGCAGGTACCTCGTGTTGCTGGCTTCGGAGCGATTCCCTGTTTTGACGTAGAAAATCAGCCCTGGTTTCAACAACATATTCCGAAGGAGTTAGCCCTGTGATCGATTTGAACACGCGGTAGAATGAGGATGTGGAAACAAATCCGGAAGCTACGAGTATGTCTTCCATTTTCACCTCTTTTTTATTCCAAATAGCAACTCGCAATTGTTTTTTCGCTTCATTCACCCTGTAGCGGTTAATGAGTCCTTTAAAATTTTCGGAGGTGCTTGAGCTGACAGCTTCGTATAAATATTTCTTATTGGTTCCCAACATCTTGATGACTTTTTCCTGGGTAAGTTCAGGATCCAAATAAATTTTCTGGTTTTCACACAGGTCATACAACGCAGCTAATACTTCGGATTGGCGGGTGGTGGATGATTCGGATGGATGGTTTGAATCAACATCATCTTCGACAAACATCTCCGCTTTTTTTCCCTCCTCCGCCTGCATCTGATTCCATTGCATCCACTTATGAAGGTTTTGGATTTGAGTATCGAGGTATTCTTCCTTCATATACAACTCATGCCTGAATTGTCGCGTTTTAACAATGTGGGTTACGAGACCTGCAATGAGCAACAGCAGGATGACAGCCACTGCTGCTACGATGATCAGGTAGCGTCTGTTGCTGATAATCTCAGTTTCCTGGTTTTGGATGATCAGGTTTTTCTTATCCACTTCGAGCTGCGCCATGGATTCGGTGAGCGCCTTCCACTGCTTTTCGCTGTAATGGGTATTTTTTCGTGCTACGTAGGATTCGAAAAATGCCAGCGCTTTGGCATCATTTTTCATTCCCTTATGTGCCGCATACATCAGGCTGTCGAAGGTAGCATTGAAAAGTGGTGATGGATTCTCTGAAAAAAATCTCAGGGCTTCTTCACCATAGGTAACGGCCCCGGCGTATTCTTGCTTCTTTAAAGAGCGCATCATCAGCTCGTACAAATTATTGGCCTTGTACCTGAAATTGCCCGTCTTTTCTGCCAGTTGGTTCGACAGCAACAGGTATTCCATTTGCCTGTCAAAATTTCCCAATGACCGGTAACTATCGGCTGTTATATTGTAAGTTAAGATAAGTAAATCCGAATTGTTATACTTTTTGGATTGTTCGATGGATTGCTCCAGGTAATAGAGGCTGCTGTCGTACTTTTCCAGATTTCTGTAGGTAAAGCCAAGGTTGAACAAATTCCCCCCCATGTCGGCAGTGTCACCTATTTTTTGGTTGATTTCGTACACCTCTTTAAAATAACTGAGGGCAATTTCGGGACGATCGTTGTTATTTGAAAGTGCTGCCAGCGAATTGAGTGCGTTTTTGGTAAGTTTCAGGTCGTGGTTTCGCTGACCGTAGCTGAGCAATTTCTGAGAATACAAGACAGCGCTGTCGAGTATTCCGCCAAGATTATAGCAATAAGCTGCTGCCCTCCAGGCATTTGCAATCAGGCTTGAATCGGCGGCTCCCCTGGTCAATCGCAAAGAGCTGCGCACTGCGTATAATGCGGAATCAGCATTTTTTAGCCGGTATTGCGCAAATGCCAGTTGCGTGAAATAAAACAACTTTGTTTGTTGCTGCATGGTATCAGCCCGCTGCAGTTTTTCGATGATGTATGCTTTTGCCCCTGAATAGTTGAATTCATTCATCAGTTGCTCGGCATGCTGGTCAGAAAAACCGGCATGCACAGGCAGGGTGAAAAGGACCATCATAAGGATTACGGCACTCGAAAATGGATTATAATGGGGCGTTCGTTTCATGGTTTGATGGTTTAATGGACATGGCAAAAATAAGTATAAACAACTATAGATTTTTTAACACGAAATTTAATGCCAGAAATACAGCTGAATTCAAATCATTCTCAACAAAGGCATTTAACTTATTTATTCAGAATGACTTATAAAATAATTATTTTAACAAGACAAGATCATTCACACGATCATTAAACCTAAGAAAACGTAGAAAGTTCAGTTTTGGTAATAGGAAGTTCAGTTTTGGTAGCAGCTTCGCGGGCGCATCTTCTACTTTCGCAGCCTGAGTTTCAACTAAAATTAAATTCAAATGATGCACCAAAATTTCTACATGACGTACAGTTTTCTTGCAAATGGTCTTTTGGGGAAGAGACATATAGCGAGACTTTCAAAACATTTTTTGACCCTCTCAATTGGCATATTGCTTATATCAGTCACTGCATTTTCTTCTGAGGCCCATCCAAAAGGGGATGACAAAAACAGCCAACTGATGCAAAAAGCCAAAGCCGAAGGGTTGATGAAAAAACTCAACTCAATGACCGGAAAAGGCTCTGAAACAACTAACTATTTCGATTGGGCAGCAAGCAGCGATTCGAGCAATAGTGGTTCAATAGCTCAACTGCTTCAATTATTCGATCCGGCCAGCGAAAGGAATCAGCAATACCTGATCTCGCCCCCGGCGGTTGATCAATCCGAAGCCGGCATGGCTGTTGGTACCACAGGTGTCAGCGCAAGCGCTCAGGCTGCTGCCAACACATCATCCGGCACCGTTCCAGGCGACCACACCAGGAACGGCAACCCCATCGAGCTCAGTGCCACTTCGGGAACTACCGGCCCTGTCTTCTATGCTAACCTGAAACAAGCCTTCGACAAAGTGAATGATGGAACACACCAAGGTGCCATCACCATCAAAATCAACGGGAGTACCACCGAAACAGCAACCGCAGAATTATTCGCAAGCGGCACGGGCAGTTCAAGTTATACTTCCGTAAGCATCTACCCAACCTCAA
>CAZBMR010000092.1:0-10007 GCA_964492695.1 uncultured Lentimicrobiaceae bacterium
GCGCAATTGAAAAACCTTAGCGTGCTATATTTTCCGTTTCCTGAGACGACCCCTATCATTACGACGAACTTGAGCTTCTCGGAATGGAGCAATGTATTTGGTGATGCTAAGTTGACGACTGCACTGCTGGATCGACTGACTCATCATTGCCATATCATCGAAACGGGTAATGAATCCTATCGTTTTAAGCAAAGCACGGAGGAAGCCAAGCAGCGTATAAAGAAACGAGAAGCAGAGAAAGGAGAGTTATTTTAACCGTCGATCAGTGAAGAAAAAGCAACAGCAATTGATCGATTTATCCACAGCAGTGTAGTACGCTACATTGCTTAAATGCCTGGTCAATATTCAACGAGCATCGCTGGTCAATATTAAGTGAGCGTCAACAATCTTGGGCATTTCGGGGTATCTCTGGTGGCACAAACAGGTTTGCAGTTTGACCTTTCCACATCTCAGGGAAAGCTCATGGCTTCTGTGATGTCTGCATTAGCAGAGTTTGAGGGAGATTTACTACGTGAACGTGTGCGCTCTGGTGTAGCAGCGGCACAAGCGCGGGGCGTTGTGTTTGGTCGTCGTCCTGGTCAACGTACCAAGTCAGATCGTCTGGCACCTAAAGTGTTGGAGTTGGTGTCTGCTGGACACTCTTATCGACAAGTCGGTCGGCTGGTCAATCTAAGCAAAAATACCGTGTTGGATATCGTTAAAAGAAGTCGGAGTGAAAATCCTTAGCGTGCTATATTTTCCGTTTCCTGAGACGACCCCTAACTGAAGACATTGACGGTGGATGGGCTGCAATGGGAATTAAAACCTCTACAGAGTTCACAGCGGGTTGCAAGCGTTGGGTTGAGTTGAGGTTATCGGATTGGAAGTGGAGGGCTGCCATATGATTGCCATCTCTGACATAGCGTTTTAAGGTATTTTTCTAGGGCGTATTGATGTTTCAACGTATTAACAATCATACGAACAACCTCATTCTCTCAGGTCATTTTCTTCTTGCCGATGGGTGATTTTTCGCCGATAAGCACTTGGTGATACACCAAACCAGCGTTTAAACGCGCGCCGAAAATTAGCAGAGTCGTGGTAATTCAGTAAGCTGGCAATTGCCTCGACCGATATTTGAGGGTCATGTAAATAACTACTGGCTTTCTCAGATAAAATCCGATCTCGAATCAGCCGGTAACTCGTGTTCTCTTTGACCAGACGTCTGGCCAGCGTACGCTTATTCATAAACAAGGCTGCAGCCAGATCCTCTTCACTCAGTTGCCCGAGCGGATAGGACAGCATGGCTTTTTGCACTTGGTAGGTGGTGCTGTGTTGTTGGGTCTTGAGCCGGTTGAGGATCATTTCGCATTGTTGCATCGCCAGCAGATAGCTATCGTGCTGCGCGGATGCATTGGCAATCAAGCACAACTCGGTCGGCACTCGGATCGACAGTTGTGGCTGATCAAACTGATAGGTACCGGCAAGATAATCCGCGTAACAGGCATGATGATCGGGGGCGGGATGGCTAAACTGAATCACCGCCTCGGTCAGCGGTCGTCCAACAATAAATTCGGCACATTCCGAAAAAATCACCGCAACAGTTTCGGACAGTAGCCGATGTACTGCATGACTCAAGGTCTGCTCAAAGAAAATCAAGCAGGTCGTCCACTCAGCATTGGTGTGTGTTTCGAGCCTAATCAAACTCATACGGGTCGGCAAAAAAGTTTGAAACGCTTGTAACACGGCCAATAAGTTCGGGCTGCTATTGATTAAAAAGCCCATCGAGCCATGTGTTGACGGCGTGAGCCGCTGCCCTAAACGCAAGCCAAACTGATCGGATGCGGACAACTCCAAGCTATTTTGTAAGATTTGAATCTGTTGGCTGGCCGTGATCATCGTGTCGTCACGCATCAGTTGTTCAGCGGTCAGCGTGGTGAATTTTAATAGTTTAGGTAGGTCACGCGCCTGCAAGTCCAGCTCTCGGCCAATCAGACGGGTATAGCTACAGGGGATATTAGCAGATTCACTTGTACTGGCGAGACCAGTCAGCAGACTTGGATGCAACATGGCTCAAACACCTCAATAACAGACCAGTATGAAAGAACATCGACTAGAAAAATGCAATCGACGATGGGGCTACAGCGCCATAATCGTCTTTTAATGACCCTATATTGTCAACAAGAGACCTGTAAGCAGTATGGATACATGTCTATTATGAGTAAAGAGGGATGGCTATTTTCATCATACCACACAGGAGTAGTAATAATGGGTCAAATTACATTGATCGAGTATGACGGTACCGCCACCGTACTTGACATCGAAGCGGGCAAGTCGCTGATGCAACTGGCTATCGATCACGGCGTATCCGGCATTGATGGAGATTGCGGTGGCGAATGTGCTTGTGGAACCTGTCATGTGATCGTTGACGGTGCTTGGCTGGCGGCGACAGGACAGCCCAATGACGAAGAGGCGCGCATGCTAGAGATGGTACCAGAAGGTACGGCGTCGTCTCGTTTGGCGTGCCAGATTCAATTGTCCGATGCAATGGATGGCATGGTGGTGCATTTGCCTGAGTTTCAAATGTAGTGACGGCAGATTTCAACAGCTGTTAAGCATCATCATTGAGGAATGAATCATGAAAAACATGCAAGCCACACTAAACCAAATTTCAGCCCTGCTGCCGATACCCATGCATTTACAAGTGAAAGGCATGCAGGTGTTCCAAAAGGTCAAGCAACGGGTGACACAGGCGCAACCGTTCCCTGATTTTGTAGAAAAGCCAATCCCCGATGTTGCCACGCTCAAGCTCGAAGACATCGATATGAGCAATCCGTTTTTATATCGACAGCATCAATGGCAGTCATACTTTAAGCGGCTACGCGACGAGCGTCCTGTTCATTACCAAAAAAGCAGTCCATTCGGTGCATTTTGGTCGATTACCCGTTATGACGATATTGTGTTCGTGGACAAATCCCACGAGCTGTTTTCGGCGGAACCGGTGATTGTGATTGGCAAGCCGCCCGCCGGACTGGATGTGGAAATGTTTATTGCAATGGATCCGCCTAAGCACGATGTGCAGCGTCAAGCGGTACAAGGTGTGGTCGCACCGAAAAATTTAAAAGAAATGGAAGGGCTGATCCGCAGTCGGGTACAAGAGATTTTGGATGATTTGCCGCTCGATACGCCGTTTGATTGGGTGGAGCGGGTGTCCAAAGAAATCACCGCACGCATGCTGGCGACCTTGTTAGATTTTCCGTATGAACAGCGGCACAAGCTGGTGTACTGGTCTGATACGTTGGCGGGCAGCGCAGAAGCCACGGGCGGTGAGATTAGCGACAACGATGTGCTTTTTAATGCCGCCGCTGATATGGCCAAGCAGTTTGCCGCGCTGTGGCATGCCAAGGCGGCTCAGCAAGCGGCAGGTGAGCCGATGGGATTTGATTTGATTAGCTTAATGCTGAGCAATGACGATACCAAGGATTTGATTCACCGTCCGATGGAGTTTTTGGGCAATTTGGCCTTGCTGATTGTCGGTGGGAATGACACCACGCGGAACTCCATGACCGGCGGGGTATATGCGCTGAACCTGTTTCCTGAGCAGTTTGTCAAACTGAAAAACCAACCGAGCCTGATTCCAAATATGGTGTCCGAGATCATTCGCTGGCAGACCCCACTGGCGTATATGCGTCGCATCGCCAAGCAAGACATCGAGATGCACGGCCAAACCATCCGTAAGGGCGACAAGATCTTAATGTGGTATGCCTCGGGCAATCGTGACGAGCGGGTGATTGAACAGCCAGATGCGTTTTTGATTGATCGTAAAGGTGCACGCAATCATTTGTCATTTGGCTTTGGTGTGCATCGCTGTATGGGCAATCGCTTGGCCGAGATGCAGTTGCGGATTCTGTGGGAGGAGTTATTGCTTCGCTTCGACAATATTGAGGTATTGGGTGAGCCAGAGTTGGTGCAGTCTAACTTTGTGCGCGGCTATGCCAAGATGATGGTCAAACTGACTGCCAAAGCGTAGGTATCAAAATAGGCGACAGAGGCATTTTGCAACTGTCGTCGGCAACAATTGATGCTGTGCATCAACCATGAACTGAGTGAATTCATATGCAAACAATCGTCATCATTGGCGCAAGTCATGCTGCGGCGCAGTTGGCGGCAAGTCTGCGGCCAGATGGCTGGCAGGGCGAGATTGTGGTGATCGGCGATGAGCCGTATTTGCCGTATCATCGACCGCCGTTGTCCAAGACCTTTTTATGCGGTGCACAACTGGTCGATGAGTTATTGATTCGGCCAGCCGCTTTTTATCAAAAAAATCAGATCGAATTTCGGCACGGGCGGGTGGTTGCGATTGATCGGGCAGCGCGCAGCGTGACACTACAAGATGGCAGTACGCTTGCGTATGACCAGTTGGCGCTGTGTACCGGTGCACGAGTCAGGACGGTGTCGCTGGCTGGGTCTGATTTGGCAGGTGTGCATTATCTTAGAAATATCAGCGATGTACAGGCTATCCAGCCATTTGTACAACCCAACGGCAAAGCAGTGGTGATCGGTGGTGGCTATATCGGTCTTGAAACAGCCGCCGCATTGACCGAGCAGGGCATGCAGGTGGTGGTCTTGGAAGCCGCCGAGCGGATTTTGCAGCGGGTAACTGCACCGGAAGTGTCGGACTTTTATACGCGGATTCATCGCGAACAGGGTGTGACGATTCATACCGGTGTGTCGGTCACGGCGATCACGGGTGAGGGGCGGGCGCAAGCGGTGCTGTGTGCCGATGGTTCGATGTTCGATGCAGATCTGGTGATCATCGGGGTCGGGGTTGTACCGAATATCGAGTTGGCGCTGGACGCGGGCTTGCAGGTGGACAATGGTATTGTGATTGATGAGTATTGCCGTACCAGTGCGCCAGAGATTGTGGCCATCGGGGATTGTGCCAATGCGTTTAATCCGATTTATCAGCGGCGGATGCGCTTGGAGTCGGTACCAAACGCCAATGAACAGGCCAAAATTGCCTCGGCGACCTTGTGTGGCTTACAGCGGACCTCGAAGAGTTTGCCTTGGTTTTGGTCAGATCAGTATGATCTAAAGTTGCAGATTGCGGGACTCAGTCAGGGGTATGATCAGATCGTGATTCGGGGTGATGTGCAGCAAAGGCGTAGCTTTGCAGCGTTTTATTTGCAGGCGGGTCGCCTGATTGCGGCGGATTGTGTGAATCGTCCGCAGGAGTTTATGCTAAGCAAAAAGCTGATCACGGCTGGTACGGCGGTCGATCCACTGCGGTTGGCGGATGAGTCGATTGCGGTACAGGCGTTGATGGGGTAGCTTAAAACTACATCAGGCTAGATTTGCATTACGCTGATTCAGATGTTAATCAGAATGGCATCGATAGATACCTGTGAGAGCAAGTCAGGTGCAGCTTTGGCTTTGTGTAATTCACCACCCGTGATCGCAAACACGATGGGTAATCCATACCCATCTACGGCAAGATGGATCTTACTTGTCTTGCTACCTCGACTTAAGCCAATCGCCTCCTGATCGTGAGTTGCAGCACGTGCATTATGTTGATGTGCCTTGACGTAATTGCTATCCATAACCCCTACTCTATATCAGAGTCAGTAGATAAAACCCTGAGTATGCTTTGGAAAAAACCTTTTGCTGACCAGTCGTTGTATCTTTTGTAGAGATTAGGCTGCTGACCAAACTCAGTCAGGAGGTAGGTCTAGCCATGGACATTTCACCCACATTCTGTAGAGCATGGCTTCTACGGTGAGCCGTAAATTTGGTTTGTGATCAATGTCCTGTTGCTTGAGCATAGGAGAAATCTTTGCTCAATGTTGGTCGTTCAGCATAAAGCGTGGCATGGTGGACTCGGATGGGGAGAGCTTTAATTCTCTGAGTCTGCCTCCAATTTGCAATCAATATTTTCAAACGTCAACACACTCTAATGTAAAAAAACTAACATTAAAAAAACACCTCTGCCAAAAGGTCTGGTAGCTATATTCGATGTCAAAGATGATCTGGCTCACCTGCTGCGTTGTTAACTCATTCTATCAAATTTTGAGGACAGGCTTGACATTTGGTCAATCGACCAATATATATTCAAAATATGCATTTGGTCATTTGACCAATACCCGTTGAATTCTTGTGTGATATTTGCTGTGCCTGACCAAGGTGAAAAATATTGCTCAAGGTCAAATGTGATAGCAGGTTTACAGACATTCGATGCCTTTACAAGGAAACTCTCGCCATGACTCATATGATCAATATCCAGCCACGTAAGCCGCGGTTTGATTTAAGTGATGTTCCAGTTTTTTGGAACGACGGTGACCCGGTGTTAACACGCTTCTTTGATGCACTTTCTATTCACTTCCCCGATGGAGAGCGTTTTTTTATTCAGTCGGTGCGTAACTATCAGGATCTGGTCACAGATCCTAAACTGAGAGAAGATATCAAAAACTTTTTTCGCCAAGAAGCGCAACATGGCATTGTGCATGACCAGTATAATGCGGTGATGCAGTCGCAAGGCATTCATGTCGAAAAGGTCATCGCAAGATTCAAATTATTTATTCGGCTCTCCCAAAAACACCTGCCCGCCAAGTATCTGTTGGCCATGACAGCTGCCTTTGAACATATTACTGCTGTACTAGGCGAGGGTGCTATGGAGGGTGAGGGTGAGATGTTCAAGAATGCTCATCCCGCAATGCGTGCCATGTTCATGTGGCATGGGGTAGAAGAAGTCGAACACAAAACAGTAGCCTTTGATGTTTACGAAACAGCGGCAGGTGGGGGGTATTTCACCCGCGCATCTGCTTTGATTATCGGAACGCTACTGGTACATGCGGTGGTTGGCTCAGTTCTTTGGCATATGTTGAAAATTGACAAACTACAAGGTCAGCCATTGGTGCTTGCTAAGGGATTTTATCGCCTCTATGGACCACGTGGCCTGATTACCAGACTTATTCCACGCTATCTGGACTGGTTTAAGCCAGGTTTCCATCCTAGCGACACCGAAATCCCAGAAAAGGTTAATTCTTGGCTGGCTGAATATGATAAGCATCAAGACCCTATGGAAGCGTCACGAATTGTTTTTAATGTCCCCATTGCAAAAGCTGTATAGATCAGGAGAGACCGTGAAAGACTCGACTCGACTTGACCAAGTCGAGTAACCTGTCTTATTGATATAATGTTATGAGTCAAACTATGTTGAGTAGTGAATCTACGCGAGTCGAAGTTGCTGACCGCGAGAGAGTATTAGCCGCTTCTGCCAAGCTGTTTCGAGAAAAGGGTTTTGAGCGTACCAGTGTGCGAGAAATTGCCAGTGCTTGTGGTATTCTTCCAGGCAGTCTGCATTACCGCTATCGTAGTAAAGACGATATTTTGGTTGATATGATGCGGCTTGCTATTGAGAGAACTATTTACAGGATTGTTGAGGCGACTTCCGCGATTCAAGATCCACTCAAAAAAATGCAATCGGCACTGCAGACACATGTCGATATCCTTATGTCGGGTGACGATATGGTTTATGTGTTGTTGTTTGAGTGGCGCTCGGTACATGGAGTCGCACGTGAGCAGATTATTGCTGAGAGAGACAGATACGAGCGATATTGGCAGACAATTCTTGATGATCTGCAGTCTTATGGTTGTATCCGAAACGATGTGGATGCAGATCTGTTAAGACTGATTGGGCTAGGAGCAATAAACTGGGCTGCCACTTGGTATAAAGAAAATGGTAAGTACAATCTTGAACAGATCGCGGATGCGATATGGCAGATGATGACAAGAGGCATCCTTAATCCAGATTTTCACGAAGAGGCAAAAAACCTGTGACCAACTATAAGACTCCATCCCGTATCACGCACGCCATCGGGAGGCATTGTGGCAGCTCCGCAATTCGTGATTTGCTCGAGTTTAATGGGCTGAATATTTCCGAGGCCATGTGCTTTGGATTAGGCTCAGGGCTTGGCGTGACCTATTTGGAAATGGCTGACGCCCCTGTGCCATTTTTAGTGCATGTGCGGTCTTTGGGGTTTGAAGCGCGCGTATTTGAAAGTATCGGTATACCCTTTGAGTGGCAAACCTTCGAGTCACCCGAATCGGCAGCCACCGCGCTGGAGAAATGTTTGGATGCGGGTCACCCCACCCTGTTGCTGACGGATATTTTTTATTTACCTTACTTCAACAGCAGCACGCACTTTCCCGGTCACGCCATAGCCGCTTGGTCGAGAAATCCAGAGACAGGTGCGGTATTTGTCACCGATACCGAGCGTCCGAGTGTTTTGTCGGTGACGCGAGAGGCACTGACCCGCGCACGTTTTTCTACACAGCCCCCATTTATTCACTATGGCAATATGTTCACGCCCACCGCGTTTCAAGGCGAAATTACCCCCGAGATGATTACCGGTGTCATCCATGACAACGCCAAGTCATTAGCTGTGAGTGGCATATCGGCACTGGAAACATGGCTGGCCGAACTGAGTCGTTGGGGAGCCACAGGCGATTGGCACTGGACGACCCGATTTGCCTACCAAATTATTGAAAAGCGTGGCACAGGTGGCGGCGGCTTCCGCAAAATGTACGCTGAATTCCTTGATGAAGCGGTTCACTATGACGCAAGTGTACAGCAATATCGACTGCCCCTGTTAATGAGGGCTTGCGAAAAAGCATGGACGGCATTAGCCATGTGTTTGAAGTCTGCCTCGGAAAGCACAAACTTTCCATATGCCGCCATTGAAGAGGCCATTGTGGCGGTGATGCAGGCCGAACGTAATTATACAGATGCCGCCCTTGCACTTTGAGACGTGCCGCTAATTTTTTCGCAATAAAATCAGCCAGCAATGGCGGGAGTTCAAAAATGGACAGTAATAACACGGCACACCTGACCATGGCTAAGGCGTTTTTTGGTACTAATCACCCTTTATTCAATATGTTCAATATTAGTGTTGGTGCAGTGAGCGATGGTCATGCCGAGATGACGATGCCCTTCTCTGAGCAACTCTCTGACCGTAAAGGCTCACTGCATCGAGGGGCTTTGGTGACGCTGCTGGATACGACTTGCGGCTTATCTATTTTTTCGTCATTGCGGTCGTTAGAGCCGATTGCCACTATTGATTTGCGTGTCGATTTTTTGCGACGTATTCCCTCTGCGGTAGGTTTAAAGGCGATAGTGGATTGCATTGGTAGAACCGATACGGTGGCCTTTATCACGGGCCGAGCGGTTGCAGAAGACAGTGGTGAGCTACTGGCTACTGTCACTGGTTCTTTCGCAATCGGCACGATGGGACCCTCTTTTGACAGCAATGAAGCGCGAGGCGAGTGATATGAGTATAGTAAATCAGATGAGCGCGGAAACACCCCCACTAAAATTGTGTGACGAGCCTTTTGTCGATTTTCTAGGTTTTCGTGAGGAAATGCAACATGGAGAAATACAGTACTTTATGGACTTTCGTGATTCGCATATCGGCAACCCGATGATTGGCACGTTTCATGGCGGCATTCTCGCGAGTTTTGGTGAAGTGGCCGCCGCCGCCTATCTTGCCCGTCAGCGTGGTGATAATGAGCTGCCCTTATGCTCCACGATGACCTTTGATTACCTGCGGCCAGCATTTATAGGTACGTTACAGGCAGTCCCCAGTATTGTTCGTGCGGGTCGGCGCATTACGACAGTATCGGTTCAGTTACTACTTGATGGCAAGTTGGTTTGTATCGGTCGATTCCTGTTTACGGTTAGCAGCAAATAAAATTGGAGCAAGCTCAGTTCAGGATGCCGACCCTGTTTTACTCAGAAAAATTTTCAATAGATAGACAAATAATATCAAATAGCTGGAACTACTACTGATACCGATACAGCGTTGGCGCAGAAATCCCAAACTCCTTCGCCAATGCTCGCTTGGTTTTGTAGTCGCCAGATTCAAGACGTTGATGCAGCAGAGCCACTTGTTCAGGAGTCAGTGACGGCTTACGGCCCTTGTAGGGGTCGTCTCAGGAAACGGAAAATATAGCACGCTAAGGTTTTTCAATTGCGC
>CAZBMR010000093.1:0-9825 GCA_964492695.1 uncultured Lentimicrobiaceae bacterium
CGTTCGATTCTTCCAGGAGGCGTCAATCACATTGCCTGGCGCAATCAGCTTGACAACATTGCCCTATTTTTAAACACCCTCAAAGGCGCATCTGGTGAGGCTATTCCGGTTATTTTCAGGCCCTGGCATGAGCACACCGGCGATTGGTTCTGGTGGGGAAATGCCCATTGCAGCATCGACGAATACAAAATGCTTTGGCAGTTTACGGTCAATTACCTGGTGGATGAAAAAAAAGTGATCAATGTTCTCTTTGCCTATTCACCCGACCGTTTCTATACCAAAGCTAAATACCTGCAACGCTATCCGGGAGATAATTACATCGATGTGTTTGGTTTTGATGATTATGGCGATGTTTCAAGCCCATCTGGTATCACCAATCTGATAACCCAATTGCGTTATCTTGTGGAAATGGCAGAGCAGCGCGACAAAATTCCGGCACTCACCGAAACTGGTTTGGAACGAATTACCAATCCAACATGGTTCACACAGTTTATGCTCGATCCGATCAAGAATGATGCAGTTGCCAGCCGCATTGCGTATCAGGCTGTCTGGCGTAATGCCAGCACCTCGCACCATTATGCGCCTTATCCTGGCCACAGCAGCGTACCGGATTTTCTTGATTTTTTTCACGATCCGTTTACAATCTTCCTGAACGACATGCCCAATATTTATGCGAACGCAAAAACCATCAATGCGCCTTTGGCACTGGATGATCTGGAAGCTTCGGTTGGCGTAATGCTGGTGAGTCCAAACCCTGCTCAGGACGAATTGATGATACATACTTCCGGTAAGTCGGGACGCCTCAGCGTATTCGACCTCAGGGGTGTTTGCGTTCATCATTCTGATATCGTTACTGCCGCCGAAACTACAAGAATTCGTCTCGACGGGTTCGCTCCCGGCTTGTATCTGGTGAGTTTTGTGACCTCCGGCCAACAAGCCTACAACCAAAAAGTTATCATCAGGTAAGGCTTTTTGATTCCTTATTTATCCTGATCTGTAAGCATTTTAATTTTTGATAATGCATTCATCTACCGGTAAATGAGCCGGTCTGGAATTGTTTTGTCAACGTTAACAAGAAAAATATGAAATCAAACACGAACCTTAAAAGATTGATCCTGGCCTTGATAATGATGGGCTTAAGCATTGGTTTGCAGCTTCATGCACAAACCATCAAACCCCGTTTCAGATATTTTATTACCCGTCAGGCCGATAAGCTGATGGAAGGTGAAAAAGAGTTTCGCTTTTTCGGATTGGCTGCGCCCAATATTCAACAAAATGAATCACAGATCAGGACCGACCGCAGCAACAGGTTTCCTGATGAATACGAAATTAGGGATATCTACAGCGGGATTCAGCGTACAGGGGGTCTGGCAACCCGCACCTTTTCTTTATCAGTCTATTCACCCGATGATAAGGAAATGCCTGTATATATCACTGCCAGAAGAACATACAATGAAGAAGCATTTCGCTGCCTCGACCGGGTGATTGCCCTGGCACATGAATACGACATACGGCTGATCATTCCGTTCATCGCCTCACAGTCGTTTGGAGGTATTCGCGGTGTTGACGAGTTTTCTACCTTATCTGGCAAACCCAAGGGTTCTTTTTGGACAGATGAAGAGGTGAAGGCTGATTTCAGGCACTTTTTGAATTTTGTACTCAACCGTAAAAACACTGTCAATGGTCTGCTTTACAAAGAAGACCCGGCTATCCTATGCTGGCAGATGGGAAATGAATTCGGGAGCTATCCCGGCGATAGAGGTCTTGATTACCAGACATGGAGTCCGCTTATCCAGGCCTGGACCAACGAAATGGCAGCCTACATCAAGCAAATTGACCCCAATCACCTGTTGATGGAGGCCGGTGGTGTTGACCGAAAAGCCATGCTCGACGATCCCAACATCGACCTCATCAGCGACCATTTGTATGAATACTGGAACCGTATGGGTGGCCGCGACTGGTGGCTATCACCAATTGCCAAAGCTGCACGCGCCGAATGCAAAGGTATTAAACCACTGCTGATTGATGAATTTGGTCTGGGGTCAACAGAAAATTTGAGCGAGCTCATGAAAACCATCCGCGAAGAAGGCATTGCCGGCGGATTGATCTGGAGCATCCGGAGCCACCGGCGTGATGGCGGTTGGTACTATCACAACGAAGGCGGTACTCCGGTCAATTCATTCCATGTTCCGGGCTTTTCAGTGGGTTTCGCTTATGATGAAACACGGTTGCTTGACATTCTCACACGTGAGTCTTACCTCATCCGGGGCATTGACCCGTTGCCTGTTATGAAACCTGCGCCAACACCTGTGCTGATGAAGCATGGCAACGGGTTCACCTGGCGTGGTTCGGCAGGGGCGGCATATTATACAATCGAAAGAGCCGAGAGCAAGGAAGGACCCTGGAAAGTGGTGGCCACCGGACTTGAAGATTCGGTGATTGCCGATGTCACCAACTTTGAACATACAGCCGCAGCATCGGAACCTCTGACGCTTTATAGCGATGAATCAGCACAGCCGGATCGGGTATACTACTACCGAATCAAGGCAGTGAATGCCGGAGGTGAGACGGACTGGTCAGCGACTGTCTTCCACAAAAACACCAAACCCTGAGATATTTAGGCATTCTGTAATGAATTTGTAAACCTTCGACCAGGGAAATTAAAAAGTAAAATTCTTGACCAATGAATGAACCTTACCTTGCCAATGCAGGCAGATATGACAAAATGACCTACCGTCGCTGCGGGAACAACGGACTGCAGCTGCCGCTGATTTCGCTGGGACTTTGGCAAAACTTCAGCGACAACGACCCCTTTAGCCGCAGCAGGGCTATCGTTCGTGCTGCCTTTGATGCCGGCATCACCCATTTTGATCTGGCTAATAACTACGGACCACCGCCAGGATCAGCTGAAGAAAATTTTGGTAAGATCATTCAAAAGGATTTCAGACCCTACCGCGATGAAATGATCATCGCCACCAAAGCCGGCTACGATATGTGGCCCGGCCCTTATGGCGACCATGGCTCCAGAAAGTATATGCTTGCAAGCCTCGATCAGAGTCTTCGACGGATGGGACTTGAATATGTGGATATTTATTACTCCCACCGCCCTGATCCTCAAACACCTGTGGAAGAAACCATGCTTGCACTCGATCATGCTGTCCGGCAAGGTAAGGCACTGTACGCCGGTATTTCCAATTATAATGCGCTTCAGTCAAAAGAAGCCATAGCAGTTCTGAAGCAGTTGAACACCCCTTTTGTCATCCATCAGGCTAAGTATTCCATGTTCGAAAGATGGGTTGAAGGTGGGTTGCTTGATGTGTTGGAAGAAGCCGGCGCAGGTTGCATTGCTTTTTCTCCGCTCGCGCAGGGTCTACTTACCGATAAATACCTTCATGGAATACCCGAAGGCTCAAGGGCTTCCAGGACCAACACCAGTTTGCATCCAGACCTGCTCACAGCCCGACGGATGGAGATGGTTCACAGCCTGAATCAGTTGGCAAATCATCGCGGGCAACAATTGTCGCACATGGCATTGTCGTGGTTGCTGAAAGACCGGCGTGTGACATCGGTGCTCATCGGTGCCAGCAGTACCAGTCAACTGACCGACAATTTAAAGGCACTGGATTCGGCACCATTCTCCGATCAGGAAATTCAGCAGATAGAAAACATTTTACACGGTTAAGAGATGAAGAGATTGCGATCAACGCTCCCGATATTGCTTTTTTTGTTCAACTTGTTGTTTCCCATTCAGCAAACCACTGCCCAGCTTGTCAATCCCAATGCAACGGCTGAAACACTGGCATTGAAGCATTTACTTGATTCCTTGTATGGCCACAAAATCATCGCCGGGCAATGCGACGACCAATACCTGAGCTATATCGAAAATGCCAGCGGAGGTCGTGCGCCTGCCTTGATGGGTTACGATTTCAACGGTATCTGTCCTTCACAGGGTGGCAACAACGATGCAGCAAAAGCCATCCGTTGGGTGAAAGACCGCCATGGCATCGCCCAGTTTCAGTGGCACTGGATTTCGCCCAATGCTGATGGCGACTGGTCATCCCCCAATTTCAACCTGGCCGAAGCATTGGCAGATACCAATTCGGACTCTTATCACAATATGATCCGCGATATAGATCTGGTTGCCAATGCTTTCAAGCAAATGCAGGACAGTGCCGTACCTGCTTTGTGGCGGCCTTTGCACGAAGCCGAAGGTGCCTGGTTTTGGTGGGGTTTTTCCGGAAAGGATGCCTGCATCGAACTTTATCGCCTGATGTATGACAGAATGGTGAACCACCATCAGCTCAACAACCTCATCTGGGTGTGGAATAGTTATGGTTATGACAAACCCAACTGGTATCCCGGCGATGATGTGGTGGATATCATTGCCTGGGATTATCCCAGATACACCGGCACAAATCATTCCTGGCATCAGTTTCAGCAGATTTTTCCAGGCAATGGCAAATTATTTGGCATTGGCGAAGATGGTCACCTCTTTGATCCTGAATTGTTTGCCGAACAACCCTGGTTGTATTTCATGACTTGGGCTTATATGATCGAAGACAACAATACCCCGCAATGGATCAACCAGGTTTACAACGATCCCCGTGTTTTTACACTCGACGATCTGAATCCTGGTCCCAAAGCTAGAGCCGGAACAAGCCGTATTTTGTTTGACCATGATGGTAATGGCTTCGAAAGCACCACCCTGAATGGTAGCGCAAGCAGCACCAATCAAGGAACGATCACTTCTTTCGTTTGGTCAGAAAATGGCATTCAGTTAGCCGAAGGTGTCGAAGCGTTTATCGAGCTACCTCTTGGTATTCACGTCATTACCCTCAGCATCATGACTTCCACGGGAGAAACAGCGAATGGCAGTGTGGTCATTACGGTTAAAAAACCAAGCCTGTCGCTGTTGCGGCCGCATGAGGTTTCATCCACCGAGGCCAATCTGGGGAATATTTCTTCCAATGCCCTCGACGGGGATGAAAGCACACGCTGGTCGAGCATGTATTCCGATCCACAATGGTTCGAAATTGATCTTGGGGAATCATATCTCGTTCAGGAGGTGGTGCTGAAGTGGGAAGTCGCTTCGGCAAAGTCTTTTAAAATCGAAGTTTCCGACAATGGCACAGCATGGACAAGTCTGGTCAACAAAACCAATATGCCCTCAGGAGCCCGTACGGATCATTTCACGGGACTCAACAGCACGGGGCGCTACATCAGGATGTACGGCACTCAGCGCAATACCAACTACGGCTATTCGCTGTATGAATTTGAGGTTTATGGGATTGCAGCCAATGGCATTGGCGAGGATCGTTTGCCTGCCCTGATTATTCATCCCACTGTTCTGGGGATTGGGGGAATTCTTCACCTCACAACAGACCGGCAACTGCGCAATGCACGCTTCTCCATCACTGATTGCTTAGGCAGGGAGGTTTACAGCGATGATTTTGAAGGCAACCAGAAGGAAATCTATCTTCAGGGCCTCCTCAGGCAAGGCGTTTATGTTCTCAGCATCCTGGCGCCTGATTTACGGCAATCGGCCCGTTTTATCGTACCTTGAAATATGATGCTGCATACCCGACACATACCTCCCCCTTCAGGCAGAAAAAGGACCCTGTTGCTACTGATCTGGTTTTTGTTTTCGGCTTCGCTGGCAGCACAAAACCCACTCTCGTGGCGAAAGGCAGCCTGGCATTCGGCTGCCATTGACTATGATCAAACAGCCCAAATGGCTGTAGATGGCGATCACTCCACAGCCTGGGTAAGCCCGTCCGGAGACCAACACTGGATTTACGTTGATTTGGGCGCGGTCTTTCATATTCATTCAATCCGGATTTTGTGGCATGAAAACTATGCGGTTGATTACATACTGCAGACCGACAGCAATCAGGCAGGAAGACCTGTCAACTGGCACACAGAGCAGCATATTACCGCTGGAAAAGGCGGACAGGAGACCTATCAACTGGAAGCGAGGGCGCGCTATGTGAGCTTGCTGATCAACACCACAGCAGAGAGTCGCGGAGTGAAGTTAGCTGAACTGGAAGTTTTTGGCGAGAATAAGGCGGAAATGATCAGCCAGCAGAATGAACAGCCCGTTCGGGGAAATCATTACTCACTCACAGGAAATGGATGGCAGATCGAAAGATGTGCAGCTGTTGCAGATGAAGGGACGATGGTTTCAAAACCATCCTATACCACAAACGGGTGGATGCCGGCTAAGGTGCCGACAACCAGTTTTGCAGCCTTCGTTGCCGGAGGAGCCGTACCAGACCCAGTTTATGCTGATGATCAATTGCAGGCATCAGAGGCTTATTTCAATGCCGATTTTTGGTACAGAAAAACTTTCAAACTGCCGAAAAGTTTTAAGGGTAAACAGATCTGGGTTCATTTTCAGGGAATCAACTGGAAAGCTGCGGTCTTTTTCAACGGCCATTATCTGGGTGATATCCAGGGGGCTTTCGTCAGAAAACAATTTGATATTACCCCTTTTCTTTTTGAAGAACGAGACAATTGCCTCGCAGTCCTGATCAGGATAAACGACCACCCCGGACTAGCCACCGAGCAACACTTAGGCGATCCTGACCCCAACGGAGGAATCATCGGTCGCGACAGTCCAACTTATGTTTCAGCCATTGGCTGGAATTGGATGCCAACAATCAGGGGCAGAAACACAGGGATTACGGATGAAGTTTTCCTCACAGCCGTTGATCGCATTCAGCTGAGCGACCCTCAGCTGCAAACAACCATTGTTGGTCAGGATACAACCATGGCAGAAATATCACTCGGCATCGACCTTGCTAATTCAGGTACTGAGCCTGTCAGCGGGAAATTGAAGGCAAGATCGTCCTGCTTCAGCATAGAGACATTTCTGACGCTTGAAGCAAAAGAGCAACGAAGGGTGGTGCTGAATAAACGTGAATTCTCCGGATTGATGATCAATCAACCAAAACTATGGTGGCCAAACGGTTATGGAGCTCAGCAGCTCGATAGCCTTCACTTTGAATTTGAGGTGGATGGCCGTATCAGCGATTCTCTTAGTATCGTTTACGGAATCAGACAGCTCAGTTATCAGGTTCAAAACGGAAACCTCCGCTTGCTGGTAAATGGTTTTCCCATCATCGTCAGGGGAGGTAACTGGGGACTTCCGGAGTTGCTTCTTCGTTGTGATTCTGATTGCTATGACCTTTTGGTGCGGTATCACCGCGACATGAACCTCAATATGATCCGCAACTGGGTTGGGCAAACAGCCAGCGAGGCTTTTTACGAAGCCTGCGACAGGTACGGACTGTTGATTTGGGATGATTTCTGGCTTGCCAATCCCGTTGATGGCCCCGATCCGGATGATGAAAGTCTGTTTCTTGTCAGTGCAACCGACAAGGTCAAGCGATTTCGCAACCACCCTTCGGTGGCATTGTGGGTTGGACGCAACGAAGGATTTCCGACACCCACACTTGATGCAGCGCTCAGGAAGATGGTGAATGCCTTGGACCCCGACAGGCATTACATCTCCAACTCGGCAGATTACCCGGTGAGCGGCCTTGGGCCGTATGAGAATATGCCGCCCGAATGGTATTTTCAATACCGAGGTTATAGCTTTCACACCGAGCAGGGCCTTGTGGCTGTTCCTTCGGTGGAAAGCCTGAAGGCCATGATGCCCGACAGCCTTTTGTGGCCGGTGAATGATATGTGGGGCAAACATGACTGGACACAGACCCGCGTGAAAATCTTTACTCAGGACGTGAATACCACGCTTGGTGAGGCGGATGATTTGAACGACTTTGTGCGTAAAGCACAGTGGATGAGCATGGAACGATCAAAGGCCATGATGGAGGCCTGGCAGATGAACCGTGGCCCGGGCGTTCTTGTTTGGATGACACATCCTGCCTGGCCTTCGCTGATTTGCCAGACATACGACTATTTCCGCGAACCCACCGCTGCCTACATTGGCATCAAAAAGGGCAGCGAACCACTGCATATTTTTTTGAATCCCCTGACAATGGCGGTGCATGTGAGCAACAACCGCCTGACTGCGGTGCAGAATCATCGCGCTTCGATGGCTTTCTACGATCTGATGGGCAAGCTATTGTGGCAGGAAGAAAGCGCATTGAGCCTGGCATCCAATTGCCAGGTGGAGGTGCTTGCACTGCCCGAAGCGTTGACAGGCATCAGGGCCGGCTTTCTGAAGCTCAAGCTGCTCGATGAGAAAGGATTTGAGGTTTCGGCCAATTTCTATCCCCTAACGGCTAAACCGGCTGATCAGCAATTATTTACCACGGTTCCTGAGGTAATACCCGTCGTTTCGGCAAAGGCTGCCCACACCGGCGATGGACTGTTTATCAGCGTTGAGCTGCACAACAACAGCCCCCATATGGCCCTCATGCTCCGGTTGATGCCCGTTCAAGGCGATGCAGAAGAGCGCATGCTGCCCGCTTTTTGGAGCGATCAGTATTTTTCGCTCACCCCCGGCGAATCAAAAATCGTGACCATCAAAGCAGAAAAAACGATTGGCAATCAGATCGCATTCATCGTCAGCGGATGGAATGCGCCCGTTCAAAAAATTCAAATTGAAGCATCCGCACTATGAAAAAAACCACCATCCTCATCCTTTGCATGCTGGCGGCTGCGCTTCAGCTGCAGGCCCAACTGCCCGAAGGATACAAGGGCAAGCCCTTTTCCGGAGAATGGGCTTCACAAACTCCCCAACTGATTCCGGGCAGGATTGAGCTTGCCTTTTATGATGAGGGCGGCGAAGGCGTGGCCTACCACGACACCGACGCCACCAACAATGGCAGCATCCTCAATCACAGCGGGGGTCATTGCCGGCCGGGTATTCCCGAAAAAATCTGTTTCTTCAGGGAGAATGAAGGTGTTGACATTTCCTACACCAAGGATTGGGCCGATTTTAACCACCCCAACAAGGTCGATCCCAAAGTGAATCAGCTCTACATCGGCTGGCAGGAAGACGGCGAGTGGACCAATTATACGGTGGACATCAAAGCCAAAGGAAGATACAAGATCATCACCGTGTATGGCAACCACGACAATCAATCCAGCCTGTGGCTGAACGGTAAATTGCTCTGCCAGCTTCAACTGGGCAACGACACCGGCAACTGGCACTACTGGGATCAGGCTACCGTGGCAGAGATTACCATACAACACACAGGCCTTCATTTACTTACACTAAAATACAACCAGGGAGCAAACTTGGCATACCTCGATTTTGTACTCCTTGAAGCCTTTGAAGACGAATAGATCAGCAATAAAAAGATATATCTCAATGAAAATGAATTGCATCAAAACCGGCATTCTTTGTTTCCTGGCCACACTCTTGTTGTCAGGCAGTCCCACTATGGCCCGCATGCAACTGCTTTCGCCGGCCAATGGAGCCAGCATTCAAACCAATATGCCCCTGATGAGCTGGAAATCAGCTACCTGCGACCGCTTTTTGTTGGTGGTGAATGGGATCAAGCTGGATGAATTGAACGGCGACAGCCGCAGCTATACCCCGTTTCCGCTTTCATTCGGCAAACAAGAATGGAAAGTGGTTGCCATGAGTGCAGGCAGGGCTGTTGACTCGGCCATGGCCACTTTTACGGTGGACGACAGGCCATTGCAGGTTTTACCCAACAACAGTATATTGTTGCGGCACAACTGGCTTGTTCAGTCGGCTTTGCTTACGCCCTTCAATGGTAAAACCCTGAGCAGCGGAACAACTTCAACAAAGGGTTGGTACACCAGCTCCGTGCCTGCCACAGCGCTAACAGTCATGGTGCGCAATGGTGTGTATCCCAACCCATACACCCATATGAACAACCGCCTGAT